>CAYUYF010000165.1:0-1535 GCA_964449145.1 uncultured Gemmatimonadaceae bacterium | reverse complement strand
CTAACGCCCGCGCATGACCTGCGGGGCGGCGGCGCGGTCGAGGAACTGTACCGTCCGCCGCTTGGTTGTGCCAGCTTGAGACAACCGACGGCCGCGCCCCGACTGGTCCATGCGCTGGTTAGGCCTCAAGGGGCGAGTGACTTCGCCCCGTTACCGATTGGAGGGGCAGCCTTTGTATCGCTGAGACAATTGGCATGAGCGGGTCGGGAAGCAAAGAGCAAAATCAGCGAGTTGCCGGGCCGAGGACCGCGACCGGTACCGGGCTGTCTATGGTCGTGCCATTCCCGAGTTGGCCGAGAAAGTTGCGCCCCCAGCAATAGGCGAGGCTGTCTACCGTGAGACCACAGCTGTGGCTGAAACCCGGTGCGATCATCCGAAAGGCTAGTCCCCCCTCGATCGCCGCAGGTAGTCGACCGCCGCGAGTGCCGAGCTGCCCGTAATCATTGTTGCCCCAGCAGTATCCGGTGCCGGCCGAATCGATCCCGCAGGTACTCTCCCCACCGGCGGCAATGGCGGCGAGGCGGTCGACCCCCCCCCATGTCGTGACGGGACCGGTCGCACAGAGCCCGTACAGAGAGCTCAGGTAGCTGCAGACCTCTAGATCGCCATAGTTCGAGAGCTGGTTGCTGGCGCCGGAGCCCCAGCAGAATGCCGCACCAGCGGGGTCCAGCCCGCAGTAGTGCCAGGCACCCGCCGTGAGGGTCGTGAAGGTCACCCCTCCCGCAATCGGGTGCGGCAAATGGAGACAAGGTCCGATCCCGGGGAAACCGCAGGCCGTATCGGTCGGCGCGGCCGGGTTCCCGAGCATACCCACCGCGTCTCGCCCCCAGCAGTGCACGGCGCCGTCGCTGGCCCGGCCGCAGGTGCCGTACAGGCTGCCCGCGACGCTCTGGAAGGTGATGCCACCGGACACCCGGTTGGGCTGCAGGGTGGCGTCGGCGGTGTCGAGATCAACCGTACCATCGCCTCGGAGTCCTCCCAGAAAGTCGCCCCAGCAGTAGGCTTCGTTCGCCGGGGTGCCGCCACAGATGTGATTGCCGCTCCCCGAGATCTGAGTCAGCGTGAGTCCGCCCGGCAGCAGGGTGGGAACCTGCCCGAGGTCGAACCCACCGTCGATGTCCGTCACGATCCAGCCCCAGCAGTAGGGCGCTCCGCCAGGGTCAAGACCACAGTGATACCATCGCCCGCCGGTAAGAGACGTGAGGCGAGGTCCGTCAACCTTGAGGGGTCGTCGGCTGCACTCGCCAAACTCGCAGGTCTCCGTCGAAACGGTTCCGAGCTGGTCACGGAAGTTGGAGCCCCAGCAGTAGGTGGTGCTGTCGGCCGCAATGCCGCAGGTGGACCAGGCCTCCTGGGTGTGTGACACTTGGATAGTGATGAACTTGAGCGGGAGTGGCTGGCCCCCCCCTGGGCTCGTCCCCTCGGAGCACCCAAGGCCGCCGGCAGCGACGGATAGGAGGAGCGCGCTCAGCACGACACCAGGGGAACAGGTCATGGATGTCTCATCGGGTCAGCACAGAGCGGGGTCGGTTCCT
>CAYUYF010000164.1:0-1563 GCA_964449145.1 uncultured Gemmatimonadaceae bacterium | reverse complement strand
CGTTGCCGTCGTCCCAGACGGGCTGTTCCATATTCCAGTTGGTGGCGGACATGATGAAGTCGCAGGAGCGATCGGCGTAGAGCGCCAGCACCAGGTGGTGGGTGCCCGGCTCCGCGGGGCCGGGGAGGTCGAGCCGGATGACGCGCCTGGTCCCTGCCGCTGGCGTGGCGAGGGGCTTCACGGTCCACCACGACTCCGCCGCCGGTCCCCAGGAGGTGCCGCCGCAGAGAAAGACCGCGGCCGCCGTCCAGTAGGAGTCGTAGGAGACCTCGAGTTCCCCCAGGAGGCGCGCTCCCCTCCCCAGTTGCAGGACTGGCGATGAGGCGGTGATCGGGCGACCGCTGAGCGTGCCGCCGAGTATCCGGAGCCGGGGCAGGCCGGTGGGAGTCAACCCCGCGAGGATGGTGTCGCTTTCCACCGCGCGGTAGCCACGGCTGGTGAATCGCAGCACGTACTGGCCCGACTGGGTCACGTCCAGCTCCCCGAATGCGGCCTGCCCGTCGATGACCGGCGCGACCGTACTCCCGATGAGATCGCCCGGACCCGACCGGATCTCCACCCGCACCGTGTCCCCGGTGGCATGAACCGGCCGGCCGGTGATGCCGCGCAGCTCGACGACCGGGGCCGGCGTGAACGGGCCGCCGCTGATCGGAGCCGTTACCAGCGCCAGGTGGGGTCGCTGCAGGAGGAAGGCCGAGACGATCGCCAGGGGGATCAGGCTCGAAAAGGCGAGCACACTCCGCCGCAACTTAGGCAGGCGGAGGCTGGCGGGGAGGAGGCGGAAGAGCTCCGTCACCAGCGCCGGGTCACCTTCCGGGCCGATCAGTTCCCCAATCAGCTCCGCGGTGGGCCAACGCTCGCCGCGGTCGCGCCGCAGCCGGACATAGGTCGCCGCGGCGCGCGCGAGCCCGGCGCGGTCGCCTCCCAGGCGGAGGTGCACGGCAGCCCGCCTGAGGGCGGCGGGGTTGGAGCCGGCGTCGTCGAGGAAGACTGCTCCCAGGCGACGATGGGCCGAGGCGACTTCCGAGCCCGCGAGCTCGAGCAGGAAGTCCCGGGTTCGGTCGTGCTGCGGCTCCCACCCGCCGGCCCCCGACTGGGCCAGCCCCTCGAGTTCCAACGCGGCGAGCTCCAGTGCGACCTCCTCGAGCGGCCGGCTTAGCGCACCCGCGAGCTGCGCCGGCCGCAGTGGCAGTCCGGCCGCCGCCAGCACCAGGAGAAGCTCGCGCCGTGACGGGTCCAGCGCCTCCAGGCGACTGCGCCCCGACCCGCCACTCTGGAGATCCCGCTCGAGTCGTTCCGGTGAGGGGGAATGCCATGCCCCATCTTCCAGGCTGAGGCTGCCGCGGTCCATGGCAAACGCGAGGGCCTCGAGCGCCGCCAGCGGGGAGCCCCCGGATGCCCGCTGCAGCCAGCCCGGCAGCGCCGCCGCCCATGGGAGGTCGGGCAGGCGGGCGAGGCTGGCGAGGAGCTCAAGTGTCGCCCCCTCCGGCAGCGTGCTGAGTGTCAGGAGACGGCGGTCGGGATGACCGAGCGCCGGCCGGTGGTCGGGGCGAGACGCCGTGA
>CAYUYF010000163.1:0-1567 GCA_964449145.1 uncultured Gemmatimonadaceae bacterium | reverse complement strand
GCGGGAAGGCCACAGGCTGGATAACGTCGGGGGAGCGCCGAAAGGTCGTTCCGAGTGGAAATTCCTGCTCGGGCGGGGACCTCAGGGCCTGAGAATTGCAAGGTAAGTTAATACCAGCTTTCAGGATAGCCATGACCGCCGCCGCCCTCCCCAGTCGCAGGACCGGACCCCTCCACGGGGGGGTGAGCGGGGCGCTGGTCGCCACGTCCGATGGCTACCGGAACATCATCTCGGTGATGATGCTGTTCACCATCAGCCGCATTCACCAGCACTTCGGATTCCTGACCCCATTCCGGCCGGCGCTGACCCTGACCCTGCTGGCCGGGCTCTACGCCCTGATGAACCCGCGGTACCTCTCCGGCGACTTCGCGCCCAAGACCTGGTCGGCCCGGATGATCGCGGCGATGGGGATCATGGCCTGCCTGTCGGTCCCGTTCGGGCTGTCCATGGGCAACTCGGGCTCGTTCATCATCAAGGAATTCTCCAAGACCATCCTCTTCGCCTACCTGGTGCTGCTGGCGGTGCGGAAGAGTGGTGACCTCTACCGCCTCATCTGGGCCATGACCGCCGCGGGCGGCGCACTCGCCTGGCTCTCGCTCTTCGTCTTCAGGCTGCAGAAGCAGGGCGATACCATCGCCCGGATTCAGAACGGCTACAGCTACGACTCCAACGACCTCGGCCTGGTCGCGGTGCTCTGCCTGGTCCTCACGACCCTCACCTGGCAGGTCGCGAAGTCCCGGGGAAAGGTGGCCAGCCTGATCGTCATGGGTGGTCTCGGCGCCGCGATTGCCCGGACCGGCTCCCGGGGCGCGTTCCTTACCCTGGTCGTGGTCGGCGGCGCCGTCCTGGTCCTGCTCCAGGGGGTGTCGGCGGCGAAGAAGATCGCCTTCGTCATCCTCACGATCGTCGCCATGCTCCTCGCTGCCCCCGCCGGGTACTGGGCGCAGATGGAGACCATCCTGCGCCCGACTCAGGACTACAACTGGAGCTCTCCGACCGGACGAAAGGAAGTGTTTCTCCGCGGCATGGGCTACATGATGACCAACCCGGTGACCGGGATTGGGGTGGATAACTTTTCCCGAGCCGAAGGGATGATCAGCGCCCGTGCCGAGGCACGGGAGTTCGACCCGACGCTTCCCGGCATCAAGTGGTCCGCCGCCCACAACTCGTTCCTGCAGGCCGCGACCGAGATGGGGATTCCCGGCATCGTGATCTTCTGCACGATCGTCTTCGGGGCGCCGATTCACTGCAATCGTCTGCGGAAGAAGATGGTCGGCTGGGACAAAGGAGACGACGAACAGCGATTCCTCTATTTCACCGCGCTCTACCTCCCGATCGCCTTCATCGGCTTCGCGGTCGGCGGGAGCTTCGTCTCGTTCGCCTACCTCGATCCGCTCTACGTGCTCGTGGCGTTCGTCGGCGGGCTCTATATCTCCTATGAGGATCGCATGCGGCGTGAAGCGCGCGCCGGTGATGGCGACGGCGGCCCGCAGGTCATCGTGCCGGAGACCGCCGGTCCCCGCCGTCACCGCGGGGGACTGGCCCCGGGCCAGGGCCGCCCACCCGC
>CAYUYF010000162.1:0-1605 GCA_964449145.1 uncultured Gemmatimonadaceae bacterium | reverse complement strand
CAGGGGACGCGGCCGGTGGCGAGGGTGAGGTCGTCCACCCACAGGGTCTGGGCCACGGTGGAGCGGTCGCCGATGTAGGGCGCGATCACGAACTGGTTGAACTTCATCGTCGGGTGCCGCCCGGTCCGGAACATGACGTCCTGCCGGTCGATCAGCAGCTGGCCGTCGAGCCAGTACTGCGCGATCCCGTCGGCGACGCCCTTCCCCCCCTGGATGCTGTTGAGCTGGAAGTACACCTCCACCCGGTGCCAGTCCCCCTTGTACCCGGGGCCCGGATTGGGCAGGAACGCCGGCCCGGCCGCCTTCCACAGCTTCTCGTTCATCCATCGGGTCCCGGACTGATAGCAGCCGCCCGGATAGCCGTCCCCCGACCCGTTGCAGCCCGCCACCGACCGATTCTCCGTGACCCCCGTCAGGTCCACGTTGATCTTCGTGGTATCGATGTTGAGCGCGTCCTGGATCTCGAGCCTGGGAATGCCCCCCTGCTGGTAGTTCTGCTCGATGTAGGTGGTCAGGTGCGTCGTGGACGGCCCCACCCACGCCCCGTCCTGGTCGGTGATGACGTGGAACTCGTGCGGATGGTACGTCTTGGTGGAGCCGATCCAGTTCGCGCTGTACTTGATCCAGTAGCTCACGTAGATCCGGTCGGTCCCGGCAAAGAGGTGGCGCAGTGCGCCCCCCTTGGTCGGGGTGGTGGCGCCCACCGGGAAGGCCATCTGCAGGGCCCCGTTCCCGCCATGCTTGTCCACGGTGCTGACCGCGGGCGAGGTGTTGTCGTACCAGCCCCGAGGGCCCACCTGGGCATCCTCGAACCCTTCGGTCAGCAGCACGGTGACGCCCGGCGGGGGAGGGGGCGGCGGGGGGGGTGGCGGCGGCGGACTGGTCGTGTCCCGGATCGTCACCTGTGCCGTGTCGCCCAGGCCCTGGGCGACGGCGACCACCCGAAAGCTTCCGGGGGTGTTCCCCGCGGTGTAGGACCCGTTGGCCGTCACGCCGCCACCCGTGGCGCTCCAGGTTGCGGCGATCGGCGCGGACGACCCGTCGCTGTAGCTGGCGGTCGCGCCGAAGCCAACCACGTCGCCCGGATCCAGGGTGACGGTCGCCGGCAGCACCGCCACCCCGGTCAGGACCGGTGGCCCCCCCGGCGTGGTGATGATGACCTGCGCCGTGTCCGCCCGCCCCGCGTCCGTGCTGGTGGCAATCACCCGGTAGCTGCCGGCGACACTGTCGGCGCGGAAGCGCCCACCCGTGGTCACCTGACCCCCGGTCGCGGCCCAGGTGACCGCGATGCCCGTGCTGGAACCATCGCTCCACTCCCCGACCGCGGTGAATGAGAGCGTGTCGCCCGGGATAAGGCTCGCGCTGCCGGGGGAGACGACCACCTGCTGGAGGACGGGCGCGGGGTCGAGTCCGCCGGACTTGGCCGGGGCGGCACAGGCCCCCATGGCAACAGCACAGCACAGCCGGACGGCGGCGGGACGTGACACGAATCATGCTCCGGAGTTGGATGCCCCTAGTATCGGCCGCGGGACCGTTCCGTTCAACGATCTCCCTACCGCCCGCGACGTGATCCCGGTCACCCCCGCGGCTGGACAACCGGCGCGC
>CAYUYF010000161.1:0-1627 GCA_964449145.1 uncultured Gemmatimonadaceae bacterium | reverse complement strand
ACGCCGAGAGGCTGGGGCAGGCGCCGATGGCTGCCCGCCGGGAGGCGCCGTGACGGTGGAGATCAGGCCCGCGCTGGATCCGGGAGCGGAGTGGGACGCCTTCGTCCGGGCCCAGGCCGGCTGGACTCACTTTCACCTGGCGGGGTGGCGCCGGGTGTTCCAGGAGGTGTTCCGGCACCAGTGTTTCTACCTCGAGGCCCGTGACCCCGCGGGGGTGCTGGAAGGGGTGCTGCCGCTGGTCCGCGTGCGGAGCGTGCTGTTCGGCCACTACCTGGTTTCTCTCCCATTCGTCAATTACGGTGGTCCACTCGGGAGCGAGCGGGCGGTGCGGGCGCTGGCGGGGTGGGCGGCGGAGCGGGCCCGGGAGGACGGGGTAAAGCTTCTGGAACTCAGGAGTCGCCGGGAGCTGCCCCTCGACCTCCCGGTATCGCACCGGAAGGTGACGGTGGTGCTGGACCTGCCGACGGACACTGAGCGGCTGATGAAAAGCTTCGATTCCAAGCTCCGCAATCAGGTCCGCCGCCCGGAAAAGGAGGGGGTCGCGGTCCGCTTCGGGCCGGATCAGGTGGGGCCGTTCTTCCGGGTCTTCTCTCACCACATGAGAGACCTGGGCACCCCGACCCAGCCGAGGCGGCTGTTCGAGGTGATCGCCGAGGTGTTCCCCGATGCCTGGTTCGGGTGTGCCTGGCTGGGGGAGGAGCCTATCGCCGCCGGGGCGGGGTTTGTCTGGGGGAACGAGTTCGAGATGACGTGGGCGTCGTCCCTGCATTCCCACAGCCGGATTGCCCCGAACATGGGCCTCTACTGGGCCTTCATGCGCCGGGCGGTGGAGCAGGGGCTGACCCTTTTCAACTTCGGGCGCTGCAGCCCGGGGGCCGGTACTCATCGCTTCAAGCGACAGTGGGGATCCCGGGACGAGCAGTTGTGGTGGTACCAGGTCACGCCGGGCGGGGGCGAGGCCGCCACACCCTCTCCGGACCAGGGAGCGTTCTCGTGGGGGCCGAGGGTCTGGCAGCGGCTGCCGGTGGGGCTGGCCACGGCTCTCGGCCCCCGAATCGTGCGTTACCTGCCATGATGCCCCGGCGGGTGCCGCCGGTCTATTCGCCCATCAGCGCGCGGGCGCTGTGGCGGGGGCTCCGTGCGGCGCTGAGTCAGGCTGAGGCGGACCGGGCGCGGGCCGAGCTGGACGAGTGGGTGCGGCGGACCTATGAGCCGACCGAATGGCTCTGGACCGACAGCGGCACCAGCGCGCTGATGCTGGCGCTCCGCATCGCCAAGGCGGCGGGGCGGCGCCGTGTGGCCCTGCCGGCGTATGGCTGTTATGACCTTGCCACGGCCTGCGATGGCGCTGGGGTGGAGGTAGCCCTCTATGATCTGGACCCGGCAACCCTGGGGCCCGACTGGGCGTCGCTGGAGGGAGTCCTGGCGGGTGGGGCGGACATCGTGGTGGTGGCGTACCTGTACGGGATCCCGGTAGATCTCGACCGGGTGAGTTCGCTGGTGTCGCGGTTTGGCGCCATGCTGATCGAGGATGCGGCCCAGGGGGTTGGGGCGATCTGGGCTGGTCGGCCGCTGGGAGCCCACGGTGAGCTCGCGGTGCTGAGCTTTGGGCGAGGCAAGGGGTTGA
>CAYUYF010000160.1:0-1739 GCA_964449145.1 uncultured Gemmatimonadaceae bacterium | reverse complement strand
CCCTGCACCAGCTTGAGGTCGGTCCGGATCGGCTCCCGGCGCAGCAGGTCGTGGATCTCCACCTGCCGCAGCGCGAAGGGATCGAACCGGCCCGAGAGGATGTCCGTGATGCCCGGCAGGGTGCGGGTGGCCACCCCCGCCTCGGCCGCGGCACGCACCAGGTCCCGGACCACGCTGCCCGGCGCCGTCGGCATCGCGATCAGCACCTCGTCCACCGCCTCCTGGCGGCAGACCCGGGCCGTGTCTGCCAGCCGGCCGAACACCGGCAGCCCGTGCAGGGTGTGCTGCTGCTTGCTCGGGTCGTCATCCACGAACCCGATCGGGATCAGGGTCACCTCGGGATGGCTCTTGAGCTGCTTCACCAGGTAGCCGCCCGCCTGCCCCGCGCCGGCGATCAGGACTCGCTTGGAGCTGGAGTCCGGCCGCCCCGAGAGGTGCCAGCTCACCGAGCGCAGCACGAACCGCGGCAGCGACACCGCGCCCGCGGTCATCAGGGCATCCACCACCAGTACACCGAGGGGGACCCGGACGGGGATCAGGCCGATCAAGGGGAGGCCCCAGAGACCGAGGACCGCGCACACCAGGCCGGAGACACCGGTGGCGAGGAGAATCCCCTCGAGTTCGGACACGCTGGCGAAGCGCCACAGCCGGCGGTACATGCCGAACCAGATCAGCAGGGCGATCTTGAGCGGGAGAGTGGCGGCCAGGTAGACCGGGGCCACGGCACGGTAGGGCTCGCGCCAGTCGAACAGCCCCTCGAACCGGACCACGAACGCGAGGTACGTGGCCAGCGGCAGCAGGAGCAGATCTAGCGCGAGTAGATAGCGGTTTCGGAAACCAGTGCGAATGGTATCTCGCATGTCACTCCCAATGTAGCCACCCCACCGGGGTAGTCAACCGGAAGTCAATCCACGACTTAGCGGGTCGCTGAAGGCCCAGCACGAGCCTCCGGGAAGGCTCGCTGGAGACGCACGGTTCAACCGGTTGTTACGCTTGCTCGGTCGTTCCTGCCCCGGTATCCTCCCCCTCTCTGGCCATGGATCCCATGCCTGTTCCCGCCGGTGGCGTCGCCAGTCCTCCCCGCACGGTCTTTCTGGACCGCGACGGGACGATCCTCGAGGACCGCCACTATCTCGCTGACCCGGAAGGAGTTGCACTGCTTCCCGGTGCCGCGTCCGGCCTGCGGCGGCTGCTGGCGGCGGGCGCCGCCCTGGTCGTGGTCTCGAACCAGAGCGGGGTGGCACGCGGGCTGATCTCCCCCGCGGCGCTGGCCGCCGTCGAGGAGCGGTTTCGGTCCCTGCTGGCCACGGAGGGTGTCGCCCTGACGGGGAGTTACTACTGCCCCCACCGCGCCGAGGATGGCTGCGACTGCCGGAAGCCGCGCGCTGGGCTGGCTCGGCGCGCCGCCGCGGAGCTCGGGCTCGACCTCCACCGTTGCATGGTGGTCGGGGACAAGCCGGCGGATATCGGACTCGCCCGCGACCTGGGAGCCACCGCCGTGCTGGTGCGGACCGGGGAGGGCGCCGCCTCACTGGCCGCCGGCGCCTCCCCTGACTTTGTGGTAAATGGCCTCGACGGGCTGGCCGATCTCTGTTCCCTTCCGGCCGACCCGGTTCGGCCTTCTCCCGCGTGAAGGAGCGCGACGTGCCCCCTGCCGCCGACCCGACCGAACGCATCCGCGCCTACCTGGCCCGGAGCGCGGAGGTCAAGCGCCTGACCGCGACCAGCTGTGCCGAGTC
>CAYUYF010000159.1:0-1751 GCA_964449145.1 uncultured Gemmatimonadaceae bacterium | reverse complement strand
CCGCCGCCGGACTGTCCGCGACCAGCCAGCCCAGCTTGCGCCTGACGAAGGACAGGAACGAGTCCACCGCTTTCTGGTCACCGACCTCCAGCGCGCACCAGCGGACCGGCCCGGTACGCTGCGCACTGGTGATCGCCGTGGCGAGCGCCGCCGGCAGCCGCGGAATGCTCAGCGCCCGGGATTCTTCCTGATCGGCGATGGTGAAGGTGATCGCCGGCCCCCCCTGCATCACGTGCAGCCAGCACAGCTTGCGGTGGCCCACCGTGTACTCCCAGGCCCAGTTCCAGGAGGGGCCCATGTACTTCACGTGCTCGGTGACCCCGGGGAGCTTCTGCAGCCCCTCACGCAACCGGCGGAACCGGGCAGCCTGCGCCGGCACCAGATCCTTGTACGGTGCCGAAGGCTTCGGTTCCTGCCGGGAATTGAGATACAGATTGGTGGACCAGAATGCGGCGGATCGCCCCACGGAGGACTCCACGGAAAAAGCTGTTTGAGGGACGTCGGAAGGTAATCGGGGGCTGGGCCTGGGGAAACTGGCGCGACCAGCGCCGGACCCCTCGGCCGTCACCCCGGTGCGGGGCGAATCCCCTTCCGCTCCAGGTAGCGCACCACCTCGATGCCCATGGCCCGGATCAGCGAGGCCTCCCGCCCGTCCAGTTCGCTCCGGAAGAGCACTTCCCGGAAGGACCGCATCACGTGGTCGGGCTGCCGGGTCTTGAAGAATTCGATGGCCGAGAGGGCCTGTTCCCAGTCGGCGAACAGCCGCTCCTGCAGTTCCATCGGCGCGGGATCGGCAGACTTGCGGGGCGGCTTGATCGGGCGGCCCTCGCCACCGCGCGCCAGCCAGGTCTCGTAAGCCATGATGGCAACGGCCTGCGCCATGTTGAGCGACTTGTGCGCCGGATTGGTCGGTACCGTGACCAGCGCGGTGCAGCGGTCCAGTTCGTCGTTCGCCAGGCCCTTGTCCTCCCGCCCCACCACGAAGGCGACCGGGCCGGTCTCCGCCCGGGCGACCAGCTCGGCGGCCGCGGCCCGCGGCCGGTAGACGGTGCGCTTGGCGGTGCGCTCCCGGGCCGTGAGGGCCACCGTCCAGTGGCAGTCGGCGATGGCCGCATCGAGGGTGTCGTGGATGGTGATCCGCTCGATGACGTCCGCGGTGCTGTGGGCGATCCCCTCGATGCGCCAGGCGTCGAAGATGGCCGGCTGCACCAGCCGCACGAATTCGATGCCGAAATTCTTGGCGATCCGGACCGCGCTGCCGATGTTGACGATGTCCTGCGGCGCGACCAGGACCAGGATGGGAGCGGGAGTCATGGCCCGGAATATACGGCAGGGCGCCAGTGTACCGCGCCGGTGCTGTCTCGCGCCGACGGACTACTCCGGCACCACCAGCGCCAGGACTTCCATCAGGTCGTGCAGGGTGAACGGCTTGGAGAGGACCGGGCGGGCGGCCTCCTGCAGGAAGCGGGAGGCTTCCGGCGAGACCACGTCCCCGGTCATGAAAATCAGCTTGTCGATGACCGGTGAATGCTGGCCCTGCAGCTTGCGGTAGAACTCGTGTCCGCTCATGCCCGGCATCCGCAGGTCACAGAGCACGACCTCGTACTGCCGCTGCTCCAGCAGGCGGAGCCCCTCGGCCCCGGAGTCGGCCAGGTCCACCGACCAGCCCGACCGGGTCAGGAACTTGGAGATGCTGCGCCGGATGTCCGGCTCATCGTCCACCAGCAGCACGCTACCCCGGCGGCTCGCCG
>CAYUYF010000158.1:0-1788 GCA_964449145.1 uncultured Gemmatimonadaceae bacterium | reverse complement strand
CGCTCCGCTTCTCCATCGAGGTGGACAGCGGGTCTGCGCCGCTCACGGCCCGGCTTTGCAACGGCGGCTCCTGCCAGCCCTTTTCCGGGGTTGTCACGGCCGGCGACACCGTGGTGTTCGAGCTGGGCGACTACGCCGCCACGATCCGTGCCGTCAGGGTGGGCGACTCACTCGTCGGCGCCTACTCCAATGTTGGCAACCGCGGCCCCCGGACCATTCCGTTCAGGGCCTCCCCTGGGCGGTGGCCCGCCAGGCAGGGCAACCCCGCTCTGCTGGGTGAGTGGAACGCCTGGTTCGGGGCCGAGGGCCGGAGGTCGCCGCGGATCCTGGAGTTCAGCAACTCCGCCGAAGGGCTGATGGGGACGGTGCTCTCGAACTCGGGAGACTACGGCGCCTTCTGGGGAGAGGCCTCGGGGGAGCAGTTCTCGATCGGGCATTTCGACGGGTCGTTCGTCTACCTCATCACGGGGGTAGTGGAAGGGGACAGCATTCGCGGGACCTTTCACGCCGGCCTCCGGAGCCAGACGCCCTTCACTGCCGGGCGCGCCACCGGGGCCCTCCATCTCAAGCCTCCCACCGAAGTCACGACCGCGGACACGACCGCACCGTTCCAGTTCGCTTTCCCCGACTTGGCGGGGAAGCTGGTCACCGACGATGACCCCCGGTTCCGCGGGAAGATCGTGATGGTGGACATCTTCGGGACCTGGTGCCCCAACTGTCACGACGCCGCCCCCTCGCTCGTGGAGCTGTACCAGACCTACCACGCGCGGGGGTTCGAGGCGGTGAGCCTCGCCTATGAGGTCACCGGTGATCCGGAGGTGGACGGCCAGCTGGTCGAGCGCTTCCGGGACAAGTTCGGGATCCCGTGGCCAATCCTGCTCGCAGGCGTCAACGACACCCAGCTCACCGCGGCCACCCTTCCGCAGCTCGAGGGGTTCACCGCCTACCCCACCCTCCTCTTCCTCGACCGGACCGGCCGTATCCGAAAGATCCACGCCGGCTTCTACGGACCGGCGACCGGGGCCCAGTACACGAAACTCAAGGCCGACCTCCATTCGTATGTCGAGGAGCTTCTTGCAGGGGACTGATGGACTCCCGTACTTCTGACCGAACATCCCACTTGAGGTCCGGGGACCTAAATCCCTACCCTCAATGCCGGTTATCCACGGGTGCCCCCCTTGCGTTTTCTGGCCAAAATGCCCATCGTGGTAACGTTCAGGTCACACCGGGACGGGGCCGTAGCCCGTCCAACTGATGCCATTCTGGTAAGGGGAGGCAGCATGACCCGTGGGATCCGTTTGGTAGCTCTGGCGTTCGGCCTTGGAGTGCTGCTGGCCGCCCCCGCCTCCGCTCAGCTGGCCGTCGGCCTCACCGGCGGTGTCAACTCCGCCACCCTGACCGGAAGCGATGCCGACCAGATTGACGTCAGCTCGAAGACAGGGGGCGCAGGCGGCCTGTACGCCAACATCTACCTCGGCTCGCGGTTCTCCGCCGAGGGACAGGTTCTCTTCCAAGGACAGGGGTTCCAGGGGGCCGACACAGCCAACGTCGAGTATGACGTGGCACAGGGCTATATCGTGGTGCCGATGCTCCTGAAGGTCTACTTCGGGAAGCTCAATATCTTCGCCGGGCCCGCCGTCAGCTGGGAAGTCAGTTGCAGCGTCGACCAGGACAGTACCGCGGGTGAGTGCGACAGCTCGCAGACCGGGCTCTGGAGCGGCATCGCGGGGCTTGGCATCCAGTTCGGCCGGTTCGGCGCGGAGGCCCACTACCAGTCAGGCTTCAGCG
>CAYUYF010000157.1:0-1825 GCA_964449145.1 uncultured Gemmatimonadaceae bacterium | reverse complement strand
CCGGGGCCCGGATCGTGGTGGATGCCCGTGACAGCGCGCTCCAGGAAGCCGGCGACCTCCTCATCCCCATCAAGGAACGCCGGCTCCGTACCGCCGACATCGTGGCGGAGCTGGGCGAGGTGATCATCGGCACCCGGCCGGGCCGCACCTCGACCGCGGAGATCACCCTCTTCAAGTCCCTCGGGCTGGCCATCGAGGACGTGGCCGCCGCGCGCTACGTCGCGACAGAGGCCCGGCGGCTGGGCGTGGGGCAGGAGATCGCGTTCTAGCCGGGCCGGCCGTCTGTCGCGCGGCCCGATCCCGGCGTACCTTGGACCGTCGCAGCCCCCCATTCGCGCCATTCGACCCGCTCCCTGAAGGGAACGCCATGCCCGACGTCACCACGGCTGCCGGTCCCCGGCCCGGCCGCCGGACCCGCTGGCCGCTGCTCCTCAGTCTCGGATTCGGCATCGATTTCCTGGACACCCTGGGCATCGGGTCGTTCGCCACCACGACCACCGCCCTCAAGCTCGGCAACCTGGTGGAGGACGAGGACATCCCCGGCACCCTGAACGTCGGCCACGCCATTCCCACGATCCTCGAGGCGGTCCTCTACATCACGGTGATCCGGGTGGAGATCGTGACCCTGGTCTCGATGCTGGCAGCGGGGGCGATCGGCGCCTGGTTCGGCGCCGGCGTCGTGAGCCGCCTGCCGAGACGGAAGATCCAGCTCGGCATGGCGGTGGCGCTGCTGGTGACGGCGGTGTTCATCACGCTGCGGCAGCTCGAGTTCTTCCCGCCCGGCGGCGCGGCGCTGGCGCTCACCGGCCTGGCACTGGCGGCCGGCGTCTCGGCCAACCTGGTGCTCGGGGCGCTGGCCACGCTGGGCATCGGCAACTACGCCCCCTCCATGGCCGTGGTCAGCCTGCTCGGCATGAACCCGACGGCCGCCTTTCCGATCATGATGGGGTCCGCCGCGCTGATCCTCCCGGCGGCGGCGGTGCGGTTCGTCCGGTCGGGCCGCTACGACCGGCCGACCGCCCTCGCCATGACCCTCGGCGGCGTCCCCGGGGTGCTGGTGGCGGCGTTCATCGTCAAGTCGCTGTCGCTCGACGCGGTGCGCTGGCTGGTGGTGGGCGTGCTGCTGTACACCTCGGTCATGATGTGGCTCTCCGCCCGGAACGAGGCGCGCGCCGGCGCCCTCAGGCTGGCGGCCTCATGAAGATCACCGCCATCCGGGCCTGGCAGATCGACCTGCCGCTGCACGAGGGCAGCTACAAGTGGTCGGGCGGCAACTCGGTGTCGGTGTTCGACTCGACGGTGGTCGCGGTCGAGACCGACGAAGGGATGACCGGCTGGGGCGAGATCTGCCCCCTCGGCCCGGCCTACCTCCCGGCCTACGCCGCCGGGGCCCGGGCCGGCATCGCGGAGCTGGCGCCGCAGCTCCTCGGCGCCGATCCCCTGGCGCTGGGCCAGCTCAACGAGCGGATGGACGGCGCCATGCGCGGCCATCCCTACGTCAAGTCGGCGATCGACATGGCCTGCTGGGACCTGCTCGGCAAGGCCAGCGGACTCCCGGTCGCCACGCTGATGGGCGGCCACGTCGGCGAGGATTTCGCGCTCTACCGGGCGATTTCCCAGGAGTCGCCGGCCCAGATGGCGAAGAAGGTGGGGCAGTACCGGAAGGAGGGGTACCGCAAGTTCCAGCTCAAGGTGGGTGGTGATCCCGATGTGGACATCGCGCGCATCCGTGCCGCCGCCAAGGAGCTGGAACGGGGCGACGTGCTGGTCGCCGACGCCAACACCGGCTGGACCCAGCACGCCGCCATCCGGGTGGCCGACGCCG
>CAYUYF010000156.1:0-1832 GCA_964449145.1 uncultured Gemmatimonadaceae bacterium | reverse complement strand
GGCTTCGCAGCGATGGGCCGCGGGCCCAGCACCCGCACATCGACGTCACCTGGTGTATCGGCTGCGGCGCCTGCGTGGACGCCTGTCCGGAAGGCGAGGTGCTGGCGGTGATCGGGGGGAAGGCGGCCCTGGTCAACGGTCCCCGGTGCATCGGTCACGGCCTGTGCGCCGAGGCCTGTCCGGTCGGCGCCATCGAGATCGTGATGGCGCCGCCCAGCATGACCGCGGACATGCCCGCGCTCTCGCCCGAGCTCGAGACCAGCATTCCGAATCTCTTCATCGCGGGCGAGCTGGGCGGGCTGGCGCTCATCAAGAATGCCGTCAACCAGGGGCGTGACTGCGTGGACACGATCGCCGCCCGGACCCTGGCGCTCCGGCGGAAGCGGGTGGGGGAGGTCGTGGACGTCGCCATCATCGGGGCCGGGCCCGCCGGGCTCAGCGCCTCCCTCCGCGCCATCGAGAAGAAGCTGACCTACCTGACCCTCGAGTCCGAGGAGCTGGGGGGGACCGTCGCCAAGTACCCGCGGCAGAAGCTGGTGATGACCAGCCCGGTCGAATTCCCGCTGCATGGCAAGTGGAACAAGCTGGAGATCGGCAAGGAACAGCTGCTCGCATTCTGGACCGCGGCCGCGAAGAAGGCCGGCCTCAAGGTCAACACCGGGGAACGGGTGGACCACATCCAGCAGGAGCCGGACGGCGCCTTCACCATCCAGACCACCAAGGGGCGCTACCGGGCCCTCACCGTCGTGCTCGCGATCGGCCGCCGGGGAACCCCCCGGAAGCTCGGCATCCCCGGCGAGGAGCTGCCGAAGGTGATGTACAGCCTGCTCGAGGCCGAGGGATACACCGGGAAGCAGATCCTGATCGTCGGCGGCGGGGACAGCGCGGTGGAGGCGGCGATGGGCCTCGCCCACCAGAAGGGCAACCGGGTGACCCTGTCGTACCGGAAGGACGTCTTCAGCCGGCTCAAGGAGCGGAACAACCAGCGCATCCGGGAGTGCATCCGGGATGGCAAGGTCCAGGTGATCTTCAATTCCCACCCGGTCGAGATCCGGGAGCGGTCGGTGATCCTGGAGGTGGAGGGCGGAAGGCGGGAGCTGCCCAACGACTACGTCTGGGTCTTCGCCGGCGGGACCCCGCCCAACGCCTTCCTGGCCCAGGTCGGGGTCCAGATGGGGCTCCAGGACCTCTCGAGCCTGGCCCAGGCGGAGAGGCGCGAAGTCGCCTGAAGGCTGGTATATTGCCGGGGCAGCCCCTGACCGAGGAGTCCTGATGAAAGCCGGTACAAAGTTCCTGATCGGGGCGGGCGTCATCGTGAGTGCGATGACCCTGCTCATGGCTCAGGGTGTGAAGCAATTTGGCCAGTATTCGCTCAAGCCCTCCGAACTGGCCCAGCGGGTGGAGCGGGATCCCAGCCTCTACGAGACCGGGCTCAAGATGGAAGCCAAGGTCGTCCCGGGCACCATCAAGCGGGACGCGGCCACGCAGACCATCGAATTCAAGGTGAGTGACGGAATTCAGACCATCCCTGTCGTCTACCGCGGGCTGGCCCCGGATACCTTCACGGACGCCATGGAGATCGAGGTCGTGGTCGAGGGCCGGTTGAGCCGCGACGGCGTGTTCCACGCCACCACGCTGCTCGCCAAGTGTGGCTCCCGCTACGAGGCGCAGTACAAGGAAGCCGAAGCCCAGGCCTGAGTGAGGCCAGCAGGAGATCCGGACAAGACGAGGGGTGGGCCTCCACGCGGAAGCCCACCCCTCTGCTTTTTCGTCCTGTCGTCCTGCGACCCTGCTTCCAATCACTCAATCATCATCTGGAATCGCGTTCCCGT
>CAYUYF010000155.1:0-1865 GCA_964449145.1 uncultured Gemmatimonadaceae bacterium | reverse complement strand
CCAGCTCCGGCCCCTCCGAGACCTTGAGCCCCACGATCCAGGTGTTGCGGGTGCCGATCCGCACGTCGTCCCCGACCACGATGCGGCCGGTGCCGAAGACCTGCGGCACCTGGCCCTCCAGCACCAGCCGACGGCCGGCCGTGGCGCACCGGCTGCGGAACACCGGCTCCCGGTAGCAGAAGAGCAGCAGCCAGTGCAGCAGCCCGCTGACCAGCTGCACCACCAGCTCCACCAGCCGCCAGAACGGGCGAATCACGGGCAGCCGCACCTCGCGGACCCAGCGCCGCACGGTGCGGGCATGGCGAAGCGGCCCCTTCCCCTGCCGGGCCTGGGTGACCAGGGACTCGAGGAGCATGGTCTATCCTCCGAGCGCGGTGAGGAGATGGTGCATCTGTCCCTCCGTGGTCCAGGCGCGCAGCCGCCGGTCGTCGGGCTGGACCCGGGGTTCCGCCGCGAGACCGAGCGCCTCCTCGATGCCGCGGGCGGCGGCCTCGGGGTCGGTGCCAGTGACCAGCGTATGGCCCCCCGCCTCGCGCAGCATGGCCGCGGTCTCCCCGGCGTCATCCGCGAACGCGAGGATGGGGGCGCGGGTACCGAGATATTCGTAGAGCTTGTTCGGCACCTGGTCGGGCTGCTGCTGCGCCAGCAGCAGGAGGACGTCGGCGCCCCGAACGATCTCCTGACAGGCCTCGTGGGGCACCCAGTCCTGGAACCGGGCCAGGCCGTCGAGCCCCAGCCGGGCGACTTCGGCCTCCACGGAGACGCCATTGTACCAGCGGCAGCGACCCACGAGGTCCACCTGCAGGTCCGCCGGTCCGAGCCGGTGCCGTGCCACGACCTGCGCCAGGGCGGCCAGGAAGAGGCGTGGATCCCGGCCGAAATAGAACGACCCGACATGGACGATTCGCTTCGGGCCCGGGGCCGCTGGCCGGGCGCCGGTCGGGGCCAGCCACTCGATGCCGTTGCGGACCAGGAGCACCCGGCCGGAGGCGTCGGGCGGCAGCTTGGCGCGAAAGAGCCGCGCGATGCCCTCCGAGACGGCTACGATGCGCTCCGCCCGTTCGAGCGTCTTGCGCTCGAGCCATCGCTCCACCCCATCGCTCCACGCGGAGCGGACGTGGGCCGGCTTCCACGCGTTGTCGGTCCAGGGATCCCTGAACTCAGCGATCCAGCGCACGCCGCGCCGCCACGAGAGCCACAGCCCCGCAAGGTGTCCGGAGAAGGGGGGCGCGGTGGTGTAGACCAGGTCCACGCCCTCGGGAAACGCCCGCCGCGCCGCGGCCGCCGCCGCCGGGGCGAATCCCTGGTGGTCATCCGGCAGCCAGAGGGCGGAGAAGATCATCCGCTTCCAGGTCGGCACCCGGGCCGGCAGGGCGGTGGAGGCCTCGGCGGGGGGGGCCTTGGCGGCCCCGGCCGCCGCCACTCCCCCGCCGCGCCGTTTCCAGGCGAGCCACAGCTCACGAGGGTTTCGCCAGGCCCGCACTCGCTCGATCACGATCCCCCCAGGCGTCCGGACCAGCGGTACCGAGGCTTCCGGCACCTGCGCGGCGACCACGTGGACCTCATGGCCGGCGCGCCGGAACGCCTCCGCCACCTTGGCCGCGCGGAGGCCCCCGACGGCGGGGTCGGGAGGGTAGTGGTAGGAGATCACGACGATGCGCACGACCGCCTCAACGCCGCATCCGGCGCCGGACCGCTCGCCAGATCCGCATGCCTACGCTGCGCAGCTCCGCCCCGTAGCCACCGGTGGCGCGGGGCAGTGTCTCGTACCCCATGGCCCGCAGCATCGTCGCGGCGCGCTTCTCGAACGCGATCCGCTCCCCGGCGCTGAATGCTTTCTTCCACAGGCCGGCGTTGTCCTTCCG
>CAYUYF010000154.1:0-1872 GCA_964449145.1 uncultured Gemmatimonadaceae bacterium | reverse complement strand
GGCTTCGCAGCGATGGGCCGCGGGCCCAGCACCCGCACATCGACGTCACCTGGTGCATCGGCTGCGGCGCCTGCGTGGATGCCTGCCCGGAAGGCGAGGTGCTGGCGGTGATCGGGGGGAAGGCGGCCCTGGTGAACGGCCCCCGGTGCATCGGTCACGGCCTGTGCGCCGAGGCCTGCCCGGTCGGCGCCATCGAGATCGTCATGGCGCCACCCAGCATGACGGCGGACATGCCCGCCCTCTCGCCCGAGCTCGAGACCAGCATCCCGAATCTCTTCATCGCGGGCGAGCTGGGCGGGCTGGCGCTCATCAAGAACGCCGTCAACCAGGGGCGTGAGTGCGTGGACACAATCGCCGCCCGGGCCCCGGCGCTCCGGCGGAAGCGGGTGGGGGAGGTCGTGGACGTCGCCATCATCGGGGCCGGGCCCGCCGGGCTCAGCGCCTCCCTCCGCGCCATCGAGAAGAAGCTGACCTACCTGACCCTCGAGTCCGAGGAGCTGGGGGGGACCGTCGCCAAGTACCCGCGGCAGAAGCTGGTGATGACCAGCCCGGTCGAATTCCCGCTGCATGGCAAGTGGAACAAGCTGGAGATCGGCAAGGAACAGCTGCTCGCATTCTGGACCGCGGCCGCGAAGAAGGCCGGCCTCAAGGTCAACACCGGGGAACGGGTGGACCACATCCAGCAGGAGCCGGACGGCGCCTTCACCATCCAGACCACCAAGGGGCGCTACCGGGCCCTCACCGTCGTGCTCGCGATCGGCCGCCGGGGAACCCCCCGGAAGCTCGGCATCCCCGGCGAGGAGCTGCCGAAGGTGATGTACAGCCTGCTCGAGGCCGAGGGATACACCGGGAAGCAGATCCTGATCGTCGGCGGCGGGGACAGCGCGGTGGAGGCGGCGATGGGCCTCGCCCACCAGAAGGGCAACCGGGTGACCCTGTCGTACCGGAAGGACGTCTTCAGCCGGCTCAAGGAGCGGAACAACCAGCGCATCCGGGAGTGCATCCGGGATGGCAAGGTCCAGGTGATCTTCAATTCCCACCCGGTCGAGATCCGGGAGCGGTCGGTGATCCTGGAGGTGGAGGGCGGAAGGCGGGAGCTGCCCAACGACTACGTCTGGGTCTTCGCCGGCGGGACCCCGCCCAACGCCTTCCTGGCCCAGGTCGGGGTCCAGATGGGGCTCCAGGACCTCTCGAGCCTGGCCCAGGCGGAGAGGCGCGAAGTCGCCTGAAGGCTGGTATATTGCCGGGGCAGCCCCTGACCGAGGAGTCCTGATGAAAGCCGGTACAAAGTTCCTGATCGGGGCGGGCGTCATCGTGAGTGCGATGACCCTGCTCATGGCTCAGGGTGTGAAGCAATTTGGCCAGTATTCGCTCAAGCCCTCCGAACTGGCCCAGCGGGTGGAGCGGGATCCCAGCCTCTACGAGACGGGTCTCAAGATGGAAGCCAAGGTCGTCCCGGGCACCATCAAGCGGGACGCGGCCACCCAGACCATCGAATTCAAGGTAAGTGACGGAATCCAGACGATTCCCGTCGTCTATCGCGGGCTGGCGCCGGATACCTTCACGGACGCCATGGAGATCGAGGTCGTCGTCGAGGGGCGGCTGAGCCGGGACGGCGTCTTCCACGCCACCACGCTGCTCGCCAAGTGCGGCTCCCGCTACGAGGCGCAGTACAAGGAAGCCGACGCCCAGGCCTGAGCGGGCCAGCAGGAGATCTCGACAGGACGAGGGGTGGGCTTCCGTACTGGAGGCCCACCCTTTTGCCTTGCCGTCCTGCCGTCCTGCCGTCCTGCCGTCCTGCCGTCCTGCCGTCCTGCCGTCCTGCGACCCTGCTTCCAATCACTCAATCATCATCTGGAATCGCGTTCCCGT
>CAYUYF010000153.1:0-1915 GCA_964449145.1 uncultured Gemmatimonadaceae bacterium | reverse complement strand
GCCACCAGGCTCACCAGCCCCTCGATCTCCTCCCCGAAGATCCCCGCCATCTGGTCGCTGCTCTCCACGTACCAGAAGTTGCCCCGCCCCGCCATCGCCATGGCCGCGAGCAGGTCCTCGTTGAACCCGGGCCCGAAGCCGATGCAGGTGGTCGACACCCGCTGCGCCGCCGAGTCGGCCGCGAGGCCGGCCAGCTGGGTGGGATCCACCACGCCGGCGTTGGCCTGGCCGTCGGTGAGCAGCACTACCCGGTTGGTGCCGTCCACCAGCCCCTCGCCCACCTGCCGCCGACCCATCAGCCAGCCGCCGGAGAGGTTGGTGGAGCCGCCGGCGCGGATGGCGCGGATGGCCTCCGCGGCGCTCGGACGATGGGGCGCTTGAGCGATCGGAGCGGCGGGGCCGAAGTCGGTGCGCACCTCGTCATCGAACGAGACCACCGTCAGCCGGTCCTCCGCCCCCAGGAACCCTGCGAACCGGAGTGCGGCCGCCTTGGCCTCCCGGAGCGGCTCGCCCGACATGGAGCCGGAGCGGTCCAGCACCAGGGCCACGTTGATGGGGGAGCGGCGCTTCGGCGCCTCGCCGGAGAGGGTGACCAGCACCCCCACCTGGTGGGCGTTCTGGGTGGTGAGGACGCGGGTGGACAGCTGGACGGCAGTCTTCATGGACCCCTCCGGGTTCGGGAGGCCCTGAAGATGGGAGGGGGGTGTGACAGTGGGGATTGGGCGATCGGGCGGATCCTGACTATCACACCCCAGCACGACCTTGGCTTCGCTCCCCGCTGGAGGGACGATGCCCAGGATCACCGACACCGACGCCGCCCCCGGCGCCCGGGCCGCGACTTCCCGTCAGGCGGCCCTGGCGATCCTCCGCCACAACCAGGGCTTTGCCGAGCCGGACCGCTGGGTGGAGTACGCCCTCGGCCACTCCTTCTCCCCGGTGCGGGCCACTCCGGTCCCCGCCTGCCCCGACTGCGGCGCCCCGCCCGGCGGCCGGCTGGGCCAGTACGTGCACTACAGCACCCTCCTGCAACTGCTCCAGTGCCCCGCCTGCGGCCTGATCTGGGCCAGCGCCCGGCTCGACCCGGCGGTGATCCGCGGACACTTCGAGCTGGCCTACAAGGGCGAGGAGTACTTCGCCGCCCGCGCGGACATCTTCGGCCAGCTGGCCCGGGAGGTGAGTCGCCTGGCCCCAGCCGGCGGCCGGGTGCTGGATGTGGGCGGCGCCCAGGGGTACCTGATGCACCGGCTGCGCCAGCGGCGCCCCGACCTCGACGTGGTGGTGCAGGATCTCTCCCGGGAGGCGGTCCGGCACGCCCGGGAGGTGTTCGGCCTGGAGACGCTGTGCGGGCCGCTGCACCAGCTGGCCGGGCACCATCGCCAGTATGACGTGGTGGTCCTGAGCGATGTGCTCTACTACGAGCCCCGGCTGCCCGACTGCTGGCGCCTGCTGCCGCCGCTGGTGGCGCCGGGTGGCTCGGTCGTCATCCGGGTGCCCAACAAGTTGCAGCTCATCCGGCTCCGTCAGGCCTGGCGCCGGTGCCTGGGAGGGCATGGGGACGCCGACCCGCTCCAGGACCGGATCCGGCACTTCAACCCCGACCACATCTACCTGCTGACGCGGCGCTACCTCACCCGCCGGCTCGGCCAGGTGGGCTTCGGTGCGATACGGGTGATGCCGTCTCCCCCGCTCCGGCCCCGGGGCCGGTGGCGCCAGGGCGCCGGGACGCTGCTGTTCCTGGCCGCCAGTGCGGTCGCCCGGCTGACCGGTGGACGGGTGATCCTCACGCCGAGTCAGGTGCTGGTGGCCGCGCGATGAGGATGGCCTCCGCGGAGGGGGAGGGGTCGCTAGCTCGCGCAGAGAGGAGGGACGCCGCGGAGGGGGAGGGTCGGAAGGCGCCTGCGCGCGAAAGGGAGGG
>CAYUYF010000152.1:0-1925 GCA_964449145.1 uncultured Gemmatimonadaceae bacterium | reverse complement strand
CCGCGCTCGAGAAGCTCCCCGCCGACCGCTTCGCCACCGCGGCGGAGTTCGCGGCGGCGCTCGCCAACCCGATGACGACCACGGCGCGCACCAGCCTGCAGCCGGTGGCGGTCCACCAGGGGCGCCGGAGCTGGGTCGTGGCCGGCGTGGTCGGGGCGGCGGCATTGCTCGCTGGCGTCCTGATCGGCGGCCGCGGGAGGCAGCCCGGTAGCGTACCTCCCGACGAAGTGGTCCGCGCCACGCTGGGCCTGGGCGACAGCGGCGCGATCCGGGCCATCGGCAACCTGCGCCTGGCGATGGCGCCGGGCGGCGAGCGGATCGCCTTCGTGGGCAGCGACGGCCCCGAGTCCTCGCTCTGGGTGCGCGATTTCGGACAGCCTGCCGCGCGGCCGTTGCCGGACACCAAGGGGGCGTTCGCCCCGTTCTTTTCCCCGGATGGACTGTCCATCGGCTTCTTCACGTCGGAGGGCAGTCGCGGCGTCATGAAGGTCATCTCGATCACCGAGGGCACCACCCGAGTGGTGCTGCGCGACTCGGTCGCCCCCTTCGGGGGCGCGGACTGGGGCGACGACGGGCAGATCTATTTCACCCACAACAACCGCGGGCTGGCCCGTATCTCATCGAGCGGCGGCGCGGTGACCTTCCTCTCGCGCCCGGACTCGCTCGCCGGGGTGGAGGAGCATGACTATCCCGATGTCCTGCCGGGCAGCAAGCTGGCGCTGGTCATGCTCTGGAAGGGCGGGATCGGCGCGAATCACGTCGGCGTGGTGGACCTGACCACGGGCGCGGTGAGGGACCTCGGCGAGGGCTCCTTTTCCCGCTTCCTGGAGCCGGGCTTCATCGTGATCGGCACCGGCGAGGGCCGGGTGCTCGCCGCCCGGTTCGACCCGCGCCAAGGCCGCCTGCTGGGGACCCCGACCATCATGCTGCAGGACGTGCAGCAGGAGAACGCGAACGGGACCGTGCAATTTGCCGTGTCCGGAACCGGCACGGTCGTCTACCAGCGGAAGTCGGGCGACGACGGACTGGTCTGGGTAGACCGGAGCGGCGCCCCGACGCCTGTCGATACCGCGATGCACGGCGCCTTCGAAGCCGTCGCGCTGTCACCGGATGGCACCCAGATCGCCTTGAGCCAGACCCAAGCGGGCGAGGGGCAGATCTGGATCAAGCAACTCTCGACCGGCGCCTTCAGCCGCCTCCCCTTCGACGCGACCGGCAGCGCCTCCCGCCCCGCATGGACCCCCGACGGCCGCAATGTCGGATTCCTGGCCACGCGCAACAACCGGCGGACCGGCTGGGTGCGCCGGGCCGACGGCAGCGACACTGCGCGGGCGGCCGCGCCCGGGAGCTTGAAGGCCGACGAAATCGCGTTCGACCCCCGGGGGCGCTATGTCCTCTTCCGCTCCGAGGGGGCCGGGGCCGGCTCGCGCTATTTGATCGCGGTGAGCACCGGGGCGGACACCGTTCCGGAACGAATCATTCGGTCGCCCTTCGATCACTACGCCCCGACGTTCTCTCCCGATGGAAACTGGATCGCGTACGTCTCCGAGGAGTCCGGCACTCCAGAGGTGTACGTGCGGCCCTTCCCCCACGCCGACTCGGCGCGCATCGCCATCTCGGTGGCCGGCGGCCAGGAACCGGTCTGGAAGCGGGACGGCACCGAGCTCTACTTTCGCGACCGGCTCGGAACGATGTACGCGGTGCCGGTCACGATCGGCCCCCGGTTTACGCACGGCGCGCCGCAGCGGCTCTTCGCCAACCCGGGCCTGGCGCAGCAGCAATATCACGCCACCTACGACGTCCATCCCGATGGCAAGCGGTTCCTGATGATCACCTCCGGCGGGACGGACGCCAGCGAATTCGAGGTGATCTTCAACTGGCGGGTCGAGCTCGAGAAGCTCGAGAAGGCGTCGAAGTGAACCCCA
>CAYUYF010000151.1:0-1960 GCA_964449145.1 uncultured Gemmatimonadaceae bacterium | reverse complement strand
CATGACCCAGCCCACCCCCGAATTCCTCGCCCTCCAGGCCGCGGTGGCCGGGGAGTATTCGCTGGAGCGCGAGCTGGGCCGGGGGGGCATGGGGATCGTGTACCTCGCCCGCGACGTGCAGCTCGACCGCGACGTCGCCATCAAGGTGCTGCCGGGCGAGATGGCGGCGGTCCCGGCCGCCCGGGAGCGATTCCTGCGCGAGGCCCGCACCGCCGCCGGGCTCTCCCATCCGCACATCGTCCCCATCCACCGGGTCATGGAGACCGGCGGGTTCGTGTTCTTCGTGATGAGCTACGTGGAGGGGGAGACGCTGGGCGAGCGGCTCCGCGCCCAAGGGCCGCTGCCGCCGGCGGAGGCGGCGCGGGTGCTCCGGGAGGTGGCCTGGGCCCTCGCCTACGCCCACGGGCGGGGCATCGTCCACCGGGACGTGAAGCCGGACAACATCCTGCTCGAGGCCGGGACCGGGCGGGCGCTGGTGAGCGACTTCGGCATCGCCCAGGACAGCGGCCCCCCGAGTGGCGACACGCCCCCGGGCAAGCTCACGGGGACGGCGCACTTCATGAGCCCGGAGCAGGCGGCGGGCCTCCTGGTGGACGGACGGAGCGACCTCTACGCCCTCGGCGTGGTGGGCTACCTCGCGGTGAGCGGGCGGCTGCCGTTCGAGGCGGCGAGCCTGCCGGCGCTGCTCGTGCGCCAGGCCAGCGAGGCCGCGCCCGGCGTGCTCGGCCCGGCCCCGGGGCTGCCGCCGGCGCTGGCGCAGGCGATTGACCGCTGCCTGGCACGGGACCCCGACGACCGCCCCTCGAGTGGCGAGGCACTGGCCGAGGCGCTGGCACCGGCGCCGGAGTCGCGGGCGGTGCTGCCGCCCACGCTCCGGGCGTGGCTGGCGGCGCGGAACCCGCTGCTGGTGCCCTATCTGGGGTGGAGCGGTGCCTGGGGCACGCTAACGCTGGTCAACTTCATCGTCTGGGTGACGGGCAACCGCCCCGATGGGCCGGGCGACATCGTGCTGCTGGCCGCGATCACCGCGGCGCCGCTGCTGCCGATCGTCGGCTACCACCTCAACCAGGCGCGGCGGCAGTTCCGGGCCGGCCACACCCTGGCCGACCTCCGCACCGCGCTGGAGATCGGGCGACGGGAACGGGCCGAGAGTGAGGCGCTGTCGAGCGGCGGCGAGGAGCCACTGGGTCACCGGCTGCTCCGCCTGGTGACGGTCGGTTCCGCCACCTGGCTCGCGGTGACGATCGGCCTGGTCATCGCGGAGACGATCCATGAGGCCACGAGCGGCGCGGTGTGGATCCTGGCGCCGGTCTTCAGCACCATCATCCTCGGCGCGGTGAGCAACGCGCTTGACGTGCAGTTCATCCCCGGCAAGCTGCGCGAGTGGTGGCAGACGGGCGTGCGGGACCGGCTGTGGAAGAGCCGGGTGGGGGAGTGGCTGGCGCGGCGGCTGGGGGCGCCGGAACGGTCGCGGGCGGTGGGCGGCGGGGTGTTCCGCGCCACCGAGGCGGCGCTCGGCGTGGCCGCCTCCGAGCTGTTCGCGGCGCTGCCGGCGGAGTACCGGGCGCAGCTCGCCGGGCTGCCGGAGACGGTGGCGGCACTGGAGGCCCGCGCGGCGGCGGCGCGGGCGGAGCTGGAGCTGGTCGCGGCGCTCGCGCCCGCCGGCTCCGGCGACACCACGGTGCTCGCGGCCCGGCGGCAGGCGGCCCAGGCGCACCTGGCGGATAGCGTCGCGGCGCTCGAGGGGGTGCGGCTCGACCTGCTCCGGCTGCACGCCGACGCGAGCGACCTGGCCCCGCTCACCACCCTGATCGAGGCGGCCCGCCGCATCGGCGCCGATGCGGGGCGGCTCGCCGAGGCCCAGCGGGAGGTGCAGGACAGCCTCGGGGGGCGGTGAACCGCAGCACTACTTCATCCCGATCACGTGCTCCACAAACTGATTGACGGCGATCTCGGTGCC
>CAYUYF010000150.1:0-2027 GCA_964449145.1 uncultured Gemmatimonadaceae bacterium | reverse complement strand
CCTGGACGCCCCAGGCCCGATCCTGCCAGTGCGTGCGCAGGGCGTAGTAGGCCCGTACCCAATGACGGAACTGGGTCGGCCGCCAGTGGGTCTCCTCGCGTCCCAGTGACTCGACCCGGGTTGCGGAGCGCTGCCCGGGCTGGGGTACCGCCCCGGCCGAGACCGCCGCCTCCGGGGAGCGCCTTCGGCGGACAGTCCGAGAGGCAATGGCTTCCAGCCGCTCGATCCACGGGTCGGGAAGCTCCACGCCGAACACCCGGGTGGACGCCGGCAGCTCCGTGAGCCGCCGGGGATCCGATGAGGCGAGGCTGCGGGGGTGGACGGTGATCACATCCAGGGCCCAGCCCTGCTCCGCAGCCAGTTGTGCCAGCATCTGCCAGCGCAGGCTCCCCACCGACTGGCCCGGCGGGAAGTGATAGCTGAGCAGGAGCAGTCGTGACGGCTGCCGCGGCACCAGGGCCGGGCCGGCGAGCTGTTCAGCCCGGGCGCGCATCAGGATCGCTTCCCGAGGAGGTGCATGATCTTCCGCCCGGCCCGCCAGGCCACGAACCGGAGCTCCGCCAGGTGCCCCCCCGAGGGGCGTGTCGGGAACACTTCGTAGCCCATGGTGGAAAGCATGGACCAGGCCCGTTTCTCGAAGCCGATCCGCTCCCCCCGGGTCAGTTCCTTCTTCCAGCGCCCGGCGTTGTCCTTCCGGGGCGGCTGGTCCAGCATGGGCCAGATATGGCGCTTGGAGTCCGGCACCGACCGCTTCACGTCGCGGTGGTACTGGAGCATCGCCGGCTGCCAGGCAACCTCAAGGAAGGCGCACACGCGGCGCAATTCGGTCTCGGGCTGTGCCACCAGGTCCTCGTAGCGCACTTCGGCATACCGGGCGGGCCCGAGGATGCCACCGATGCGCCGCACCCATTCGACCTGCTCCCGCCAGGCCACGGCGCATTCGAAGAGATCGTCGAATCCGAAGTCTTGCTTCGTCTGCGACAGACAGGCATCACGCCCGTCGCGGATGATATGGATAATGCGGCATTCGGGGAACCAGCGGCTGAGCTGGTCAATCCGCTCCATGTTCCCCGGGTCCTTGTCTCCCCACGCCCGCTTGCCGTGGTGGGCCGCATAGGCCAGATGGAACGCCTCCATGATGCCGGCGTATCCCGGTCGGCGGCGGTGGGCCAGCACGGTCTCGGCGGTGAGTGGCGCCTCCCAGAGCTGGATGCGTTCCTCCGCCAGGAGGTCGGTGATCAGCCGGCGACAGCCCGCGTCATCCTCCATCGACCCATACTCCCCCAGCCGGGACTCATAGCGGGCCCAGAGTCCCACCGTGTCGAGCGGGACCGCCAGTTCGGGGTGGTTGTCGAGCATCAGCCGGAGCAGGGTGGTGCCACTGCGCTGGAAGCCGACAATGAAAAATGGCGCGGTCACCGGCGGAACTCCCGGACCAGGGCCCGCAGGCTGTTGAGCCGCGCGCGGAAGCCCAGCAGGAGCACGGCGGTATAGGTTAGGGCTCCCGTGGCCACGGCGAGGCCGAAGTGCAGCCCGGCCGGCCAGGCGTCAGGCAGCACGCTGCGGACCGCCGCCACGGCGACCATCATGGCGGTCACCCCGATCATCGGCGGCCGGAGTGCCTCGAGATACTCACCCAGGCTCATCTGGGTCACCCGCTGGACCGCCCGGAACATCGGCCAGGTGACCAGCGGGTACCCGATAATCCACGCCCCTGCCACACCCGCCAGCCCGAACATGGAGCCGGCCACGAACATCGGGATCAGGACAGCGACCCCCAGCAGGTTGTAGCGCATCGCGCGTGAGGACTCTCCCACCGCCTGGAGTACGTGCGGGTAGGGGGAGGTCAGGGACCGGAACCCGCCGTAGAACGCCAGAATCGCCAGCGGCGCGATGGCCGGCCACCAGCGGTCGCCGAGCACCACAGTGACGAAGAGGTCAGCCACTGTTGCCAGTCCCAGCGCAACCGGAAGGGTGATCAGCGCCAGTCCCTCGGTGATCTTCACCAGATAGCGGCGCAGCAGGGC
>CAYUYF010000149.1:0-2027 GCA_964449145.1 uncultured Gemmatimonadaceae bacterium | reverse complement strand
AGCTGGAGCAGGTGCTGCTCAACCTGGCGGTGAACAGCCGGGATGCGATGCCGGAAGGGGGGCAGCTGCTGCTGGAGACGTCCGTCGTGGAACTGGACGAGCATTATGCGGCGCTGCACCCTCCGATGGCACCCGGGTGGTACGTGAGCCTGACGGTGAGTGATACCGGGAGCGGCATGAGCGAGGAGGTCCGGTCCCACGCCTTCGAGCCGTTCTATACCACCAAGGATTCGGGGAAGGGCACCGGCCTCGGCCTGGCGACGGTCTACGGCATCGTGAAGCAGAGCGAGGGCTTCGTCTGGCTCTACAGCGAACCGGGCCGGGGCACGAGTTTCAAGATCTTCCTGCCGATGGTGTCCGAGGCCGCCGACCCGGTGCGCCACGCGGCGGTGGACGCGCCCGCGTCGCTGCGGGGGACGGAGACGATCCTGATCGCGGAGGACAACACCGCGGTGCGGCTGCTCACGCGGAAGGCGCTGGAGCGGCAGGGGTACACGGTGCTCGAGGCCACGGGGGCCGACGCGGTGGAGGTGGCGGGCTCCCATCCCGGTCCGATCCACCTGCTGCTCACCGACACGGTCATGCCGGGAGTCACCGGGCCGGCGCTGGCGGCGCGGCTCGCCGAGGCGCGGCCGGGGCTCCGGGTGCTCCATATGTCGGGCTACACCGACAACGCCCCGCTCCTGACCAGCGTCATGGCGTCCGGCGGGGCGTTCCTGCAGAAGCCATTCACGGTCGCGAGCCTGGCGCGGAAGGTCCGGAGTGTACTGGACGGCGCGCCCTAGGGCGCCCGGAGCGGGAGAGCGGCGCGGGACTTTCGGCCCGATTATCTTGGCGGGGTCGTCGGGGCGGTAGCTCAGCTGGGAGAGCACCTGCTTTGCAAGCAGGGGGTCACCGGTTCGATCCCGGTCCGCTCCATGTCATGACCAGAGCAGGCGGCGCCCGCACCCGGGCGCCGCCTGTTTTGTGTTTCGGCCCAGATGGCCCGTCTCGGCTTCCCCGACCGCGCTGCCGGTAGGGGGTAAGAATGTCCACCCACCCCGGACGAAGTTTCCCTGTCCGGCCCCCGCACCGAATTCAGCCAATCCCGTAACGTCTTGATATGATGACACTTATGCGCCTGGACCAGGGGCGTGCCCGGTGGCACGAGACCCGCTTTTTGGAGGGCCAGTGAGATGCTGATTTCCGTGGCCCAGTCGAGGCGAACATGCAGATCGAACGAGCGAAGAACCAGCGGGTGCGGGCCGTGGCAAAGACGGTCAATGACGACGAACTCGCCAGCCGCTACCGCGTGCAGGGAGATCTCGAAGCCCGCGACCGGCTGATCGAACAGAACATGGGGCTGGTGCACTCGGCGGCCCGGCGGTTTGACCGGGGCACCGGCGCGGTGGTCCAGTATGAGGACCTCGTCGGCGTGGGGACGATCGGGTTGCTCCAGGCGGTGGAGCGGTTCGACCCCTCGCTGGGCTGGCGGTTCAGCACCTTCGCCGTGACCCGCATCCGCGGCGCGATCCTCGACCACCTGCGGCAGCAGTCGGGGGTGCCGCGTGCGGTGTTTGCCCGCACCCGGCAGCTGACGCTGGCCCGCAACAAGGTCGAGCACCGGCTGGGGCGCCGGGCCCGGTCCACCGAGGTGGCGCAGGAGCTGGGCGTGCCGGCCTCCGAGTATCACAGCTGGAATCGCGATGTCCTGCCGGTCCCGGTCCCGGTCACCAATGACCTCCAGGTCGCCGCTGGGGGCGAGGGTCAGGATACCGATGGCGGTCCGGTCTGGCTCACGGAGGCCATCGAGCGGCTGCCGGAGCGGGAACGCACCGTAATCAGGCTCAGCTTCTACGAAGACCTTCCCAGTCGCGAGATCGGGGCGGTGCTTCGGATCACCGAGTCCCGGGTCTCCCAGCTCCGTACCCGCGCCTTGTCCCGGTTGCGTGATGCCGGCATGACCCTGGAGGCCGTGTGATGCCGGCGGGGCTGACGACCGGCCCCGCGGCCACCGGTCCAGCCTGGGATCTGGTGCCGCCCGCGCT
>CAYUYF010000148.1:0-2103 GCA_964449145.1 uncultured Gemmatimonadaceae bacterium | reverse complement strand
GCTGCAGCGGCAGCTCAAGGCGAAGGGCGTAAAGCTCACCACCGAGGCCGACGAGACCACCACCGGTCCCGCCAGCTTCACGGCGCTGGACCCGGACGGCAACCCCATCCTGGTGGACCAGCACGTGTGAGGGTAGGCGCGTTCGCCGGCGCGTCGCGCAGCGGCTCGTTCGGCATGCGGCGTGCGCCGCCAGGGGCGGCATGCGACAGATGTCCCGGCGGCGCGGATACTGGTAAGACGCGCTTCACCTCCGCTTCACCCGCATTTCGTTCGGTGCATGGTAGAATCGCCGTGTGTTGAGCAACACGGCGCGTCCAGTTGCGGGCCGATCTCGAGGCTGACGCGCTCCTGAACCGAAAGGAAGCCGTCCATGTCTCGTGCCTTGTTGAAGGTTCTCGTCCTGGCGCTGGTCGCCGTCCCATCCGCCGCCGCGCAGGATCGCCTGCGGTTCGAGCTGCGTGGCGGCCCGGCCTTCGCCACCTCCAAGCTCGCCGGGGCCTCCCTGGGGACCGGGTTCGGTTTCGAGGGGACGGCCGCCTATCGCATCCAGCCGCATCTCTCGGTCTATGCCGGGTGGGACTGGCACCGCTTCACGGCCGATGCTTCGTTCGCCGGCCCGGACAACGACTTCGAGGAAACCGGATACGCCATGGGCCTGCAGTGGCAGCATCCGATCGGGTCCGGTGCAGTGGCGCTGCAACTGCGGGCCGGCGGCACCTACAATCACATCGAGATCGAGAACAGCTCCGGCAACCGGGTGGCTGACTCCGGGCACGGGCTCGGCTGGGAAGCCGGCGTCGGCCTGCCGCTTCGCCTGGGTGATCGCTGGCAGGTCACTCCCGGGGCGCGGTACCGCTCCCTCTCGCGTGACATCAAGGTTGGCACGGTGACCACTTCCGCCAGCCTCAGGTACCTGGCCCTCGACCTGGGCTTCGCGCGGAGCTTCTGACCCGGTGCTGTTTGCCGTCTGGCTGCCGCTGGTGCTGCAGCTCCTGGTGCCTGCAGCGCTCCTCGCCTGGCTCGCCGTGGGTCGTCCGGCGAGCCTCGGCGCGTGGGGCGCCCGCGTACTGCTCACCAGCGGCTACCTCGGGGCTATCGGGATCGGCGGCCTCTGGCTCATCCTGCCGTGGTATACGCCGCTGATCTACGGCGTGGCGCTGCTGCTCTGCCTGGCCGCCTCCCTCACACGGCTACGCACCCTGTCACGCTGGCCGGCCAGTCGTCGGGGCCTCGCCGGCATGATCCTCGTGGCGGGCGCTGCGGCCGTCGCCGCCGCCGTGAGCCTGTACCTCCTCCGCGGCTGGCGCACGCCGATGGACGCGGTCGAGCTTCGCTTTCCACTGCGCAGCGGCACCTACCTGGTCGTCAATGGCGGCGGGAACGCGCTCATCAATGCCCACCTCAAGACCCTGACGGAAGATCGCTTCCGCGTCTGGCGGGGGCAGAGCTTCGGTGTAGATGTCGAGAAGCTCGGCCCGGCCGGGCTCCGGGCCAGCGGCATCCTCCCGCCGGACCCTGCCGCCTACCGGATCTTCGGCGAACCGGTCTACGCGCCCTGTGGCGGCCAGGTCATCGCCGCGGTGGACGGCCTCCCGGAGATGTCGCCGCCCCGGATGGACCGGGAGCACATGGCCGGCAACCACGTCCTGCTCGAGTGCGACGGCGTCTGGGTGCTGCTCGGGCACCTGCAACGCGGGAGCGTCCGGGTCCGGGCCGGCGAGGCTGTCGCGCCTGGCCAGTGGCTGGCGCGGGTCGGCAACTCCGGGAACACCGGCGAGCCGCATCTGCACATCCACGCCCAGCGTCCCGGCACCGTGGAAGCCCCGCTCTCCGGTGACCCCCTGCCGATCCGGTTCGGCCCGACGTATCCGGTGCGAAATGCCCGGATCACGGTCCCGGACGGCCCGGTCTCCGCGAACTGACCCTACCGGCTCGCCGCCCCGATGGTCCGCGCCCCCCAGCGGGTGCGGATGCGGTCGAGGGCGCGCTGGAGGGCGATCGGGCGATCGGGCGACTGGGTGTAAGGTGATTGGGCGATCGGGCGATTGGGCGATTCGTGCGTAACCTCAGCATCCCGCACGGAGGGTGGCCCTGAAACCCAAT
>CAYUYF010000147.1:0-2117 GCA_964449145.1 uncultured Gemmatimonadaceae bacterium | reverse complement strand
CCTGCAGGCGCGCTACCCGGAATTCCGTGTGGGTGAGGGCACTGAAGGGCTATTGGAGCCGATGGCCGGGATCCTCGATCCCGAGGCCTGCATCACCAGCGCGCTTGAGCTGGCGGCCCGGGCAGGAGCGGAGATCCGCACCGGGGAGGCGGTGACCAGCGTTTACGGTGTGGGCGATCACGTCGAGATCTCGATCGGATCAGGTGCCCGCCTCGACGCCGGCCGGGTGATCCTCGCCGCCGGTGCCGGGATTCCGGGGCTCCTCGACGGAGAGCTTCCCCTGGAGGTGGAGCGGCAGACGATGTTCTGGTTTTCCCCGTGCGTCGCCGGCGCCTGGAGCGCCGAAACGATGCCGGTGTTCATCTGGGAGTGGGAGCGCGACCGGTTCTTCTATGGCATCCCCGACCAGGGCCGGGGGGTGAAAGTGGCGCGGCACCATGAGGGTGAGGCGGGGTTGCCCGGCGAGGCCGAGCAGCCGGTCCGCCCGGAGGATGAGGCGGCGGTCACCGAGCTGATCCGGTGTTTCCTGCCCACCCTCATGGACCGGCCCAGCGCCGGCGCCGTGTGCCACTACACCAACACCGGCGACGGCCACTTTGTCATCGGGCCGCACCCCGCGGAGGCCAGGATCATCCTCGCGAGCGCCTGCTCCGGGCACGGGTTCAAGTTTGCCAGCGCGCTGGGTGAGGTGCTCGCGGACCTGGTGACCGAAGGGAAGAGCGGCTTCGACTTGAGCCCGTTCCGGCCTGACCGGTTTGCGGGCTGACGGCGGCGGCCTTTCTGTGTCAGTCGGGTGGGCGCAAAAAGGAACGGGGAGCCACTCGAGCGAGTGGCTCCCCGTTGGTTAATGAAGTGGGACGAGGATCAGGGCTTGTTCTTGTGGGGCTGGTCGTAGTGCGCCTGGAAGTTGCCGTTGCTGATCTTGGTCAGCGGCACGTTGAGCACCAGGTTGTTGTTCAGGTCGAAGATCTGGAGCTGGATCATGTCGTTCTTGCCCGGCTCACCGGCATCCACGAAGGTGAACTTGACGAGCGAACCGTCGACGCCGTTCAGCTTGCCCAGACCCTCGCCGAAGAAGGTGTCGAAGGGCGCCTGGGGCGGTGCCGGCGCGATCGCAGGATCGTCGATGCACAGCGCCGAGGTAAGCGGCTTGTCGATATGCCACTTGTTGCCGGGCCAGTTGATCTCGAGGTTGTTCGAGAGCACGATGTCGCAGTGGATCGTGAAGCCGTTGGTGATCGAGATGCCGCCGGGTAGGGTCGTCTTGCCCCCGCCGGTCATCCGGCCCTCCGCCGAAGGCGGCGGCGGCGGAACGAACCGGTTGTAGAACGTCACCAGCGCGCCCAACTCCAGGCCGTTGAGCACCGTCGCGGTGCTGCTTCCGGTCACCACCGACTTGGTCAGGGTCAGCGGAGTGCTCCGGTTGGGGGCCAGGCCCTGGTACACCACGATCGAATCGAGGACCGTGTTGGTGGGCAGTGCGGTCTCGGTGACCGCGACGGCATCAGGGGTGGGACTTGCCACCGAAGTGTGGAGGATCCAGCACTCACCGTCGAGGAAATCCATCGATTGGGTGCCTGAATTGGCCACGGCCTCGATCGTTGCCGCAGACCCAACCTTGCAGACTTCGACTTCGTTTCGGTCAGCGACGCCGTTGCCGGGCGTCCCGCCGACAACAGCAGGCCGAAGCAGACCCGTGGGAGCTGCGCTGTCCGGTGCGGAGCATCCGAAGAGCAGCAGGGCGGCTGGGAGGACGGCGAGCAGCTTTCGGGAAACTGGGGAGCGCGCCATTGGGGGCAGGCCTTTCGTTGGGGGTGTGGATGGAAATGGGGGCCTGAGAACCAGGATACCCTGCTCCCGCGCACAGGTGGTGCCACGTCCAACCCGATGCTAGGATGTTGACGGTAAAGGGGTTGGCTGCCCCGGCGCAGCCCATTCTGTGTGGCTGAACCACAGAGGCGTGTAGGTCCTCCGCAACAGTTTTCAGTCCCTGCCCGACGCCCGTTGACAGTGTCTCCAGAAGCGGATCAGCTCCCGGGTGGACTCGAACACCCGGACCTCCGAGTCCATGAGGGCCAGTTCCCTCGGCACCAGCTTGAGGTCCAGGTGCGGGTGCG
>CAYUYF010000146.1:0-2202 GCA_964449145.1 uncultured Gemmatimonadaceae bacterium | reverse complement strand
CAGGCGATGTTCCGCCAGGGCCGGACGGGCGGCACCGGGCCGATCAACACCTACTACGTGATGGGTCAGTACAACTATTCGCAGATGTACCTGTCGTTCTACTTCCACCTCGATCCCAACTGGGTTGGGGCGCCCTCGAACGGCATCAACAAGGTGCTGCACATCTGGATCAACGGTGGTAGCGTGGTGGTCTTCTCCGCCCAGGGCCAGAGCGGCAACCCGATCACGCCGCAGATGCGGCTGCAGAACGTCGAATCGGATCCGCGCGGCATCTCCTTCAACCTGAACCCCAACATCGTCCAGGGCGCGAGGCTGGTCCGGGGCCAGTGGCACCGGATCGAGATCCTGCTCAAGTCCAATGTGCCGGGGCAGACGAACGGGGAGGTCAGCTGGTGGCTGGACGGCACCAAGATCGCCTCGTACACCAATATCGGGTTCATCTCCTCGACGAATCCGATCCCCGGTGCCGTGAACTGGCAGCAGGTGTCGTGGAATCCGACCTGGGGCGCGCCGATCGACGTGGTGCCGGCCGACCAGACGATGCAGATCGACCACTTCTACATCAGCGGGCAGTAGGAGTACGGAAGGGCGTGGGAGGACCCTGGGGGCGGCCGACGAGGCCGCCCTCAGCGCTTATGGGAGTCGTCCAGTTGCTCGTCGTGGCGGGCCGTCCGGGCCCAGAAGCCGGTCCCGGAGGTGAGGAGCACCCGTACCCCCACCACCGCGCGCCAGCAGGCATAGAGGGGGAGCCGAGCCATGGCCAGCAGGGTTTCTCCGGGCGCGGGATGACGCAGCAGGGCCAGGCCGGCGTATAACGCGGGCTGCAGCGCGCCGGTGGCGAACAGCAGCGCAATGATGAGGCCGGCATGGGGCTGGAGGAGCACCGTGAGGCCCGCGCCGGCCAGCCCGATCCACGCGCGCATGACGGGCCCCGGATGGGTCAGCTCGGCGATCAGGTCCAGCCGCTGCAGCAGGCCGGCGCGGCCGGCGAACAGGATCTGGGACCAGTAGAGCCGAAACACCGCGAACCGCCCCGCGGTCCAGCGCTCCCGCTGCGACCGGCTCTGCCGCAGGCTCCGGGTCTCCTGGGCGAACAGCTTCGCTCCCCCGGCGTACTCGATCCGGCGGCCCTCCAGCGAATAGCGGGCGTACAGCTCCCATCCCTCCGTGATGGTCACGACCCGCCAGGGCTGGCGCCGCAGCAGCCCGGTTCCCAGCACCGTCCCATCGCCGGTGAGCGGCACATTCAGCCCGGCTCCCACCTTGAGCGGGAGGGCGATGCCGTAGCGGCTCCGGGTGAGCAGGCCGGCCAGTCGCGTGAGCCAGTTCTCGAACTCGTTGCTCATCCCGTCGTAGCTCTGCACCGCCCGGTCCTCCAGCGGAGCCCAGCGCATCAGTTCCAGCGCGTACGACGGGTCGAGGATCGTATCGGCATCCACGATCACCACCGCCGCCCAGCGTTCCAGCTCCACCTGGTCGAGGGCCCACGCGATCGCGTGCCCCTTGCCACGATCGGTGGCGGAGGCGCGTTCCAGCACCATGGCGCCGGCCTCGCGCGCCAGCCGGGCGGTGTCATCGTCGCAGTTATCGGCGACAACCAGCACCGTGAGCAGTTCCGGCGGGTACTCCTGGGCCAGCAGTGACCGCACCGCCCGGCCTACCAACAGCTCCTCGTTGTGCGCCGGGATCAGGAACAGGAGCGGTTGCGGCGGCTGCCGGGGCGGCTCGGGCCGGCCGCGCCCCAGTCCCTTGAGCGCCATGGCCAGGTCGCAGAGGCTGGGCAGGGCCACGAGCAGGGCCAGGCTGCCGAGGAGTACCGTGAGCAGGAGTGTCATCAGGGGAATCGGGGGGGACGTGAAGCGGCCCGCCGCCAGCGCCACCCGATGGCGGCAGCCTGGGGAAGCGCCACGACGCGGGCGGTGAAATAGGCGAAGTACAGCACCAGCCCCCATCCCACCGGAGGGAGGCGGTGCAAGGTCATGCCGCGATAGGCTACGGCCAGCGCGGGCGCCACCAGCACCAGCGCGAGCCAGCCAGGATGCCCCCGCACCAACAGAACGATGACGGTGACCAGCAGCGCCGCATGCAGGAGCGTCATCAGGAAGGGACGGTCCAGGCCCCCACCACGGACGGTGCCGAACATCCCGAGGGCATGCCAGTACTCCTTGGCGAAGAATCGTCCCAGGCTCGTGGGATTGCCCA
>CAYUYF010000145.1:0-2262 GCA_964449145.1 uncultured Gemmatimonadaceae bacterium | reverse complement strand
AGAAACCAAAGTGGTATTCCGTGCTCCTTCCGTGATTCCGTGATTCCGTGGTGAAGCTGTGCCATCGCTGCCGTCGTGTTTGCCGAACCGCCGAACAGCGTTTCCCGCCCGGTCACGCGGCGGAGCCCTTCACCTTTGCCTCCGATTCGGGGCGCGCGGGGTAGTGAATGTTCCGCGCGGAGTCCCAGGCGGCGAGGAGTTCGGCGTCTCCCCGGAGCCGGCGGCGCTCGAGGATATTGATGTGCCGGACCGCCTGCATCGCCTGCCGGACCAGGACCTTGAGCTGGGCGGTGGCGCCGACATGATCGCCCCGCCCGGTGTTCGCCCGGTGCTGCGCCTCCTCGAAGCGATCGAGCAGGGCCTCGATCGTCGCGAGCTGGTCCGGGCCCATGCCATGCGCCTCGAGCAGGGCGCGGTTGGCTTCCGCCGCGGCGATCACCTGCCGGGCGCCGCTCACGAAGATCGGCTCGCTGGCGCCGACCCGGGGGATGCGGAGCCGGACATCCACCCCCACCGCCCTGCCCGCGGCCGCCTTGGCGATGCCCGCCAGGTCCTTGAGTTCGACATGGATGGCACGCCGGTACTCGTCCTTCTCTGCCACCGCCTGCGTCACGGCGAGGAGCCCATCGCGCTGCTGGATGAGCAGGGCCTCTCCCTTGTCGCCGAAGGTGTTCAGGTCCGCGGTGCGGGCCTGGGTGACGGGATCGGGGCTGGGGTGCTGGCTGAGCCAGCTCCGGATGCGCCGGATCGCGTCGAGCTGGATCTTGACATCAAACCGCATAACGACCTCCTGGTGATACCTCCTGTGAGTGACCTTCGCTTCCGTCTGCCCGTGGGGAGCAGCGGTGGTGCGGGTGACACCGGACCCCACGTCCGGGGCACCCGGGGCGGAATCATGCAAGCCACGGGCCAGTTAGAAAAAAATCGTGCAAGGGTTTCCGTGTTATGCAGTTACCGTCATTTTCGCGGTTGCGGGCAGTTTGCCGTTAGAGCCCGATTGATCGCCGGCGGGGAGCGGCGGGGCGCATTCGGGGAGTGTGGACGCGTCCTCGGGGATCGTTGGATCGTCCTCGGGGAGTGTCGGCCGGCGCTCCGCGACCGGCGACGCGTGCTCGGGGGGCGACGGCGCGCGATCCCCGCGTGTCGGACGGCCCTCCGGACCGGGCGGAACCGGCGCGGGGACCGGCGGGGCGGGATTCGGGGGTCTCCGCGGGGGTTCGGGGACCGACGGCGGCCGCTCCGGGGGCGGCGACTCTCCCTCTGTGATCGTCGGGGCGTCCTCAGGCGCTGTTGGCACGGTTTCCCCCGCCGTCGGCGCGAGTTCCCCCGCCGGCGGCGGGATCTCGGGGAGTGTTGGCGCGTGTTCCCCCGCGGATGGCGCCATCTCGGGGAGTGACGACGCGTCGTCCCCGTTGTCCGGGGCGATCCGGGGGATAGCCGGCGCGGGCATCGCCGGGGGTGAGGGTGTCTTCGGGGGGGTCGGGAGAACTGCACGACACGGAAGCACGGAAGCACGGAAGGGCATATATGGAATACCGACGGCACCGGGGCGGCTCTGTCACGACGCTGCCGTTAGCGCTGTGACTCCGCCAGGTGTCGGTGCCGGCGGGGTGAGGGTGTCCTGGGGGGGGGGAACTGCACGACGCGGAAGCGCGGAAGCACGGAAGGGTCGATATGGAAGGCCGACGATTCCGGGGCGGCCAGGTCACGACGCTGCGGTTAAGGCCATGACTGTGGAAGGTGTCGGTGCCGATGGGGGTGAGGGTGTCCTGGGGCGGTGGTGGGGGAACTGCACGACAGGGAAGCACGGAAGCACGGAAGCACGGAAGCACGGAAGCACGGAAGCACGGAAGCACGGAAGGGTATCTATGGAATGCCGACGATTCCGGGGCGGCCCTGTCACGACGCTGCCGGTACGGCCATGACTGTGCAAGGTGTCGGTACCGGCGGGAGCGGCGGGGGGGAGCGCGTCGGACCGCCCTGGGACCATTGCCGTAGTTACCGCCCGACCGCCCGACCGCCCTTCAACGGTGTGCTGGAGGAGCGGTTCCCGGCGGAGCGCGGGGAGACCCTCTGGCGGGGGTGGGGCGGGCGGCTGACGAATGAGGCCTGGATTGCTTGCGAGGTCGGGATAAATGCCGCATAATCAAGCCAACGCCCCGGGACAAAGCCGGCATACCTCGGGGAGTGAATGGGGTTAAGTACAGGTTAGATGGCCACAACCACTCACTCCGGCCAGGCTTTGCGCTACGAGATTAACCC
>CAYUYF010000144.1:0-2346 GCA_964449145.1 uncultured Gemmatimonadaceae bacterium | reverse complement strand
CCCGCGACCGCAGGGTGACCAGGTCCATGTCGATCAGGTGCTGCCGCAGCGCCTCAAGGTCCACCCGGCTCCAGTCGGTGCTGGAATCGGCTTCGAGGGTGCGGACCACCTGGGTGATGGCGGCGAAGGCGGCCTGCCCGGCCTCGCCGGGTGCAGGCGCGGCGCTGTCGTGTCGCATCCCCGGCGTGTGCTGCATCCCGGGCGTGTGCTGCATGCCGCCGCCTGCCGGCTGCTGGGCGGCGAGTGGCGCGGCGAGCAGGAGGAGAAGAGGGCAGAGAGATCCACGCATCGCTGTAGTCCCTTAAGAGTGATGCTGCACGATAAACGCATGCCGGCGGCTGGGCAGGAGGCTGCGCCCCGGCAGGGGGCGCGCGATCAGGGACCGGGGGACTGAGGATCGACTCCCGGCTAGCGCAGGTACTCTTCCAGATCCTGGGGAGCGGGCACCCTCCCGGCAAACTTGAGCTTGCCGTCCACCACCAGCGCCGGGGTACTCATGACCCCGTAGGCCATGATCTGCTGGATGTCCTCGACCTTATGCACCTCGGCCTTCGATCCCAGCCGCGCCAGCGCAGCCTGCACGTTGTGGGTCAACTGCTGGCACCGCGCACACCCGGTCCCGAGGATCTCGATTCGCATGCTGCCCCCCCTCAGAGAACTGCATTGAAGAGGTAGCCGACGGCGATGATTCCGGCCGTCACTACCCCAGTGAATACGGCGATGAGCCGCGGTCGCAGCACCTTGCGCAGAATCACCATTTCAGGAAAGGACAGCGCGATCACCGACATCATGAACGCCAGCGCCGACCCGAGCGGCACCCCCTTTTCCATCAGTGCCTGCACGATCGGGATGATGCCCGCGGCATTGGAGTACATCGGCACGCCCAGCACCACCGCAAGCGGGACCGACCACCACCCATCCGCACCCAGGAGGCTCGCCATGGCCCCCGTCGGGACGTAGCCGTGAATGACCGCGCCGATCGCGATGCCGGCAACCACCCAGGGGTAGACCTTTCCGACGATCTCGGTCACCGCCTCCCGGCCCGCCCGCACCCGATCGCCCCAGCCGAGGCTCGGCTCCTCAACCGCCCCGGCGCCCATCGCAGGCAAGGCGGTCACCCAGGGCTCAATCCAGGCCTCGAGGTGGAGTCGCCCGATTACCCACCCGGCAACGATCGCAATGGTGAGTCCGGTCGTGAGGTACAGCAGCGTGACCCAGGGACCGAAGAGCCCGGCAAGGAGGACCAGCGCGACTTCATTCACCATCGGCGCCGCAATCAGGAAAGAAAAGGTCACACCGAGCGGGATCCCGCTCTTCACGAACCCGATGAACAGTGGGACGGCGGAGCAGGAACAGAAGGGCGTGACGATCCCCAGTCCGGCGGCGAGGACGTTTCCGACACTCTCGCGCTTCCCGGCCAGAATCTGCCTGGTACGCTCCGGGGTGACGAAGCTGCGGACCACGCCCACCGCGAACACGACTGCGACCAGGAGCAGGAGGACCTTCGGCACATCGTACAGGAAGAAGGCCACGGACGCACCCAACCTCGTCCCCTCACCGAGGCCGAGCAGCGAATAGGTGAGCCAGTGGGCCAGGGAAGCCGTACTGCTGTAGAGCGCCACCCAGATCGCGACGACGACAGCACCCTGCAGGATCGGGCGCGGTGAAGGCGTTACGGGCAGAGGTCCCCCGGTGTGGCGATGGCCGCCGGCGGCAGCTCGTGCCCGAAATACTTCCGCTGGAACCAGAGCGACACGTGCACCAGCCCGAGCAGCACCGGCACCTCGACCAGCGGCCCGATCACCGCCGCGAAGGCCACCCCGGAATCGATCCCGAACACCGCGATGGCCACGGCGATCGCCAGCTCGAAGTTGTTGCTCGCCGCGGTGAAGCTCAGGGTCGTGGTCTTGGCGTAGTCCGCCCCCACCCTGCGGCCCATATAGAAGCTGACCAGAAACATGACGACGAAGTAGATCACCAGCGGCAGCGCGATGCGGGCCACGTCCAGCGGCAGCTGGACGATCATCTCCCCCTTGAGTGCGAACATCACCAGGATCGTGAACAGCAGCGCCGTCAGCGTCAGGGGGCTGATCCGGGGGATGAAGCGCCGCTCGTACCACTCCCGGCCCTTCCACCGGAGCAGCAGGAACCGGGTGAGCAACCCTGCCGCGAACGGGATCCCCAGGTAGATCGCGACACTCTCGAAGATCTGGCCCACCGTCACCGCCACCACGCTGCCTTCCAGCCCGAAGAAGGGAGGGAGCACGGTGATGAACACCCAGGCGTACGCCCCGTAGAACAGGACCTGGAACACCGAGTTGAAGGCGACCAGCCCCGCGGCGTACT
>CAYUYF010000143.1:0-2453 GCA_964449145.1 uncultured Gemmatimonadaceae bacterium | reverse complement strand
GATCGGTGAGGCCGCCGTTCGACGCCCGAGCCCACGCCGTCGCCGCCATGCGCCGGTCTCGCTCGTCGAGCTGGCCGCCAGGGATCGGTGAGATCGCTGAGCGGCTGCGCTCGCCTCGCTCGCTCGGGCCTGGCGGCTCCGGCGGGTGCGGTGCATTCATCGTGGACCGCCTGACCGCCTGACCGCCTGACCGCCTGACCGCCTGACCGCCCGGTCGCCAGCCGTCGCCGCCATGCGCCGCTCTTGCTCGTCGAGCTGGCCGCAAGGGATCGGTGAGACCGCTGAGCGGCTGCGCTCGCCTCGCTCGCTCGGGCCTGGCGGCTCCGGCGTGATGGGGATTCGCGTCAGTCGGTTGGAGCTCGAGCCGTCACCGTCGCCGCCATGCGCCGCTCTCGCTCGTCGAGCTGGCCGCAAGGGATCGGTGAGACCGCCTAGCGGCTGCGCTCGCCTCGCTCGCTCGGGCCTGGCGGCTCCGGCGTGGCGGCGCATTGCAGCCCGCTCTCGAGCCGACCGTCTGACCGTCGGACCGACGGCCCGTCCGATCTACCCCCGCACCAACCTCACTTCGTCTCCCACCCGCGCCAGGCCGGGCCGGCTCACCTCGGCGTTGAGCGCGAGCCGCCCGCCGAAGCGGCGGCCGATGTCCTTGAGCACCTCCGGGTCCCGCTCCAGGGTGTCCGGGTCCACGGTGGTCATGGGGCAGCGGCCGCGGAGGGAGTCGAGCCGGATCACGGCCTCCCCGATGTGGAGCTCCGCGCCTTCCCAGGTGCGTTCGTCCATCCCGTCCACCCCGCCGATCAGGATGTTGGGCCGGAGGCGGCGGATGGCGCGGCCGAAGGCCGCCACCGCCCCATCGGTGGCGACCAGGAGCGGCAGGATGTCGAAGCGCTCGGGGCCGTCGTACGGCGCCAGCCAGGCGTCGGCCCCGGCCGCGGCCTGCACCAGGGCGTGGACCTCGGGATGCTGCCAGGGGAGGCCGTTCACCAGCGGCTCGCCGTCGGCGCCGAGCGTGGCCTTGAGGCCCAGCATCCGGTGCTGCCGCCGGGAGGTGCGGACCCCCTCGGGGCCGCGCACATGCACGACCCGGTCGCCCGGGATACCGTTGGCGCTGAGCTGCGCCTCCCGCAGCGGTTCGCCCGCCAGGCTCTTCACGGGGTAGCGCCACAGTCCATCAACCCGAAGTGTCACCGTAGTCTCCCTGACAGCGTGGAGCGCACCGGCGCCGCCCGGGTATCGCAGGCGGCGCGTGGTTGCCACGCCCTGACCAGTGTTGGCCAGGGACCGGTGCGCTCACCCCCTAGGCCAACGCGCGGGGAAAGGTTCCCGCCAGCGTGGCCAGCAGCTCATCCAGCCGTTCGAAGGTCTCGGCCGCGCCCTTGAGCATGCCTGACTGGAGTACACCGTCCCGCTCGGCCAGGGAGGGGAAGCGCATCGTCTCCACCAGGGTGGTGGTGCGGGGGCCCTTCTCGCTGAAGATGTCCCGCACCAGGCCGGGGCTGTCGCGGGCGATGTCCACGTCGTAGACCAGGGTGTAGACCAGCCGCTCGGGCGCCTGGATCTCGCGGAACTCTCCCTTGAAGGGGTTCTCGTGGCCCTTGGGGCCACGGGTCACGTAGCGCCAGGCGCCGCCCGGGCGGAGGTCCACCTCGCAGACGGTGAGGGTGGAGCCGCGCAGGCCCCACCACCGCTTCAGGTGCACGGGCTGGGTGAAGGCGTCCCAGACCAGGGGGCGAGGGGCGGCGAAGTCCCGGGTGAGGACGATCTCCAGGTCCGAGGGGTAGGAGACCTGCATGGCGGCGGGATCGGTGATCATGGCTTCGGTTTCCTTGTCTGGATGCTGGTGAGGTAGTCGTCGAGGCGGGCGAAGCTCTCGCTCCGGAACCGGGCGAAGGTCATGACCCAGTCGTGAATGGGGGTAAGGGCGGCGTCGTTGAGGCCGTAGAGCCGCTGCTGACCCGCCTCGGTGACCGTGACCAGCCCGACCTCCCGGAGCACCCGCAGGTGCTTGGAGGCCTGCGGCTGGCGGACCCGGAGGGCGCGGGCGAGGTCGTTGACGGAACGGTCTCCAGCTTTCAATAGAGAGAGGATCTGCCGCCGGCGCGGTTCGGCGACGGCATTGAAGACATCGGAGGTGGTGGCGGCGCGTGGCATGGCGGCAATATATGCCAGTATGGGAATATGTCAAGCGTTCCAGGTGACCGGACGATGGCTCGGCGGCCCCGGTCTGGCCTGCGCGGCTCCCCAGAAAGACTCGGTGCCGGCCGCGGCCAGGTGCGCTGGTCTTGGAGCGAGGCTCGCGGGTCCGGGAGCCATGCTCGCGGGTGTTGGAGCCAGGCGCGCAGGTGTTGGAGCGGGGCGCGCGGGTGTTGGAGCGAGCCGCGCGGGTGTTGGAGCGGGGCGCGCGGGTGTTGGAGCGGGGCGCGCGGGTGTTGGAGCGGGGCGCGCGGGTGTTG
>CAYUYF010000142.1:0-2490 GCA_964449145.1 uncultured Gemmatimonadaceae bacterium | reverse complement strand
TGCGCTTGTGCTTGAGGTCCTCCGCGAGGTAGACGGTGGCCATGCCGCCCTCGCCGAGCTTGCGCTCGAGGCGGTAGCGGTCGGCGAGGGCGGCGGCGAGGCGGGTCAACGCATCCGTCAGCGGGGAACTCCCATCGGGGGGGCTGCTCAGAATAGAACCGTACGGGGGACAGGGCCAGGGCTCGGCCGCAGCCTACTTGGACTTCATCTTTTCCCTGAGCTCGTCGGTCCAGTGCTCCACCACCACCAGCTGGCCCGCCCCCGGCGCCGAGTTGACCGCGGCCAGGCGGACCATGAGGAACTGCCGGTCGTCGGGGGTGAGATCGTAGAGCGGGACAACCGTGGAAGTGACCAGGCCGGTGCTGAAGGGGAAGAGCCGGCGGGGAGCCCCGTTGGTAAAACTCGGCCCCGGCACCACCGGGGCCACCATCATGTCGCCGGAGGGCGCCTCGTAGAACAGCTCGCGGCCGTTGTGCGCCCACCGGGCGGCGGCGCCGCCGGAGGTCGAGACCTGCCAGCGGCCAGCGGCGGTGTTGGGAAACGGCCGCACGAAGATCTCACCCCGGCCCGATTCATTGGAGGTGTAGGCCAGCCACTTGCCGTCGGGGGAGAGCGCCGCACCGTCCTCGCTATATGGCCCGGTCAGCAGCGGTGTGGCAACCGTATCGCGACCGGGTCGGATGCCATAGACGTTCCGGTTGCCCGCCGCCTCGTTCGCCCGGTAGATCAGCCACTCGCCGTCCTTGGAGAAGAAGGCCTCCGCTAGCGGAATATCGGACACTTGCCACACCAGCTCGGCGTTGGCGCTGCCGTCGGCTCGTTGCTTCCAGATGCCGAGTCTCCCACTGTCGCCGGTGGCGATGAACACCACGGAGCGGCCGTCGTCGGTCCAGCGGGGCCGGTAGGCTCCGCCGGTCGAGAAGGTAAGCCTGGTCAGCGGGCCGGAGGGGAGCTGCTTGATCCAGACGTCGGGCGACGAGGTGCCGACGATATCCATCGCCAGCCGCTTGCCGTCGGGAGAGAGGCTCAGTGAGGGGTTGGCCGAGGGATTGTAGGTGAGCGGCGGATCGAGCGGTGCGGCGGCGCCCTCGCGGGTCACCCGGACCAGCTCGGCCACCCCTCCCGCCATCGAGGCCAGCCCGGGGACGTACATCAGGGTGCCATTCCGCGAGACGGCGAGGTCGGCCGAGCCGAACGGCTTGGTCATGACCCCCTCGAAGAGCGGCACCGCTGGCCCCGTCAGCTTGAAGTGATCCTGATCGAACGGGGCGGCGAGGACCGCTCCGTCGGCTCGCAGATAGACGAGGTAGCCTGGCGCCACGTACCGCCCCAGCAGCCCCTTGGTGAGGACATGCCGCTCACGCTTCGCGATGTCGAAGGCGACGAGGTCGAAGTCCGCCGGGTCGAGGTTGCGCCTGGAGCGGTAGAGCAGCCCCTTGCCGTTGGGCAGCGCATCGGGCCAGGCGTGGCCCTGTTCTCCCGCGGCCTTGTCCAGCGGGATGAGGACCTCGGCCGTTCCGCCATCGGCTGGGATGCGGGAGAGTCCGTCGAGGGCATCGAAGTAGATCCAGCCATCCGGGCCCCAGGCGCCGCCCCCGCCGGCCCCCGTTCCGGGCGAGGCCAGGGTGATCGGCGGGCCGCCCGTGACCGACACGACCTTGAGCTGCACGTTGAGTGTCGAGGAGTAGGCGATGTGCGATCCATCGGGGGAGAAATAGGGGCTGTACGCCCCAACCGTCCCCGCCAGCGGCGTGGCATCGAGCCGGTCGCGCTCGCGCAGCCAGAGCTGGTCGGCGCCGTCCCCAGACCCGACATACACCATCCGCCTGCCGTCGGGGGAGATGGCGAGATTCACGCCCAGCACGCCCTGCCGCATCGCCTGACCGACGGGGAGCCCCATGCTGAAGCGGATGACCGGTTCGGTCGGTGCGGGGCGGAACCAGCCCCAGACGGCCAGCCCGCCGAGCACCGCCGTCGTCACCGCCAGCGCGAGGGCGATGGTGCGCAGCCGGGAGCCGCTCGCTGGCCCGCCCGCCGCGGCCGCCGCGGCCGCCGCCATGGCCCGGGTGCCGGCTCCGTAGTTGGGATCGCCCAGTGCCGCGGCGAATTCGGCCGCGGTAGCGAAGCGATCGGCCGGCAGCTTTTCCAGCGCGGTGAGCACCGCGGCTTCGATGTGAGGCGGGATGGTGTGCCGCTGGCTGGTGAGCGAGCGGGGGTGTTCCGTCACCACCCGCGCTACGATCGCCTGTGCCGTGCTGCCGGTGAAGGGCGGGTCGCCAGTGAGCATCTCGTAGAGCACGCAGCCCAGCGCGTAGACGTCGGACCGGGCGGTGATCTCCCGCTCGCCCATCGCCTGTTCGGGGCTCATGTAGTGCGGGGTGCCGAGCGACATGCCGGTCTCGGTCATCCGGGTGCCGCCGGCCTTGCTCGCCGCCAGCGCGATGCCGAAGTCGGCGACCAGCGCGCGGCCATCGTGCAGCAGGATGTTCT
>CAYUYF010000141.1:2301-2540 GCA_964449145.1 uncultured Gemmatimonadaceae bacterium | reverse complement strand
CACGCTGGAGTCGCTGCTGGCGGCCAACACCCCGCCGGCCCGGAAGGCGGTGGCCCGCGCGGCACCGGCCCTGATCGCGCTGCAGCGAAAAGACGGCTCGTTCGGGCCGACGGCGCAGGAGGAGCGGGCGCTGATCGGGGTGAGGGCGCTGGTGAGTTCCCCCGGTTGACACCGCTGCAGTGCGCCCTAGGTGTGGCTGCACCCCCCTCCAATTCACCCAGGCACCTACATGCGTCGCC
>CAYUYF010000141.1:0-2291 GCA_964449145.1 uncultured Gemmatimonadaceae bacterium | reverse complement strand
CTCTCCGCTCGCGGTCTCGTGTGCTTTGCGCTCACGGCCACCATGGTGGCCTCAATCTCCCGCGGGGGATCCGACTCGGGCGGCACGGGCCCGACGCCCGAGCCGGTCGTCGTTACCATCGCCCCGGCCCAGGACACCCTTACGGTCAGCACCGCCGCCGCATTCAGTGCGACGGTCATCGGCACAAGCAACACCGGCGTGTCGTGGAGCGTTCAGGAAGGCGCGCCAGGCGGTACGGTGAGCGGCACAGGGTTGTTCACCGCCAGCGGTACCCCGGGCACCCGGCACATCATCGCCGTGAGCCAGGAGAATGCATCGAGCAAGGATACCGCCGTCGTCCTCGTCGTAGCGGCGCCTGTGGCGGCGATCACCGCACCGGCGGCCGTCGGCACAGGAGCGGCAGGGCTCGGGGCGTCGGTACCGGCGCAGTCCGGTGCCACGTACGCGTGGACCATCACAGGCGGCACCATTACATCTGGCGCCGCGACGGCGACCGTGACGTTTAGCGCGGGGGCGCTCGGCACCCTCACATTGCAGTGCACTGTCACCAATCTCGCCGGGACGAGTGCTACCAGCTCGAAGGCTATCGCCGTTCAGTCCATCCCTGCGATCACCAGCTTCACAGCGAGCAAGGATACCGTCACCAACGGGGAAAGCGTGTCGCTGACCGCGGTGTACCTGGGCGGGACAGGCATGCTGAGTCCAGGGGCAGTCCCGATCAGCTCTGGTGTGCCGGTCGTCGTTGGGCCGATCACGGGGACGGTCACCTATACCCTCACCGTGACCGGGGCGGTCGGGCCGACCGTGAGCTCGACCCTACCGATTCGCGGCGTAATCGCGCCAGTAATCGGCAGGTTCAATGTCCTTCAACGAGCGCTCGCTGCGGGGGATGTGGCGTACCTGCAGGAGACATATGGTCAGTTGGGGGGCGAGGTGTCAGGCACGATCAATCCGGGAGTCGGGCCCGTCCCGTTCGATGGAGTCGTGCCTTCGCTTCCGCTCATGGCGACCACGACCTTTACCTTGACCGTGACGAATCTGGCGGACTCTGCCGTTTCCGACACCGCTCGGGTCTTGGTCGAGCCTCCCGTTTCCGGGACTTTCAGCGCCGCAGGAATCCTTGGCGCGAGTCGGTCGGAATTTACGGCGACTCTCTTGACGAACGGAAAGGTGCTCGTCGCAGGAGGCAGCGATCTCGCCTCAGCGGAGTTGTGGGACCCGGTCACCAGGACCTTCTCCCCGACGGGGTCAATGGCGATCGGTCGCTCGCATCACGCCGCGATTCGGCTGGGGGATGGTCGGGTCTTGGTGACAGGTGGTAACGGTGCGTCCGCCGAAATCTATGATCCATTGACAGGGCAGTTCTCCGCGGCGGGCGCGATGGTGGCCCCCCGGGCCCGCCACACGATGACCCTGCTTCCGGATGGAAAAGTCTTGATCGTCGGTGGGGCGGAATTCCCCTATCGCGGTGTGGCGGAGTTGTACGATCCTGCAACGCAGAGTTTCGCTCTCACCGACACTCTCGCAGACCCCTCTCGAATCGAGTTTGAGGCTGTCGGCCTTCTGGACGGACGGGTGCTGATCATCCTGGGCCGGGGCGATTTTGGGCAAGCATTGGCCACGGCCGAGACCTACAACCCGGCAAGTGGTACGTTCAGCGTGGTGGGGTCCATGGCCGAAAACCATGAGGGAGGCACCGCGACCCGACTTGCAAGCGGTCAGGTCGTGGTTATCGGTGGCCTGGGTGGACCCTATGATGAGAACGGGCCGCACGCCGGGCTCAATCCCATCGCGGAGCTATTCAGTCCGGCGACAAACCAGTTCAGCAGCACCGGCGCGATGGCGTTTCCTCGCCTTGCACATTTCGCGACATTGCGATCAGATGGAACGGTACTCGTTTCGTTCGGGATGCATCCGCTGATCGCCACCACGAACATGCCTGCCGAAGTGTACGACCCTGCCGGTGGAGCATTTCACCCGGGCGCCCGCGGCGGAGTCCCGAGAAGCTCTGTCTTCGACAATGAGGCGATCCTCGTGTCCCCCGGCATCGTCCTCATCCTTGGCGGTGCCGCCACCGCCGAAATATTCCAGTAGCGCAAGTGGGAGGGCCCCTCATCAAGGCTCGAGCCGGTCGGGCAGTTCCTGTGACCGGCTCTAGGAGGATGAGGAGGCGTCAGCCCCCTACCCCACCGCCCTCCAGATCCACCACACTCCCACCGTGATGCTACCGATCCCCGCGAAGCGCCCGATCGCACGGCCCCAGCGGAGCGAGGTTGCGGATGCCTTTCGGA
>CAYUYF010000140.1:0-2557 GCA_964449145.1 uncultured Gemmatimonadaceae bacterium | reverse complement strand
CGGTCTTGATGCGCGGGTTGGCCACCGGCAGGTCGGTGCCCATGTAGTTCCGCATGGTCCAGAACGGCAGGCTGGCGGCGCCGGCGGACATCCGGGCCACCATCCCGAAGTGGCTGTACTCCTCGATCTCCAGTTTGGGCGTGCCCTTCTCCACCGCGCGCCGGAAGGCGTGCAGCGAGCCGGCGCCGGGGTTGCCGGCCCAGGAGAAGACCAGCTTCCGGGCGCACCCCGCCGCGATCATCTGGTCGTAGATGAGGTCCGGGGTGAGACGGCAGAGGGTGAGGTCCCTGCGTCGCTGGCGGATGATCTCGTGGCCGGCGGCGAAGTTGATCAGGTGGGTGAAGCCTTCGATCACGACCGTGTCGCCGTCCCGGACGTGGGCGGCGATGGCGTCGTGCATGGAGGCGAGCTTCGTCATGGCTGTCCCGTCGAAGGGTGACTCACGAAGACGATCGGTACCACGTGGCGATCAGGCGGCGCCCGGGGCCGAGGCCTCCAGCCCCACCCGCTCCAGCTCCGCCACCAGCAACTCCGAGGCACCGGACAGATGCCCCTCCAGCAGGGTCGCCGCCGCCTCGGCATTCCGCGCGCGGAGCGCCTCCAGCAGCGCCCGGTGGTCCCGCTCGAACTCCGCCCGGTGCGTCAGCATCAGCCCGTGGGTCAGCCAGTAGCGGTCCACCCGCCGAAGCAGCCCGTCGATGAGTTCGCGCAGCCGGGGCCGGTCATCGAGCGCATAGATCAGTCGGTGGAAATCCACATCGTGGGACCCCCACGCCGCGCCGTCATCAGTTGCCTCAGCGGCATCCAGGATCTGCTCCGCCTGATCCAGCTGGGCAGCGGTGAGCTGGGGCGCGGCGCGGCGGATCGCCGCGGTCTCCAGGATGGCGCGGATTTCGTAGATCTCATGAATTTCATCGGCGGTCAGGGCGCTGACCTGCGCCCCACGATTCTGCTGGTAGGTGACCAGTCCCTCGGACTGGAGCTGCCGGAGCGCCTCCCGCACCGGGATGTGACTCACCCGAAGCTGCTGGGCGATCTCATCCTGCGGCAGCGGCTGATTGGCCTTGAGGAGCCCGTTGGTGATGGCCTCGCGAAGCACCGCGGCCACCAATTCGTGGGTGGCCTGCTTCCGTACCCGGGGCATCCGCTCCAGGACCTGGTCCAGCTCGACTCCGATCAACTCTACCTCGTCGGTTCAGGTGTCATGGCAATTCTGTCGTCGGCCACCAACCTGCAGGGCCTCACCGCGGAGGCGCAAAGCCGCAGAGGACCGCAGAGCGGTCCTTGGTCTCATCTCATGACTCTCGCGTCTTCGCGCTGGAATCCCGGTGCGTCACGGTGCGAGGCTGCTTCGCGCCTTCGCGTTTACAGCGCGCTCGGCCTGACGGATCTGCCCGGGTTGCGCCAGAATATATAATATATTATCCTACCCAACGTCAAGCAGGGCATACATATCTATACATGCCGCTGCTCGCCCCAGCTCAACGGTTCGAGGTGCCCATGGACGCGCATAACCCGAAGGCCAAGAAGGTCGGCCAGCCCATTCCGTATCCTCCGGCCCGCGAGTACGTCGAGCCGGACTGGAATCGCATCCCCGGCTACCACGGAGTGAGCGCGGCCGACTGGGAGAACGCGACCTGGCAGCGCAAGCACACCGTCAAGAACCTCCGCGAGTTCAAGGAGGCCTTCGGCGCCTTGCTGCCGGATGACCTGGCGGAGAGCATCGCCCAGGACATGGAGCAGCGGGCCACGATGTCCATGCTGATCCCGCCGCACATGCTCAACACCATGAACGTGGCGGACCTCTGGGCCGACCCGGTGCGCCGCTACATGGCCCCCGCCCTGGCCGACCGCCGCACCGACTGGCCCAACCACCCGATGGCCAGCCGGGACAGCCTGCACGAGCACGACATGTGGGTCGCGGAGGGCCTGACCCATCGCTATCCCACCAAGGTGCTGGCGGAGCTGCTCTCCACCTGCCCCCAGTACTGCGGCCACTGCACCCGGATGGACCTGGTGGGCAACGACGTGCCCCAGGTCATCAAGCTCAAGTTCCAGGCCCCCCAGAAGGACCGGCACCAGCAGATGCTGGAGTACCTGCGGAAGACCCCCAGCGTCCGCGACGTGGTGGTATCCGGCGGGGACATCGCCAACCTCCACATCTCGCAGCTCGAGCCGTTCGTGAGCTCGCTGATGGATATCCCCAACATCAAGGACATCCGGCTCGCCTCCAAGGGCCTGATCGGGCTGCCGCAGCACTACCTGCAGGACAACGTGCTGCAGGGACTGGAGCGGCTGGCGATCAAGGGCATCGAGCGCGGGGTGGACCTGGCGCTGCATACTCACGCCAACAACGCGCAGCAGGTCACTCCGCTGGTGGGCAAGGCCACCCGCAAACTGCTGGAGATGGGCTTCCGCGATGTGCGCAACCAGGGCGTGCTGCTCCGGGGCGTCAACGCCACCGCCCACGACCTGCTGGACCTGTGCTTCATGCTGCTGGATCACGCCAAGATCCTGCCGTACTACTTCTACATGTGCGACATGATCCCCAACTCGG
>CAYUYF010000139.1:0-2579 GCA_964449145.1 uncultured Gemmatimonadaceae bacterium | reverse complement strand
TGAGTGTGCCGAGATCTCTGGGTGAGGTTCCGCGGCGCCTGGATGTGGCCTAACGGCTGCGCATCAGCTGCAGGCGGACTGCTCCAACCGCGCCAATGAATGTTCCATATCCGGGCACCGGGCACCGGGCGCCGGCCCGGCGGGGTGCCAGTGCCCGCGCGCCCGACTGCTGCATGCGCGGGTTAGGTGGCACGCAGTTGGTCCCAGAAGGCGCGGGGACTCAAAATCGGGATGGGGCTCTGAGGCGCGACACTGAGGAGGTCGGTATCGCCCGTAATCAGCAGGTCTGCGGCGCCAGCCGCCGCGGAGGCGAGCACCCAGGCGTCATCTGGATCCCGGATGGTCAGGGGCAACACGGCTGGCGGCCGAGGGATGAGGGTCTGGCTCTCGAGCACTTGCTTGGCGAGAGAGAGCGCCGCGGGCGGGAGCTGGAATGTCGCCTGGAGCACTCGCTCGACTTCGTCGAGGACCACGACGGGGACCAGAAGCTCATGCTCGGCCAGCACGACGCGGAGCACATCTGAGGCCAGGCCGCGCGTGGCGAAGGCGCTCACCAGGACATGGCTGTCCAGGCAGATCTTCACGAGACGTCGCGGTAGACGTCCTCATCGGTGAGGTATCCGCGGGCCTCCGCGAAGGGCATGATCTGGCGACGGGCCTGCTCGAATTGCAGCAACGCGAGTTGGCGCCGGAGGGAGTCGCGAATCACGTCGCTGCGCGAGCGGCCGAGCTGCTTGCACACGCGGTCCAGACGGCGCTGCAGCTCGCGGTCGAGGCGGATGGTGACGGCGTCCTTCATGTATGACAATGTAGGACAGAAGGTCGCGCGTGTCAACTAGGGTGCCACCTAACCCTCTATGCGACCGACTGGTGAGAAGAGCCCATGCACCGCGCTCCCTAACCCGCAAAACCTCGCCTTACATGAAGATTGGCCAATCTCCCATCCCGTCAGGGGATAGTACCGCCACTCCCGAGCCCCTGGCGCCCGCTACCCACCCGTTCTCGCAGTGGTAAGCCACCCAGCTCCGTGTTCGGCCGCGAATTGGCGTGGGTTCCGGATTCGACCGCAACGGCCGGCACCCCCAGAGTTCTGACCCGCGCCCCCCCCCCAACACCAACGCCGCCCCCACCCTGTGGTGAGGACGGCGTCGCGCCGCCAGGCTCCTGCCCTGCCCATCAACTCACCGGCTGCTGCTCCGCGGGCGACACCGTCACCGGTGGCACCGGGACCGGCACCGGGATCTCCTCCTTCGGTTTCCGGTACGGGATGTGCCGGGCGCTCACCCACGCCGCCAGCTGCTCCGGGTTGTCCCGGTACCGATACCGATTCAGCGCATCCAGGTGCCGCACGACGGCCGCGATCTCTGCCGTCACCGCCTCCAGGTCCGCGCTCGCCCCGACAGACGCCCGCACACCGGCATTGGCCTCCATCACCAGCGCGTCGTACGCCTCCAGCCCCGCGCTCAACTCCGAGAGCAGCGTCGCCGGCAATCCGTGCTGAAGCAGCACCTCCCTCGCCGCTTCCGCCTCGGCCAGCACCGCCCGGGCAGCGGTCAGGAAGTCCAGCTGCGCCCCATTGTGTACCGGCACCCGGAACCGCCGGATGATGTCCGGCTCGTCCTTGAACGCCGCCCGCGCCACCCCTTCCAGCAGGCGCAGCACCCTGGTCCGAAGGCCCCGAAGCAGCGCCTTTCTCTGACCGCTGGTGACCCGACGAGACACCTTGCCCTTCTGCTGCTGACTCGCCAGCGCCTCCGCCCGCGCCAACCGTTCGGCCAGGCCCTGCGCCGCCTGCTGGAATCCCGGATTGGGGTCCGGGAAGGCGATCAGGAACTCGTTCACCCGAGCCCCCATCACCAGGATCAACCGCACCATGCTCGTCATACCATCCTCCTACGCAGACCCACACGGCGGACCGATGCCGTGCCCTGGCGCCACACGGCCACCACCTCCGTCCCGATCCGGTGTCCGCCACACCGCGGGACGGGGGCGCCTCAATGCATCCGACGTGCCACCGCGACACCGGGTTCGCCTGACACTGCGGAAGTGCTGCCCTGACAATAGGCTATCACACGCAAGCCAAGCACCCGCGCCACCTGACAGTCTCAGATTGAGTGTCCCGATTCGAGGACTGAGGACACCACGAATCGGCGCAACAGCCTCTCGGGCGATGGAGCGCCCTCCCTCGCGCCCATCCTCCGTCCCCCAACGATGTAACCACCTCCCCGCGCCGGCCGCACCTCTCATCGTTAGGGCGGACCGCCTCCCAATAGCAGCCGAGTACCTCCCTACCGTTGTGGAGACCGATCCCCGAAACGCCGGAGCCCCTCCCCCAGGGTCCGTGTGCCTCTCCGCGTGAGCCGCGAGCCTCGCTCCAGCACCCGCGCGCCTCGCTCCAGCACCGCGCGCCCCGCTCCAGGACCCGCGCGCCCCGCTCCAGCACCCGCGCGCCTCACTCCGGGACCCGCGCGTCTCGCTTCAGAACCAGCGCACATCGCTCTAGCATCCGCGCGGCTCGCTCCAACACCCGCGGGCCCCGCTCCAGGACCCGCGCGCCCCGCTCCAACACCCGCGCGCCC
>CAYUYF010000138.1:0-2649 GCA_964449145.1 uncultured Gemmatimonadaceae bacterium | reverse complement strand
GGCAATCGGCAGCAAGCGAAGGGCCGGCACTATGCCGGCCCTTCGTGTGTCCGGCACGTCGCCGCGCCGCCGCGCCCACCCGCTGAAACCACCCCGCCGCTCAGCCGTCAGCAGAACGGGTACCCTCGACGGCCCCCTCCACCGGACTACGGCATGCACTCCACGCTGAGCGAATGGGCCCGCGACCTGCGCCAGGCCGCCCGTGCCCTCCGGCGCACCCCCGGCTTCACCCTCCTCGCCGTGGGGATGCTCGGCCTCGCGATCGGTGTGAACGCCGGGATGTTCGGCGTGGTGAACACGGTGATCCTCCATCCCCTGCCTTACACCGAGCCGGACCGGCTGGTGCACATCGCGGCCAGCGCGCCTGGCTCGGACTACCCGGAGGAATTCGGGGCGGCCCCCGAGTTCTACGTGCAGTACCGGGAACAGTCGCGGCTGCTCGAGGATGTGTCGACCTACAACTCCTTCACCTCCACCCTTCGGGTGGGCGAGCGGGTGGAGCGGGTGCGGATGTCCTGGCCCACGAACTCGATGTACTCGACCCTCGGAGTGACGCCGATCCTCGGCCGGCTCCCCCTGCCCGAGGACGAGGAAGGGGTCGTGGTGATCAGCCACGCCCTCTGGACTTCGTGGTTCGGCCGTGATTCGACGGTGCTCGGCAAGCCGTACTACGTCTCGGGCCAGATGCGGACGGTGATCGGCATCATGGGCCCGGAGTTCCGGTTTCCGGATGACGGTACGCTGCTCTGGATCTCGAGCGAGATCCGCCCCGATGGGATCGAACCGGGAGACTTCGGCACCGACCTCGTGGCGCGAATGGCACCGGGCGCCACGCCGGCGGCGGTCGCCACCGAGCTCACGTCGCTCGCCCGGCGGCTGCCGGAGCGGTTCGGCGGCCCACCCAGCTACGCCCGCCTGATCGAGCACCACCGGGCGGTCGTGCGGCCGCTGGAGGAGCAGCTCCTCGGCCAGGTGGCGCGCCCGCTCTGGGTGCTGCTCGGCGCGGTCGGGATCGTGCTGCTGATCGCCTGGGCCAATGTGGCCAACCTCTTCATGGTGCGCGCCGAGGGTCGGCAGCGGGACCTGGCCGTCCGGCGGGCGCTGGGCGCGGCCAGGGGGCAGCTCGTCCGGCTGCAAATGGCGGAGGCCGTGATCGTGGCGGGGCTGGCGGGGGCGCTGGCCCTCCTGCTGGCGGCGGTCACCTTCCCCGCCTTCCTCCGCGCCGCGCCCCCCGGCATCCCCCGCCTCGATCAGGTGCGGCTCGACCTCCCCACGCTGCTCTTCGCGCTGGCCGCCGCGGTCGGGTCGGCGCTCGCGTGCGGCGCGGTGCCCGCCCTCCGCGGCTCGGCGCCGGACCTCAACCGGCTCCGGAATGGCGGCCGCGGCTCCACCGGCCGGCACCACTGGGCGCGGAACGGCCTCGTGGTGGGCCAGACGGCGCTGGCCCTGGTCCTGCTCATCGGGTCGGGACTCCTGGTGCGGAGCTTCGCCGCCCTCCGGCAGGTCGATCCGGGCTACGATACCCAGGACCTCTTCACCTTCCAGATCGCCCCTGAACGGCCGGAGCTGTCGGACGGCCCGTCCTTCGCGCAGTTCTCGCACGACTTCATGGACCGGCTCCGCGCGCTTCCCGGGGTGCAGTCGGTCGGGCTGGTGGAGAACGTCCCGCTTAATGAGGGGACGCGGTCCGGCCGCTTCCGGTCCGAGGGAACCGCTCCCGACGGCGGCTCCCTCCTCACCTACACCTGGGCCGCGGGCGACTATTTCTCGACCATGGGGATCGCGGTGCTCGCGGGCCGGCCGTTCGAGCGCACCGACCACAGCTCGAACCCCGGTAATGTGGTCATCAGCCGAGGCGCGGCGAACCTGCTCTGGCCGGGCCAGAACCCGATCGGGCGGCGGCTGCAGCGCGAGGGACTCGACGGCTGGGAGACGGTCGTGGGCGTGGTGGAGGACGTGATGCAGTACGGCTTCCGCGACACGCCCCAGCCGCTGGTCTATTTCCCGATGGTGGGCCCCACCCCGGGAAGCTGGCGGCTCTCCTCACCGGCGTACGTCCTCAAGACGCCGCGAGCGGAGCAGATGGCCCCGGAGGTGCTGGCGCTGGTGCGGGAGGTGGCGCCGGAGGCGCCGATGTACCGGGTGTTCACCATGGCTGGGCTGGCAAAGGACTGGATGGTGGATCTCTCGTTCACGATGCTGACGCTCGGCATCATCTCGTCCCTGGCGCTGATCCTGGGCGCGGTGGGGCTCTACGGAGTGCTGTCCTATGTGGTGGCCGAGCGCACCCGGGAGATCGGCGTGCGCATGGCGCTGGGCGCCCGCGCGGAGCAGGTCCGCGCCATGGTGGTGGCGCAGGGGGCGCGCGTCGTCGGGGCCGGCGTCGTGATCGGGATCGCGGTGGCGCTGGCCTCCACCCGGGCGCTGTCGAGCCTGCTGTTCGGGGTGCAGGCGGTGGACCCCGCGACCTTCGTGGGGATGTCGGCGGGGATGATCGCGGTGGGGCTGCTGGCGAGCTACCTGCCGGCGCGGCGGGCGTCGAATGTGGACCCGATGGAGTCGCTGCGGGGAGAGTAGCGGTGTCCTACCCCGCGGCCTTCCGCCACCCATCCATGCCACCCACGCCGTTGGCGACGGCCCCGAACCCCG
>CAYUYF010000137.1:0-2709 GCA_964449145.1 uncultured Gemmatimonadaceae bacterium | reverse complement strand
CAGGGTAAAGCCCTTCCGATTCATACCGCCTCCAGGAGATGGAACTATGGGGTAAGACCCACTAGCGCGCGCTCGCACGTCAGTGGCGCACAAGGCAACACATATGCCAGCCCGCCGGCCTCCGCGTCATCCCGTTGTCCTGCAAAGACTTGTAGGGGACCTTCCGGGCCAGGGGCTCTCGCATTACCCGCCCGCAATGCCGGATTTTGCAGGATTTCCCATCTCCCGCCGGTATTTTCCCAGCCCCTCCTCCCCTCACGGCAGGACCACCCATGGACGGCTCGGCCGGTCCGCCGGGCGAGCGGCACCACTAAGCGCCATCGTCGCAGCACAATCGGACCACTCCACGGTCACCGAGTCCGACAGGGTCACGCTGTCCAGGGCTATCACCGCCCCTGTGACCCGTGCGCGGTCCCGCAGGTGGAGCGGGCCCAGCGCAATCACCACCCCGGTGAAGCTCACGTCCCCTGCCAGCTCCAATGCCCCCACACCGAGCAGGACCCCCTGCCCGACCCCGCCCCCCACCAGGGTGCCAGCCCCTGCGTTGATGACGGGGAACCATCCGGCGCAGGGACCTCCAGCCGGGAGCGGGTCGCCCCAGTTGCCCGGGCTCCCCCGATCGCAGCTGCCGCCGGTGAGCGCCGGTCCTGGCCAGGGGAGCGCCCCGCCGACCTGGTGGTCGGCCTGGGCGAGCAGCCGCGGAAGGGTGACCGCGCCCAGCAGGCCCAGGCGTCCAGCGGTGACCGCCGTATCGGTAAGCAGTGGTGGGGCACCCCGGGAACACCCGCCCCCCGGACAGTCGGCCACTACCCCCGCGCTCTGAATTCCGGCCCTCGCTGCCCCCGGCGGGGGGCATCCCGCCGACCAGGAGGCCAACGGCAGGGAGTCGTATCCGCTCGCCAGCGCCCTCCCCTCAAGGGTCACAGGTCCGGCGGCGACCACCGCGGCGCTCTCTGGCAGGATGGGCCGGACCAGGTGGAGCAGATAGCCGAGGCCGGCTCGCGCCAGGACGCCGCCATCGGCACGGACCCGTTCCGACACGCCGCGCACCAGGTACAGGGTCTTCCCCAGGCGATGAATGGAGTCGGTGCTCCGGATCCCCGGCAACGCCGGGGCAGGCAGCTCCACCCCAGCCCCGACTGGCAGCGTGTCCGCCGCCAGAGCGGCCCAGCTGCCGAGCACCTGCTGGATCATTCCCTGCGCGCCCGCGGCCGAGCGTGCCCGGTCGAGGGCCCGCTCCCCGGCGAGGCTTCGCACCCTGCTCCCGAGCAGGGTGAACGCGGCCAGCGCCCCGAGCAGCGCCACGAGGAGCAGGACCAGCGGCAGGGCCGCACCACGCCGGCCGGTCATGGGCCGAGGTTCACGGGGGTGAGTTGGACGTAGGCGCTTTCCGCCACCATCCCACCGCCGCCGTGCCAGCGGACCCGCTGCCCGCTGAGGATCACACCGATGGACCGGGTCGCCGCGGCTGACGCCGTCGGGTTGCCGCTGGAATCCCGGGGGGCAAACCGGGAGGCGGGCAACTCGAAGGGGCCCGCGATCGGCTGGATGACCTCCCCGGCGCTGACCGAGCGGGCGCCCAGCCAGATGCTCCCTGCCGAGGCGTAGAGCCGAGTCTGCATCACCTCGAAGACCCGCACCGGCAGGCGGCCCGGCAGTCCGGTGAGCGGATGCGCCAGGGTATCGATGCCCGTGACCAGGCCGACGGCGGGGCTTCCGCCGCAGGTGGTCGGCTGGACACCCAGCAGGGGGAGCGCGATCCACCCGGTATCGCCAGCCTGGGGATCATCGGCACGGAGGGGCAGGAGGAGGCTGTCCCGACCAGGCTGGGGGGCCCGCGCCCCACCGAGTACTGGCCCGGCGACGCGGATCTCCGTGGCGGAGAGCTGGCAGGTCAGGCCGTGGCCCCGGGTCGCGCGGTAGCGTAGCGATTCGGCGGCGACCATTGCGAGATCCCCCGGCCCCAGATCGCCCAGTTCGGCGGAGAGAAAGGCCAGACCGCCATCGAGGGCCGCGTGCAGCCGCACCCGGGCCTCTTCCTCCCGGGCCACCCGCTCCGCACCGAGCGCCTGGCGAGCCAGCAGCGTGCCGACCAGCGCGAACAGCACCAGCCCGATCACCAGCTCCGGGAGGGTGACCCCGGCCCGCCGGCTCACTGGCATCGCACGAAGCTCCACACGGTGTCGGTGCGAATTCCCCGATAGGCGGGGTAGCGGAGCAGGGTGAGCGCGGTGACGCCACCGGCAGTGGGGGCCAGCGTGACCGTGGCAGCCTCTCCCAGCGGCCCGGCAAGGCTGGGCGCGGGGAGAGCGGCGCAGGGCACGCCCAGCGCCGCGGGAGCGGTGACCGCGCTGAGCGCGGTGACGGCCAGCCGTGCCGCGTGGGCGGCGTGCGTCCCGGCCGTGGTGGCGCGGAACGCCCACGCGAGGGTCCCGGCCGCGCCCAGGGCGCCGATCGCGAAGATGACGAGGGCGAGCAGCAGCTCAACGAGGGAGAAGCCGGAGGTGGAGCGCATGGAGCCGGTCCGCTGGAGACGGCCCCAAGATGGGGGCCCCCGTCATGGTGCAGGGACACCAGAATCCGCGGAGTGGTACCTGAAAAGGCAGACGGGGCGGCGGATCGCTCCGCCGCCCCGCATGTTCTGCTTCGGCTCAGCTTACCAGCAGGCCGGGGAGCCTTCCTGGGTCACCGCGACGTTTGGCTGATTGG
>CAYUYF010000136.1:0-2752 GCA_964449145.1 uncultured Gemmatimonadaceae bacterium | reverse complement strand
CGATTGGGCGATTGGGCGATTGGGCGATTGGGCGATTGGATCCAATGTGGGCAGGAACACCGCAACGCTCAATCGGGGACAGCCCTCAACCCCCAGGACCGACAGACCACAGTGATTCATAGCCACGCAAGACGACTCCTTGCCACGCTCCTCCTCTTCACCGGGAGCGGGCTGAGCGCCCAGGGGAAGCCTCCCGAGGGCGCCCTCGACATCCGCGCCGTCGCCGCCCGGCCCACCGTGCGCCCGGGCGATCAGGTCGTGATCGCCGTGGTGCTGGAGCACCGCGCGGGGTTTCACACCTGGCCCAACCAGCCGGTGGTACCACCCGAGTTTGCCGGCGTGGTGCCGATCGCGACTACCGTCAGCGTGGGCGCCCTCCCCGCCGCCGCCGCACTGCGCCCGATGCAGTGGCCCAGGCCCGACACGGTGACGGTCTTCTATACCGGAACCCCCGTCCCGCTGCTGTCCTATGTGGGCCGAGCGATTGTGTACGTCCCGATCCAGCTCGCCCCCGACACGCCCACTGGCACCACCCGCATCCCGCTCACCGTCCGCAGTCAGACCTGCGACGACCGCATCTGCTACTTCCCGCAGATCACCCCTCTCGAGGCGGAGTTCCGGGTCGTCCCGGCGGGCCAGCCGGTGGCCGCGACGGTCAACGAGCCGGAGCTCTTTCGCGGCTTCGGCATCGAGGGCTTCGCCGCCAGTGGGCCGGTGCCCGCCCCCCCGGTCTCGATGAACGTCTTCGGCTGGTCCTTCTCCCTGGACCCGAATGGCATCGCCGGGATGCTGCTGCTGCTCCTGCTCGCGGCCCTCGGCGGCCTGGCGCTCAATTTCACCCCCTGCGTGCTGCCGCTGATCCCCATCAAGGTGCTGGGTCTCAGTCAGGCGGCGCAGGCCCCCGCCCGGCTCCGGCTGCTCGGCCTGTCCATGTCCGCCGGCGTGGTGCTGTTCTGGCTGGCGCTGGGCGGCGCGATCGCCTTCGTGGCCGGCTTCACCGCGATCAACAGCCTCTTCCAGACCGCGTGGTTCGCGCCGCTGGTCGGAACGATCGTGGCAGTCATGGCGCTCGGAATGTTCCGCGGCGTCAGCGTCTGGCTGCCGCAGGGGATCTATCGCTACGCGCCGAGGCAGGACACGGTGAGCGGCTCGCTTGCCTTCGGAGTGATGACCGCGGTGCTCTCCACGCCGTGCACGGCGCCCTTCATGGCGGGTGCGGCGGCGTGGGCGTCGGCCCAGACCCCAGCCACCACGCTCATCACCTTCTCGGCCATCGGCGCCGGGATGGCGCTGCCCTATCTGCTCCTGACGCTCAACCCGGGGCTCCTCAGCAAACTCCCCAAGGCGGGCCCGGCGAGCGTGGTGGTGAAGGAAGTCATTGGCCTCCTGATGCTGGCCGTAGCGGCGTTCTTCATCGGCAGTTCGGCGTCGGCCTGGTTCCAGACCCCGCCGGACCCGGCGAGCCGAGCCTACTGGTGGGTGGTGGCGGGATTCCTGGGCGCCGCCGCCGGCTGGCTGGGACTGCGCAGCTGGCAACTCGGTCAGCGGCCGCGCCCCCGCTGGACCGGTGCGATCATCGGTGCGCTCGGCATCGTGGCGGCGGCGGGCCTGGGCCGGAGCCTGAGCAGCCCCGGACCGATCGCGTGGGTCTACTACACCCCGGAGCGTTTCGCGGCGGCGGTGGCGGAAGAGAAAGTCATCGTCCTCGACTTCACCGCCGAGTGGTGCCTCAACTGCAAGGCGCTGGAGGCGGCGGTGCTGCACCGCGAGGAGATCGTCGCGTTGTTCGCCTCCCCCGGCGTCGTTCCAATGCGGGTGGACCTCACCTCGGACAACCCCGACGGCAACGCCAAGCTGCAGGAGCTGGAGTGGGTGGGCATCCCCCTCCTCGCCGTCTACGGACCCGGGCTCGGCTACGGCTCTCCCCGGAAGTTCGACTCGTACACCGTGCAGATGGTAGTGCGGGCGGTGGCCGACGCCAGGCGAGAGTAGCGCCGCGGGTCGGTGATGCGGTTGGGCGGTGCATGGTTACAAGGGACCCCCGGTCCGACGCCAGAAGTGGCCGAAGGACCTCGTTTGGTCTGGCAGCACCGGCGCGTTTCTCGTCGGACGCGGGGCCGCAAGGGAAAGGTGAGACCACCTAGCGGCGACCGCGTCCTCCTCGCTCCGCGCCGGTGCTGCCAGCCCTCGTCACCCTGAATGGGCCCGGGCGCCGCAACCGGCCACCGCGTGCCTCGCGGAGGGCGCCGCCCGCCGCTCGGCGATCTCACCGATCCCTTGCGGCCAGGCGCCCGAACAAGAGGCAGGTGGGGCCGGATGCGGCGCAGGACCCAGCGCCCCAACAAAGACAAGCAGGGGCCGAGCGCGGCGGACGGACCCCCAATCCCTGCCAACATCGGCTCCCCGGCCCAATCCCCGCCCCCTCGCCTGCCAATCTCTGCCAATCTGGCGCAAAACCCCGGTATGTCCCTTGCCCGGATGGTCTTGCGATATACCTCGGTGGGCTGTTCCGGCCACGGAGCGCCCCCCAATGACCAGAAACGGAGACCCCACATGAGTTCAAAGATCATCGGCATCGACCTCGGCACGACCAACTCGGTCGTCGCGGTGATGGAGGGTGGCGACCCGGTCGTCATCCCCAACGCCGAAGGTGGCCGGACCACGCCGTCGGTCGTTGCCTTCACCAAGGACGGTGAGCGCCTGGTGGGCCAGGTGGCCAAGCGCCAGGCCGTGACCAACCCCAAGCAGACCA
>CAYUYF010000135.1:0-2872 GCA_964449145.1 uncultured Gemmatimonadaceae bacterium | reverse complement strand
CTCGGCCCCTCGGTCCGCGCCTTGCGGCGCCCAGCCTCCGGGCGGCATCCCTCCCTTTCCCGGCGAGGCTTCGATGATCCCGAGACCCCCTGTTTCATTGAGCACCCTGCTCCTGATCGCCCTGCTCCCGGTCTCTCTCGCGGCACAGACGGCCGACATTCATCGCACCCAGTACTGGCTGACGGCGGGCGCTGGAGTTGATTACCTCACCTCGTCCGGGACCCTGTTCGGCGAGTCCGGTACCGCCACCACCCTCGCGGCGACGGTCCAGCATCGGGCCCTGGTCGGCACCACGCGCTGGATCCGAACCACCAGCGGCCCGCGGTCCAGCTGGCAGTTTGGCGGCCTGGTCGGGGTGGGTTCTCCGGGTCGCTTCCCCGTCCGCGGGTCGGTCATGGCGGGGGTGGGAGTCACCGGTGGGACTGACGACGGCGCCGCCCTGACGCTCCCGGTCGAGGTGCAGCTTGGCTGGCGCCTGACGCCGGTGCTTGGCCTCGGGGCCGCGGTGTTCACCAACTTCGGCGGTCCGGTCGAGACGGCCGGCGTGACCTTCGGCATTCAGCTTGGCCGCTTGCGGTAGCGCCGGCCGGCGCATCACAATCGCCCGAAGCTGGCAGAGGGCGGCGCACCCACCCTGGCCGGGAGGCCTGACACGAATGCCCAGTGATACCGTCACGCTGCGACTGTCGCCGGATGAGGCGCTGGTCCTGTTCGGGCTCTCCACGCGGTTCACCAACGAGGACGCACTGACCATCGAGCACCCCGGGGAGCAGGTGGCGCTCTGGAACCTGTGTGCGATACTCGAAACCCTCCTGGTGGAGCCATTCAAGGCAGATTACCCCGAGCTGCTCGACGCCGCGCGCCGGCGACTGGCGGTACAAGCGGAATAGGGACTGCCGGGCCACCCTGCCACCCGAGCGGCACATGCATCCTTCGGTCACCCCACTCGCCGCCAGCTTCCGCCTGAATACCGAGCTGGTCCTCAACTGCATCAGGGACCTGCCGGACGAGCTCGCCCAGCGGCGCGTCGGGGAGAAGCTGAACAGCATCGCCTTCCTGGTGGCCCACCTCACCGAAACCCGGCACTTCCTGGCCGCCATGCTGGGCCAGCCCATGCCCTCACCATTCTCCGCGGCGTTCACCAGCGCGCGCAGCATCGAGCAGGCGGGTCCGCTGCCTCCGGTTGCTCTCCTGATCCAGTATTGGGAGGCCATGGCCGCCCACCTCGCGGTCATCGTCGAGCGGCTGGACACGCCCCAGCTCAGCCGGACCGTCCCGCCACTGCCCGGCTCCGACGGGTCCGCGCTCGGCAACCTTGCCTTTCTGGCACAGCACGACAGTTATCACCTGGGGCAGATTGCCCTCCTCCGCCGGGCCCTCGACCTGCCGCCGATGTCGTACCGGCTGTCCTCCCGCGAGCCAGGTCGTCAGGGAGCCTGACCGCCCACCACCGCTTGCCGGCCAGGTATCCTGGCCGCCGGTTGTCTCACCCCCAACATCGGACAGTGCCCATCATGCCCCCCGCGCCTTCCCTGGGTCTGGTAAGAAGCCTCGTCTTCAAGGTCCTGCTGGCCGTCATGGCGCTGTGCGCCTTCGTCATCGCGTTGCCGCAAGCTCACGCCAGGTACCAGCTTGCCACGGACGGGATCCCGGCCACCATCCAGCGCGTCTCCGCCGCGACGCCGGCGCCCACATCGTGGACCGAATCCGGCGGCGCCTCCCGAGCGCTCTTTCCCGTACGCATCGCGACCAGGGACGGGAGAACACTGGCGACCAACCTGCTGCTCCCCGAGGCCACCATCCGGGACCTCCGTGAGGGAGGCGCCGCGCAGATTACGGTCGTCTGGGACAATCCGCGCCGGTTCCTGCTCGAGGGTGAGCCCTTACCGTCGTACGGCGGCGCCTGGATACTGCTTGGTCTCGTGTTCGGAGCGACGTTTGTCTACGCCCTGCGGCTGCGCTAGACCCAGGTGACAGGCCAGAGCCCGCGGGGTCCGCGAGGCCGCTGCAGATGAAGCTCCGTACCAGGCGAGTCTACGAGCGGAAGGCACCCTCGGACGGCCAAGGAAGCGCGGATCAACAATGCGACCGCGCTGCGGGAGTATCTCGAGACGCACCGGTAGCACCCCGGCCCGCCACGCTGTACCGGCCGTGAAGGCCCCGCGGCGGCGGGGTGACGGTTCCGGACCTCCGACTGCGCACTGCTCGAGGGGAGGCTCCGGATCGGCATCCGGCCCCTTCACCGGAGCCCCTGGCCCCCAAAGCCCTCGCCTGCCACGGACGGTGCCACCATGCCTGCTCCCGCCTCGCCTGCCCCGGCCTCAGCCAGCCCTCCGCCGCCACGGGGTTTCGCACTGTCCGGGCGGCTCCTCGTGGTCGTCCTGTTCCTGGTGCAGTTCATCACCCTGATCCTGGGCCTGGGCGGCCTGATGCCCTACCTGCATCAGCAGGGCGTTCACGCGGTCGTCCTCGGGCTGGGCGCCGTGGCATCCTTCGGGGCACTGCACGGGGTGCTGGGCCTCGTCATGCGCCCCATCCCGGTCCGCTGTCCCTCATGCGGCGGGCGGAGCCGCTTCGCGGGCTTCGGCTGGTGGCCCTTCATCTACCGGTTCAACTGTGGCGGCTGCGGCACGCAGCTTCGGATTGAGGTCGGTGGCCGTTAACGGCGACGGTCACCCTCCGCGCCTCCCGGGGCCTACCGCCCCGACCCTCCTCAATCCAACGATGGATTGTCACCTCCGGGACGCCCGCCTCTCTTTCCCCCCAGACTGTGCACACCAGCGACCGGCCGAGGGCCTTGCCCCGCCTCGGCCGTAAGTCGCCCTGGTGGCCGCGCCCCGGTGCAAGGACACCCTCCATGAAGCGGAAGCCG
>CAYUYF010000134.1:0-2889 GCA_964449145.1 uncultured Gemmatimonadaceae bacterium | reverse complement strand
CCGGGCGCCAGCACCTCGGGCGGCAACTCCTCCACCAGCCGCAGGATGTCGTACTCCGTCACGATCCCGACCAGGCGGTCGTTCTCCACCACGGGGAGGCAGCCGAACTTGTGCCGGCGCATCGTGGCCGCGGCCTCCTGCACCGAGGCGTCGGGACCGATGGTGTGGGCGGGCTGGTGCATGAGGGCGAGTGCCGGCTTCCCGGCGAGATGCTGCCGCCGTTCGGCATTCGAGAACTGCGCATCGAGCGCCGACAACGACGCCCGCAGGATGTCCCGGTGGCTGATGATCCCGACCACCCGACGGCTGGCATCAACCACCGGCACGTGGCGGACGTGGGCCCATTCCATGATTTCGTTGGCGACCACCGCCTTCTTGTCGGCCCCGATCGTGAAGACCTTCGTCGTCATGATGTCCCGCACCAGCATCGTCCCTCCCGCGAGTGGGCCGGCGGCGTCGCCTGAGTCAACTGCAATGTTCCATGACCAGGCACCGGCCGCCAGCCCCGCGATTCCGCGCTACCTCGCCGAGGTCGCCACCCTTACCGCACGACCTCCAGGTACGCCGGCTCACCCGACGCCACCGCCCGCTCCGCCGCCGCCTGTACCATCGCCTGCCAGGTCTCGGTCGAGGCAGAATCGGGAACCATTATCGCCGCCGCCGGCGCCGCCATCCCCTCCGCGCAGGTCACCCGGATCTCCATCGGCGTGTAGATGCTCAGCGTCAGGAAGCTGACCAGCTGGTTCAGGAAGCTCAGCCTGGTCTCGACCTTGGCGACCCCGGCCGGGCACTGCGCCGCGGTGGCGACCGTGGACGGAGGCACCAGGCCGAAGACCCAGCCCGAGGCCCAGCGCTTCTCGATCACCTTGTCCGACGGTGCGACACCGGTGTCAACCGTTGCGTGGAAGCATCCGACCAGTGCGACCATGGCGATCATCAGAAGACTGCGTGCAGGCAACCGCATCGGGACTCCTTTCAGTGAATGTGGACTGAACCCCGGCCGCTAGGCCATCCCCCAGATGGCACAGGTAGACAGGAGGAGGGTGCGCGCAGCGAGTCGGCCGGTGCAGCCGCGAAGCCATCCCCCAGATGGGACAGTAAGACAGGGGGAGGGTGCGCGCAGCGAGTCGGCCGGTGCAGCCGCGAAGCGATCCCCCCTATCCCTTGCGGCCAACCGGCCGACGAGAGGCCGCGCACCCTCCCCTGGCCCCGCCCGGGCGGACATGATGGACTCCTCGCGTTCGGGTTGGACTGCCGTGTTGACGAAGCGAGTATACCAGCCGGCCCCGGGGAGGGGCTTGAACGAAACGGCTAATCCAGCCGGCGGCCCCCGGGGGCCCTCCGGTACTCCGCCGGAAGGGCCCAGGCCGGCGCCCCGGGTGATTGTAGCCGCCCGCGAGTGTGGATATCCTTGGGCGCCGCACCCCGCGCCGCAGCGAAGTACCCGTTCTGGAGCCGTGCCATGGCCGAATCCGTCTCCCGCCGCCTCTCCTTTCTGGATCGCTACCTGACGCTGTGGATCTTCCTCGCCATGGCGATCGGTGTCGGGCTCGGCTACAGCGTCCCGGGGGTGGAAACGTTCATCAACCGGTTCCAGGTCGGCACCACCAATATCCCGATCGCGATCGGGCTGATCCTCATGATGTACCCGCCGCTGGCCAAGGTCCGCTACGAGGAGCTGGGTGACGTCTTTCGCAACTGGCGGGTGCTCGGCCTGTCCCTGCTGCAGAACTGGGTCATCGGGCCGATCCTGATGTTCGGCCTGGCGGTGCTGTTCCTCCGGGACTATCCCGAGTACATGGTCGGGCTGATCATGATCGGCCTGGCCCGGTGCATCGCCATGGTCATCGTCTGGAACGAGCTGGCCCGGGGAGACACCGAGTACGCCGCCGGCCTGGTGGCGTTCAACTCGGTCTTCCAGGTGCTGTTCTACGGCGCCTATGCCTGGGTGTTCATCACCGTCCTGCCCACCTGGTTCGGGCTGGAGGGCAGCACCGTGGCGGTGTCCATGGGGCAGATCTTCGAGAGCGTCGCCATCTACCTCGGCATCCCCTTCGCCGCCGGGATGCCAACCCGGTTTGTGCTGCTGAAGGCGAAGGGGCGGGAATGGTACGAGCGGGCGTTCATTCCCCGCATCAGCCCGCTCACCCTCACGGCGCTGCTGTTCACGATCCTGGTGATGTTCGCGCTCAAGGGGGAGCTGATCGTCCAGCTGCCGCTGGACGTGCTCCGGATCGCCCTCCCGCTGGTGATCTACTTCGTGGTCATGTTCCTGGTCAGCTTCTACCTGGGTCACCGGGTCGGGGCGGACTACGCCAGGACCACCACGCTCAGCTTCACCGCCGCGAGCAACAACTTCGAACTCGCCATCGCCGTGGCCATCGCGGTCTTCGGGATCGGCTCGGGCGTGGCCTTCGCCGCGGTCATCGGGCCGCTGGTCGAGGTGCCGGTACTGCTGGGCCTGGTGCACGTGTCGCTGTGGTTCCAGCGGAAGTACTTCGGCCATGAACTGCCGCCGGCCGACATCGCGCTGCCGGGCGATCTCTGCCCGCCCGAGATCCGGGTGCCCGGTCCGGCGGCGCCGCCGCAGGGGAAAACCGGCTAGAAGCCCCCGCCCAGACCAAACGGCAGCCGCCAAGCGCTCCCCCAGATGGGACAGCACGACAGGGGGAGGGTGCGCGCAGCGAGTCGGCCTGTGCAGCCGCCAAGCGCTCCCCCAGATGGGACAGCACGACAGGGGGAGGGTGCGCGCAGCGAGTCGGCCGGTGCAGCCGCGAAGCGATCCCCCCTATCCCTTGCGGCCAACCGGCCGACGAGAGGCCGCGCACCCTCCCCCGTCCCCTCAACCCTTGCGGCCAACCGGCCGACGAGAGGCCGCGCACCCTCCCC
>CAYUYF010000133.1:0-2899 GCA_964449145.1 uncultured Gemmatimonadaceae bacterium | reverse complement strand
CGGTGGCGCCGGGGGTGACGATCATCCGCGGATATGTCGCCGCCAGCGTGAGGGTCGAGGGGCGCGACTACGTCGTGCTTAACACCCACCTCGAGTCCGGCAGCGCGCCCGGGCTGGACCTGCTGCGTGCCGCCCAGGCGACCGAGATCGCCACCGTGCTGGGCACAGCCAGCTCCGCCGTGCTGCTCGGCGACTTCAACGATGTGCCGGGCTCGGTCATGTACCAGGTCCTCGCCGGCGCCGGGTTCACCGATGTCTGGGGCGCCCTCAGGCCCAATCGCACCGGGTACACCTGCTGCCATGATGAGGATCTCTCCAACCCGGTCGAGAACTTCGACCAGCGCATTGACTACATCTGGACCCGCGGCACGGGCGTGGATCCGCGGCCCGCCGTGGGGAGGGTCCAGCGGGTCGGCCTGGAGCCGCGCGAGAAAGTCCCCGGTCCGTTCTTCCCGCTCTGGCCTTCGGACCACGCCGGCGTGGTGAGCACTCTCATTACCCCAAGGCGGTGAGACTCAGGCATGTCCATGCTCGCGGCCGCCGCGGCCGTCCTCACCGTTGCCGCCCTTGCCTTTCTGGCGGTGACCGGGCCCGTCGTCCGGGTGCGACGACGGGCCCTCGCCGGGGTGCTGCTCATCGCGCTGGCGGCCGCGGGGCTCCGGGTCGGTGGCGCCGCCAGCCCGAGTGCGCTGATCGTCGGCGCCGGCCTGTTCGTTGTCGGGCTGACGGCGATCGTCGTGGCCGCCCGGTGGCCGGCATCCGCGGCCGCCGGGTTCGCCTCTCCACCGGCGACCTTCTCCGGCATCGTCCATCCCCGCTGGCTCGCGGTCCATGCGGCGGCCGTCCTGCTGGTCGTCGTCGCACCGCACCTGCACATCCTGGGGCTGGGTGTGCTGGTCGCGATCCTCTCGGGCGCGATGTCGGTGCGGCATCCCGGAGGCGGTCGGCCGCAGATCGGGCAGGGCGCGGCGTTGCTGCTGTTTCTCGGCGTCTGGTACGCGCTGACGCTGGTCGGCGGGGAGGCGCCCCTTCGGCTCAGCGCCCTGGATGAGGCCCCGTACAGCGAGGCCTTCGAACGGACCGTCGCCCTCCCGCTGGTGTTCGCCGCCTGGCCGCTCCTCGGCCTCTTCCCCTTCCACGAGACCAGGCTCGGCCCGCTGGCGGCCGTGGCTGGCGGGGCACTCATCGTCCGGGTCGCGGCCGAGGCGGTGCCCATCGGGCTGGAGCACTGGCAGCCGCTGCTCTACCCGCTGGTGCTCGCCGCCATGATCCACGCGCTGGCCACTCGACGGGACGCGGAGGCGCTCGCGGCCCTTGCTGGACTCGGCCTGGTGAGCGGCTCGGCCCTCGTCGGCTGGTGCGCGGTGGGCCTCTGCGTCGGCGTGTCGCTGCTCCGCGCCCACCAGACGCTCGGGGCATATGGACGGAAGCTCAATGCAGAAGGTGAGGCCATCGCCCGGGGCCTGGCGGTGGCGGCAGCGCTGCTCACGGTGCCCGTGCTGTCGGGTGGCCTGGCGGCAGAGACCGTCTATACCGTGCTGACCGCGGGGTGCTGCGCGGTGTACCTCTGGAAGCGGTAAACCGAGCGGGGCGAGTCGGTGCCGGTGGCACCGGCTGCCGCTCCGTGATATACTCCGAGTACAATCATCGGATTTTCCAATATCTTGCTCGCTGCTGAGGAGTTTGGCCATGGCACACGCACTACCGCCGCTTCCCTACGACTACAACGCTCTGGAACCGCACGTGGACGAACAGACCATGCGGATCCACCACGACAAGCATCACGCCGGATACGTGACCAACCTCAACGCCGCCCTGGAAGGCCACGCCGGCTTGCAGGGGAAAGCCGTTGACGCCCTGATCGCCAAGCTGGATGACGTCCCGGAGGCGATCCGCGGGGCGGTGCGCAACAACGGTGGCGGGCACGCCAACCACACGCTGTTCTGGGAGATCATGGCGCCGGGTGGCGCCAAGGAGCCGCAGGGCAAGCTGGCGGCAGCGATCACCCAGACCTTTGGCGGGTTCGACAAGTTCAAGGAGGCCTTTGCCAAGGCGTGCACCACCCGCTTCGGCAGCGGCTGGGGCTGGCTGGCGCGGAAGGCGGACGGGAGCATCGAAGTCTACAGCACCGCCAACCAGGACAGCCCGATCATGGACGGCAAGGTGCCGCTGCTCGGCTGCGACGTGTGGGAGCACGCCTACTACCTCAAGTACCAGAACCGGCGTCCCGACTACGTCGCCGCCTGGTGGAACGTGGTCAACTGGACCGACGTCGGACGCCGCTTCGACGCCCGCTGACCCGGGCGGGGTGGTTGGGGAGGCATGCCTCCCCATCCACCCGATCGCCTAATCGCCCCAATCGCCCAATCCCATGCCCATCCCCGCTGCCGGCACGCCGGCCCCTGACTTCACCCTCCCGTCCACCGCGGGGAAGGATGTGACCCTGTCCGGGCTCCGCGGCAAGAAGGTGCTGCTCGCCTTTTTCCCGGCGGCGTTTACCAGCACCTGCACCGCCGAGCTGTGCGCGTTCACGGACGAATACGCGCAGTTCGAGGCGGCTGGATCGGTCGTGCTGCCGATCAGCGTGGATGCGGTGCCATCGCTCAGGGCCTACAAGGCCCAGGAGCGGATCTCGGTGGACCTGTTGAGCGACTTCCGGCGGGAGGTGAGCCGGCAGTATGGCGTTCTCAACGAGGAGCGGTTCAACTCGAAGCGGGCCTATGTGGTGATTGACGCGGGTGGGCTGGTCCGATGGACCCACGTCGAGGAGCACGGCGGCTTCAAGCGGGAGAACGGCGAGCTGCTGGAGCAGTTGAAGGCGCTGGGCTGACCCCGACGTGCTCCGGACGAAGTTCCTCTCGCCCGTTGCCGCCCTCAACGAGGGCTGGGAGCGGGCGAA
>CAYUYF010000132.1:0-3053 GCA_964449145.1 uncultured Gemmatimonadaceae bacterium | reverse complement strand
CCGGCTGCGCCATCGCCGAGTACTTCATGTACGAGGAGGGCAAGGCCACCCTCTGCGTCTACGACGATCTTTCCAAGCAGGCGGCCGCGTACCGTCAGCTGTCGCTCATCCTGCGCCGCCCGCCGGGCCGCGAGGCCTATCCGGGCGACGTGTTCTACCTGCACAGCCGCCTGCTGGAGCGCGCCGCCAAGATTTCCGAGGATCCCAACGTGGTGAAGCTCGACCCCCGGATCAAGAAGCCGGGCGGGTCGCTCACCGCGCTCCCGATCGTCGAGACCCAGGCCGGCGATGTCTCGGCCTACATTCCGACCAACGTCATTTCGATCACCGACGGGCAGATCTTCCTGACCACCGACCTGTTCTACAGCAACGTCCGTCCCGCAGTGGACGCGGGCATCAGCGTGAGCCGGGTCGGTGGGAACGCCCAGATCAAGGCGATGAAGCAGGTGGCGGGACCGCTGCGGCTCTCGCTGGCACAGTACCGCGAGCTGGAGGCGTTCGCGCAGTTCGGCTCGGAGCTGGACGCCGCCACTCAGCGGCAGCTGGCCCGGGGCGCCCGCACGGTAGAGGTCCTCAAGCAGCCGCAGTACAGCCCGGCCACGGTCGAGCAGCAGGTGGCCATCATCTATGCCGTGACCAACGGCTACCTCGACGACGTCGAGGTCCGCTTTGTCCGGAAGTGGGAAGCCGACTTCATCGCCTACCTCGGCTCGGCCCATCCGGCGCTGCTGGAGGGGATCCGGACCAGGAAGGCGCTGGACGACGCCAACACCGCCGGGCTCAAGTCGGCCATCGCGGCGTTCAAGCCGATGTTCAAGGCTGAGTAGATGGCCAAGTCGTCGAAGGCGCTCCGGGGCCGGATGCGGTCGGTCCAGAATACCCGGAAGATCACCCGCACCATGGAGCTGGTGTCCACCTCCAAGCTCAAGCGGGCGCAGGATCGGGTGGTGGCCGCCCGGCCGTACGCCGCCGCGCTGGCCGAGGTGATCGCCGACCTGGTGACGCCGGAGCTGGCGGAACGGTTTCCGCTGCTGCGGCAGCCAGCGCCACCCTCGAAGGGCGGCCCGTCGCGCGCGGCGCTTCTCCTGGTCACCTCCAACCGTGGGCTGGCCGGCGGGTTCAACTCGAACCTGATCAAGGAAGCCCGCAAGCGGATCGAGCAGCTGGAGGGGCAGGGCTACCAGGTTGACCTGCATCTGGTGGGACGGAAGGGCATCGGGTTCTTCAAGTACGTCGGCCGGGCCGCCGCCTCCCAGCGCATTGATATCGGCGACAAGCCCACCGTGGCCCATGCCACCGAGCTGGTGAGCGGCCTGATTGACGACTACTCGGCCGGCCGGCTGGCCAGCGTGGAGATCGTCTGCGCCAAGTTCATTACCCCGATCTCTACTCCCCCCACGCTCCTGCGGGTGCTGCCGGTGGCCGCCCCCGAGCAGCGCAAGGGCGGCGTCCGGGCCGACTACATCCTGAAGCCGGGTGCCGACGAGATCCTCGCCCAGCTGCTGCCGCTCTACGTCCGCAACCAGGTCTATCGTGGGCTGGTGGAGACCGCCGCGGCGGAGCACGGTGCGCGACGCACGGCCATGAAGAACGCGACCGACAACGCGGGCGAGATCTACGAGATTCTCAAGCGCACCTACAACCGCCAGCGGCAGGCGGCGATCACCCAGGAGATCGCCGAGATCGTCGGCGGGTCGGCGGCACTTGAGGGGTAGACGGTTGGGCGGTTAGAAGGTAGGCGTGGATGGGAAGGCTGGGTGGCGTGGTCAGTGACCCACCACCGCCCCCCCACGCCTGACCACCAGAGATCAGCAGGCCAACACCCGAACCAGGACATCACAGCCAGATGGCAACTGCAACCGCGACCAGAAACATCGGCAGAATCGTCCAGATCATCGGCCCCGTGCTCGACGTCGAGTTCGAACCCGAGAAGCTGCCGGAGATCTACAATGCGCTGACCGTCGAGGACACCAGCGGTCCGTTGCCCATCCGGCTGACGGCCGAGGTGCAGCAGCACATCGGGCAGAACATGGTGCGGGCGGTGGCGATGTCGAGCACCGACGGCGTGGTGCGGGGCATGGAGGTGCTGGACACCGGCTCCGCGATCACGGTGCCGGTCGGCGCTGCGGCGCTGGGCAGGATTCTCAACGTGCTGGGGGAGCCGGTGGACGGCGGTGCAGGGATCCCCGCCAGCAACGAGCGCTGGCCGATCCACCGCGAGACGCCCAAGTTCGTGGACCTGGAGCCCAAGACCACGATCTTCGAGACCGGCATCAAGGTGGTGGACCTGATCGCCCCGTTCGTGAAGGGCGGCAAGATCGGCCTCTTCGGCGGCGCGGGCGTGGGCAAGACCGTCGTCATCATGGAGCTGATCAACAACGTCGCCAAGGGCCATGGCGGGAAGTCGGTCTTCTGCGGCGTGGGTGAGCGGACCCGCGAGGGGAACGACCTCTACCTGGAAATGGAGGAGAGCGGGGTCATCAAGTCCTGCGCCCTCATCTACGGCCAGATGAACGAGCCGCCCGGCGCCCGGCTCCGGGTGGGGCTCTCCGGCCTCACGGTCGCGGAGTACTTCCGCGACATGGAAGGGCAGGACGTGCTGCTGTTCATCGACAACATCTTCCGGTTCACCCAGGCCGGGTCCGAAGTCTCCGCGCTCCTGGGCCGGATGCCCAGCGCGGTGGGCTACCAGCCGACCCTGGCCACCGAGATGGGAGACCTGCAGGAGCGGATCACCTCGACCAAGAAGGGCTCGATCACCTCGGTGCAGGCCATCTATGTGCCCGCCGACGACCTGACCGATCCGGCGCCGGCCACCGCGTTTGCCCACCTCGACGCGACGGTGGTGCTCTCCCGGGCCATCTCGGAGCTGGGCATCTATCCCGCCGTGGACCCGCTCGACAGCTCGAGCCGGATCCTGGACCCGCAGTACATCGGCGAGCGGCACTACAACGTCGCCATCGGCGTCCAGCGCACCCTGCAGAAGTACAAGAGCCTCCAGGACATCATCGCGATCCTGGGCATGGACGAGCTGTCCGAGGACGACAAGCTGG
>CAYUYF010000131.1:0-3152 GCA_964449145.1 uncultured Gemmatimonadaceae bacterium | reverse complement strand
GGATGCTTACCAACCGGCCCTTCGCCGACCGCCAGGAGACCGGCTGGGAGACCCGACGCGATCCGACGTTCAGAATCCTCGAGGATCCGACAGCGCCTGTCTCTCCCCCGCACGTGGGCGTTGCGTTCTTCCCGCCCAACTTCCGCGGCGGACGCGGGCCCATCAATACGTACTTCAACCTGCCCGGTGGCCGGGTTCGCGATCTCTACCTGACGTTCTGGATGAAGTTCCCCGGGAATTTCCAGGGGTCGCCAAGCGTCGGGATCAACAAGATTCTTCACATCTGGCTGGCGGGGAAGAGTGTCGTCGTCTTCTCCGCGCAGGGCCGCGGGCGCAACGCCCTGTTGCCGCAGATGCGGCTGCAGAATGTCCAGTCGGATCCCAGGGGCATCTCCTTCAACCTGGACCCGCGCGCCGGAGGGCGCTCCGGCCGGCTGGAGCGCGATCGCTGGTACCAGATCGAGGTGCTGCTGCGGCTCAACGAAGCCGGCCGCCGGGACGGCAGCGTGCGCTGGTGGGTGGATGGAGATCCCGCCGGCCTGTATGACAACATCGGCTTTCTCCGCGGCGACCGCGACGGGAGCTGGGACCGGGTGTCCTGGAATCCCACCTGGGGTTCCCCGAAGGATCAGACCTCTTCAGAGATGCGGATCATGATGGACCACTTCTACATCAGTGCCAGACCGTGAGCGTGCGCCCCATGTCCCACCGAATCGCGCGTCAGCCGCTCGGGCTGCTCCGTGCCGGCGTCCTCTCCGTGGCGGCCGTGCTGGGCATCGGCTGCACCCCCGAGGTGCGCGATGGCGGCTTCTCCCCGGATCCGCGTGGCAAGGGCGTCCTGACGCTGTCCGAGGACCAGTTCGACCTCGCCACCCTCGAGGGCCAGCCCAACCTGGGTACCTCCACGGTGAACATCACCGCCGGGGATACGGCGGCCGTCAGCGGCCTCTCGCTCGGGACCGTCCAGTACACCGGGCCCGGCGGATGGCTGGTGACCTCGCTCGGGGGAACCACCGCTCCGACGACGCTCAGCCTGACCCCCAACAACACGGGCCTGGCCCCCGGCTACTACACCGCGGTGGTTCCCGTCGTGGCCACCTCGGCCGGCAACAGCCCCCAGAACGTCGTGGTGACGCTTTCGGTTGACAGCCTTCCGAAGCTCAACCTCTCGCCGGATACGCTGTATTTCGATGGCACGGTCGCGGCGGCCAATCCCGCCTCGCAGGCCGTGCAGGTGACCAACGGCGGTGGCGCCGCGATCACCGGCCTGGCCCTCGGAACGGTGAGCTACCAGCCGGCGGGGAGTGCCGGCTGGCTTTCCGCGAATCTCGGCGGGGCCAATGTCCCGACCGCGATCACGGTGCAGCCCAACGTGGCCACCCTCGCGGCCGGCAACTACACCGCGCTGGTTCCGGTCCTCGCCAACGGCATCGTGGCAGAGACCGTCGTGACCCGGCTGACGATGGCGGTCGCGGTCCAGCCGCCCCGCATCTCGCTCTCTCCGGGCACCGCGGCGTTTGCCGCAACCTCCGGAGGCAGTGATCCGGCATCCCAGGCGGTCGCCATCACCAACACCGGCGGTGGCACCCTGACCGGCCTGAGCGTCACCTCGATCGGCTATAGCGGCGGTGCCACGGGGTGGATGACGGCGACGCTGTCGAGCACCACCGGGCCCGCCACGCTCACCCTCCAGCCGGTCGTCGGCAACCTGCTCGGCGGCACCTATCGCGCGACGGTGCGTCTCGGCGCGCCGGGGGCGGCCAACACCGACAGCGTGCGAGTCACCTTCACGGTGACCTCGCCCCCGCGGATCGCGATCTCCCCAACTTCGGTGTCCTTTTCGGCCAACACCGGTGGCGCCAATCCCGGCCTTCAGGCCGTCAGCGTCACCAACATCGGTGGCGGGCTGCTCAACGGCCTCCAGATCGGCTCGATCAGCTACGGCCTGGGCCAGCCCGGCGGCTGGCTGACCGCGACCCTCAATGGGACGACCGCTCCCTCGACGATCTCGCTCCGAGTCACCCTCGGGTCGCTTCCGGCCGGGCTCTTCACTGCCTCGGTGCCGGTCACCTCCTCACTGGGCATTCCGTCGCAGACGATCCAGGTGAGCTTCAACATCACGGGCGGTTCCGGCGCCATCGTGGGGCTGACGGGCCTGAACCAGACGGGATTCCCCGACTCGGTCCTGCCGCAGCCGGTCGTGGTGCGGGTCCTCACCGCGGCGGGGGGGCCGGCGGTGGGAGTCTCGGTGACGTGGACGCCGGGGCAGGGAGGAACCCTCCCCACCGCGACCACGACCACCGACCAGAATGGCGAGGTCCGCGCCACCTGGAGGCTCGGGCCCTCGAGCGGCACCCAGGTCCTGGTGGCGGCGACGAGCGGCCAGTCGCCGCTCACCGTCAACGCCTTCGCTACACAGGCGCCGGGGTCCAACCCCGGCGAGCCCGCCGGGTACCAGCCGGTCTCGGATCGGCCGTTCAACGCCAAGGTGGAGGATGGGTGGTCGGATCGGGGTGACAATGTGTTCACCATCCAGCAGGACCCCAACGCACCGAAGTCGGCGCCGAACGTCGGCCAGGCGATGTTCCGCAAGGGCCGGACGGGCGGCACCGGGCCAATCAATACGTTTTTCGTGATGGGCCAGTACAACTACTCGGAGATGTACCTCTCGTTCTACTTCCGCCTCGATCCCAACTGGGTCGGTGCGCCCTCGAACGGCATCAACAAGGTGCTGCACATCTGGATCAACGGCGGCAGCGTGGTGGTCTTCTCCGCCCAGGGCCAGAGCGGTAACCCGATCACGCCACAGATGCGGCTGCAGAACGTCGAGGCGGACCCGCGAGGGATCTCCTTCAACCTGAACCCCAACATCGTTCCGAGCGCAAGAATGATCCGGGGCCAATGGCACCGGATCGAGATCCTGCTCAAGTCCAATGTGCCAGGCCAGACTAACGGCGAAGTGAGCTGGTGGCTGGACGGCACCAAGGTCTCGTCGTACACCAATGTCGGGTTCATCTCCTCGACGAATCCGATCCCCGGCGCCGTGAACTGGCAGCAGATATCATGGAATCCGACCTGGGGGGCGCCGGCCGACGTAGTGCCGGCCGACCAGACGATGCAGATCGACCACTTCTACATCAGCGGGCAGTAGG
>CAYUYF010000130.1:0-3180 GCA_964449145.1 uncultured Gemmatimonadaceae bacterium | reverse complement strand
GGAACGGGGGCTCGCCTGTCATTGCGAGGCCCCGCAGGGGCCGAAGCAATCCCCCAAACTCCGCGCGGAGTTTGGGGGATCACTTCGTCGCGCTGCGCGCTCCTCGTGATGACAGCCAGGTCTACCTTCGTCGTCCCGTCGTCCCGTCGTCCCGTCGTCCCGTCGTCCCGTCGTTCCGTCGTTCCGTCGTCCCGTCGTCCCGTCGGCCCGTCGGCCCGTCGTTTACGGCAGTGCGATCGATCCCACCGTAGCCTCCTGGCCCGCGACCACCGTGATGCTATCCACCGCCGCCCGGCTCAAGCCCGCGGTCGGCGGCGGGTCGGCGGTCACGATGTACACCGACCCCGCGAAGACGCCGGTGCTCCAGTGGCTGCTCGGCGTGACAAAGGCAAACCGGAAGGCCCCGGTCGCATCGCTCCGCGCGGTGCCTAACCGGGGCCAGGTGTTCTCCGGTGTCCCGGGCACGCCGAGGAAGAGCTGCAGGGAGGCGTTGGCGACCGGCGCGCCACCGCCGGCGGCAACCACCGTCCCGGCGATCGAGCCGGTGCGGTGACCGTCGGCGGCACGCAGCACCGGCGAGAAGATGAAGCCGCTGTCGGTGCTGGTGGAATCGAGGACCTGCGGCGGGATGAACGCCTCCCCCACGTCGTACACGATCACGATCTCCGCCCCGCTGTCCGGCACCTGGATCTGCTCATGGATGAGTGCGTTGAGCACCGGCCGCCCGGCGCTCGACTGCCAGTCGATCCCCGGTGTGGAATTGGAGGTGAGCACCTGCCCGCCGGCGAGGGTGATGCTCGAGGAATCGGTGTCGATCACCATCCGGACCGCGGTGACCGCGCCGGGCGTCAGGGTGACCCGGCCCAGTTCGTCGGTCAGGCCGCCCTGCAGCGCGAGCAGGTTGATTCGGCGATTGGGCGTGGCCACCGTGACGAAGGCGCCCCCGGGGAAGCTGGTGTCCGCCGAGAGTGACGCAGAGACGCTCACGACGTAGAGGTCCACCCGCGACACGCGATGATACGGGAAGGGATCGTCGGTCAGGAGGATGCGCGAGTTGCCGCGCTCCGTCGGGCCGCTGGAGCCGTCGTCGCACCCGGCCATCACGGCGATCACTGCCACGAGGCCGAGCAGGGAACGGAATGGAGCAGGCATGGAACACTCCGGGCAAGCGAGACGGCGACCGGCTGTCGCCGTGGTTCGAAAGCTAGCGGAGGCGCGTGCGCGGCAGGGCTACCTCCGCCTTCACGCTCAGGGCGCCCCGCCGAGGAACTGCAATCCGCCGATGACGGGCGTCGGCGAGATCCGGTTGGACGTGGTCCCGTCCCCCAGTTGACCGTCCGAGTTCTCTCCCCAGGCGTAGGCAACACCGTCCGTGGTGATGGCGGAGGTGAATTCCCACCCCCCGACGATGTCATGAAATGTGAGTCCACCGGCGACCGGCTTGGGCACGTACACCCAGTTGGGCAAGGTGCCGAGCCCCAGCTGGCCCTTGGTTCCCTGTCCCCAGCAGTATGCCGCCCCGGCAGTGGTCAGTCCGCAGGTGTGAATCGCCCCCGTGGTCAGTGTGGTGAAGGTCAGGCCGCCGAGGACCTTGACCGGGGCTGGCCGGGTGCCTGAGGTGCCATCCCCCATCTCACCCGTTCCCCAGCAGTACGCCTCCCCCAGCGGTGTCAAGGCACAGGTGTGCAGTTTTCCGAGGGTCAGCTTTGCGAATCGCAGCGTCGTGGCCACTGGGGTCGGCACCAGGCGGTCGGTCATTGTGCTGTCACCGAGCTGTCCCCACTCGTTCGAGCCCCAGCAGTACAACTCGCCGGCCTGAGTGAGCCCGCAGGAATGACTGTAGCCCGCAACCAGGGTGGTGAACGTGAGCCCTCCGGTCACCGGGGTGGGTTCCGTTCGCCTGTTCGTGGTGCCATCGCCCAATTGACCCCAGTAGTTCTCGCCCCAGCAGTAGGCCGTTCCGTCGGTGGCCAGCCCGCAGGTGCTGAACGAGTGCGACGCGCTGAGGGATGTGAACCGTAACGCGCCGCCGACCTGACCCGGGCCGAAATAGGTGGTGGCACCGGTGTTTCCCCAGCAGTAAGCGGTGCCATCCGCCGTCAATCCGCAGGTGAAGTAGAGTCCAGCCGTGAGTGTCACGAATGGTGGCGCGCCGAGAACCGGGGTGGGCTCATGTCGAGCGAGGTAGGTGCCGTCGCCCAGTTGCCCCCAATTGTTGAGGCCCCAGCAGTAGGTCGCGCCACCGCTGGCAACCCCGCAGGCATGGAATCCTCCGGCGGCCATCGGGTGCGGTCCCAAACCGGCCGCCGTGAAGGTCACCGGGCTTCCCTGGATGCCGCTATCCGCCGCGGTGGCGGTGAGCGCATTGCTTCCCGGCGTCGCGCCGAGGATCCAGCTCCCGACCGTGGCGATCCCATCCATGCCCGTGGTTGGCGTGGCGCCGGTCACCGCGCCGCCGCCGCCGGACACCGCGAATGTCACCACCACTCCCGCCCACGGGCTGCCGTCGGCTCGCGTGACGAGCACCGCGGGCGGGATCGGTACGGCCGCGTTCGGGGCGGCGACCTGGCTGTCCCCCGACACGATCACCATCCTGGCCGTCGGGGCGGGCTCGTCACACACGATCCGGACGGTGACGAAGTGCCCGGTGCCCCCCCGCACCGCGACGGCGATCGTGTTGCTGTCGCCGGCCACGGTCACCGGGACCCGGACGACCGCGGCCGGCCCGAGCAATGCACCGGGCTCGACGACGACCATCCCGTTGAGCCAGATCCTGGCCTGGGTCGCTGGACGGCCATCATCCCGGACGCCGAGCATGCAGCTGCCGGCCAGTCCGGACGCCGGCACGAAGGTCACCTGGCTCCGGTCGTCCTGCTGCCGGAACCGCCGGGGCCCGAAGGCGCAGGCAGGACAGGGCTCCTCGTACTCACTGGCGACCGCGCTGTCGTCGGTGGTGATCGCGGTGGGGGTGCTATCGGTACAGGCGAGAAGCAGGAGGGGGCAAAGGGCAAGGAACCGGCGAAATCGTTTCATGGTGGACCTCCAGACACTACCGCACAGACAGACAAGCGGCGGCCTCCCACACAGGGGAGGCCGCCGCGAAAGGTCGTGATGCTCACCGCTCCTCCCGCCGCTGCCTCTGCCCGTGGGCGTACGCCGCCACCTCCAGCCGGCTGTGCA
>CAYUYF010000129.1:0-3346 GCA_964449145.1 uncultured Gemmatimonadaceae bacterium | reverse complement strand
ATGCACCTCCTCCTCCTCTCCAACTCCCGCAATCACGGCGGCGGCTACCTCGAGCATGCCCGGGACGCCATCCGGGAGTTCCTCGGCCCGGCGCCCCGTCGGCTGGCCTTCGTGCCCTATGCCGCGGTGACCATCACAAAGGACGAATACGTCCGCCAGGTGCGGGACGCGCTCGAGCCGCTGGGCCACAGCATCGAGTCGCTGCACGAGGGAGATCCGGTGGAGGTCCTGCGGGAGGCGGATGGCGTGCTGGTGGGGGGCGGCAACACCTTCCGGCTGCTGCAGCGGCTGCACCAGACCGACATGCTCAAGCGAATCCGGCAGAAGGTCATGCAGGGCGCCCCCTACATCGGCTGGAGCGCCGGGGCCAACCTGGCCTGCCCCAGCATCCGCACCAGCAACGACATGATGATCGTGGAGCCGCCGTCGTTTGCCGGGCTGCACCTCGTGCCGTTCCAGATCAACCCGCACTACACCGATCACGCCCTCCCCAACCATGCCGGCGAGACCCGGGAGGCTCGGCTGCTGGAGTACGCGGCACTCAACCCCGGCGTCACCGTGCTGGGCCTCCGGGAGGGGAGCTGGCTCCGGGTGGAGCAGGGCGGGGTGGAACTCAACGGGCCCCATCCCATGCGGGTGTTCCGCCAGGGTGAAGCGCCAGTCGAGGTACCGCCCGGCAGCGTGGCGGGGAGCTTCCGGCAGCGGGAGAGCGCCTAGCGGGGGCCGGCGGTGTCTTCCGCTTCCGCGCTTGCAGCCAGGTGAATCGTCGGTGGAAGAGTGGGTACGCGCCGCGGCGCGAGCTGAAATCGGTGCGGACGGCACTGAAATGCGCCCGGCCGAGCGGGGGATGCGCACGGCCAGGTTTGGGAGGGAGGCTGGCGGGCCCGGGGCCCTGTGGTCCGCGGCCCGCTAGTCGCGCCGGGCCGCCAGCAGATCGCTGGTGAAGGTGCCGGGATCGAACGGGAGTGCCACCACATGGTCGGCGCCCAGCGCCCGGGCCGCCGCGGCATCGCCGGTGGTGAGCACTACCAGCGTGTAGCTCCGGTCCTCGGGGGCCCGGAACCCGCCCAGCGGATCGGTGCCGGGTCCGTCCCCGCCCCCCACCACGACCAGGGTGACCCCCAGTCGCTGGCTTCGGCGGGTCAGCTCTTCCAGCCCGGTTACCCGCTCCACCGCGTAGCCGGCATGGGTGAGCAGCATCGTCACCACCCGCGCCACATCTCCCTCCGGCATGCCGAGCAGCGCCTCACCCTGGACTATCGGGGTGGCCCGGGTGCGCCGGGAGAGGTCGATCATCTCGATGCCCTCCACGTACTCGGTGGTGTGATCGTGCCGGAGGCTGCTCACCTGCTGCAGGATCTCGCTGATCCGAAGCAGCGCGTCCCGGATCGCGGTGACGCTCTGCAGCTGCTGCTCGTCGAGGGGGCTGCCGCTCCTGAGCAGCTCCACCTCCGCCATGGCGGCCATGAGCGGATTGTTGATGGTGTGATGCAGGGTCACATTGAGCTGCCCGATGGCCGCTCGGCGCTCGGCGTGGACCAGGTCCCGCTCCGCCGCAGCCAGCGCCTCCCGGAGGGCGCGGCCGCGGCGCACCCGCTCGATCACCTCCGGTAGCAGCCGGCCCAGGGCGCCGTCCTTGGCCAGGTAGTCGTCGGCCCCGGCGCGGAGCGCGCTCGCGGCCAGAGCCTCATCGCCGCTGGCGGTGATCAGGATGACGCCCGGGGGCTGTGGCAGCGCCCTGAGGCCCGGGAGCAGCTCCAGTCCCGACGCGTCGGGCAGGATCTGGTCGAGCAGCACCATCTCGGCGGCGGCCGCCGCCGCCAGCGCCTCCTTCCCGGTGCCGACGACATTGGGCGTGCCATAACCCGCGCCGCTCACCACCGCGGCAAGGAACTTCCCCATGGCAGGATCATCGTCCACCACCAGGACCCGGAACTGCCGGACATCAGGTAGCACGCACCGCCTCCGGGTGTTTCTGGAACCCCTGCCGGGCGAACTTCTCCCACCCCTGCTTGCCGCGCCAGGCGTCGTAGAGACCACGGAGCCGCCAGTACAGCGTCAGCAGGCGCCAGAAGAAGTTCTCCAGCACCGCGTAGCCCAGCAGGATCAGCACCTCGCGCCGCTGGCTGAAGGGCAGCAGCCCGCGCTGCAGCCGGTCGGCCAGGCCGTAGCGGAAGCGCCAGGCCCCCACCAGCACCGCAAAGACATTCACCAAGGTGCCCCAGCCGAGCGAGGCGAGCAGGAAGGCCACCGCATACTGCTCGTTGAGGATCTGCACCCCGAAGATCCGCTCCAGGATGAAGAACACCGCCACGAAGAGATAGCCGAAGGCCTCGATGACCGGTCCGTAGTACTCGAACAGCCAGAAGGTGGGCAGCGCGAACCAGCCGATGCGGCCGAACTTCTTCCGGAACAGCATGTCCCGGTGGTAGAACAGCGATTCGCGCAGCCCCCGGTACCAGCGGCCCCGCTGCTTGCGCAGGCTGTCCAGCCGCTCCGGCACCTCGGTCCAGGCCACCGGATGGGGCAGGAAGGCGATGCGCCGGGTGCGCTCCTTGTCCCGGATGAAGCGGTGCAGCCGCACCACGATCTCCATGTCCTCGCACACGGTGCTGGCCCGGGCCCCGATGTACTCTCCGACCAGCCGGTGCTGCACCAGCGGCGTGAGGTACCCGCCCGCCCGGATGACCGTTTCCTTCTCGAACACGGCAAAGACCCCGGAGAGGATCAGCACCGAGTCCAGCCGGTCCAGCCCGGTGCGCCCGGTGGTGAACGAGCGCAGGTATTCCACCATCTGGAACCGGGCCCACGGGTGGGACGGGAGCCCCACGCTCATCACCCGGCCGCCCCGGATGGTGCAGCCGTTGGCGATGGCCACCTGGCCGCCCACTGCGATGATGCGCGGGTCCTCCTGCACCATGCGCATCAGCTCCTTGAGCGCGCGCTGGTCCAGGATGGAGTCGGCATCGAGGCTCACGAAATAGGGCGCCGTCGAGGCGTTGATGCCGGCGTTGAGGGCGTCGGCCTTGCCGGCGTTGTCCTTGTCGATGACGATGAGCTGGGAGACGTTCTTCGGCAGCTTGATCGTGGACTGGTACATCGCCCGGACCCGGGCGGTGCCGATGGCGTCGCGGTAGGGCAGGTCGGTGCGCCGGAGCCGGAAGGCCTCCTTGAGCACGTCGAGGGTGTGGTCGCTGGAGCCGTCGTTGACCACGACCACCTCGAATCGCGGATAGTCGCAGTGCACCAGGTTGGTGACACTGTCCACGATGGTGACCTCCTCGTTGAAGGCCGGGACCACCATGGTGAGCGGCTTGGTGTAGTCGCTCTCGTCGATGAGGTCGAG
>CAYUYF010000128.1:0-3409 GCA_964449145.1 uncultured Gemmatimonadaceae bacterium | reverse complement strand
ACCCGGGAGCAGGCGATCCCTGCCTCCTCCCGGGTCATTGGTGTTCGGGGTGGGTCATGCGGCGGGGTTCGCCCGCGCGGGAGGCGCCAGCCGCGGGGGCCGTTCCCAGGGGATCTTCCGGATCACCTTCCAGGCGATGAGGGTCTCGAGGTCGCCCCGGTAGTGATTGCGGATCAGGGCATTGAGCCGGTTGACCGTCACCATGAGCTCCTTGACCACGGCCCCCTGCTCGGCCGTGGCGCCGGCGCGGGTGGTGAGCCCGACGACGGCCGCCTGCGGGGCCTTCTCATAGCTGTCGAGCGCGGCCTGGAACTGTTCCAGGAAATCCGGCGCCATGTCGTACCGGACGAACAGCTCCCGGTAGGTCGTAGCATCCTGGAGGATGGTGCGCGCCGCGGCGAGGAACTTGTGGTTCCCCAGGTTGGACGAGGGGATGCGGAACCGGGACTGCAGCTCCGGCTGACTCCCCAGGTGCGCCCCGGCGATCCGGTTCAGGTGCACCAGGAACTCCTCGTGCACCTTCCGCCGCATCCGGCGCCGGCGCTGCGTCGCGCCGGTGAAGGTGAGCTGACCGGTGCTGAACTGGGCGTCCAGCGCCAGCAGCCGTCCCACCTGGTCCGTGAGCAGCCCGATCAGCAGCTTGAGCTCCGGGTGGTCCCAGGTGAGGGTTCGGCAGAAGTCGAGCACCTTCTGCCCCATCGTCGTTTTCCTGCTGTACTCTTTCCGCATAACGACTCCCTTGAAGAATCCTGCGCTCCTTCCGGGCGGCGGTCGGGTCGCCCATTGAGTGGATAGTGCCGCCGGGGTGAGCACCGACCCGCTGCCCGGCGGTGGGTGGGGCAATGCACCTCACGTGCCAAGACAAGCAACTCCGTGTGAGGCGGCTGACGATCGGGTTGGAGTGGTCAGGTGCGGGACTTCGGGCGGTGCGGTACCGAGCGGGGGTAGCGATGTGCCAGGGTGGGTTGGGAGCGCGCCGACGTGAAGGGGGCTTTCCCCCGGTGGGGACAGGAGTTAGCCCCGACGCGGGAGGTGCGGTGCGCGGCGCGGGGAGTGATGTGGCGGAGTGGGGGGAGGCCGCGCCCGAATCGGGAAGCGCTGCGGCCGAGTGGGGGATGGATCCGGGCGAGTGGGAGTGGCCCGGTGGGCGGCGCGGAGCGGGCCGGAAGCGGCCGGGAAAGGGCTGGTTGTCTCCCCCAGCGTACAACCCGAAAACCCCGGCGACAGCAGGGAAGCGCTGGTATGACTGGCACTTGCGAGACTTTTTTCACGGGGCACGGCGCTTGCTAGCAGGGGGCAATAGCAGGTTCGGCAGGGAAAAGTCTCAACAACGGCAGGCGTTGGCGTGGGCGGGGTGGGGGATGACACCGGGCCCGCGGCTGACCCGCGGGTGACGGGGCGGTAACGCCCGCGGCGCACCTTGGACGTCCCCCTCAGACGGAGGCGATCCATGTCGAGCCCGATCCTTTCCAGGCGTCACATCCTCGGGGCCGCCGCCGGTGCCGCCGCGGCCACGCTCCTCCCGGTACCGTTACCGGCAGAGGGCCGGTCCCCCCGGGCACTGGCCGGACCCGCGGTGCGACGGAATGTCTATCACCTGGCGCTGGACGCCGCGGACCTCGAGGCCTACCGCGCCGCGGTCACCGTGATGAAGGGGCGTCCCGACAGCGACGGCCGCAGCTGGGCGGCGCAGGCCGCGATCCACGGCACCTGGAACCCCGGCAACTTCCCCCTCAGCGACCGGTGCGTGCACAACAACTGGTGGTTCCTCCCCTGGCACCGGGCCTACCTCTACTACTTCGAGCGGATCGTGCGGGAGGCCTCGGGGAAGCCCGATTTCGCGCTCCCCTACTGGAACTACAGCTATGCGGACCAGCGCCGGCTGCCTGAGGCGTTCCGGCCCGCGAGTTCCCCCCTCCGGGATGGCACCCGATTCCCAGGGTGGAATACTGGCGCCGCCGAGCTCGACATCGGCGACATCGGCTACCTCACCGCACTGGGGCCGACGGAGTACATCACGCCGCCGGGCGGGGCACCTGCCGGGTTTGGCGGGAGCGCGGTGGCGGCGCCCTCGGACGGGGGGTTCCGCGGCCCGATCGAGAACACCCCGCATGGTGACGTGCACGTGTCGGTGGGCGGGAACATGGGGCAGTTCGAGACGGCTGGGCTCGACCCCATCTTCTGGCTGCATCACTGCAACCTCGACCGGCTGTGGAACCGGTGGCACCAGTTCCGCGGCACCCCTGCGAACCCGACAACCGACTCCGCCTGGCTGAACCAGACCTTCCAGTTCTACGACGAAACCGGGGCCCAGGTCACCATCGCGGTCAAGGACCTGCTCGACACCCGGGCCCTCGGCTACATGTACGACGACGACCCCTGCCCCCCGCCGCGGTTCATCGCCGTGGATGTCCGGCCGGCACGGGAGATCGTGATTGACTGCCGCCGGTTCCCCCGGATCTGCGAGTTCCGGATCGACCCGCGGGAGTTCGTGCCGCCCAACATCGGGCCACGCCCTGGGCCGGGGCCCGATCCATCGCCCTGGTTCCGCCTGGCGGCGCTGCAGGAGCCGCTCCGGGTCGTGGGGGCAGCACCGGTGGCGCTGCCGGTGCGGGTGGACAAGCTCACCTGGGACGAAGCGGCGGCGATGCTGCGGGCCGATTCGGCGGCCGTGCGGCGCTTCACCCTCCGGCTGGAGGTGACCCGCGTGACCCCGGGGAGCAGGCTCACGATTGAGGTGGGGCTGCCCGTGGGGGGCCGGCGGGAGCCGGTCTGGGTCCAGGCGGCGAGCCTGTCGTTCTTCCGGTCGGGCCGCCCCATGCGCGAGGCGCATCGCGACGTCGAACTGCTCGACGTCACCGAGGCGCTCCGGCTGGTGCTGCTGGACGAACGCCGTGGGGATTCGTTGCTCTGGCGGGTGCGGCACACCAGCGGACGGCGGGACGTGTTGACGGGGGAGCCGCTGCCGCCGAACAGCGAGGCGATGACCGAACTGCGTGGGGTACAGCTCCTGGTGCAGTGAGGCCCGGGGGGGAGTGGACCGGAGTGGCTCCCCCGGTCCGCCGGCCGGGAACAGGAGCGTCGCTGCCGGGTGTGGATGCGCGGAAAACGGTTGGGTTGTCTCTCCCGGTGGACAATCCGGGAACGCTGGGGAATGAGGTGAAAAGGCGGAACCGCCGAAACCACTGGCACTTGCGCGACTTCTTGCGTGAGGCATAGCGTTTGCTAGATGTGTGTGGTGACCGGCGGAGGGAAAGTGGTTCCGTACTGGCGGAACCCGCGGATTCATACCGGTCGAGCAGGTTCGGTACGGAGTGCGGGGTACTGCGTGGTTGTCGCTGGAGGCGCCGGAGGGCGCCGGGTCTTGACCCGCCTCCTTTCCCAGCGAACCCCCGGTCCGGCCCAGGGC
>CAYUYF010000127.1:0-3421 GCA_964449145.1 uncultured Gemmatimonadaceae bacterium | reverse complement strand
CGGAGGTCGTCCTGCCAGAAGTGATGGATCGCGCCGGGGATATGGCCGCGACGCAGGTGTGCAGGTCTTGTATCGGCTTGGCCCTCCTCAGGGCAGCGCCCCCCCGACCCGCATCATCCCGATGGTGCCCGCGTCGGTGCCGAACCAGATGTTCCGCGCCTTGGGGTCGAACGTCATGTGGCGGATCACGATCCCGCCGCTCTCGCCGACTGGCACCGGCGCCAGGAACGACTCGCTGGCCGGGTCGAATCCCACCAGCCGGTTGGGCTGTAGCCCGGTTTCCGCCTGCCAGATGCGGCCGCGATCGTCCACGGTCATGGCGTACGGGGCAGAGCGCGCCCCGCCGGGGTTGGCCCATTCGGTGAAGACCCCGGTGGCAGGGTCCAGGCGGATCAGCTTGCCGCGGGCGTAGTCCCCCGCGTAGACCTTGCCGCCGGAGAGCGCCAGCCGCCGGGGCCGGGCGCCCGGGTCGGGGATGGTGAATTCGCGCAGCGACATCGTCTGGGGGTCGATCGTCCCGACCCGGTTGGCCCCGAACTCCACGAACCAGGGCCGGTCGGTCTGATCCATGACGATGCCGTAGGGCCGCGAGCCCCGCTGCGGCATCCGCACCACGTGGATCTTCCCGCTGGCGGTCTCCAGCTTGCCGACGGCGTTACCCGCCTGGACGGTGAACCAGATGTCCCCCTTGGAGTCGAAGGTCAGGGTATGCGGGTCGCCGATGTCGGACTCCGGCATGGGATAGCGAGTGATGCTGCCGTCCTTCGGGTCCAGCCGGCCGATCATCCCGTTCCGGTTCCCGGCGTACCACACCATCCCGTCCTTCCCGACGATGCAGTTGTGCGGAAGGGTTCCTTCGTCAATCTCGTAGCGCTTGAACACGCCGGACATCGGATCCAGGACGGCGAGGTAGTTGCCGGCCTGCCCCACGAACCACACCCGCCCGTCGGGCGCGGTGTAGGGATCCCGGGGACGGGTGCCGGACCAGGGTACCTGCCATTCGGTGATCGATCCCGCGGCCTGCTGGGCGGGCGCGGTCGCCGGCATCGTGACGAGCAAGGCGAGCAAGGTGGCGGAACGCTGCATGGTTCGCTCCTCAGGGCTGGGACCGGGACCGCCCAGGTGACGGTCCCGGTTGTCTCATATAGAACCCCGGTCGCCCGCCGGGGTTCGCGGGGTGGCCTCGGTCCGGTGACCTCAAGATACGTGTGCCGGCCCGCGGCGGGTTCCATCCCACCGCGCCGGGAGCCGCTCGGCCCCACCCGCGCCGTCCCGCCGTGCGGGCCTCCCGGGGCTTCGGGTCCCTGCTCGCCTATGGAACTGATGGAACCCCAAGGCCGCTGCATTTCACCCCCGCTTCATCCTCATTTCACGGCGCCGGGGCCACCCTGTCACAGTACCCGATCCCCATGTGTGTGGCACGCGGACGCCTCCCTGGCGCCGCCACGGCAGCCACAGGTTCCGTCTTCGGCGAACCGGAGGTTCCCCCCGATGTCACTCCCCAATCCACCCCTGTGGCTGGCTGGTGCCGATCTCGACCAGCGCCTGGCCGAACACGGCGTCTCCCGGCGCGAATTCCTGGAGTACTGCGGCGGACTGTGCGTGGTGCTGGGCGTCGGCAAGGAACTCGCGCCCAAGATGGCCAACGCCCTGCTGGCGTCGGCCCGGCCACCGGTCATCTGGCTGCAGCTGCAGGAATGCACCGGCTGCGTCGAGAGCGTCCTGCGCACCGCGGAGCCCACCATTGGCGACCTGGTACTGGACCTGATCTCCCTGGACTACCAGCACACCTTGATGGCCGGTGCCGGTCACGCGGTCGAGTCGGCGATGCAGGACTCGATCAAGGCGAACTACGGCAAGTACGTGCTGCTGGTCACCGGGTCCATCCCGCTCAACGAGGGCGGCATCTACTGCACCGTGGGCGGACGCACCGCCAAGGACATCCTCGAGGAAGCCGCCAAGGGGGCGGCGGCAATCCTGGCGATCGGCGCCTGCGCCCACTGGGGCAGCGTGCAGGCGGCGCGTCCGAACCCGACCGGCGCGGTCGGGGTGCGGGACATCATCAAGGACAAGCCGGTGCTCAACATCGCCGGCTGCCCGCCCATCGGCGACGTGGTCACCGCGACGGTGGTGCATTTCCTCACTTTCGGGAGCCTGCCGGCCTCGGACGCCGACGGGCGGCCGCTGTTCGCCTACGGCGCCCGGATTCACGACCAGTGCCCCCGCCGGGCCAACTTCGACGCCGGCCAGTTCGTGGAGAAGTTCGACGACGAGGGCGCCCGGAGGGGATGGTGCCTCTACCAGGTGGGCTGCAAGGGTCCGGCGACCTTCTCCCCCTGCCCGATCTTCCAGTGGAACACCCGCACCAGCTGGCCGATCGGCGCCGGACACCCCTGCATCGGCTGCACCGAGCCGAATTTCTGGGACACCATGACGCCGTTCTACGGCCGCCTGCCCGACGTGGGCGGATTCGGCATCGAACAGCGGGTGGACATCTTCGGCGCCGCCCTCGCCATCGGCGCCACCGCCGGTGTCGTGGCCCACGCGGCCGCGACGGGCGTGCACCAGATGCGAGAGCGCAAGCGCCAGCTGCCGGTGGTGGAGACACCACCGAGCGATTCCGGCACACCGAACGCGTAACGGGAGCGGACCACCATGGCTGCCACTAAAGTCGTCGTCGATCCCATCACCCGGATCGAGGGACACCTCCGGATCGAGGTGCAGGCGGACCAAGGGAGGATCACCGACTCCTGGGCCTCCTCCACCCAGTTCCGCGGCATCGAAGTGATCATGCGGGACCGCGATCCCCGCGACGCCTGGGCCTTCACCCAGCGGATCTGCGGGGTGTGCACGGTAGTGCACGCCGTCGCCTCCTGCCGGGCCGTGGAGGACGCGCTGGGGATCAAGATCCCGCCCAATGCCAACCTCATCCGCAACCTGATCCATGGGATGCAGTTCATCCAGGACCACGTCATTCACTTCTACCACCTGCACGCGCTGGACTGGGTGGATGTGGTGAGCGCGCTCAAAGCCGATCCCGAGGGCACCGCCCGGGTGGCCCGGTCCATCTCCCCCTGGCCCAACAATTCGGCCACCTACTTCGGCCAGGTGCAGGACCGTCTCAAGAAGTTCGTCAGCGGCGGCCAGCTCGGCATCTTCACCAACGGCTACTGGGGCCACCCGGCGTACAAGCTGCCACCCGAGGTCAACCTGCTGGCGGTGGCGCACTACCTGGAGGCGCTCGACTGGCAGCGCGATGTCATCCGCCTGCACACCATCTTCGGCGGCAAGAACCCCCACCCGAATTTCCTGGTGGGCGGCATGGCGTCCGCCATCAATCTCAACGATACCGCCACGATCAACGCCGAGCGGCTCACCGACATCCGGGACATGATCACCCGGGCGCAGCGGTTCGTGGAGC
>CAYUYF010000126.1:0-3449 GCA_964449145.1 uncultured Gemmatimonadaceae bacterium | reverse complement strand
TAGAGCATCTGACTACGGATCAGAAGGTTGGGGGTTCGAGTCCCTCTGGGCCCATGTCCCGCCGAGACCCGCTCTGGCGACGATTCAAGACCACACCACCGCATCACGGGGCGTAGCGCAGCCCGGTTAGCGCGCCTGCTTCGGGAGCAGGAGGTCCCGGGTTCAAATCCCGGCGCCCCGATACGACAGCACACAAGATCGCCGGCGATCGCCCCCCTTGGGCCATCGCCGGCGTTCCTCGTCTTGACGCCCGGTGTCCTCAGCGGGGCGGGTGCTCGTGCTCCGGCTCGGGTGCCGAGCCCGGCGCCCCGGCGGGCTCAGCGACGCCCCCGCCATCGCCCTCACCCGTCGGCACGCCATAGACCCCCTCGTCGAGGTAGGCCACCGCCTTGGAGGCGCTGGCCGGCCAATCGCCGAGGTCCGCCGGCGCAAAGATCCCGTTCATGTGGGCCATGCCGTCAACCGGGGCACTGCTGCCATTGTCGTAGTCCGCCACCAGGCGGTAGCGCCGGTTGGCGTGCAGCTTGAGGCCGTCCCCCACGATGCCGTAGAGCTTGATCGGCATGTGGGTGATCCGGCCGGCCGAATCGCGGGTGGTGGTGATCGCCGCCAGCACCCTGCCGGAGGCCGACTCCTCCAGCCGCAGGCCCACCCCCCAGTCGTGCATGTGGCCGCTGAGGCCCAGCAGCCGCCCGTCCACCGGCATCACGAACTCCCGCGAAGCGGAGAACCGCCCCGGCGGCACGGTAAAGGAATTCGGGCGCCCCGCGGCATCGGCCACGTCGATCGTGATGGGCAGGACGGTGGTCGGTTCGGGCAGCAGGTTCTCCGGCGAGTACTTGATCCGCAGCGTGAGCATGACTCCCCCGATATCCACCGGGGTCTCGTTGTGCCACATGATGTCGATCTTCATCTGGCTGCCCTCGGCGATCGGCATGCCGATGGTGTTGGGCAGCATGATGTTCCGGGTTTCGCGGCCCACCGCCATGATCTTCTCGCGCAGCGGCAGCAGCAGCTGGCGCCGCGACCGGTTGATGATCTGCAGGTGGTGCAGCACCCGCTGCGACACCTTCTTGCCCTCCGGGTCGCGCAGGGACAGCGAGAAGCCCCGTCCCGTTCCCTCCACCGGCCACGCGAACTGCCACGACATGTCCTTCATCATGTCGCTATGCCCGCCATGGTCGTGACCCGCCATGGACGGCAGATCAAACGGCCCCGCGGTGAGGACCACCTCGTGACTGGCCGAGTCTACCCGGACAGCAAACTGTGGGTCCTCCTGAGCAGAGAGGGGACCGGCCAGACACACAAGCAGACTCGGCACAACGGCGAGCCGTGGGTGGGGCATGAAACGCTCGATGGGGCGAGGAGAGAAGGGAGCAAAGATCCTGAAGTGAAGTATAGCGGGCGGCGGGTTGTTCTGCGAACCGGACGCCGCTAATCTTCGCGGCGTTTTGACCCCAAGCCAGACAGGAAATACCATGCGCCGCGTGATTCTGCTGCTGGTAGATGGCCTGCGCCCTGATGTCGCGGAGGCCGTGCTGGCGAAGGGCCAGCTTCCAGCGCTCAGTGCCATGACCACCGACCAGGGCATCGCGCGGGGCATCACGGTCTTCCCGTCGACCACCAGCGTCGCCTACCTCCCATTCCTCACCGGCTGCACGCCGGGCACCGCCAACATCCCGTCCATCCGCTGGCTCGACCCGGCGTGCTACACCGGCCGCTGGTGGCGCGATCGCGCCCTGGTACGCAGCTACTGCGGTTACCAGGCCCCGCGCCTCGATGGCGACATCACACCCGGCGTGCCCTGCATCTTCGAGCTGGTGCCGGAGAGCCTGGCCATCTTCACGCCGATTGCCCGGGGACTGACCCCCGGACGCGACCCCGCCAGCGCCGAGCGCAAGTTCTGGGGTGCCCTGGCACACTACGCCGAGTGGCACCAGCCCTCGGACACGGCGGTGACCCGCCACCTGCTCCGGGGAGTGGACGCGGGGTGGCGGTTCATCTTCGCCCAGTTCCCTGCGGTGGACGGATACACCCACCAGAGCACCCCGAACGGCCCCAAGGTGCTCCGGGCACTCCGCAAGGTGGACGACACCGTGGCGGCGGTGCGGGCCAGGCTGGTCGCGCGGGGTGAACTCGAGGACACCCTGATCGTCATGGTCAGCGACCACGGCGCCACCGCGGTGCATACCCACCTCGACCTCGCCGACTGGTTCCGCGCCGAGGGGATCGCCACGATGTCCCATCCGGTCATCTGGGAGCGGAACCCGCTGGCCGCCGTGATGGTGGCCGGCAACGGCTCGGCGATGGTGTACGCGCGGCCCGGGGTGCCGCGAAGAACACGGCACTCCCTGGCGGCGTTGCGCCACGTGGAGATGTTCGACACCCGGCATGACGTGATCGGCGCCCTCGTGGGGGAGCCGGCGGTGGCCTTCGTGGCGGCGGAGGAGCAGCCGGGTACCGTGCGGGTGGCGGACGCCGCCGGGGAGGCGGTCATCGTGGCCGGGGACGCGGGGGGCTCGGTGAGTTATCGCCCGATCTCCGGCGATCCGCTGGGGATCGGCGGCGAGTTCACCGCATCACCGGATGGCTGGCTTCAGACCACGTGGGACGCCCCGTATCCGGACGCCTGCATCCAGCTGCTGGATCAGTTCCGGGCGCCGCGCACCGGAGACCTCATCGTCGTGGCGCGGGAGGGGTACGACTTCCGCCGCCGATTCGAAGTCCCGGAGCACAAGTCGGGACACGGATCACTGATCCGCGGGCACATGCAGGTGCCGGTGTGGACCAGCGTCCCCGCTCCCATCACCCCGATCCGCACCGTGGACCTGTTCCCTGCCATGCTGGAGTGGCTGGGTGAGCCGGTGCCGCCGGGCATCGACGGGCGTCTGACGTGGAGTGCGGGGGCCGCCGCGGCGGTTGCGTAAAGCAGTCGGGCCAGCGATTTTCCCCCTCCCCGTGATGGGCGGCCGGCGGGTACGGCCATCCCTGCACGGGCTGCGCGCCCGTAGCTCAGCTGGATAGAGCGCTTGCCTCCGGAGCAAGAGGTCGGACGTTCGAATCGTCTCGGGCGCACTCGGTAACCGAAAAGCCCCGCCACTCTGCAACGAGCGGCGGGGCTTTCTCGTGGACCGCAGGGGCCGCGGCTCAGTGCCCTGCCCCCACCGGCCCCTCCACCGGCAGGTCGCTCCGCGCCGACCACTCGGTCCAGGACGGCACATAGACCCGTACGCGGGGATAGCCCAGCAGCATCCGCAGCGCAAAGTACACGTGGCTCGCCTCGGTGCCGGTGTTGCAGTAGACGAACACCATCTTGTCGGGGGTGATGCCCTGCGCCATGTACGCGGCCCGAAGCTCCTCGACCGGCTTCCAGACCTTGGTCCCCGCCTCCGGGCGGAGGTCGTCCTGCCAGAAGTGATGGATCGCGCCGGGGATATGGCCGCGACGCA
>CAYUYF010000125.1:0-3485 GCA_964449145.1 uncultured Gemmatimonadaceae bacterium | reverse complement strand
CTGCATCTTACTGGTCTGTGACTCCCCCCCATAACCGACACGTACCCGGCTCCAAAGCCCGCCCGTTGCTGCGGCCCGGCCCCCCTCACGCTGAAGCGGCATGGGGGACGCGGTGAGCACCCTGCCTGACCGCCTCGCCGCCGCCCTCGCCGACCGCTACCGCCTGGAGCGGGAGCTGGGCCAGGGGGGCATGGCCACGGTGTACCTGGCGCAGGATCTCAAGCACGACCGCAAAGTCGCGGTGAAGGTCCTGCGTCCGGAGCTGGCGGCCACGATGGGTCCCGAACGGTTTGCCCGGGAGATTGCCGTCGCGGCGCGCCTCCAGCATCCCCATATCCTCGGCGTGCTCGACTCCGGCGAGGCCGGCGGCTTCTTCTACTACGTCATGCCCTACGTCGAGGGGGAAACGCTGCGCGACCGGCTGGCGCGATCGGGGGAGCTGCCGGTCCCGGAGGCGGTGCGGTTGCTGGGCGAGATCGCCGAAGCGCTGGCCACGGCGCACGGCGCGGGGGTGGTGCACCGCGATATCAAGCCGGAGAACATCCTGCTCTCCGGCCGGCATGCGCTGGTCATGGACTTTGGCGTCGCGAAGGCGGTCACCGAGGCGTCGGGGCGGCAGCAGCTCACCAGCGCCGGCGTGGCGCTTGGCACCCCCGCCTACATGGCCCCGGAGCAGGCCTCCGCCGATCCCCAGATGGATGGCCGGGTGGACATCTACGCCCTCGGTGTCCTCGCGTACGAGATGCTCACGGGCTTCCCGCCGTTCCACGGGCTCAACCCGCAGCAGACGCTCGCCGCGCACGTGATGCGGGAGCCGGCCCCCGTGGGGCAGCAGCGCGCGGGACTGTCCCCGGCGCTCGAGACGCTCGTCATGCGCTGCCTCGCCAAGCGTCCCGCCGACCGGGTGCAGACGGCGGATGAGCTGGTCGCGGCGCTCGAGCCACTCGCCACACCGAGCGGCGGGATGACGCCCACCGGGACACAGCCGGTGAAGGCGGTGGCACCCGTCTCCGACGGACGGAGGCGCCCCCTCGCGATGGCCGTCGTGGCAGCCCTCGTGGTCACGGCGGGACTCCTCGTCTGGCACCCCTGGTCGCGCGAGGGCGCGAAGCCGCTCGATCCCAACCTCGTCGCCGTCCTGCCCTTCCGCGTTGCCGGCGCCGATCCTGCCGTGCAGTACCTGCGGCAGGGAATGGTGGACCTGCTGCAGGCCAAGCTCACCGGGGAGGGTGGCCCCCGCGCGGCCGACACCCGTTCGGTACTGGCGGCGGTGCGCGATGCCGGTGGGAGCGACACGGAGGACCTGCCCGCCGAGCGGGTCGATCGGGTCGCCCGGAAGATCGGCGCCGGCCGCGTGCTGCAGGGCAGCATCGTGGGCCCGGCCGATCACCTGGTCATCGCGGCGACGTTGCTCGAGATCCCGGGCGGCCGGGCGCTGGCGCAGGCGAGCGTGAACGGCCCGAAGGACTCTCTCTTCGTGCTGGTGGACCGGCTCACGGCGCAGGTGCTGGCGCTCGGCGCGGGGGCGAAGGCGTCGCAGGTGAGCGCCCTGACCACCACGAGCCTCGACGCGCTCCGGGCGTACCTCGATGGTGTCGCGGCGTTCCGGCGCGGCGCGTTCCAGCTCGCCACCCCCGCGCTGGAGCGGGCGGTGCAGCTCGATTCCACCTTCGCGCTCGCGCTGTCACTGCTGATCGAGACGAATGGATGGCACCCGTCGACCACGGACATGGCGCGGGTGAACCGCCTGGCCTGGCAGTACCGCAGCCGCCTCAACCCGCAGGACCAGCTCTTCCTCACGCTGCGCCAGGGCTCCCGCTACCCGCGCCAGACGCCGTGGACCGATCGCATCGCGGACGCGGAGCGGACGGTGCAGAAGATCCCCGAGAGCGCCGAGGCGTGGTTCTTCCTTGGCGATGCGCTGTTCCATGCCGGGTGGCTGTCCGACATCCCGCAGCCGGAGCAGCGCGCGCGGCAGGCGTTCGAGAAGGCGTTCCGGCTCGACTCGCTGTTCAGCGGGCCGATCGGCCACATGGCTCGGGTGGCGTACATCGCGGGCGACACCGCGGCCCAGCGGCTGTGGACCGCGCGGGAGTTCGCGCTCGATTCCGCCGCCGAACCGATCCCGCAGAGCAAGTGGGACCTGCTGCAGGGGCGGCGTGACTCCGCCGGCATCGCCCGGTTCCTGGCCGAGCTCCGCTCCCAGCCGGTGGGGCTGGTGCAGTCGCTGCTCTTCATGGGGCCGCTCGACAGCATCACGATCGCGCATCAGCCGGAGCTGCTCAACCTGTTCCACGTCCAGGCGACCTCGCAGGCCGAGCGGAACGAGATGGCGGTGGTCCATGTGGTGGTGCTGCTCAACCGGGGTCGCCCCTCGGAGGCGGCGCCCTGGCTGGACACCCTCCGCGCCATTTCGGGCGACGAGTTCCTGGGTCTGGTCGCGGCCGCGTATTACGGGGGGCCGCCGCCCGACACCACCCGGTGGAGTGCCGAGTTCAAGAACTTCTGGGGCCTCCTCCAGGGCGATCCGGCTGCCGGGCAACGCTTCGTCGCCCACACGCGGGAGCGAGCGGCCAGGGACTCCACCCAGGGGTTCTGGTCCCGGTTCCATCCGCTGGTCGAGGCGATGCTCGCGGCCGAGCGGCGGGACCCGGCGGCTACGCGCCTCACCGACGTGGCCGATTCGCTCTGGCGCGGCCAATCGGGCGCGGCGGTGTGGACCTCGATCCAGCTCGCGCGATTGTACCAGGCGCAGGGGCGCATCGACCGGGCGCTCACGGCCGTCCGCCGCCGCTACAGCGCACTGGGCCAGCCGGAGCCGCCGGGGCTCGCGGAGTCGTACCGCCTCGAGGGACAGCTCGCGGCGCAGGCCGGCGACCGCGCCGGGGCGGTCCGCGCCTACCGGAACTACCTCCGGATGCGAGTGGATCCGGAGCCGTCCCGCCTGCCGCAGCGGGATAGCGTGCGGGCCGAGCTGGCCGCGGTGGGCGACCTCGAGGTTCGGCGATGATCCCGATCCCCGAGCGCCTCGCCGGGGCCCTCGCCGACCGCTATCGCCTCGAGCGGGAGCTGGGTGCGGGAGGCATGGCCACAGTCTACCTGGCCGAAGACCTGAAGCACGATCGCAGGGTCGCGATCAAGGTCCTGCGTCCCGAACTCGCCGCGATCATCGGGGCCGAACGGTTCCTCTCCGAGATCAAGACCACCGCCAACCTGCAGCATCCGCACATCCTGCCGCTCCACGACTCCGGCGAGGCGGACGGCTTCCTCTTCTACGTGATGCCGTACGTCGAAGGCGAAACCGTCCGCGACCGGCTGCATCGCGAGAAGCAGCTGCCGGTGACCGAGGCCGTCCGCATCACCAGCGAGGTGGCCAGCGCGCTCGACTACGCCCATCGGCACAACGTCATCCACCGCGACATCAAGCCGGAGAACATCCTGCTGCACGATGGCCGCGCGCTGGTCGCCGACTTCGGCATCGCGCT
>CAYUYF010000124.1:0-3532 GCA_964449145.1 uncultured Gemmatimonadaceae bacterium | reverse complement strand
GGACGAAGTTCCTCTCGCCCGTTGCCGCCCTCAACGAGGGCTGGGAGCGGGCGAACGGTTTGCTGGCGGGAGTGGTGAGCGCGGCACTCAAGGCCGGCCAGGGTGGTGGCTTTGCGGACGCACCGAGGCTCCACGAGGCCTGCCGGGCGGCGGTGGAACTGCTCGCCCAGGGGGACCGCGAAGGCGCCAGGGACCTGATCCGCACCCTGGCGCGGGCGCGGCAGAACGGACACGCCGCGAGCGCCCTGGACCCCTCGCTGGAGCGGCTGGTGGGGGGCTTCACGGCCTGGACCGGGGATGCGGAGTTTCTCGCGCGCTACCAAGCCGGTCTCACGGGGATTCAGGCCGTTCCGCTGCCCCCGATGCCGCGGCCAACCGTCACGGACGACACCGGGTTGAGCGTGGTGACGATGATCTGCGAGCGCTGGGGCTTGCGGCCCGATGCGCCCGCGGGGGCGCTCCACCTGGCGCCGCTGCTGGAGGAGGGGTGGTCCGGCATGGCCCTGCTGGGGCTGCGCATCGGCACCACGACGGTGGACCTGCGATTCCAGCGTCATGCAGCCGGCCATACCCTGAAGGCGAGCCGGGCCAGCGGCCCGCGACTCAGCATCACGGTCTGGCTGGAGCAGCTCGCCCCGTCGGGGATCTGGATTGACGACGAGCCGCTCGGCGGCCAGCGGGCAGTCTTCGACCTGGCGGGAGAGCATGAGTTGCGCATCGACCTGTAGGATCGTTCTCCGCCAGTGCCCCGCCCAACCGCCCAACCGCCTAACCGCCTAGATTCACCACCAGCATCCTCGGTTCGCTCATCTCCTCCATGGTGTACTTCACCCCTTCCCGTCCGAAGCCCGAGTCCTTCACGCCCCCGTAGGGGAAGTTGTCCACCCGCAGGGTGGGGAAGTCGTTGGCGATGACTCCGCCTACCTCGAGGGTGTTGAAGGCCTGGAAGATCCGGTTGATGTCCTGGGTGAAGACGCCGGCCTGGAGCCCGAAGCTCGAGTCGTTGACCAGCGCCAGCGCTTCGTCGAAGGTCCGGTAGGGCGCGACCACCGAGACCGGACCGAACACCTCCTTGCAGGAAACCTTCGCATCCCGGGGCACGCCGGCCAGGAGCCCCGGGGTGAGGACCCGGCCTTCCCTCCGGCTGGCCAGGAGGACATCGGCGCCGGCGTCGACCGCTTCCTTGGTCCAGGCTTCCACCCGATCCAGGGCAGCCCGGTCGATCATCGGCCCCACCACCGTGGCGGGATCGAGCGGATCACCGGTGCGCAACGCGGCGCTGGCCGCGACCAGCTGATCCACGAACCGCTGGTACACCGGCTGGTGCACCAAAATGCGCTGGACCTTGATGCAGACCTGCCCGGCGTAGGCAAAGGCGCCCAGGGCCAGCCGTCGGGCGCAGGCATCCAGGTCGGCGGTGTCCTCGTGCACCACGGCGGCGGCGTTGCCGCCCAGCTCGAGGCAGACCTTCTTCTTGCCGGCGACGTTCTTGAGATGCCACCCCACCGTCGGGCTGCCGGTGAAGGTGAGCATCGCAAAGCGCGGGTCGGTGGCCAGCCGCTCGGCGATGGGAATGGGCAGATGCAGCACGTTGTAGGCGCCGGCAGGCAGGCCGCATTCCGACAGGATCCGGCCCAGCCGGAAGGCGAGCTGCGGGCACTGGGGCGGCGGCTTGACCACCAGGGCGCTGCCGACGGCGATGGCGGGGGCCACTTTGTGGGCCAGCAGGTTGAGCGGGAAGTTGAACGGGGTGATGGCGCTGATCGGGCCTACGGGGAAGCGGTGCACCAGTCCCGTCATCCGGGCGGCCCGGGCATCGAGGTCCAGCGGCACCATCTCTCCGCCGAAGCGCCGGGCCTCGTCCGCGGCCAGCGAGAAGGTCATGACGGCCCGGTCCACTTCTCCCAAGGCCTGAGTGATGGGCTTGCCGCAGCTGATCGCCAGCTCCCGGGCCAGCGAGTCCCGCTCACGCTGCAGCTGGTCGGCGATGCGGGTGAGCAGATCCCGGCGGGCGTGCCGGGGCATGGTCCGCATCGCCACGAAGCCCCCCTGGGCGGCCGCGATCGCCGCCTCGAGATCCTGGGTGGTGCCGACGGCCACCTCCACCGCCGTCTCCCCGGTGTAGGGGATGAGGACCGAGTCGGTGGCGCGTCCGTCCAGCGGTACCGACTCGCCGTTGATCCAGGGTGTGAGGGTCATGGTCCGAGGGGTGAAGTTGGGTGTAGCCTAGCCGCCGGCTGGGCGGGCGACAAGACGCCGCCTCTTGTCATGGGGCCTCCGCGCGGCAAGTTACCCGCGTGAGCTCTCCTCCCGCCCATCCCGGCCGGTCCGTGCCCTGGCTCTGCCTGGCCGCCGGGGCCCTGGTCCTGACCGCGGCCGCCGGATTCTGGCGGGCGATGCTTCGCACCGAGCAAGCGATGCTGGACCGGCTGCAACAGCAGCTGGCGCAGCACGCCGGCGCCTACCTCGGCGTCGTTACTCCGGCCGGCACGGCTGGCGGGTATGATGCCGCGCGCCTGCTCTCCGGCGCCAACGCTCTGGCGGGAGCTTCCTTCTGGCCGGGCGGGATCCAGCTGGTGCTGGGCACCACCGCGCTGATTCCCGACGACGTCGGGCTCCTGCCGCTGCCGGACTCGGTGCAGGTCGCGGTGGACCGGGGCGCACCGATGTATGTACTCCTCCATGCAGAGGAGCGGGCGGTGCTGGTGCCGTTCCTCGGACCGCAGTCGCACTATCTCGGCTGGGTCGGCACCTGGGGCGCGCTGGGCCGGCAGCTTCCCTCCCCGCTGAGTGTCACGCTCACCTCGCTCTGCGGACTGGCCCTGGCGATGGCGGTCTGGTCCTGCGCCCGGCGCGCCGCCTTGCGACAGCGGCTGCTGGCGTCGGTCGCGGTCATCCTGTCGCTGCTCCTCCTTGGAGGGGAGCTGCGCACGGAGTTGTATGGGGTGCGCCGGGCCGCGATCCAGACCCGCCTGGAGACGGTGCGGAAGCTCATCGAACTGGCCGCCACCGCGGAACGGGTGCGGCAGGCCGACCTGCCCGCCATCGCGGTGGACATCGGCGTGGCGGTGCGGCGGGGACTCCCGTCGGCGGACTCCGGCGTGGTCTGGACCGACTCGGTGGCCAGCATCAGCGCCGCCACACCCCGCAGCCAGGGGAGCCTGCAACTGGCGGTCGCGGCATGGGAGCCCACCCCCCACCTCTCCTCTTCCGGCCGCCTCTGGTACTTCCTGGCGGCGCTGGGGCTGGTGCTCCTGGTGGTGGGGCGGCCGCGGGCCTGGGGATAGGCGGCGGCTCGCTGGTCTTCTGCCGGGATCGGCGGTATTACCATAGAGGCGAGGGCATCGCTCCGCCTTTTTCGACTTCGACACCAGCAGGACGCACATGACATCGGACGCCGGCATGCGGGATGACAGCCTGAGCCTGATCGGGCGGGTGGCACGATTGCTCAACACCGGCCTCGCGCCGGAAGAGACCCTGGCCACCGTGGCCGCCGAGCTGCGGAGCGGGCTCGGCGCCGCGGCGGTGCAGC
>CAYUYF010000123.1:0-3574 GCA_964449145.1 uncultured Gemmatimonadaceae bacterium | reverse complement strand
GGTTCGGTCGAGCCCGCGGTAATGTCGGACTCGCGTGAGCCAGTCGCAGGCGACCCGCGGCTGTTCGGGGTCCACCTCCCAGGGGTGGATGTAGAACATCCCGGACTCGCCCCGGTCCTGGTGTCCAAGGAATGACCGGCGAATGAGCCCGTAGGGAAGCTGACGCAGGTATCCCCCGCCGGCTGCCGGGATGCGGAGCCCGAAAAATCCGAGTGTAGTCATCGGGTATTCCCGCAGAGTGCCGCTGGGGCGGACGATGTCGTACGGCACGGTAGGCGCGCCCGGCCATCCGTAGCCGGGACGTCGGATGGGGAAGACGCTGGAGTCGTAGGTGTGGCCCGTCTCAAGCAGGATGTCGAAAGCCCACTCGGTGCCTGGCACGATGGAAAAGCTCGGAGCCCGGAATCCGCGAACAGCCCGACCCGAGATCTCCTCCAGCCGCGACTTGGCACGGCTCACGTCCTCCCGGAATTCGGCCGGGGTGAGTGTCGTAACGCGCCGGTGCCACCAGCTGTGGCTCGCAATCTCATGCCCGGCCTCCGCGATCCGGCGGACCAATGCCGGCTTCCGGTCGGCGAGCCAGCCTACCACGAAGAAGGTGCCCGTGGCCCCGTGGCGTGCGAGCAGGTCCAGCAGGACGTCGGTGCTGGCCTCGGCTCGACTGGGCTGGCTGGCCCAATCGGCCCGGTCGATGAACCGCTCGAAGGCGCTGACGTGAAAGTGCTCTTCCACGTCCACCGAAAAGCGATGTATCTGGCCCAGTTGGCGGCTCCCGGTGGCGGCAGGACTACTAGAGTTACCGAAAACCTACCCATTCCGCAGGGGCCGTGCCGCGGCCCTGCCTGGTGCGCCGAGAGGCCGTTCCGGGGGTGGCACCGCGGTTGACCCGATTTGACAAGCGAGACGGATTACGGCATATGAAGGGGTGCCACGGCACGCCTGAGGGCCCGCCCCTAACGAACCGGGGGACGGGTCGTCCTGGGATCCGGTTCAAGCGGACTGGAGGAGCACACGATGTCGCCGACGACTGCTCGCACGGTAAGCATGGCATTGTGGGGCGGACTGGTCGCTGCCTTCTTTTCCTCGGCTGGCCTGCTCGACTGGGCAGCATTCATCGCGTGGGCGAGCTTCTTGGCCGCTGGAGGGGATAGCGCTGCCGCCAAGAAGACCCTCCCGGCGTTCATCTTCGGGGCCGCCGTGGCCTGGCTGGCGATGTTGATGCGGCACCAGGTGGCGGTTGCGCCGGACAGCATGCTCTGGATTCCTCGCGCCGGCATCGCGGCGGCCGTCTCGATCCTGATCCTGGGCCTGGTCACGAAGGTGGACTTGATCTCGTACCTCCCCGCCTCGCTTACGGGCTTTGCCCTGGCCTTCGGGGCCGGTTCCATCCCGATCCAGGAGCTCAAGGGGGAATCCAGGGTCCTCGGCGTTCACATGTACAATCCGTTCTTCCAGGTCTCGATCTCGATGGTCGCCGGAGTCGTCATCGGGATGGTAGCCCTCAAGATGGCCACCGCCCTGGAAAAGAAATGAGCTGAGCGGGTCGACTGCGCCCACTGCACGGACGACCCCCGCCCCCGCCTGGAATCGCCTCCGCCGCCCTCCGTCCGGGCGGCAGTTCTCGCATCTGTGGCAATCCCACAACAATCCACACCGGGCCGGCGCAGTGTCGGGGGCAATCCTTGTCCTTGGCTCAGGATGCCCCTCGGCCCATCTTTCCTCAACCTGGAGACCACACCCGAAAGGCCTCATGTCCCGCAGCCAGCGCCATCTCGGATACCGGATCGCCGTCGCCGGCCTCCTCTTCATTGCCGCCATGACGCTGATGCCCCACCGCGAGGAGATGGCCCGAGTGGCCGTGACCCCGGTGACCTGCGTGATCTGCGGCGACCTCGGTGGGGTCGACTTCTTCCTCAACATCCTCCTGTTCGTCCCGCTGGGGATTGGACTGACCCTCGCCGGCTTTTCCTGGCGCCGCGCGCTGGTGCTGGCCGGCCTCACGACCTTCTCCGTCGAATTACTGCAGATGAAAGCGGTGCCGGGCCGAGATGCCAGCCTCGGGGATGTGATGGCCAACACCATGGGAGGAGGCCTCGGCGCACTCCTTGCGGCGCATTGGCGCGGGGTCGTGTTCCCATCCCCCGACCGAGCGAGGCGGCTCGCCCTAGCCTACGCGATACTCCTGGGGTGGATCTGGTCCGGCACCGCCTGGGCACTGGGGCCCGCGTATCCTCAGGGAGTGCGCTGGTATGGAGCCTGGGCGGCGGAACTCGACAATTTCGACCGGTTCCCGGGTGAGCCGTTGCTGGTAAAGGCCGGCGGTGAACCGCTCCTACCGGGGCCCGCCCTCAATCAGTCTCGCCTCGAAGATGCCGTCGTGGCCCACCCGTCACTCGGTTTCGAGGCGGTGCTGGGCGGGCCGACGCAGCGGCTCGCCCCGATCGGCTCGATCGTCGACGGAGTGCACCGGGACGTCATGCTCATCGGCCAGGCAGGAGAGGACCTCGTCTTCATGGTGCGGATGCGAGCCACGATCCTCAAGTTGCGGAACCCGATGGCGGCGTTGCCGAACGGCCTCTCGGGTACGCCGGGCGATACCGTGATAGCCCAAGGAGCGCTTCGCGATGGCGCGTTCGAGCTTCGCGCCACCCGCGGCGGACACACGATGAGCCGCCGGCTCCCTCTCAGCGCCAGTTGGGGTTGGAGCCTCGTCGCTCCCTGGACCTCCGCCCTCGGCAATGGAGTGGGGCTCATGACCGCGGGCTGGATCGTCGGCGCCCTCGCGCTCCTCGCCTACTGGGGCAGCATGGCCGGGGGCGGAGCACTCTCGATCGCACCGGTCACCGCACTGCTCCTCCTCGGCGCGATTCCCCGGGCCGCCGGCTTCCCGGCCGCCGGGTGGAGCGAGTGGGCGGCCGCGGTTGCGGGGATGCTCCTCGGGACGCTAGCTGCCCGGCCCGCGAACCGTGTCCGCGCAATTCACGCCGAGTCGACGCCCTATGACGCACTTCCTCCTCAGCCGTCAGGACTGACACCATGATCCGCCGACCGCTTCGAGTCTTCGCCGGCCTGGTCCTCGGGACAGGAGCCCTTCTCCTGTCTTGTCAGTCGACCGACGATCCCGCGCCGATCAACATGGCGCCGACGGCCACCATCACCACGCCGACCGTCGGAAGCCTGTTCTCGGGCGGCGAGACGGTCAGCTTTTCCGGGAGCGGGTCGGACGCCGAGGACGGCAGCCTTCCGGCGGGAGATTTGACCTGGTGGGCGGACCTGCATCACGGCACCCATACCCACCCCTTCATGCCGGTCACGACTGGCGTGACGAGCGGGAGCTTCCTGGTGCCCCCGCGAGGCCACCCCGAGGACGACATCTTTCTCCGGATCTATCTGGTCGTGGTGGACGGCGAAGGCCTGCCCGACACCGCCCATGTCGATGTGCAGCCGCGAAAGGTGACGCTGAACCTGGCCTCGGTACCGACTGGACTGACCCTGACCCTCGAGGGGCAACCCCACGTAACCCCGTATGCCCTCACTGGCGTCGTCGGGATGGAACGCGACCTCGGCGCCCCGA
>CAYUYF010000122.1:0-3638 GCA_964449145.1 uncultured Gemmatimonadaceae bacterium | reverse complement strand
CCTCGCGCAGCATCCGGTTGTCGTCGACCAGGACCACGGAGAGCGGCGCCCCCACCTGGCGAGCCAGTGGCTCCCGGGCCGGTGCGGTGCGCGGCGGGTCGGGCTGCGCCGGCTTCGGACGACCCCGCCGGAGGCTGGGATAGCGCACATCCGGCGATGCGAAGGGCTCGGGGAGGCGGGTGGGCGGGAATTGTGTAGGCATGGGGTTGTCCTCCACCCTCGGGGCGGATCCAGGCGGCCGGCCGGTAATCCGGCACACCCGGAGTCGCCGACTGTCAAAGATCGCGCCGGTACGCATCGTTAGGTCTAATCCGGCGTGAAACTCCGCTTAATGTCCGGCGGTGTGGCGATTCTGCTCCCCCTCTCATCGGGCATTCCCGCAGGCTTCACGATCCCCGTCGTACTGTTCCCTTCGTCTCAACCCGTCATTCCGTGGCGGGGAGACTCCGCAGCGTGCTGAGTGGGGCTCCGCAGGGATGACGACCTGGCGGATACGTCCGCCCGGCACGCTGCGGAGGGCTGTATGCGCTCGACTCATTTCCCGCCCGCCATCCTCCCTCATCACGCCCGCCTGATCCGGTTGACGCTGATGCTGCAGCTGCTCGTCATCATGGCGGCCCTCCTGATGTCTTGAGCCGGGAGTGAACGGTTTCGCTCCAGGGACGGCTCGCGTGCTTGCCTAACGCTGGGGGAACGTGAGATTGGGGAAGCGCTGCTGACGTCGCTTCTGTGCGGCGCCCTGCGCCGGATGGCCACAAGGATCCGAGGGGTGCACGCCGCCCCGACGGAGGACGCTTGGCGACTCCCCGCTCCCGCACTTCCGCTGACCTCCTGTGCGACGCGCTCTGCGTGGGGCTCGCCGTGGGGCTGCTCGAAGGTACCCTCTACCACATCCCGCAGGTCCACTACTTCCTGACCCGGCAGAATATCCGCCTCGGTCCCGACCGCCTCTGGCTCCCCGCCGCCGCGAATCTGTTCTGGTTCGGCATCGCCGCGCTGCCGCTGGCGCTGCTGCACCGGAACTGGCCCAGCCGGGTCACAGCCGCCCGGGCGATCGGCGTCCTCGCGGGGCTGGCGGCGCTCAGCCTCACGATGCTGTTCACCCGGATGCACGATGTCGCCCATACCCTGATCGCGGTCGGGGTCGGGGTGCAGATGTCGCGGCTGCTGGAGGGGCGGGGGGAGCAGGCGCTGCGGGGGCTGCGCCGCACGCTCGTTCCACTGCTGGCGCTGGGCGTGATCGCCGCCGTCGGGTCCACCCTGGTGCCGCGCTTCCGGGAAGCACGAACGCTGGCGGTGACACCCGCGCCGCCGGCCGGCCGGCCCAACGTGCTGCTGATCATCCTGGACACGGTGCGGGGCTTCAACCTGAGCCTGCATGGCTACCACCGTATCACCACCCCGCGGCTGGACCAGCGCGCCGCCGAGGGCGCCACCTTCGACCGGGCGATGACGCCGTCGCCCTGGACCCTGCCATCCCACGGCAGCGTGTTCACCGGGCAGTATCCCTACGCCCTCTCCACCGATTTCAAGATGCCGCTCGACGGGACCCACCGGACCCTGGCCGAAGAGTTCACCGCCCAGGGCTACCGGACCGCCGGCTTCGTGGGGAACCTGCCCTACGGCAGCCGGGCGCTCGGGCTGGGGCGTGGCTTCCTGCACTACGAGGACATCCCCGTCACCTTGCCCCAGATGATGCTGCACTCCACCCTGGGCCGGTGGCTCAAGGCGAACATCGTCAGCCCGATCCGCAAGCGGGTCGGTCGGCACGACTTGTTCGATCGCCGCAAGGCGCCGGCGATCACCGATCGCTTCCTGGTCTGGAGCGGCGCCGCCGCCGAGCGGCCGTTCTTCGTGTTCCTCAATTATTACGACGCGCACCATCCCTATCTCCCGCCGACGCCGTACGACCGGCAGTTCGTCCCGGACAGCCACCCCTCGTATGTCCCATGGGACGTCGAGGGGCGGCGGGAGCCCTTCACCCCATCGATGGTGGCCGCGGCGCAGAACGCCTACGACGGGGCGATCAGCTTCCTGGATCAGGAACTGGGGCGGATGTTCGATACCCTGGCCGCGCGCGGCATGCTGGACAACACCATCGTCATCGTGACCTCCGACCATGGCGAGCACTTCGGGGAGCATGGCCTGATGGCGCATGGCAACAGCGTGTACCGGCCGCTGCTGCAGGTACCGCTGTTCATCCGCTTTCCCAAGCGGGTGCCTGGCGGCACCCGGATCGCGGAACCGGTCACCTTGCGCGACCTCGGCGCGACGGTGCTGGACCTGGCCGGACTCACTCCGTCACAGCCCTGGCCGGGCGGGTCGCTCCGGGCGGCCTGGGACCCTGGCTATCAGGGGAGGCCGCTGTCGCCGGTCTACGCAGAACTCCGGACCGGAAAGCGGTGGCGGGCCTCACTGCTGGGTGACGGCTACCAGCTCTACCGCGACGATCGGGGAAGCCAGGCGCTCTTTGACCAGGCTCGGGACCCGAACGGCGAGGTCAACCTGCTCGCGGGGGATACGGCCTCGAGTACGCTGACCACCATTGCCGCCCGGCTGACGGAACGGATGGACTCCCTGGTCCCGCCCGACTCCCGCACCCTCGCCACCGCCCGGACGGAATAGCGGGCGGCTCCCCCCCCAGCACTGGTGTGGAGAGGGATGTCACGCGGAGAACAGCTTGTTCTTCTCCGCGGCCTCCGCGTCTCCGCGTAAACCCGTTGTTCTCCCCTCAAGGTTGGGCACCTGCTCCAGCTGCTCGGTGAAATGGCCCGGGTTGGGTGAAACAGGGTACGTGGTTCGTGGGGGGAGGAGGTATCTCATGTGGAGGGTGTGGCGAGGGTGTCACGCGGAGACGCGGAGAGTCCTGCGCTAGGCAGATTCCTCCGCGCCTCCGCGTGAAATCACTCTGGGAGCCCGGGATGCACGACCTCGACGACATCACCGGCGCCATCGTGGATGCGGCGGTGCGGCTACATAAGAAAATGGGTCCTGGGCTGCTGGAGTCAGTGTATGAGGTGGTGCTCGCGAGAGACCTCCGGCGGCGGGGGTTCATGGTCGAGCAGCAGAAGCCAATTGCCTTCGACTACGACGGCATCACGTTCACCAATGGGTTCGTTGTGGACCTCCTGGTCGAGAGCCGCGTGGTCGTGGAATTGAAATCGGTCGAGCGGCTCGCACCGGTGCATGGCAAGCAGCTCCTGACTTACCTGCGCCTGATGCAGCTTCCGGTCGGGTTGCTGATCAACTTCGGTGGCGCCACCCTCCGGGAGGGGCTGCATCGCGTCGTCCACCAGCTCCCGGCCGGGGCCTCATCGCGTCTCCGCGTGAATCGGTAGCTGCTCCACCCCGCCTGTCGATTGCCCCGGTTTCCGTGCGACCCGCTGGGAGAGGCGGCAGCGACGGTAGCGACGGTAGCGATGGCAGCGTAAATACAGGGGAGTCCGACCACACGATTCATGGCGATGCACCGCACGGGGTTGAATGGGATGGAGCAGGTGATCGAGGGGCGAACCGCATGCGACCGCCCGCGGACGGACGGCCCGTCACCGTCGTGACTGGCTCCGACACCCACCGCGCGATTGACGCCGTCTGGCGGATCGAGGCCCCGCGGCTCATCGCGGGCCTTTCCCGCCTGG
>CAYUYF010000121.1:0-3681 GCA_964449145.1 uncultured Gemmatimonadaceae bacterium | reverse complement strand
AGACGGTCCATGAAATCCAGATGGAACCGGGCCCAGGAAGGGCCGTCGGACAGCTCCGGCCGCTCCGGTGCAAACTGGAAGGTGAAGATGTCCCTGGTGTCGTAGCCGGGGTCCACGCTCCGGAGCGTCTGGAAGCTCCGCACCAGCAGCGCCGATCCGATCAGCAGCACCAGCGCCAGCGCCGTCTGACCCACGACCAGACCGTTGCGGGCCCAGTGCCGCCGGTGGGTCGCTCCCCGGCCTCCGTTGCGGAGCCGCCGCAGGTCGGGAGCTGAACCCTTGAGCGCGGGGACGGCGCCGCACGCCACCGCCGCCACGGCTGCCGCCGCCAGCGCGAACAGCAGCGTCGGCAGGTCGAGGTGCACCTCATCGAGGCGGGGAATCCCCTGCGGCGCGGCCCGGAGGAACGCCGGGAAGGTGAACGCGGCCAGCACCACCGCGGCCACCCCTGCGAGCCCCGCCACGATCGCCGTCTCCGCCAGCTGCAGCCGGACCAGCTGGCTTCGCGAAGCACCCAGCGCCCGCCGGACCGCGAGGTCCCGCTGCCGCCCCTCGGCCCGCACCAGGAACAGGTTCGCGACATTGGCGCAGGCGATGATCAGCACCACCATGACCGCGCCAAGCAGCACCCACAGCGCCCGTGACACCGGCCCGAGCAGTTCGTTCATGATCGGGCGCACCACCGCGCGGTGCTGCTCGATCATGCGGGCGTAGCTGGCCGAGCCGCCGAAGCGCTCCGGCAGCCGCCGGGCCAGAGTTGTGAGCTCACCAGCCACCGCCTCCGTCGTGGCCCCCGGCGCCATCCGTCCCACCAGTCCCGATCCGAACTCGCCGGGCTCGATGCCCTCGGGGCGGATCTCGCTCGCGACCCAGAGCAGGGTCCCGTCGTTGGGGAACTTGAACTCCGGCCCCATCACCCCGATCACCGTCCGGGTATCTCCCGCCATCGGAAACGACTGGCCGACCACAGCGGAGTCGCGCCCGAACCAGCTGGTCCACAGCTCGTAGCTGATCACCGCCACGCGATTTTCGTCTTCGGCGACCGGCAACCGGCCCAGCATCGGCGTGGCGCCGAGGGTGGAGTAGAGCGAGTTGGTGGGCCACGACATGCGGATCCGCTCCACCCGCTCTCCGACGCGCAGGGTGGAGGTGAAGGAGTTGTAGGTGGAGAGGTCCTCCAGCAGCCGGGACTGCTCCTTGTACTGCACGTAGAACTCCGGCCCCACGCCGAACTCCGCCGGGAAGTCCGAGCCCGGCGCCGAGGCCGCGATATGCACCAGCCGGTCGGGATGCGCGTAGGGCAGGGGGTCGAGCAGCACCGTGTTCACCACCCCGAACATTCCGGCGGTGGCGCCGATCGCGAGGCCCAGCATGCCCACCGCCAGCGCGGTGACGCCGGGTGTGCGTCTCAGCGCGCGGGCGGCGTGGCGCAGATCCTGGGCCCATTCATTCACGATTGAACGCATGCTCTGCTCCTCAGCGGAAAGCCGGTCGAGGCTTCCCAGGTGGTGTTGATAGTCACGCTGCGGCGGTGGACCGCTCGACTCTGCCGGCCGGATCAGTGCCGGAACTCCGCCGGCGGCAGAAACAGGCCGGGGTTGGGCGGCTGATTGGCGCCGGTCGCGGAGATCATCTGATACCGGGTGGTGCCGTTGTCGTAGACCCCCCAGGCGGGGAGCCGGAGGTTCCCGAAGCGCTGGAGCGGCCCGAGGGTGTAGCGGTAGACGGGGGTCGCCTTGACGATGGGTTCCTTCCGGGCATTCAGTATGACCCATCCACCCAGCAAACTGTTGGGACCGTAGAACTCCAGCCGCCGGGTGCCGGGGATATCCCCGGGGCCGAACCGCCCCTCCGGGCTGTAGGCGCGGATGTCGTCGTTGATTTCGCTCTTGCGGTCGGCCCGGGAGCGGGGGCCGGTGAAATCGAGCACCTCGTTCTCTATGTAGCCATCCTCCCGGTTCCAGGGAAACCACTCGTGGACCAGGTGGAGCTGCCGCAGCCCGGCCCAGATGGCGCGGCCGCCCATGGTCTCCACCATGGCCTGCGCGTCGGCGATCGCCGCCGGGTCCCCCCGGAGGCCCTTGTTCGTCGCTGCGGTGGGGGCGGGTATCTGGCTGGCGACTGCTCCCGGCACCAGGCTCAGGGCCAGCGACAGAATCCACGGTCGCGCCATACTGCGCCTCCTGGCCCCGCCGGTCGAAGGAGCCGGCCATGGGACCGCGTGGAACGGTGAAATGATTGGCTCTGCCCGGGTGACCTGGGCGTGGGGGAAGGTACGAGAGGATGGCGGGGGAAGTGTCGCGGGTGGGGCGGCTCGATTTGAAGGGTCGCAGCCCGCGTTCGCCCATATGCCGGTGGCTCCCGCGCGCAGCGAGAAGGACGCCCGCGCCGCTAAACGATCTCACCGATCCCTTGCGGCCGAGGCGTCCGACGAGAGGCGCGCGGGAGCCACCGGCCGGCGGATCACTCCAGCGGCCTCTTGAAACGGACTCCTCAGGCGTCCCGTCCGGTTCCGCGACCTCCTGTCGTGCCTCGACGTCAATCCGGATCCTGATCATGACCCTTCGCTACCGCGCGCTGCTGGCGCTGACCCTGATGCTGCCGGCCTGTGCCAGCGCCACCTCCGTCCAGGACCTCCCGCTCGAGCTGTTCGCCTACGATGGCGACGCCCCGCTCGCCCTCCAGGAAACTCCGGAGTCGGAGACCGCCACCGTCAGCGTCCGCCGAGTGGCCTACGCCAGCCCGGGCGGCGGCCAGGTGACCGGACTCCTCGCGGTGCCGAAGAGCGCCGGCCCGCATGCGGGGGTGGTGCTGCTGCACGGACTGCCCGGGACGGCGCAGGGGTCGATGACCAGTCAGGGGATGACCCTCGCGGGGCGCGGCGCCGTCGTGATCGCCATCGACGCGCCGTGGGTCCGCCGGGGTGGACTGCCCGACCTGACCGTGCGCGACAGCGTCGAGCAGGTACAGCTCATCCACGATCTGCAGCGGGCGGTGGACGTGCTGCTGGCTCGGCCCGACGTCGATCCTGAGCGGCTGGCGTACGTCGGAGGCAGCTACGGCGGGGCGATGGGTTCGCTGTTCGCCGGCATCGAACGGCGGCTCAAGGCGGTGGTGCTGTTCGTTCCCGATGGCGGGCTGGTGGCGCACTTCACCGATCTGGACGGCACGCCCCGTGGTCCCCTCGCGGGGCTGTCCTTCGCGGCCCGGGATCGCTGGCTCGCGGCCATGCGCCCGATCGAACCGATCCGGTTCATTGCCCGCGCGGCCCCGACCCCGGTCCTCTTCCAGAACGGCCGCCAGGATCAGCTCGTCACCGTGGAAGACGCCGAGGCGCTGCATGCGGCCGCCCGCCAGCCCAAGACCGTCCTCTGGTACGACGCCGGTCACGGGCTCACGGCGCAGGCCGTGAACGACCGACTTGCCTGGCTGGCCGGGCGGATCGGGCTCCTGCCGTAGGGCCGAGCGGGCGCCCACGGCGCGCCCCGTTTCTGCCGATCACGACCCCGCCGGTTGCTGGACTACCCGACCGCTCGCACCCGCCTCCTCAGCACCCCGAATTCCAGACCGCCGGCTGCCCTGCCCGCTTCCATAGGGTGTGGGCCGAGGTGGCCCTGCCGCGGTCCGGAGCAGCCATGACGGTTCTTCCCCCCCAATTGCGCATTACTAGACGCCCACCCG
>CAYUYF010000120.1:0-3738 GCA_964449145.1 uncultured Gemmatimonadaceae bacterium | reverse complement strand
GCCGCTACGTCAAGTCGCGCGAGATCCCGCGGGTCAAGAACGGCCTCGGCATGGCGATCGTGTCCACGCCGAAGGGCCTCATGAGCGACCGCGATGCGCGGTCGGCAAACCTCGGCGGCGAACTCGTCGCCGTCGTCTGGTAGGACGACCATGTCGCGTATCGGCCGGAAGCCGGTGGCGGTGCCGAAGGGCGTCACCCTGACCCTCAACGGACAGCTCATGTCCGCCAAGGGGCCCAAGGGGGAGCTGTCCCGCACCTTCCACCCCGAAATGAAGCTCGCGCTGGAGGGAAGCCAGGTGCTGGTGACCCGGCCCAGCGAGGAAGCCAAGCACAAGGCCCTGCACGGCCTGACCCGGACCCTGGTGCAGAACATGGTGGATGGCGTGGCCACCGGGTTCACCAAGGTGCTGGAAATCCAGGGCGTCGGGTTCAAGGCCGAAGCCAAGCCCACCGGGCTGCAGCTGTCGCTGGGCTTCTCGCACCCGGTGCACTATCCGGCGCCCAAGGGCATCAAGTTCACGGTGGACAACAACACCATCGTGAGGATCGAGGGCTCGGACAAGGAGCTGGTGGGGCAGGTGGCCGCGGAGATCCGCAGCCTTCGCAAGCCGGAGCCCTACAAGGGCAAGGGTGTGCGCTACCAGGGTGAAATCGTCCGCCGCAAGGCGGGCAAGACGGGAGCCAAGTAATGCGCGCGATCAAATCCCCGAGCAGCCGGCAGGAGCTCCGCTTCCGCCGTCATCTGCGGGTGCGGAAGAAGCTCTCCGGCACGGCGGAACGGCCTCGGCTGGTGGTGTTCCGCTCGCTCAAGCACATGTATGCCCAGCTCGTCAACGACGATCTCGGCGTGACCCTCCTCGGCGTCAGCGACGGCTCCGAGGGCGTGGCCACCGACGGGGCGGGCAAGGTGGGACGCGCCAAGGGCGTGGGCAAGGCGCTCGCGACCAAGGCGAAGGCCGCCGGGATCACCAAGGTGGTGTTCGACCGGGCCGGCTACCGGTATCACGGACGGGTGAAGGCCGTCGCGGATGGTGCCCGCGAGGGCGGACTGGAGTTCTGATATGGCGGAACAGGGACAGGCTCAGGTGCCGGGCGACGCGCCCGCGAACGAGAACACCGGTGGACGCGGCCGCGGTGGCCGGGGCGGCGGTGGCGGCCGGGGCGGCCCGGGCGGCGGCCGGGGCCGGGGCGGCGACCGGGGCGGAAAGCGCGGCGAGCGGGAACAGAGCGAGTTCGTCGAGAACGTCGTGGCGATCAACCGCGTGGCCAAGGTGGTCAAGGGCGGCCGGCGGTTCTCGTTCAATGCGCTCGTCGCCGTCGGCGATGGCAAGGGCCGGGTGGGGATCGCCACCGGCAAGGCCAACGAGGTGTCCGAGGCCGTCCGCAAGGCGGTCGAGGCGGCCAAGCGCAACATGGCGGAGATGCCGCGGCTGGGCACTACCATCCCGCACGAGGTGCTGGGTGAGCACGGCGCCGGCCGGGTCATGCTCAAGCCCGCCGCCAGCGGCACCGGCGTCATCGCCGGCGGCCCGGTGCGCGCGGTGCTGGAGTGCGCCGGGATCACCGATATCCTGACCAAGAGCCTGGGCTCGAGCAACCCGCACAACATGGTGCGGGCGACGATCGACGGGCTTCGGCAGCTGGTGACCGCCCGCCAGGTGGCGCGGGAGCGGGGGATCGAGCTGGATCAGATCGCCTATCGCGCCCCGCAGGAGGTCTAGGCCATGGGACGCAATCCAGTCGTCGGGCGCCAGGGCCCCGCGTATCACGCCGCCGAGATTCCGGCGGAGAAGGACGCCGCCCGGGTGCGGATCAAGCAGATCCGCTCGGGCATCGGCCACCCGGAGACCATGCGGCGGACGCTCAAGGCCCTGGGCCTGAAGCGCCACCAGTCGTCGTCGGAGCTGCCGAACAACGCCTCGGTTCGGGGCATGCTGTTCAAGGTGCGCCACCTCGTCGAGGTGTCGCCGGTCCAGGAGAAGTAAATGGCGGAGAAGATCACCCTCTCGACGCTGCGTCCCGCCCGGGGCGCGACCCATAACAGCAAGCGCCTCGGCCGGGGCCCGGGCTCGGGCAAGGGCAAGACCTCGGGCAAGGGCCACAAGGGCCACAAGGCGCGGCAGTCGGGCCAGTCCAATCCCGGCTTCGAGGGCGGCCAGATGCCGATGTACCGGCGGCTGCCCAAGCGCGGCTTCACCAATCCGTTCAAGGTGGCGGCCCAGCCGGTCAACCTCCGGGACCTGGCGCGCCTCGGCGCGACCGAAGTCAATCCGGACACCCTCTATGCCGCCGGGCTGATCACCAAGCGCGACGTGCCGGTCAAGCTGCTCGCGACGGGCGAGGCGGCCCGGGCCTATTCGGTCCAGGGCGTGACCCTCTCCGGCGCCGCCCGCACCAAGATCGAGCAGGCGGGCGGGAAGATCGCCGCCGAATGACCGCCGCCGCCCGGCCCAGCTTCGGGATGGATCCCGAGCTCCAGCGGAAGATCGGGTTCACGATCCTCGTGCTGGTGGTCTACCGCGTGGGGGCGCACGTTTTCGCCCCCGGTGTCAATGTCCAGGCGGTGACCGACTTCATCCGCAATTCGGCCGCCGCCGGCTTCTTCGGGCTGTACGACACCCTGGGCGGCGGGCTGTCCCGCGCCACGGTGCTGGCGCTGGGCATCATGCCCTACATCTCCGCGTCCATCATCTTCCAGCTGGCGGGCGGGATCGTCCCGACCATCAGCAAGATGCAGAAGGACGAGGAGGGCAAGAAACAGATCACCCAGTGGACCCGCTACACCACGGTCCTGATCGCCCTCTCCCAGGCCTATACCTTCGCCGTCTTCACCGAGAGCATCCCGGGGGCGGTGCCGCTGCCCACCTTCTGGACCCGGCTCTCGATGGTGGTGGTGCTCACCACCGGCGCCATCTTCGTGATGTGGCTGGGTGAGCAGATCACCGAACGCGGCATCGGCAACGGGATGAGCCTGCTGATCACCTTCTCGATCCTGGACCGGCTCTGGCCGGGCCTGGTGCAGATGCTGGGCTTCTGGAAGGAAGACGTGCTGTCGCTGGGACAGGTCGCCCTGTACGGGGCCATCCTGGTCGGCGTGGTCGCGGCGGTCACCGGGATGCACCTGGCCGCCCGGCGAATACCGGTCCAGATTCCGCGCAAGGTGATGGGGCGGGGCCGGATGACCCAGGGCCAGAAGACCTTCATCCCGATCCGGCTGATCACCGCCGGCGTGATGCCGATCATCTTTGCTCAGACGATCATCATCGTCCCGGGGACGCTGGCCAGCTTCACCCCCAACGAGCGGCTGCGGGCCTTCGCCGACTTCTTCACCCCCGGCGAGCTGCCCTACGACCTGAGCTTCGCGGTGCTGATCGTGCTGTTCAGCTACTTCTACACGTCCATCATCTTCAATTCCGTGGACCTGGCCGAGAACCTCAAGAAGCAGGGTGGGTTCATCCCGGGCGTGAAGCCGGGCGCCAGCACGGCGGACTACATTGACAACGTGCTGGCCCGCGTGACCCTGCCCGGCGCCCTGTTCCTTGCCCTCGTGGCGATCATCCCGGTCACCATGACCCGGCAGCTCGGCTTCCAGCAGCAGTTTGGCGGGACCTCGGTCCTGATCGTGGTTGGCGTGCTGCTCGACACCATTTCACAGGTGCAGCAGCACCTCACGCTCCGCAAATACGACAGCTTCATGAAGGCGGGGCGGATCAAGTTCCGCGGGCGGCAGCAGCGGT
>CAYUYF010000119.1:0-3785 GCA_964449145.1 uncultured Gemmatimonadaceae bacterium | reverse complement strand
CACCAGGGGCAGTTCTCCGAGACCATCCAGTGCCCCTACCACGCCTGGACCTACGCGCTGGACGGCCGGCTGATCGGCGCGCCCGCCACCAACGACATCGAAGGCTTCCGGAAGCAGGACTTCCCGCTCCACTCCGTACCGCTGGCGCTGTGGGAGGGGTTCATCTTCATCAGCCTGGCGGAGCGGCCGGTGCCGTTCGAGGAGTCGCACGCGCCGCTCCTCGGGCGGTTCAGCCGGTTCAACCTGCCGAACCTCAAGACCGGCCGGACCATCGAGTACGATGTGCAGGCCAACTGGAAGCTGGTGGTGCAGAACTACTCCGAGTGCTACCACTGCGCCCTGGTCCACCCCACCCTGACCAAGCGCACCCCGCCGACCATGGGAGAGAACGATCTCGTGGAAGGGCCGTTCCTCGGCGGCTACATGATCCTGGCCGAGGACGCCAAGAGCATGACCATGAGCGGCGGGGTGTGCGGCGTGCCGGTGGACCCGGCGCTGCCGGTGGAGGAGCACAACCGGGTGTACTACTACAGCATCATGCCGAACATGCTGCTGAGCCTGCACCCCGACTACGTGATGTACCACGTCCTGTGGCCGGTGGCGCCGGATCGCACCCGGATCCTCTGCCACTGGCTGTTCAACCCGGAGTCGCTGGCGGGCGGGAAGTTCGACATCGACGACGGGGTGAAGTTCTGGGACATGACCAACCGCGAGGACTGGCATGTCTGCGAACTGTCACAGCAGGGCGTGCGCACCCGCGCGTACCGGCCGGGGCCCTACTCCCGCCGGGAGACGATCTCCGCCGCCTTCGACCGGGACTACCTCCAGGCGATGGGCCATGGGCCGGAGGTGGTGTTTCCGGGGAAGAAGTAGGTGGACTGACGGACAGTCAGTCGAACCGGTGGTCAGACAGCAGGCGGGGACAAGGGAGGAGAACGGTTGATCGGCCGCGTGGGGGTGGCGGGGCATGGCCACGCGGCCGATCGACCGGTTTTCCGACCGAGTCCCCGCCGTCTGTTTCCCCTCCGGCGGTGCTGTACCCTCTACTGCTGCGCCAGGAACCCCGCCACGGTCTCTCCCGCCCGCGCTCCCTCCACCGCCGGATTCTGCGAGGATTTCTTGAAGTCCATCGCGATCCGGTTGGTCTCCGGCCCGATCTGGGTGATGATGTCGTTGAAAGTGATCGTCGCCGGGCCTTCCATCAGCGTCTTGAAGAGCATGAAGGTGAGCAGCCCCACCCGGGCGCTGTTGCCGTTGGCCAGCTTGAGGGCGTAGTTGGCCGAAGTCTCCGTCGGGGACGAGGCGGCGATCAGCACGTGGTTGGCCGGCTGGGCGTATTCGTTGCCCGCCGAACGCACATTGGTGGTGATCAGCTTGGCCGGGTTCTCCATCTCCGCCTCGAAGTCCCGGTAGCGCAGGAACCGCGGCTGGGGCGTCACCGGCCCGCCCAGCTCGTGCGCCATGCCGAATCCATCGGGCACGCCGAGATTCCCGGCCAGCTGGCTCCAGCTGGCGAGCTGGCTCTTGGGGATCGGGCCGCCGCGGGTGCCGGTGCCGGCGTGGCACATGTCGAGGACGACCAGCGTCCGCCCCGCCTTGAGTTCGTTGGTGAGCACCGCCAGCTCGTCGTCCAGCAGATAGCCGTAGAGATCACCCTGGGTGCCCCAGGTGGCGATTGCCTCATCCTTGCCGTCGGGTTCGGGATCATCGGCGCCGGTCCAGCCGCGGTTGTCGGGCAGCTGCATTCCGTGACCGGAGTAGTGAAACACCGCCACACCGTCGGGGCCGGCCTGGCCGAGGTGCCGCCGGAACGCCTCGATGATCTGGTCGCGATTGGCCTCCACATCCCGCAGGACGACGATATCCGAAGGCTTGAAGCCGTACTTCTCGGTGAGCAGCTTCTGCATCAGCACCACGTCGTTGGTCGGTCCGCCACCCAGGTCCGCCTCCTCTCCCGGGTAGTCATCCGCCGCAACCAGCAGGGCGTAACGGCCGTTGGGGCTGCCGCCACCGGGATAGAGCCGGGCCCAGTCCAGGTTGGTCACCGAGCCCTGAGACTTGGTTGAAAGGGTATAGCTGCCCCGGGAGGTGGACTTGGTGCCCACCACGTAGATCAGATAGGCGCCGTCCTGCGGAAGCTTGAGTTCCACCGTCACCTGGCCGGTCGCCGTATCGGTCTCGGCCAGATGCACCGGCTGGGCGCCCTGCTCGAGGAACACCGCCATCGCCATCTGGTACCCGGCCTTGGCCGTGAAGCTGACGAGTTCGTTCTTTGCCCCCTGGTAGCTCCACTTATCCAGTACCCAGCCGTTCTGGAGCTGGATGTCGCCCGGGCCGATTTCTCCCTGGAGGAACTGGTTGGGACGGATGAGCGGCGAGGAACTCATCACTCGCTCCAGCGCGTTGGCCGGCGCGGAGCGGCTCGCCACGATCATTCGGGACAGATCGGAAACGGGCTGCTGAGCCGCCAGGGTCACTGCCGACAGCGCGAGTGCGGCCAGGCCGGCCACGGAAACAGCGGAACGCATGAACGCCTCCCGATCGAGTTGAGACTGCCGCTGCATCAGATCCCTTGGTCCTCGGCCACGGGGCCTACAGCACCCCGCGCCGCTTGAGCCGGTCGTATTGGTCTACCACCGCCCCGGCCGCCCCGGCGGGGGTGACGTCCAGGACCAGGACGCCCCTCGCCCGCATGTCGGCCAGCGCCTCCCCGCGTGCCTGGAGCAACTCCTCTGCCGCGGCACGTTCGAATGCGCCAGCCGCACTGACCGGGCGGCCGACCGACAGCCGCTCCAGCGCCGGATCCCGGAGGGTCACGGCCAGCGGCAGGTGCCGGGGCCTGAGCGACCCGCTCTGCGCCAACATCGCCTCGCTGGCGGTCCGGTCTATCACGTCGGTGAAGATCACCGTCAGTGCCCGTTTCCGGTTGCGGGCGGCAAGGTAGGCAAAGGCGGCGGGATAGTCCGGCTCCACCAGCTTGCCCTCCACCACCGCCAGCGCATCGAGGATCGCCCGGAGCGCCCGCCGCCCGCGCGCCGGCGGCACAAACTGCTGGACCGCATCGGCAAAGACCATCAGGCCCACGTTGTCGTCGTGGTCCACCGCGCTGTGCGCCAGCCGGAGCGCCGCCTCCACCACCGCCTCGAGGCGGGAACGGCCGTCCACCTCCGCCGCCAGCATCCGGCCCGCGTCGATGACGATAAGCACCTGCTGCCGGCGCTCGTCCTCGTACTGCCGGGCCATGACCTTGCCGCGGCGGCCGGTGGCCTTCCAGTCGATGGTGCGGGTGTCCTCGCCGGGGACCCACTCCTTGATACTCTCGAACATCCGGCCTTCGCCGATCCTGCGGACGCTCCGGAAGCCCGCCTCCCGCCGGCGCTGCGTCTGGGTGGGAAGTGATCGCAGGGACGCGCCGACCAGGTTGGGATACACAGTGGCCTGCCACGGCAGCTCGCGCCGCAGCTGGCGCCAGACCAGCCCCCATGGGCCGAGCACCCTCAGGTGCAGCATTCCACCAGTCCCACGGCCGCGGTGTTGCGGCGCCACCACGACTTTCTCCTCCACCTTGCCACCTGCGGGGAGCCGGACCTCGCGCTCCAGCGGCCCCAGCGGTGCAAGCGGCTCCGGCCAGCTCTCCCGCACCCGGATGAGCAACGGTCGCGAGAGTGGATTGGTCCAGGCCACAATGACCGGGAGGTTGCGCCCCACCGAGAAGGCGACCGGCGGCTCGCGCCGGATGCCGAGCGTTGCAAGGCCGGGACCACTGGAGCGCCAAGCGTCCACCA
>CAYUYF010000118.1:0-3874 GCA_964449145.1 uncultured Gemmatimonadaceae bacterium | reverse complement strand
CTGATCTCCGCCGAGTGCCTCGCGGAACGGGTGCGCCGGGACGTCCCGGCCTGACGCGGCAGCCGGGGCTGATCGGCCCCAACTGTCTGCTGCAAACGGCGGCCGCCCTCCGCGAACGGTTGGGGACGCCCCGGGCAGAGGAATGGCTCGCGGAATCGGGACACGCGGACCTGGTTTTCGAGCCGCCGACCGGGATGATCCCGGAGCTGCGCTTCGTCCGCCTGAGCCACGCCCTCTTCGATCGGCTGGGCCACGAGGTCGCCGCGGCGGTGCTGACGCGCGCGGGGGAACTTACCGGGGACTACCTGCTCGCCCACCGGATCCCGCGCGCGGCTCGGTGGCTGCTCCCCCGGCTCCCGGCGCGGCTCTCCCTCCGCATCCTTGCCCGCGCGATCGGCGCTCATGCCTGGACCTTTGCGGGCAGCGGGCAGTTCCGCGTGGTGCACACACCGGCCACCCTGTTCGTCATCGAGCACTGCCCCGCGTGCCGGCAGAGGCAGAGCCCGCTGCCGAGCTGCGACTACTACCGCGCCACCTTCGAGCGCCTCCTCCGCGCGCTCATCTCCCCGGGGGTCCGGGTGACCGAGGTGAGCTGCGAGGCGATGGGCGGATCCGCCTGCCGCTTCGCGATCGACACCGCTTCATGACCGCTTCATAAGTCCCTCACAGGGGATCGGTACTTTCTGACTGTCAGCGATGGTTGACACCCCTCACCGACCCCCCCGGAAGCAATCCCCATGCGCACCCTCCTGATTCTCTCGAACTATCACGCTGGCGGGGCCGAGATCGCTGGCAACTGGCCTCCAGCCTGGGTGGCCTACATCGCCGGCACCCTGAAGCAGGCCGGCCTCACCGATGTCCACTTCATCGACGCGATGGCGAACGACCTCCCGCCGGAGGTCCTGGAACAGAAGATCCGCGAGCTGCGGCCGGACGTGGTCGCCACGGGGGCCAAGACCCCGATCATCTATGCGGCTGAACGGACGCTTCAGATTGCCAAGCAGGTGAACCCGAAGTGCAAGACCATCCTGGGCGGAATCCACGGCACCTTCATGTATCGCCAGGTGCTCCACGAGGCGCCCTGGATCGACTATGTCATCCGCGGCGAGGGGGAGGCCGTCGCCCGCAACCTCTGGCTCGCGCTGGACGCCGGCACCGATGCGGCGGACCGCCACCGCATCCGCGGGCTCGCCTTCCTCGAGGATGGCAAGGTGGTCGCCACCACCCCCGAGCCGCCCATCCAGGACCTCGACAGCCTCAAGCCCGACTGGGACATCCTGCACTGGCCCACCTACATCTACATCCCGCTCAACACCCGGGTGGCCGTACCGAGCTTCGCCCGCGGCTGTCCCTTCACCTGCAGCTTCTGCTCCCAGTGGAAGTTCTGGCGTGACTACCGGGTGCGGGATCCCCACAAGTTCGTGGACGAGATCGAGTACCTGACCCAGGTCCACAAGGTGGGCTTCTACATCCTGGCCGACGAGGAGCCCACGATCAACAAGAAGAAGTTCGTGGAGCTCTGCCAGGCGCTGATTGACCGGAAGATCTCGATCCCCTGGGGCATCAACACCCGGGTCACCGACATCCTGCGGGACGAGGACCTGCTCCCCTTCTACCGCAAGGCGGGGCTGTTCCACGTCTCGCTCGGCACCGAAGCGGCCAGCCAGATGGCGCTGGACCGGTTCGTCAAGGAGACCACGATCGAGCAGAACAAGAAGGCGATCAAGCTGCTGCAGAAGAACGGCATGCTGGCGGAGGCGCAGTTCATCATGGGGCTGGAGAACGAGACCCCGGAGTCCATCGAGGAGACCTTCCAGCTCTGCCGGGACTGGGACCCCGACATGGCCAACTGGAACATGTACACCCCGTGGCCCTTCTCGGACCTGTTCCAGGAGCTGGGCGACAAGGTCGAGGTGCGCGACTTCTCCCGCTACAACTTCACGACCCCGATCATGAAGCCCCAGGGGATGGACCGCGAGGACGTGCTCAAGAAGGTGCTCAAGTGCTACGGCCGCTTCTACTCCCGCAAGGCCTTCTTCAGCTATCCCTGGATCCGCGACCCGTTCAAGCGCAAGTACATGATGGGGTGCCTCAAGGCCTTTGCGAAAATGACGACCACCAAGCGCTTCTATGACATCGGCCGGATCGAGCGCCAGGGGCTGGGCACGAAGGTGAACCTCCGCTTCGACGAGTCGAAGGTGCTGAACGCCGAGCAGCTGGTGCAGCTCAAGGGGAACGCCGACCTCGCACCCGACCTCGACTTTGGCGGCACCCTCACCCGCACGGCGCGGAAGACCCACAAGGGTCAGGCCCCTTGCGCCCCGGGCCCGCAGGCGAAGGTCTGATGCCCGCGACACCGGGCGTTTCCCGGGAGTTGGTGGCCCGCTACGACGTGGCCGGCCCGCGGTACACCAGCTACCCCACCGTGCCGGCGTGGACCGCGCCCTTCGGCCCCGCGGACTACCAGGCGGCCCTCCGCGATGTCGCCGAGCGGCCGGACGAGGCACTCTCGCTGTACGTGCACCTGCCCTTCTGTGCCTCGCGCTGTCACTACTGCGGCTGCAACGCCCTCGTCACCCGGCGCAACGAGGTGGCCGATGCCTACCTCGACCGGCTCGAGCGCGAGCTGGGAATGGTGCTGGAGACGCTGGGCCGTGGCCGGGAGGTCGTGCAGATGCACTGGGGAGGCGGCACGCCCAACTTCCTCACCTGCCCGCAGCTGGAGCGCCTGGCCCGGATGCTGGAGCGCGCCTTCGCCTTTGCGCCGGACGCGGAGCGCTCCATCGAACTCGACCCGCGCCTGGTGACCCCGGGTCAGCTCCCCCTGCTCCGCCAGCTGGGATTCACCCGGGTGAGTCTCGGGGTGCAGGACCTCGACCCGGCGGTGCAATTCGCCATCGGTCGGGTGCAGTCGCTGGGGCTGGTGGCGGATGTGGTGGGCGAGGTCCGCCGGCTTGACTTCGAAAGCCTGAACCTGGACCTCATCTACGGGCTGCCGCTGCAGACCCCGGAACGGTTCCGCCTGATGCTGGACACGGCGCAGCGCCTGCGCCCGGACCGGATCGCGGTGTTCGGCTACGCCCACATGCCGGAACATCGTCACCACCAGCGCCAGATCCAGGCGTCGGACCTCCCCACGGGGGCCGCGCGGTTCGATCTCTTCGTCGCCGCCGTGGAGACCTTCACCGAGGCCGGCTACCAGTGGATCGGGCTCGATCACTTCGCGACACCCTCGGATGCCATGGCCGTCGCGGCCCGGGAGCACCGGCTGCACCGGAACTTCATGGGGTATACCGTGCAGCCGGCGCCCCATCTGCTGGCGCTCGGCATGAGCGCCATCGGGGACCTCGCCGGCAGGCTGGTCCAGCTCGACGCCAAGCTCGGCGACTACCAGAAGCGGATCGACGCCGGCGAACTCCCGGTGGCGCGCGGCCATCACCTCAGCGCGGATGATCGCCGCCGCCGGAGCGCTATCCTCCACCTCATCTGCAACCTCGAGCTGCCCTACGACCTCCCCCTCGATGGTGGTGGGACACCGCGGACGATCCTGGCGGAGGAGCTGGTCCGGCTCGCCCGGCACGCCCGTCACGGGCTGGTGACACTGGAGCCTGCCCGTATCGCCGTGGCCCCAGCGGGGCGCTTCTTCCTCCGCAACCTCTGCATGGAGCTGGATGCACACCTGGAGCGGGCACGCGGGAACGCGGTCTTCTCACGGACGGTGTAGCTGGGGCAGGTCCGACCCGGCTCGCTCAGCCGGGCGCCGTCGGGGCCGCGGAGTCCCGGGGCTCGGCGTCCAGCGGGAGCTCGAGGGTGATGCGCAGCCCGCCATGCGGGCTCCGGTCGGCGGTGGCGCGGCCGCCATGCACCGCCGCGA
>CAYUYF010000117.1:0-3918 GCA_964449145.1 uncultured Gemmatimonadaceae bacterium | reverse complement strand
CTTCAAGTACTCCTTCAGTCAGACGATCGGAGGCAATTGATGTCCCGCTTCATCTTGACGCTTGAGCGCGGGGCACTCGGGCTCGCGCTCGCGGCGGGCGCGGTGGCCGCGGTGCCCGCGGCCGCGCAGAGCCCCGCCCAGATCCAGGCGGCGGTGGACGCCGCGTACGCCAAGTACAAGGACAACAATGAGGGCGCCGTCGCCGACTACATCCCGGCGCTCGCCAAGGTGGACCCGAAGGTCTTCGGGATCGCGGTCGTGACGGCGGACGGCAAGGTGTACACCGCCGGCGACCTGAAGACCGAGGTGTCGATCCAGTCGATCTCGAAGGTGTTCACCATGGCGCTCGTGATGGAGCAGCAGAGTCCCGACGCCATCCTGACCACCATCGGGGCGGACGCGACCGGCATGCGGTTCAACTCGATCGTGTCGGTGGAGTGGTCCTACAAGGGCCTCGGCGGCTCGAAGCTCGAGAACGCCGCGGAGATGAACCCGCTCGTCAATCCGGGCGCCATCACCGCCACCAGCATGGTCCAGGGGAAGAGCCGCGCCGAGATCTGGGGCAGCATTGCCAACTTCTACAATGCCGCCGCCGGCCGGCAGCTCACGGTGCTCAAGGACGTGTACGACTCCGAGGCCGCGACCAACCAGCGGAACCAGGCCATCGGGATGCTGATGTACGCCTACGGCTACATCAAGGACAACCCGCTCCAGGCCGTCGACATCTACACCGAGCAGTGCTCGATCGGCGTCAACGCCCGGGACCTCGCGACAATGGCGGCCATGCTGGCCTTCGGCGGCGTCAATCCCATCACGAAGAAGCAGGTGATGAAGGCGGCCGACGTGCCCGAGGTGCTTGCCGTCATGTCCACCGCGGGCCTGTACGACGACGCCGGCAAGTGGCTCTTCCGGACCGGCCTCCCGGCCAAGAGCGGCGTGGGGGGCGGGATCATCGCCGTCTCGCCCGGCAAGTTCGGCATCGCGGTGATCTCGCCGCCGGTGGATGCCGCCGGCAACAGCGTACGCGCGCAGCTGGCCATCGCGGACATCTCGAACGCGCTCGGCGGCAACCCGTACGCCCAGTTCGGACCCGCCAAGTAGCACCATCCGCCGCGGTGGGGACGAGGGGTCCGACCCTCGCCCCCCCGCGGACCGGATCGGTGCCGTGTTGCCCACCAGCCCGGAGACTGCCGCATGGGACAGCCCTCGATCGGCCGGACGCGCCTCCTTCGTTCCCTCGTGGCAATTGCCGGGATCTCGCTCCTGCCGATACGCGCCGCCGCGCAAGACATCAGTGTCGAGAACCCGGCCGACACGGCCGCCAAGGTCAGCGCCGCGGACACTTCGGCGATGAACAAGCCGATGGCAAACACCACCGCCGGCGAGTTCACCCCCAGCAAGGGGTTCCAGCTCTTCACCTCGCCGAAGGCCAGCCTCAACATCAGCGTGTACGGCCTGTTCCGGTGGATCGACCAGACGCCCGGCGACCAGACCTTTACCGATCACCTAGGCCGGACCCGGGAGGTCCAGGCCCGCAACGACATGTACTGGCAACGGTCCATGATCTGGTTCACCGGCTTCTTCGGCACTCCCGACCTGCGCTACAACCTCACGGTCTGGTCGCTGGGAGCCACACAGCAGACGCTGGTGTTCGGCAACCTGCAATACCGGGTGAGCCCCGCCTTGACGATCGGCGCCGGCATGGCCCCCAACCTCGCCGTGCGCTCGATGCAGGGCTCCTGGCCGTTCTGGGCGGGCAGCGACCGGCAGATGACCGAGGAGTTCATGCGCGTCGGTTTCTCCTCGGGCGTCTTCGTCACCGGGCAGCCGCTGTCGCGGTTCTGGTACACCGCCGGCGTCAACACCAATCTCAGCCAGCTTGGGGTGACCGCGGCCAACGAGGGCCGTGGCATGGCCTACAGCGCGAGCGTACAGTGGATGCCCACCACCGGCGAGTTCGGGCCCCGCGGCGGCTTTGGCGACCTCGAGTACCACGAGAAGCTCGCCACCCGATTCGGGGCATCGTACGCCTACGCGCCGGACGAGTATCGGGCCGCGCCGACCACCCAGCCGAATCCCAACGAGACCCAGCTCAAGTTCTCCGACGGCGTACTCGCCTTCGAGGAGGGCGCATTGGCCCCTGGAGTGACGATCGAGTACCTCGCCTACAACGAGTTTGCCATCGACGCCGGGCTCAAGTACCGGGGCTGGAGCTTCCAGTCGGAGTATTACCAGCGGAAGCTCTCCGACTTCGTGGCGAACGGACCGCTGCCGCTCTCCTCGGTGACCGACCGGGGCCTCCAGGCGCAGCTCGGCTACATGATCGTGCCGAAGCGCGTGCTGCTGTATGCGACGGGGGGATACGTCTGGGACCAGTTCAAGCGCTATCCCAACGAGTTCTCGCCCGGCGTCAGCTGGTACCCGATGGGCACCAGGAGCTGGCGGCTGAACCTGCATACCATCAACGTCTACAAGACCCCGGCCGGGTCGACCTTCGGATACTACGCCTCGGGCCAGAGCGGGTGGACGTATTCCATTGGCACGGACATCCTCTTCTGATTGCGTGATTCAAGGGAGCACCAAGGATGGCAGACCGCCCTGCGCGGATCGCCAGCATGCTCGCCTGCGGGCTGGCGGTGCTCGCGACGAACCCGGTCGACGCACAGCAGTTCAACTCAGACAACTACCTGTCGAAGCCCGCCGGCGTGGCGACCATCATCCTGACGGCCGGCGAACAGAGCGACATGGTGATGACCACCTTCTCGCTGCTCCCGCGGTGGGAATTCACCTACGCCGTGTACGTGATGAACTCGGACAAGGATCGCTCGACCGACGAGGGATACTCGACCAGCCTCTACTTCAAGTACATGTTCTATGAAAACGCCGCCAAGACCGGCGGCTTCGCGTTCAAGGGCGGCACGGGCCTCGATCCCGGCTACCTGACGAGCGTGGGCCTGGAGGACGCCTTCCAGACCTGGTGGGTGAACGCGCCGGTGACGCTCCCGTTCTTCGACAACAAGCTCTCCTGGGACCTGATGCCGGGGGCGAGCTACACGAGAGACACCGGGGCGAACCTGGAGGTCGGCTGGGCGTTCACCTATTCCACCCGGCTGGGCTGGTACCCCAAGGGCCCCAAGGTCGCCATCGTGGGCGAGGTTTTCGGCGGCGTCGGGGATGTCGAAACCCCCGCCGAATACAAGCTCGGGCTCCGCTGGGAGCCGAATCAGTACACAACGTTTGCCGTCACCTACGGCCAGGAATTCACCAGCAGCCTGGGCGCGGGATTGCAGGCTGGCATGATGCTGTTCACGCCGCCCTTCTTCTGCATCACGGGGTGCAGCACGAAGTAGCCCCGCCGCGTCACCCGCTGAGCGCCATCACCAGCACCGACCCCCACAACGCCAGCAGCAGGTTGCCCACCGCGTAGCTCACGCCGTATCCGAGCGTCGGGACCTTGCTATCGGCCTTCTCCTGCACGGCGGCCAGCCCCGCGGGCGAGGTGCCCGCCCCGGCGCAGATGCCGAGGAGCACACCGGGGTGGATCTTGAGGAGGTAGCGCCCGGCCAGGATGGTCACCACGTTCGGGACCAGGCACACCAGCACGCCGGCGACGACGAGCGCAAGGCCGGAGGTGGTCAGGCCGCTGACGAATCCGGGGCCGGCGTTGATGCCCACCACCGCAAGGAAACCGGTCAGCCCGATCCCATCGAAGACCCGGAGCACCGGCTCCGGCACAGCCGCGAGCGCCGGGCGGACCGAGTGGAGCCACCCGGCGAGGAGACCGCCGAGCAGGACGCCCACCGGCATGCTGAGGCCGACGTCGAGTCCGCCCAGGCGGACCGTCGCGAGCCCGCCCAGCCCGCCCAGGGCGATGGCGATCGTCATGCTCAGCACGTCGGTGCTGCTGGCGGGCGGCAC
>CAYUYF010000116.1:0-3926 GCA_964449145.1 uncultured Gemmatimonadaceae bacterium | reverse complement strand
GGAGGGCGATCGCGAGCGCGGCGCAGGCGCCGAGGAGAAGGGTCGGGTACCGCATCGGGTCTTCCTTCTGGAACGAGTGAAACGGCGCCACCGGCCGCGCATGCCGGCGAGGAGCGGGCAGGAAGTCTAATACCCCGACCCGGCTGGCGTGTTTCCGGCGCGGTAACCGCCGCACACTTCCCGGTGAGGGGCGCTCTTGCGCAACCGACGGCCTCGAATGCATCATGTCCCCTTCATGTTGCGCGCCCTCCGCCCCATTCTCGGGGCCCTGCTTGCGGTCTGTTTCTCCGCCAACGCCCTCGCGCCCGGGATGCTGCACGGGTGCGAGTCCGGGGTGAGGGCGTCCGCAGGAGAAGTCGCAGCCCCCGCCGGTCACGCCGAGCATGGCGCCGCCCATCATGCCGCCGCCGGCGCGCCGGCCGGGCATGAGCACGGGGCGCCGGCGCAGGGACCTGGGCCGGGCTGCCACTGCGTGGGCCATGCCTGCTGTGTGGTGGCGCTGGCGCTCCCCGCGCCCACCACCCTGCGGCTCGAGGTCCAGACTCCGACGATGGCCCCGGCGAGCACCCGGGAGGCGACGCCAATCGCCATCCGCCTCGACCGTCTGCTACCGTTTGCCCAGGCTCCACCCGCATAGCCTCCCCGACGTCCCGATCCGGGCACGTCGCTCCCAGCCACAACCGAAGCCGTTTTTCGCCTGACCCCCTCCGGGTCCCCGGGGGTGTTGTGTACGTCGCTGCCTGCGCGGTCGTCGGGCGGGCGTCACGGTCGGCGCTGACCCGATGCGCGCTTCCTCGCGCGTGTCCCCAACCGCATGAGGTATTGCCATGAAGCGCCTGTTCACCCGCCTCTCCGTGGCCATCGCCACGGGTGTGCTCGGCGTCGCGGCCTGCGACAGCAGCGAGTCCAACGCCCCCCATGGCCACGACCCGGTGGCCGCCAAGCTGTTCGTGAATGGTACGGAGCTCACGCCGGCGATCGCGCTTGCCGGCGGGCAGACCCTCCGGATGGAGGTTCGACTGTACGATGATGAAGGGAACCAGATCACCGGTCTCGAGGCGTCTCACCAGAGCGCCGTCAGTTTCACGCCGGCCACCCTGGCCTCGGTCCAGGCGGTGGCGGGGCAGCCGTTCCAGTGGGACGTGACCGCGGATTCAGCGGGGGGGACGGGGACGGCGTCGGTAGGCTACGGTCATGACGCGCCGGACGAGAAGATCTTCGGCCCCTTCACCGTCAACGCCGCGGCGGCGCAGGTGCCGGTCAGCATCACCTTCATGCCGGTGGTCGGGGCGCAGGACTTTGCCTGCGGCCAGACCTTCACCGGGATCGGCACCACCGCCGCCTCGGTGACGCCGACTGACTTCCGGCTGTACGTCCACGACGTGCGGCTGGTGCGGGCGGACAACAGCGAGGAGCCGCTGACGCTGGAGCAGGACGGCCTGTGGCAGTACCAGAACGCGGCGCTGCTCGACTTCGAGGACGGGACCGGCGGCTGCGGCAATGGCACGGCGCAGACCCACGTGGCGCTGACCGGCACCGCGGCATACGGCGCCTACACCGGGATCAAGTACAAGCTCGGCCTGCCATTCGCGCTCAATCATGGGGACCCGACCACGGCGCCGAGCCCGCTCAACGTGACCGCGCTGTTCTGGTCGTGGAACAGCGGCTACAAGTTCCTGCGGCTGGACCACACGGTGGACCCCGCCGGCACGCCGTCCACGCACCTGCTGCACCTGGGCAGCACCGGCTGCAACGGCGCCACCGCCACGACGCCCCCGACCGCCTGCACCGAGGAGAATGTCACCGAGATCACGCTGACCGGGTTCGACCCCCGCACCGGCCACATCATGGCGGATGTCGCCGCGCTGCTGGCGACGAGCGACCTGAGCGTGAACGGCGGCGGTCCTCCGGGCTGCATGTCCGGCACCACCGACCCCGAGTGCGGGGCGATCTTCGCGAAGCTGGGGCTGCCCTTCGGCGCCGCCCCGGCGCCGGTGCAGGCGTTCTTCAGCGGGCACCCGTGATGCTCAGGCGCGCCGGCGTCGTCGGGCTGCTGGCTCTCTCCCTCGCCGCGTGCGGGGGAGATGGGCCGGCCGCGCCCGGCGATGGGGCGTTCGTGTGGCGGCTGCCGCCCAAGTTCCCGGAGCCGAAGGTGCCGATTTCCAACCCGATGACCACCGCAGGGGTGGATCTCGGGCGGCACCTGTTCTACGACGTGCGGCTGTCGGTGAATGGGACCTTCAGCTGCGCCAGCTGCCACGACCAGGCGCTGGCCTTCACCGACGGGCGGGTGGTGGGGGTCGGTGCCACCGGCGAGTTCCATCCGCGCAACAGCATGAGCCTGGCGAACGTGGCGTACGGCTCCGTGCTGACCTGGGGCAACCCGAACGAGCGCACCCTGGAACATCAGGCGCTCACCCCGATGTTTGGCGAGGCGCCGGTGGAGCTCGGCCTGTCGGGGCGGGAGGACAGCCTGTTCGCCATGCTGGCCGCGGACCCGACGTATCAGGAGCTGTTTCCGGCGGCGTTCCCGCTGGATACGGCGCAGATCAGCCTGGCCACAATCACCAAGGCGCTGGCCGCGTTCCAGCGGACGCTCATCTCCGGGAATTCTCCCTACGACCGGTACCGGTTCCAGGGCCAGCCGGCGGCGATCAGCGCGGCGGCCAAGCGGGGAGAGACGCTGTTCTTCAGCGAGGAGCTCGAGTGCTTCCACTGTCATGGGAGCTTCAACTTCACGGGGAGCACCGACTACGTCGGGAAGGGCTTCACCGAGATCGAGTTCTTCAACACCGGGCTCTACAACCTCGGCGGCACCGGGGACTACCCGGCGCCGAATGTGGGGATCATCCAGTTCACCGGCCAGGCGATCGACATGGGGAAGTTCAAGGCGCCGACGCTCCGCAACGTGGCGGTGACCGCGCCCTACATGCACGACGGCAGCATCGCCACGCTGGACGAGGTGCTGGACCACTACATGGCCGGCGGGCGCACCATCACCGACGGCCCCCACGCCGGCATCGGCAGCGCCAATCCGTACAAGAACGGCTTCGTGAAGGGCTTCACCCTCTCGGCCCAGGACCGCGCCGACCTGCTGGCGCTGCTGGAGAGTCTCACCGATTCCACCTTTCTCACCGAGCGGCGGTTCGCCAACCCGTGGAAGAAAGGGACAGCGGCGAATCCATGACCGGCGCCTCGCTGCTGCTCGTGGGCTCGCTGTTGCAGGCCCCGCCGGCTCCGCCCCCGGAGCAATTCGCCCAACGCCAGCAAGCGGCGAGCGTACTGATCGCCAGCCTGCAGAGCCCCTTCTGTCCGGGCCTCACCCTGCCGGCCTGCCCGAGCTGGCACGCCGACACCCTCCGGCAGGCACTCCGGCGCCGGGTGCTGGAGGGCGAATCGCCAGGGGCGCTCCGAAGCGAGATGGCCGCGCGCTACGGCCAGTATGTGCTGGGGGAACCGACCTGGTCGGGGTTTGATGTGGTCGGCTGGGTGGGTCCTGGCGTGCTGCTGTTGCTGAGTGGGGCCGTGCTGGCCCTGGTGCTCCGGCGGCGGCAGCGGACCCCACCGCCCGCCCTTCGGGGACGGCCGGACTACGTGCCTCCGATGCCGGCGATCCCCGAGGAGGAACGCCGGCGGCTGGAGCAGCGGCTGCTGGCGGAACTGCGGCAGGAATAGTGGTGCGGGCGGAAGTTGAGGAGGGGGTAAGGGCGGTCCAGCGGCGACTCGTGTGGCGCGCATCCACGCTGGCGACGCTGGGCCGTACCTGCCCTCTCCTTCTCCGCTCACGCTAACGTAGATTGGGAGACCGCTCGTTTCCTCGACACCCACCGGCGATCAGCCGATGCGATTCACTCACCACCCACTCCGGCTCGCCGCCGCCGCGCTGGCGCTTGCCGGCTGTGCCGACGGGCAAGGCCTGCGGGTCA
>CAYUYF010000115.1:0-4025 GCA_964449145.1 uncultured Gemmatimonadaceae bacterium | reverse complement strand
GCGCGGCAAGGCGCCGGCGTACAACAAGATGCCGCTGGGCGACAGCGAGACGCGGGCGTTCGCGCACTGGATCAAGACCGGCGACGACGGCGGCATTCGTGAGCTGCGCGCGTCGAACGCGACGGACATGAACATCGGCACGGCGGCCGACGGGCAGTACCTGGTGCCGACGGGGCATTACAACCAGGTGATCGCCCGGCGCGACGAGGCGATGCTGGCCAATCAGATCGGCGTGATGAACATCCCCGGCCAGGGGACGACCGTCAACGTGCCGGTGGACAACGAGGCCGACGGCGAGTTCGTCAGCACGAACGAAGCCAGCGAGTTCGACCTGGACGCGCCGGCGACGGCGCAGGTGGCCATGACGCTGGTCAAGTACACCAAGCAGATCAAGATCAGCTACGAACTGCTGGAGGACGAAGACGCCAAGCTGTTGAGCTTCCTGAGTGACTTTGTGGGGCGCGGCATGGCCAAGACCCACAACAGTCTGCTGCTGACCGAAGCCCGCGCCGGCGGCACCGCGGCCCTGACGCTGGACAGCGCCTCGACCATCGGCGACGGGGAGCCGGTCGAGCTGCTGTACAAGCAGCCGGCCGAGTACCTGGACGGCAGCGTGTGGATCATGGCCCGCGCGACCGAGGGCGCGATTCGCGGCAACCAGGGCGACCCGTTCCTGTACAACCCGAACCCGAGCGGCAGCGACCGCGGTCGCCCGGAGATTCTGGGCTATCCGGTCTACAACTCGGCGGCCGCTTCGGCCATCGCCGCCAGCGCCAAGTCGGTCATCTTCGGCAACTTCCGCTACATGGGTATGCGCGAAGCGCCGGGGATCACCTTCCTGCGCGACCCGTACGGGCTGGCCCACCTGGGCCAGGTGCGGCTGCTGTACTACTTCCGCACGGTCTACAAGACGTTGCAGGCGGAAGCGATCCAGTACGCGACGCACCCGACTGCCTAGCCTAGTAGTGGTAGTGGTCTGACCAGTTGCCGGGGCGGGGGCGGCCCTGCCCCGGCGATGGGGTGATGATGACGAAGATCGTGGTGTTCACGCCGACGTGGCTGAATGAGACAGGCGAACCGGTGATTCGGCCGGAGTGCCGCGCGTCGGTTGAGGCGCAGCAGTTCGACGGCGTGATTGAGTGGGAGATCGGGACGTACAACCCGTGGCCGGGGCGACAGATGCGGAACGTGGTGGCGCAGTACCAGCGCGGCCGGGCGTCGTTTCTGGCGGGGGATGGGGATGCGTGGCTGACGTTCGAGCACGACATGGCGCTGCCGGACGCGGACGCGGTGGGGCGGTTGTGGGCGACGATGGAGAAGACGGGGGCGGGGGTGGTGTATGGGGTGTACATGCTGCGGCATGGGAGCTGGGTGCTGAATGCGTGGGAGTACATCGGCGATCACGCGCTGGGGGAGAGCCTGACGCTGTACCCGGCGAAGCTGGCCCGGGCCCGGGCGCAGGGGGTGGCGCGGGTGTGCGGCGTGGGCTGGGGCTGCACGCTGATTCGGCGGGACGTGGTGGAGCGGTTCCCGGTGCGCGAGGGGGACGGGGCGGGGGATCTGCCCTTCGCGCTGGATTGTCTGCTGGGCGGGGTGGTGGCGGTGGCGGACTTCGGTGTGGCGTGTGACCACTGGGACGGGGAGTTGAGGCTGCGGGCATTTGGAGGCGCGATGCAAGACCGGGTGAAGGTAAGAGCGTTGCAGGACGTGGTGGTGATGGACGGGCGGGGGAGCCGGGTGCTGGAGCGGGGGAAGGAGTATGAGCTGGGGCGGGTGCTGGTGGATGACCTGATGCGGGCGGGGTACGTGACGGAAGTCGAAAATTCGGCCGCTGACGGGCCGGTGGCGGTGGGGGTGGGTGATAAGAAGGGGGAAGGGGAGTACGCGGCTGTAGAGGCCCCTGAGCGGGCTGTGGTGGGCAAGGGGCGGCGGAAGCGGGCGGGGGGTAGGCTGTAATGCACGCTGAGGCGTATGAGGCAATGAGGCAACTGCTCGGGCGCGGGCCGGGGCGTGGGGCGCGGGTGCTCGACGTGGGTAGCTATGATGTGAACGGCACGTATCGGCCGCTGGTCGAGGGGCGGGGGTGGGAGTACACGGGGCTGGACGTGGCGGCCGGGCCGAACGTGGACGTGGTGACGCCGGATGCGTATCGGTTTCCGTTTGAGGACGGGACGTTCGACGTGGTATTGAGCGGCTCGACGATGGAGCACGTGGAGGCGATCTGGCGCTGGGTGCCGGAGCTGGCGCGGGTGTTGAAGCCGGGCGGGCTGCTGGCGATTGTGACGCACTGGTCGTTTCCGGAGCATCGGTACCCGGTGGACTGCTGGCGGATTATGCCGGATGGGATGCGGTATCTGTTCGACCAGACGGGCTGCCTGGACGAGTACGACATCCACATCGCCAGCAAGTGGGACATTGCGGCGAGCGCGGTGAAGCGATGATCAACGTCATCACGCCATTTTCACGGCCGGAGAACGCGCGGCTTGTGCGCGACCATCTGTCGTGGCAGAGGGTGGCGGTGACGTGGCATCCGGTGGTGAGTTCGGTGGCGCTGCCGGTGGATTGCCTGCGGGCGTGGGTGAAGCCGCTGCGGACGAGTGTGCCGGCGGGGGCGGACCCGTTCTGCTGGAAGCTGCGGGCGTTCGTGGAGAGCGGGCGGATTGTGGACGGGGAGCGGTATGGGGTGCTGTGTGATGACGATTTGTACGGGGATGGGGTGTTGCGGGCGGTGGCGGGGATGAGCGAGCCGATTGTGGTGGTGAGCATGTTGCGGGGGCATCGGGTGCCGGATCGGGTGGACGGTGGGTATCGGCACCCGATTGAGCCGCTGGTGGCGCGGCCGGAGTCGATGCGACCGGGGGGGGTGGGGTTGCAGCAGTGCTTTGTGACGGGGGAGGTTTTGCGGCAGGCGGTGTTCGACCTGGGCAACGCGCCGTTCTGTGACGGGCTGGTGGCGCAGGGGTGGGCGCAGGCGTACGGGGAGTTGATTCGGTATGAACCGGAGTTGACGGTGCTGTTTAACCGGCTGGAGCCGGGGCGCTGGGCGGTGGACGATGAAGAGGTGGCGCAATGGCGCTGAAACTGATTACAGCGCCGGCAGCGGAGCCGGTGAGCACGAGCGAGGCGAAGAGCCACCTACGGGTGGACACGACGGCCGATGACACCTACATCGGGACGTTGATCACCGTGGCGCGGCAGAACGTGGAGAGCCATCTGCGGCGGGCGCTGATTTCGCAGACGTGGGAGGTGGTGCTGGATGCGTTTCCGGCGGGGGTGATTCGGCTGCCGAAGCCGCCGCTGGCGTCGGTGACGAGCATCAAGTACACGGATGATGAGGGGAATGAGAGCACGTACAGCAGCGACAACTACGTGGTGGATTCGGACACGGAGCCGGGGCGGGTGGTGTTGAAGAGTGGACAAACGTGGCCGGCGGTGACGCTGGCAGCGGCGAACGGGGTGCGGGTGCGGTACGTGGCGGGGTATGGGGCGGCGGGGAGCAACGTGCCGCAGGCGATCCGGCAGGCGATTCTGCTGGTGATTGGGAGTCTGTACGAGAACCGGGAGGACGTGCTGGTGGCCCAGGGGGTGAGTATCGGCGTGCTGCCGTTTGGGGTGGTGGCGCTGCTGGCGCCGTACCGGATTTACGGATGGTGATGACGTGGCGATGAGGGCCGGGTTTTTGCGCCATCGGCTGGCGTTGAAGACGAAGAGCGTGAGCCGGGACACCTTCGGAGAGGAGGATATTACCTGGAGCACGACGGCCACGGTGTGGGGCAGCGTCGAGCCGTTGCGCGGGCGGGAGTACATGGAGGCGCGGCAGGGGCAGGCGGACGTGAGTCATCGGGTGGTGATTCGGTACCGGACGGGGGTGGTGCCGACGATGCGCGTTTACCTGGAGGACGGGCGGGCGCTGGAGATTGACGGCGTGATTAACCGGCTGGAACGGGACGAGATGCTGGAACTGATGTGCCGGGAGCTGGTGAACGCATGACGATTCGGATTGAGGTCCAGAATTTGGACGAGGT
>CAYUYF010000114.1:2491-4246 GCA_964449145.1 uncultured Gemmatimonadaceae bacterium | reverse complement strand
TGGTCCTCCCGCCCACCGGCCTCACCACGATCCTCTATGCCGCCGAGCCGACGGTAGAGGGGTATCTCCTATCGCTCGGGCGGGCGGGATGCCTCACCTGGAGGGCGCGGTGGCGGCCTGACGGGCTCCGGGCGTTGCTCGCGACCGCGTTGGCTCATGCCCAGTCCCGTCCGTCGCATCCGGGCCCTTCGCTCCAGGACGGCATCGCCGGAGCGCTCCTGAACTCGCCGTTTCTCAATACCCGTGGGCGGCGGCTGGGGCGGGGTCCGGGGTAGTCCGGCGCTGGCCGGCACCGCAGGCACCGCCGGCACCGCCGGAACCGCGAAGGCGCGAAGGGCGGGCCCCGCGAATGGGCAAGCTCGGCGACGCGAAGGCGCCCGGGGTTCCGGTGACCGGGAAGTCGCCGAGCGTAACGGTAGTTGGTGAGGTTTGTGGTGGGTGGACGCCTGGGGCATGGTGCCGGCCACCGGCGGTTACTTGCGAGTCCTGCTGTCCTTTGTGGCCCTCCGCTGTGTCTTCTGTGTTCCTGAACCGAAAGAACCGCGAAGCCGCGAAGGGCGATTCATCTACTGGACCAGGAGGATGTACGCCCCGGTGCCCTGAGTCGTCGGGTTGCTGGTGACCCGGGCGGTACATGTCCCGCCGGCACTCAACACGACCGGGGGCGTGGACGCCGGGTCCGAATCGCTGGTCTCCGCCACGGCGAGGACGGCGCCGGTGCCGGGATCGAGCAACTGGACCATGACCTTGCCGTCAATCCAGTCGAACGGCCCGCCCCCGCCTGCGGTGATCGTCCCGATGAGGCTCTGGCCGGCGCTGCAGGCGAAGGTGAAGTCGTCCAGGTCACCCGGTTGACTGATCGACTCACCGGAGATCGCCACGCCCAGGGTGAGTGCCGCGGAGACCGCCTCTGGCGCAGGGTCATAAGCACGGATCCAGAGGCTATACGGGCCCGTCATCGTGTAGGCGGTCCACACCACCGGCCCACCACCCCGCAGTTCCAGCACGCGAAGCCGGACCTCTCCGTTGGCCGGCACCACGAATCGCCCGCCGCCGGCGGGGTCGCCGACCTGCCGTGGCGCGCTATCGCCGGCAAACCAGGTCTCGACTCGACGAAAGACCTGAGTGGGGGGAATGAAGGCCTGGGCGTACGTGCCTGGCGCTGCCGTCAGCACGAATTCATCGATGTCGGAGAGGAAGTCCGTGGACTCGGCGGTCACCGAGTCGCCGATCGCAATGGCCTGCGGCGCGGTCTCATTCGACGTTGGCGAACGGGTGAGCGCGAAGGTGTACTGCTGGCCGCCAGCCCCGCTGGCCTGGACGATGTAGGTCCCGCTCAGCGGCAGCGCGAATCGCCCGGTCGGCGCATTGTCCAGCGTGGCGAGGCCGAGGTAGGTACCGGCGGAATCGAGGATGCCGGCCGCAGGCGGCACCGTTCCCCCATTCAGCACTTCCAGGTTGATCTGGTCGGCATGCCGGTAGCTGAACCGGAACTGGTCCACGTCTCCGGCGGTCTCGATGGCTCCCGTGATCGTGTCGCCAACGGCGATCACCGATGGGCCCGACTCCGGCGCTGCAGACAGGCCGGTGGTCTGCAGGGTATAGGACGTCCGATAGGTGGGCGGAACACCGACGGCCGGCTCAATCACCCGGACCAGCAGGCCTGGGGTCAGCGCGGGAAGTAGAATAGAGCTGCAGGGAAAGGGTGCGGCATCCACGGCAGCCGGGCATGGATCATTGGGCTGGTGCGGATCG
>CAYUYF010000114.1:0-2481 GCA_964449145.1 uncultured Gemmatimonadaceae bacterium | reverse complement strand
CCACTCGAGCGTCAGGTAGCCCGGCACTCCGGCCGGCCGGCTCAGGCGGAGGCTGACGGAATCCTCGAGACCGGGGACGACCAGGAACTCGTCGATGTCGCCGGGGAAATCGATAGTCTCCCCGGTCACGCTGGCGCCGGCCGGGATGGTGGCGGTCACAGACTCGGGGGCGCGATCGATCCGATAGAGGAACAGGCGGTAGGGGCCGCGAAGGAAATTGCCGGCCGACTGCGATTCCACCCGCAGGTGGAGCAGGCCGGTGGCGGTGACGGTGAAGCGGCCGGTAGACCGGGGTCCGAGCACGGCGTCCCCGCCCGGCGACAGCACCTGGCGCCACGGCTCGACCGCCGTGCCGATCAGGTCAATGCTGGGGCTGCCGCCGGGCTGCTGCACGGCCAGGTTGTACTCCTCGCCCGCCTGAACGGCGACCTCGAACTCGTCAATGTCTCCCACGAAGTCAATCGCTTCGGATTCCAGGGTGTCCCCGGCCACGAGGGTGACGGGACTGTTCTCGGGGCCCCGATTGACGGTGCGCAGCTGCACCTGGAATGGCAGCGGCACAGTCTCGGCCGAATCGTGGTCCCAGGTGAACCCCGACACCGCCATCCGGTAGCTGCCACCCTGCGCGATGGGAATGCGCCCGGTGTTATTGCCCTCCAGTTCCGGCGGGAGCCCGAGCGTCGCGCTGGTCAGCAGGATTCCGGACTGATCCCGGAGTTCCGCCGCGGCACCGCGCACGCCGGTGAGCTGAAGCCGGCGGGCGAACATGATGATCTCGGTGCCGGCGGAGAGGGTGATGGTGAACTCATCGACATCGGCGGAGTTCTCCAGCGCCTCACCGGTCACCGTGTCGCCAGGCGCCGCCGCGACCGCGATCATTTCCGGGGCACGATTCACAGGATACACCCAGAATCGGGTGCGACCGCGGCCCTGCCGGTGCAGGACCCCGATCCGTCGTGACTGTCCGGCGCCGATCGAGACGCGCGCGGTGCGGTGCCAGAGCAGATGGCCGGGCACCGGATCGGTGGCGGGGGCGGTGTAGGTGATGGTGCTATTGGGAACGGCGGTGTCCCACACCCCCAGGAGCGCCACTCCGGATTCGTTCTGCAGGAACACGGCGAACTCGACCACCGTGTCGCTGTGTAGGTCGTAATAGAGGAGGGTATCCCGGGAGAGGTCGGCGAGGACAGTGTCGCCCAGGGCCACCGCCACTGTGGGTATCGGTTTCGGCCCTCCCGAGGGGCCTGCCGACTCACCACACGCGGCCGCGAGGGCGGCCAGGAAGAGGACGGGGGCGAACCGGTTGGGGGTCATGGCCATGCTCTCTGGACCGAGGTGGTCCCTACGGCCTCACACCTCCAAAGGTGCTGGTTGCGGGATAAACGGCAAGGTCGGCCCTCATTGGCGGCCACTCCTCCCTCTTCGATTCGGGACAGCCGAGTCTCCGATCAGGACACTCGAGCTCCGAATCAGGACGTTTTCGGGGGACGTTTGGGGTGGGCTTCCTGATCCGGAATGGTGGGTGGCGACGGCTCGCCGCGCGGCGGCGTATGCACACCTCGTTCTGCATATGCGGGGGCGTCGGGTTCCTGATCCGGGGCGCTCGATGGCTGCGTCTGCATTTTTTCTGGCTGCGCCGCCACTGCCGGCGGCAATTCCTTCCCTGTTCGGGGCTCTGGCGCGATGCGCGATCGCTGTTCCGATGCCCGCTGGGGCTGATCCGGACTGCGTGGCTCCAACGTCAAGCCGCGCTTGGACTTTTCCACGCTGTGCGGGGGCGTTGCCGAACCCTCCGAGGGCTGTTCCGCTGCCTGCGATCGCTGATCCGTCGCTGTGGATCGCTGATCCGTCATTGCGCGGGGCTGATCCGGCATTGGGGGAGGCCGAGTATTCATCTTTTGTGCGTGATCCTGTATATGCAGCGCGTGCGTCCTGCTTGTGAGGCGTCGCGTCGCGCCTGTGGGGCGGGGTTTCCCGGTTTGGCATGCCCCCTGCGATAGGGTGTCCCCGGCCGCGTCGTGGTTGAGATTGGCGATGCGGTGCTGTCAGGCAGGGACACCGGCTTCGTCCGTCTCAACCGGCGGGGCCCAGACAGGAGTAGTCGTATGCTGGACAGTACGCGGTTGAAGGTGGGAACCGGGGTGCGGGTGCGGGATTTCCTGACCGCCCACCCCATGGACCATCAGCCTGCCGAGCTGGTGGCGGCGCGCTTCGCGGCGCAGGTGGAGCGGGCGCAGTTCCTGCTCACCCAGCGGGACTCGGGTGAGGCGGCATCGAAGGCGAGCACGGCCCGTCGAGGTGCGCTCAAGACGGACATGGTGGGGGGACCGCTGCGCCATGTCAATCGGATCACCAAGGCGGTGGATCGGGCCGAGCCTGGCAGGGTGAAGGTTCGTGCCAATGTGGGGAAGCAGGGCCACGAGGATTTCCAGGCGACGGCCCGGGCGATCTCGCAGGAGGTGGAGGCGGAGAAGGCGCTGT
>CAYUYF010000113.1:0-4436 GCA_964449145.1 uncultured Gemmatimonadaceae bacterium | reverse complement strand
CGCCGGTGAAGGCCACCTTGGCGATCCGCGGGCTCGAGGCCAGCGGCTTGCCCGCTTCCACCCCGAAGCCCTGCACCACGTTCACCACTCCGCTCGGCAGGATGTCCGCCACCAGCTCCATGAACGCCATGATGGCCACCGGGGTCTGCTCGGCTGGCTTGAGCACGATGCAGTTCCCCGCGGCCAGCGCCGGTGCCAGCTTCCAGACCGCCATCAGCAGGGGGAAATTCCACGGGATGATCTGCGCCACGACGCCGAGCGGCTCGTGGAAGTGGTAGGCCACGGTGTCGTGGTCGATCTCCGAGATGCCACCTTCCTGAGCCCGGAGCGCCCCCGCGAAGTAGCGGAAGTGATCCACCGCCAGCGGCAGGTCGGCGTTGATGGTCTCACGGATCGGCTTGCCGTTGTCGATCGTCTCCACCAGGGCGATCGCCTCGAGGTGCTGTTCCAGCCGGTCGGCGATCCGGTTGAGGATGTTCGCCCGGTAGGCGGGGGAGGAGATGCCCCAGCTGAGGGCCGCGGCGTGGGCGGCGTCCAGCGCCTTGTCCACGTCCTCGTGGGTGGAGCGGGCCACTTCGCACAGCTTCTGGCCGGTGATCGGCGTCGGGTTGTCGAAGTACTGGCCCTTGACCGGGGCGACGTACTCGCCGCCGATCCAGTTGTCGTACCGGGCCCGAATGGGGTGCTGGTTCTTGAACCCGGCGGCGGCGCTGGGCAGCGACGCAGTCTGAGTGGGTTTGGGCTTGCTGGTGGTGGTGGTCATGGGGACACCTCGGAGATGTGGGAGTTCCGAGGTAATCAACCAGGCGGGCGTGAGGACAACATGAAGGCCGCTGTAACCGCCCGTCACCCGGCCGGCTTGCCCCCCTGCTCCGGTGCGGGTACCGGGAACTGCCCGGTGATCTCCTCTACCGCCGCCCCGGGGACCGGTGTCAGGACCGCCTCCGGTTGGTGCTGCAGCAGCGCGGCGGTGAGGGGGAGCGTCCCCAGCACCAGCAGCCCGGAGAGCCAGAATGGCACCCCGACCCCGGCGTGGTCCATCAGAAACCCGGCCGCGATCGGCACGGCCACCCGCGAGACCCCGCCGAAGGTGTGCTGCACCCCCATGTAGAGGCCCCGCTCGTTGGACGGCACCACTCCGGAGAGGAGGCCCGTCACGCAGGGAAAGAGGAACGCCGTCCCGATTGGCATGAGGGTGAAGCCTGCGGCCAGGGCGGGGTAGCCCGTCGCCAGTCCGGTGATGGCGAGGCCCAGCGCCAGGAGGATCACTCCCAGCCGGGACAGCCGGGCCTCGCCCAGCCGGTCCACCATCCGGCCCAGCACCAGGGAGCGGACCACCACTCCCATCCCGCCGAGGTACATCACGAAGTAGCCGATATTCTGCTCGGTGACGCCGAAGCGGCCGGAGAGCAGGAGCGGCGCCGTCTGGATGGTGCCGTAGAAGGCGCCGATCGCGATGGTATAGATCCAGATGAGCCGCGAGGCCGGCTCGCGCCAGTGGGTCATCACCCGGAGGATCGCCGCCCGGCCGGTGGTGGTTGGTGGGATGCTGTGGCTGGCGGAGGGGCGCAGCTCGCGGGACTCGCGCAGGAAGCGCCACGCAAAGGCCGCCACCAGCAGCACCAGCACCGCCGAGGCGATGCCGGGCGCCCGCCGGCCGCCGATGCTGATCATCGCCGACCCGAACGCGGGGCCGGCCACGGCGCCGAGGCTGGTGACCACCGAGAGCCAGCCCAGACTCTTGGTGCGCTCGTTGGGGGCCGAGGTGTCGGCCACGTACGCCTGCACCACGCCGATCGTGCCGCCGCCGGCGCCCTGGATCAGCCGGGACACCAGCAGCGCCACGATGGACCCGGCAAAGGCGAACAGCACGTAGGCGCCGCTGGTGAGCAACAGCCCCGCGAGGATGGCCGGGCGGCGGCCGTAGCGGTCGGAGAAGCGCCCCCAGGTCGGGGCCACGGCCAGCTGGGCAATCGAGAAGGCGGAGATCAGGACCCCGACCGTCGTCGCGCTGGCCCCGAAATCGGTGGCATAGTAGGGCAGCAGCGGAATGATCATGGTGAGCCCCACCATGTCCACGAAGGCCGTGACGAACAGCACGAGGAGCTTTGCCATGGTTCCGTTGACTCCGTGACCGTCTGACCGTCCGCTCTACTTCCCCACCGCTTGCTCCATCGCTTTCACCCAGCCCGGCACCACCCGGAAATACCCGGCGCGCGTCTCCTCCGGGCCCTGCACGTAGATGATGCCTCCGTCGTGCGAGGGGCGCTGCGACCAGCCCGAGGTGTCGGAGAATCGCGGATCCCGGGCCCAGAAGGTGGGCGGGCCGAGTGGCTCGCCGGTCTCCGGATTCACCCGCACCAGGTACCAGGCGACACCGGACCGGAACAGCACCTCCGTGGCCGACAGCCACAACGGCTCCACCCCCGCCGAGGCCAGCTGCCACCGGCGGCCCGGCGCCGGGAAGGTGGTGACGACCACGCGGACCCCATCGATGGTCTGCTGCGCCACCAGCTTCCCGGTCGGGGAGAGCGACGGAAACCGGACCCCGGTGAGCACGGTGTCGAAGGCCGGCACCGCCAGGCTGGGGTCGAACCGGACCGTGATGCCGGTGTTATCCTGGGCCACGGCGGTGTGCGTGTCGTGGTAGTCCATGACGCCGAGGTTGTCGGTCCCCAGCGGCCAGCGGCCGAGGGTATCCGGCGGTTGCCCCGACCCGGGGGAGCCGCGCAGGAGGTAGGTGCGGGTCGAGTCGCGGGCGGACACGAGGAGCCGCTCGCCGTCGGGGCTCCAGAGCGGGTGGATGAAGTTGTCGCCCCGGAGCCAGGTGAAGCGCTGCCCGTCGCGCAGGTCGTACACCCGGAGTTCGTTGCCGGCAGGGCCCTGGACCACCGCGGCAAGCCAGCGCCGGTCCCGGCTCAGGTCGTAGCGCTGGAAGTCGGCCGGCTCGAGGTTAAGCGGTTCCGGCGTCCCGCCGCGCGCCAGCCGCACCATTCGGCCCATCGTCGCATCCACGCCCGGTGCGAAGACCAGGGCCCCGTCGGCGGTGAGATCGTATTGCGCCTCACCGAGGGCTTCCCGTCGCACCCCGGCGAGCAGGGCCACCGGTCGGCCGGCCAGCGCGGTCGCCGGATCGAAACGAACCCCCATCAAGCTGCCATCCCCCGCGATGTACACCAGGAACCGTCGCTTCACCACCCGGAATGCCGACCCGACCAGCGGGCTGCCCGGGGCACCGTCGGGCCCCTTGGCCCGGATGGTCCGGCGGGTGCCGCTCTCCGGGTCAACCAGCTCGGCCACCCGGTTGAAGGAGCAGATCAGCTGGCCGACCTCGGCGGCCCACGCTCCCAGGGCGCAGCGCGGAATGGTCTTTGAACGGGTCGCGGTGGCCTCCCGGTCCACCCAGTTGAGCCGGTAGCCGTCGACGTCCGCCACCACCAGATCCGTGGCGGAGATCCACTCCGCCACGGTGGCGCTCTCGCCCTGGAGCAGCAGGCGGGCTTCGCCACCAGCGACAGGGATGACCATGACCCTGCTGCCGATCAGGAACGCCACGCGGGTACCATCGGGGCTCACCCGGGGCGCCGTGGCCCCCTGGGTGCCGGCGATCGGACGCACCGTTGCGTCGCGGAGGCTCCGATACCAGAGGCTGGTGGAATCGCCGCGGCGGGCCGCGTAGACCAGGAAGTCACCGGCCGGCGACACCGAGAAATTGCGGAGCGACGCGCCGTAGGAGACGGTCGCGGTGGTCGCCCCCAGGTTCATCGGGGCGCTGTCGGGGAGCGCGGCATCGTAGACGGCGGGCCCGGCCGCCTCACCACCCCGCCGTCCGGCCAGAAAGGCGAGAACCACCGCCACCGCGATGACCGTACCCACTCGCCAGGGGTACCGCGTGGGCACCGCCGCCGCACGGGCGGCCGTGACCCGTGCGCCCGGCGCGCTTCCCCGTCCCTCGAGGGCAGCCGCGAACTCCGCCGCCGAGGTGAAGCGGTCGGCGGGGAGCTTCTCGATGGCCTGGTGGACCGCATCGGCCACATGGGGTGGGACCGTCTTCCGGAGGGTGGTGACCGGCTCGGGGGTGGCGGTCATCACCTTGGCCACGATGGCCTGCGCGGTGGGGCCGGTGAAGGGCGGCTCGCCGGTGAGCAACTCGTAGGTGGTGGCGCCGAGGGCGTAGATGTCGCTCCGGGCGTCCAGCTCGCGCTCGCCCATCGCCTGCTCGGGCGACATGTAATGCGGCGTCCCCAGGCTCATCCCGGTCTCGGTCATCCGGCTGCCGCCGGCCTTGTTGGCGGCCAGGGCGATGCCGAAGTCCGCCACCAGGGCGCGCCCGTCGTGCAGCAGGATGTTCTCGGGCTTGATGTCGCGGTGGATGACGCCGTGGCGGTGGGCGTAATCCAGCGCCCCGGCCACCTCGCCAGCGATCCGCACCGCGT
>CAYUYF010000112.1:2336-4545 GCA_964449145.1 uncultured Gemmatimonadaceae bacterium | reverse complement strand
GGCAGGTGCTTCACCCAGATCTGGGTCTCTCCTCCCACCGACCTGGCCAGGGCCAGCTGGCGGCCATCCGGAGACAGCGCCAGCTGCAGGAACGTTCCCACCATGGTGGTGTCCACCGACGTGAGCTTGCCGGTCCGGTCCACCCACACGACTCCCACCGCGTCGGCGGACTTCCGCTGGTAGACCAGCGCGCCCGTGGCGGACACCGCGAACTGGACCGTGCCGTTGCTGTTCTCCTCCTGGACGTCCTGCCGGATCAGGGCGGGGATCCCGATGAGTCTTCCCGTGCCGGGGTCGAACCGGGCGGCCATCAGCCGTCCGTCCGCTCCCCCGATGGCGATAAAGCCCGGGGCCACGTAGCGCGCCATGGACCCCGGGGTCAGCTCGGTGACCGCCCCGGTCTTGAGGTCCACCGCACCGATCTGATTGGAGCCGATGGAGCCCTTCCACAGCATGACCAGGGCGTGGCGACTGCCGGGCATGACATCGGGAAAGTCGTGCTCCAGCACCCCCGCGCTCGAGTCGGGCGCCGAGACGGCGGTGACCCGTCCGCCCGAAGGCGCCACCCGGGCGAGGCCTCGGTTGGAATGGGTGAAGTAGATCTGCCCGTCGTCGCCCCAGTCACCGCCGCCATACGAGGCCACCGAGTCGGCCACCACGGTGCGGGAGACGCCCCCGGTGACGGCGATGACCTTGAGCATGGTCCGGCCGGTGGCGATGGTGAAGAAGCCGAGCGACTGGCCGTCGGGCGAGAAGAACGGGGCAAAGGCGCCCCTGGTGTCCGCGAGCGGCCGCGCGTCGGGCTGGTCGAGGTCCCGCACCCAGAGGGCCTCACTCATGCCGTCGGGGCCGATGAAGGCGACCCGGTTCCCCGACGGCGAAATGGCCAGCCGCAGGTTGCCGATGGCCCGGACCACGCTGCTGTCTCCCAGAGACAGCGTGGTGCGGACGACGTCGCTGGGGCCGATGCTGCCGGGATTGCCCTTCCGTCCGCCGATCACCAGCCCGGCGATCAGCGCCACCACGGCGAAGGCGCCGGCGACGAGCCAATCGCGCCGGCTCCGGGCCACCGCCGGCCTGAACCCGGTGTGCGCCATGGTGAGCGACTGATTGGCCAGCCCCGCGGCGAACTCCGCCGCGGTGGCGAAGCGGTCCGCCGGGAGTTTCTCCAGCGCGGTGAACACCGCCGCCTCGACGTGCGGCGGGACGCTCCGGCGCTGGCTGGTGAGGGAGACCGGTTCCGCCGTCATCACCTTGGCCACGATCGATTGCGCCGTGGGTCCGGTGAAGGGCGGCTCGCCCAGCAGCATCTCGTAGGTGATGCAGCCCAGGGCGTAGACATCCGATCGCGCCGTGATCTCCCGCTCACCCATCGCCTGCTCGGGGCTCATGTAGGTGGGCGTGCCGAGACTCATCCCCGTCTCGGTCATCCGGGTGCCGCCCGCGTTGCTGGCCGCGAGCGCGATGCCGAAGTCGGCCACCAGCGCCCGGCCGTCGTGCAGCAGGATGTTCTCCGGCTTGATATCGCGGTGGATGACGTTGTGGCGGTGGGCGTAGTCCAGCGCGCCGGCGACTTCGGTGGCGATGCGCACCGCATCCACGACCGGGAGCTGTTTCTCCCGGGTCAGCCGGTCGCGGAGCGATTCCCCCTCGATGAACGGCATGACATAGAAGAGGAAGCCCCCCGCCACGCCGGAATCGTGCAGGCCGAGGATGTGGGGGTGCTGCAGGTTGGCGGTGGTCTTGATCTCCGACAGGAACCGCTCTGCCCCGATGACCGCGGCGAGTTCGGGCCGGAGGACCTTGATGGCCACCTGGCGGTCGTGCTTGATGTCCTGGGCCAGGTAGACCGTGGCCATGCCGCCCTGTCCCAGTTCACGCTCGATACGGTAGCGGTCGGAGAGGGCGGTGGTAAGTTGCTCTGGGGGTAAGTTCATGAAGCTGTGAAAGATACCCGCAGGAGGGGGTGCGTCCAGCGGAGCGACCAGGCGGATTTCCTGGGACGCGGCCGAGGCGCTGGGAGCCATCTGGTTGGTCGGGCGGCGCCTGAGCGCTCTGGGGGGAGGCAGCCCTGAGCGCCTCTCGTCGGACACCCGGCCGCAAGGATGTAGGGGGAGGCAGCCCTGAGCGCCTCTCGTCGGACACCCGGCCGCAAGGATGTAGGGGGAGGCAGCCCTGAGCGCCTCTCGTCGGACACCCGGCCGCAAGG
>CAYUYF010000112.1:0-2236 GCA_964449145.1 uncultured Gemmatimonadaceae bacterium | reverse complement strand
CGGGTGTCCTCCTCGCTGCGCCCAGGGCTGCCTCCTACTGGGACCAACGTGAGGATCGCTTAGCGGCCCGGGTGTCCTCCTCGCTGCGCCCAGGGCTGCCTCCTACTGGGACCAACGTGAGGATCGCTTAGCGGCCCGGGTGTCCTCCTCACTGCACAGGGCTGCCTCATGCTGGGACCAACGTGAGGATCGCTTAGCGGCGCGGGTGTCCTCCTCACTGCACAGGGCTGCCTCCTGCTGGAACCAACGTGAGAACCGCCTGGCGGCCCGGGCAGCCGCGGCGGAAACCTCACCCGCCCCCGCTCCGTCCGGCACGCTAGAATCCCCACCAGCACCACTCTCGACCACTCAGTCTGAAACGCGGCCGCGCTGGGCCGCCCTCCATTGGAGCGCCACGGTGAAGTCACTGATCCGGCTGTCGCTGCTCATCGCCATGCTCGGCACGACTCCCCTCGAGGCGCAGGGCGGCCCACCCAGCCAGCCTCCCGCCGTCGCGTCCGCCCAGGCGCTGCTGCAGGCGGGCAATATGGACAGCGCCATCGTCACGCTCGAGGCATTCTATGCCGAGACGCCCGATGCCGTGGCCGGCCGGCTGCTGCTCGGCAACGCCTATCGTCGCAAGGGCGATCTCGATCGCGCCCTCGCCATCTATTCGGCGATCACCCAGCCCCGGCCCGTGATGCTGTGGGCCCGGTTCAACGCCGCGGGCATCCATGCCCGCCGGGGGAACCGGGACGAGACCTTCCGCCTGCTGCACGAGCTCAAGTCCAGCGGCGCCTTCGACATGGACCTGGTGCAGACCACGGTCGAGTTCGATCCCCTGAAGGACGATCCGCGCTACGCCGCGGTGCAGTTCCACCCTGCCGACTTCGAACGCCCGTTCGTGGAGCGGGTGCGGATCATCCACGAGTGGGTGGGAGAGGAGAAGGGCGATCAGTTCAGCTGGATCGCGCGCGGCATCGGCGACGTGGATGGAGACGGCTTCACCGACATCGTCACCTCCGCGCCCACGAGCGGCGCCACTGCCCAGGCGGCGGGGGGCGGGCGGGTCTATCTGTATTCCGGCAAGTCGGGGAAGCCGCTGTGGACCCACTCCGGCCAGGGCAGCGACCAGCTCGGCACCGGCCTGGAAGGCGCCGGCGACGTCAATGGCGACGGCATTCCCGACGTGATCGCCGGGGCGCCGGGCTCGGAGAAGGCCTACGTCCTGTCAGGCAGCGACGGCGCCGAGCTGCTGGTGCTGGCCGCCGCCCAGCCGGGCGAGTCGTTCGGCCAGGCGGTCTCCTCGGCGGGAGACCAGAACGGCGACGGCTACGCCGATCTGCTGGTGGGCGCGCCCGGCGCCAGGGAAGGCGCCGGGAAGGTCTATCTCTTTTCCGGCAGGGACGGGGCGGTGCTCCAGGTCCTCGACGGCGGCAGGGCAGGCGACACGTTCGGCAGCATCGTGGCCGGGGTGCGCGCCGGGCGGGCCACGCCGTTCACCGTCGGCGCTCCCGGCGCCGGCCCGGGCCGCACCGGCCAGGTGTACGTCTATCCCGGCATGCGGCGGGATCCGAGCTTCGTCATCGAGTCGGACAGCTCCGGCGGCGCGCTGGGGGCGATGTTCACGTCGCTCGTGGGAGACGTGGACGGAGACCACGTGCCCGACGTCTACGCCAGCGACTTCGCCAACGGGGCCAGCGGGCCCTCCACCGGCCGGGTGTACGTGCACTCCGGCGCCACCGGCCGGCGGCTGCTGCAACTGACCGGCGAGCGGGCGGGCGACGGCTTCGGGATCGGCTCCGCCGAAGCCGGCGACGTCAATGGAGACGGCCACGACGACCTGGTGGTGGGCGCCTGGCAATACTCCGGCGAGGCGGCCTCGGGTGGGAAGATCTATCTCTACTCGGGGAAGGACGGCAGCCTGCTCCGGACCATCACCGGCCGGGTGCCCGGGGAGACGCTGGGCTTCGACGCCACCGGCGTGGGCGACGTGGACGGGGACGGGGCGCTGGACCTGCTGGTCACCTCGAGCTGGAGCAACATCGCCGGGTTCCGGTCGGGGCGGATGTTCGTGATCGCGGGGGAGCGCGCCACAGGTCCGTAGTGGAGCACAGGAAGCAGCCCTGAGCGCAGCGAGGAGGACACCCGCGCCGCAAGGCGCCCTTCAGGTGGGTGGAACCGGGGCTGGGACGTGTGCGCGGCGCGGAGGGCGCCCGCGCCGCGAAGCGATCTCACCAGTCCCTTGCGGCCGGGC
>CAYUYF010000111.1:0-4575 GCA_964449145.1 uncultured Gemmatimonadaceae bacterium | reverse complement strand
CGGCGACTTCGATTTCCCGGGCAAAGCGCTCGGAGCCCATGGTGGCGGCCAGCTCGGGCCGCAGCACCTTGAGCGCTACCTTGCGGTGGTGCTTCAGGTCCTCGGCGAGATAGACGGTGGCCATGCCGCCGGCGCCGAGTTCGCGCTCGAGCAGATAGCGGTCGGAAAGGGCGGCGGTGAGGCGCGAAAGGGGAGAGGTCATTGCTCCAGCTTGGTCTTCAGTTCCTCGAGCCAGTTCTCGATGACGATCAGAGGCGCGACGACCTCGGCGTCCTGCTCGATGGTTCGGGCCATGATGAAGCGGCCATCGGGCGACACATCCCACGGGGCATAGTAGTCCGGCCGCAGCTGCGCCAGCGCATCAGAGAGCTGGAAGAGCACCCGCGGCTCGCTGACCTGGAGGGTGGGACTGGTGGTCACCTGGACGGCCATCATCTTCTGGCCCACACCCAGATAGAACAGTTCCCGGCCGTCGCGGGACCAGACCGGCGCCATGCCGCCGCCATTCGAGACCTGCACCTTCATGCTGCTGGTGTTCGGAAATGGCCGGATGAAGACCTCGATGCGTCCGGTCTCGTCCGAGTGATAGGCCAGCCACCTGCCGTCGGGGGAAAGCGCGATGGCCATTTCATCGAAGGGCGTGACCACCAGGGGTACCGGAATCGTGTCGCCCCGATGGATGCCGTAGATGTCACGACCACCGGCGGCCGCCGAGGAGGCCCCCTTCCGGTACACGATCCACTGACCATCGGGGGACACCACCCCCTCGTCAAAGCCCCCAGCCCACAGGAGCGAGTCCTTGCCGGTACCGTCCGCGCGGCGGTGGAAGAGGCCGGTCGAGGAGACGAAGGTCACCGCGTCTCCGCGCTGGCTCCACCGGGGCCGGTTTTCCGACGCCTCGCCGTAAGTGACGCGCGAGAGTGGCCCCCGCGGGAGCGGCTTGATCCAGATATCGTCGCCCGCCGTGGTGTTGAGGCCGATGGCCAGCCTGGTACCGTCAGGGGAGAGCCGCCAGCCGTAGTTGCCGGCGAACTGCGTGAGTCGAAAGGACCACCCCGAGTCCACGGGGGTCTCGCGGCCGTTTCGGTCCACCCAGACCATTTCGAACTGCCGGAGTTGCCCGACGGTCTCGTTGCGCATGACGACCGTGCCTCCGGGAGACACGGTCAGGTAGGCGCCGAGCCGCCCCCCGGCCGCCACGCTGTCGAGCACCGCGACCGGGGCCCCCTTCGGCTGCAGCGTCCGGAGATCGAAGGGCACCGCGAGGACCGTCTGGTTTTCTTGCAGGACGTAGACAAGGTGGCCGCTGTCGACGTAATACCCGATCCGTCCGCCCGCGACGATCTGGTGTGCGGAATCGCGCTTCAGGTCGAGCGCCATGAGATCGCCCCGGTCACAGGGCGCGTAACATGTCTGGAAGAGCACCCCGCGCGCATCCGGCAGCGCCGTCAGGGCGGAGACGATCAGCGAGTCCCTGGACCAGACCGGTCCGCTTTCAGCCCCGCCGTCGGCCGAAATGCGCGCGATGCTCCGCACATCCTCGGTCACGTAGAGAATCGTGCCGTCCGCCAGCCAGGCCACACTACCGGCGATGGTGCCCACGCGCTCAGCCAGCGAGACAACCGCACCGCCGGCGATCGGGACCTTCTTGAGCCGGCCCCCCTGCGCAAAGGCCACCCATTTACCGTCCGGCGAAATGGCGGCGGCGGACGCCCCTTCTGTGCCGCTGAGTCGGGTGGCGGTGAGCTGGTTCGACTCCTTGACCCAGAGGTCAGCGGTGCCAACCCCGACAGAAGACGAACCGAGAAAGACGATGCGCGACCCGTCGTTCGACACCAGCGCGAAGCCGAGCGGATCGGGCGCCTGCTCGGGCGGCAGGTAGAGGCCGTATCGTCTCACCGGCTGCGGAGGCGCCGCCCGCGTGAGGGCCCACCCGGCGACCAGCGTCATGACGGCGAGCGCCGCACCGAGCCCGAGGGTCAGGCCGCGCCGGGCGGCGGACTCGGGTGCACGCACCACATCGGCCATCGTCGCGGTGGTGAAGTGGGTGTCCTGCAGCGCCTCGGCGAACGCCCTGGCGCTCTCGAAGCGATCGGCGGGCAGCTTCTCCAGCGACTTTGCGACCGCGGCCGCCACATTCGGCGGCACCGACTTGCGCAGCCGGGTGACCGGGGCCGCATCTTCGGCGATGATCTTCATGATGATCTGCTGCGCCGATCCGCCGATGTGCGGCGGCTGCCCGGCCAGCATTTCGTACAGCACGCTGCCGAGCGAGTACACATCGCTCCGCGCGGAAATCTCCTTCTCCGCCGTGGCCTGCTCGGGGCTCATGTAGTGCGGCGTGCCCAGGCTCATCCCCGTCTCGGTCATCCGGCCGCCCGCCGCCGCGCTCAGGGCCAGGGCGATGCCGAAGTCGGCCACCATGGGCCGCCCGTCGTGCAGCAGGATATTCTCGGGCTTGATGTCGCGGTGGATGACGCCGTGGCGGTGGGCATAGTCCAGCGCGTCGGCCACCTCGCGGGTGATCTTCACGGCCTCGTCGATGCCGAGCTGGGTCTCGCGGTCCAGCTTGCTGCGCAGGGTCTCCCCGTCGATGAACGGCATCACATAGAAGAGGAACCCGTCGGCGGATCCGGAGTCGAACAACGGCAGGATATGCGGGTGCTGCAGCGCCGCCGTGGTGGTGATCTCCTGCACGAACCGTTCGGCGCCGAGCACCGCGGCGAGTTCTGGCTTGAGCACCTTGAGGGCCACGCTGCGGTGGTGCTTGAGGTCCTCGGCGAGGTAGACGGTGGCCATGCCGCCGGCGCCGAGTTCCCGCTCGATGCGATACCGGTCGGAAAGGGCGGCGGTCAGGCGTTCCAGGGTATTGCTCATCGCTCGAGCCCCGTCACCTGGGCGACCCAGATGTTGCTCTGCGGGCTATTCAAGGTGAAGTACAGGAACCCGCCCTGCCCACCCACGCTCCGCAACACGGTGTGGGGGTGCAGCGGATCGTCGAATCGGACCGCCTCACGCGGTGCCCCGCCGCGCACTGGCCCACCATGCAGGGGGAGCACCCATAGCCCTTCCCTGGTGTGGAAATACAGTGTGCGGTAGTCGGACGAGACCACTGGAGCCCTGTCCCCGACCGCCCCCTCAACCAGGACCCGCGGCGGACCTGCGCCCCCGTCGGCGCCGACCAGCACCAGACGAGCGTTGACGCTGTCCCACGCGAGCAGTTGAGCGGTATCACCCCATTGGTGTATGACGACGGCGCCCGGGCTTGTGACCTCGACCGGCACCCCCCATCCCGTCGCCGACCGGGTGACCTGCACCGCGACCCTCCGGGTGGTGCGCCCCAGCCACGCCAGCCGCTTGCCGTCGGGAGACCAGCTGGGCTGGAGTTCATCGCGGGAGGTGTCCGCCGAGACCTGCACTGGCTGGTCGCCCCCTTCGCTCGAGGCCACGAAGATCCGCCGGAGGCCGTTGACGATCGCATGGTAGGCAACCTCCCTGCCGTCGGGCGAGAGGGCAGGGTAGAAGGCCGGCGAAGCGCCCCGGGTGATCTGCTGCACCTCGCCGCCGGCCAGGCGGCGGCGAAAGATCTGCTGGATCCCGGCGCGGTCGGAGTCGAAGACCAGCCACTGCCCGTCGCGGGAGATCCAGAAACACTCGATGCTCTCCTGGTCGGCGGTGACCAGCTCCGCCGAGCGGCTCGACACCCACCCGGTGGCGGGCTGCTTCACCCGCCAGATGTTGCTGCGATTGGTGACCACCGAATAGGCCAGCCGCTCGCCATCGGGGGAGAGGGTGATCTGTGAGGCGTTCAGTCCCACGGTCAACTGCACCGGATCACCCCGCGGATTCCCGTCGGCGTCGAGATTGAGCTGATAGATATCCCGGGTCCCTCCACGGCCCGACACGAAGAGCAGCCGGCGGCTGTCCGGAGCCCACACCGGACTCAGGTCCAGGGCATCGCCGGCGGTGAGCTGGACCGGCTCCCCGCCTGCCGCCGGCACCAGCCACAGCGCCGAGACCGCGATGTTCCAGTTGTCCAGATACGGGGAATTGCCGGCGACATAGACGATCCACTGGCCGTCCGGCGACCAGGCCGGGGAGTGCGGGTCGGTGGTCCGCGCCAGCAGAGTGGTCTGGCCATCACCGCCGCGGAGCAGGAGCGAGTCGCCCCGGATGTATACCAGGCGCCGCCCATCCGGCGCCCAGGTCCCGTGCCTGGCGCCGGCGACAAGCAGCGTGCTGGCCCCGCCGAGGGCGGGGACGGTCTCCAGCCCTCGTGGAGTCGCGATCAGCAGCCGGTCGCCGTCGGGGGACCAGGCGCGGGGAACTCCAGCCGCGGCGAGCGGGACCGCGCTGCCATCGCTGCCCCGCCGCAATTCGACCCGGTTGGCCGTGTCACCGGGGCCGAGGATGCGATAGGCGACGCCCTTGCCATCGCCGGTGATATAAGGCGACTCCTGCACGCCCGCGCTGCGGGTGAGTTGCAGCGGCTGCACCAGCGCAGCGGTGGCCGGCGGGCGGTTCAGCAGAACCAGCGCCGCCGCCCCGACCCCGATCACTACCGCGCCCGCGATG
>CAYUYF010000110.1:0-4625 GCA_964449145.1 uncultured Gemmatimonadaceae bacterium | reverse complement strand
ACGTTCTTCGCCAGCGTCTTCAGACGCACGCCGTTGGACTGCACCACCGTGATGGAGACGTGGCCGGTCTTCCCGGTCTTGATGTCGCGGACGGTGCCGGACTTGCCCTTGTGGGTGCCGCCGGTCACCTCGCAGCGGGCACCGTCTCTCAGTTGGTCTGAACGTGTCGTCGCCATCTGTGTGCTCTCCGCCTGGGTGAGGCGCTGGTGGATCATGTCTACCCGCCCACGATGGGCTCCGGTCGGTGGACCCGGGCGAGCAGGAGGAGAGCGTTCCAGAGCCCGAAATACGCCTTCCCCGGTTCCACCTGGATGCGGGCCGTCACTCCGTTGCGAAAGTCGAGCTCGAGGACGCGCCACTGCTCCTTGCGGCTGGCGTCCTGCCCCGGCGCCCGCGAGACGTGACCGAGATCGGTCGCCGGCCGCACCCAGCTGGTGCTCCCGTCATCGTACGCGATTCGGGCGGTCGTGACGAGCAGCCACGGCCCATCGATCGGTGCAACGCCCAGGGCCGGAGCCTCCTGGCCCTGAAGAGGGAAGCGCGTCAGCAGCGCGAGCTGCTGTGCTGCGCTGAGATCGGCGAAGGGGCGGCAGTATGCGCCGTGCCCGTCCCGGCCACCAAAGTTGTGGGCCATGCGGCGGACGAGGGACTCGCTGGAAGGCGGCACGTGGTCTCATTCGCCGTGGTCAGGGCCAGGACTGTGCCTAGAGCTTGTGCGCGGCGACCATGCTGGGGCGGGCCCGGCGGTTCTCATCGAGCACGAACCAGTTGAGCTGGATGACCCTGGCGTCGGTGCGGAAGTCGGGTGGGACCACGTTCCACGCATCCTCCCGGGAATCGCACTCCATGATGAGCCACGCCTTGTGCTCGTTGTCCTTGCAGCCCCAGTCGGCGTGGGTGAGAAAGTGCGAGCCGGTGCGGAGCAAGGTCTCGACCGCGCGGGTGCAGGCATGCTCGCTCGGGTCGTGGGACACCTCAATGAGGAATCGGGACATCGCTGCGCCTCCAGGCTGGAGTGGAGAGAGCGGACGGTTCATGGTAACGCCTCTTCCATCCCGTAGGTAGGGGAAAGCGAAAGCCCCCAGCGGAGGCGTCGTGACGCTCCGGCGGCGCCTGGGGATCACGTCCCGTCTCGACCCGCCGCGGTATGTGCGAGGGCCGAGGGCGTCCGGCGACCGACGATGGCAGGCGCCTCGTGAATGAGCGCGTCGTTCTCCAGGGCATTCACCATGAACAGCGCGAAGTCCACGCGACGGGTGAGGTTGCTTTCAAGGATCGGGTCACCCACGTGCCGGCTCCACACCGGCAGGCCCTGGCTCTCACCCTCTTCGAGGTCGCTCCCGCGAACGACCGTCCAGCGTGTGTTGCTGGCAAACACCCGACGGCACGCCTCCACCTGGTCGTCGAGGTCTGCGATGCGCCCAAGGCGCGCGACCCAGCCGAAGATCCTCACGAACGCCTTGAGCTTCCACGAGTACACGTCACGGCCGTCACGAGTGATGTGCCACCCGCACGAGAAGACGAGGCGCGCACCGGGGGCGTAGTCGAGAACCGCCTGCGCCGTGCCGGTCGAGTACTGCTGCAGGCCCCACGGGACCAGGACGGTGAGTACCCCGTCACACCCCGCGACCGCAGTCCGGATCACGGCGCGGTCATTCGTGGCGCCGGGAACGATGGCGATGCGCCCCTTGAACGCGTCGAGCTTTCCGACGCTGCGGTCCCGGCACACCCCTACCACCTCGTGGCTCCGATCCAGGGCGTGCTGCACCATGTACCGGCCGAGCGCCCCAGACGCCCCGACAATGCAGACCTTCATCCAGTGTGTCCTTTGGGTCGCCACCGAGCGCCCTCGCCCAGCTGCGGGCGGACGGCTCGGGCCGCACCGGTGAAAAGGTTCAATACCCAGGCCCCGGGCGCCAGCACCGGGGACTACTCTGGGCCTGGCGTTGGTGGGGCAATCGTCGCGTCAGTCCCGGGGGGACAACGCAGGACCTCGGCGGTCTGGGCGCCCTCCGCCCAATCAGTCCGGTGCCAGGCGTACGAGGAATCGGAGGTGAGCACCAGATCCCACACCACCGGGACGCCAGTGTCGGTCGTACGGGTTTCGCCGCGAATGGCCCCTCGAATGTGAGAGGAACTGCTGGCCAGGACCTCGTATGTCGCGACGCGATGCGGCGCTCCCGTGGAATCCGTCCAGGGGACCCGGAAGGCGATGTACATCAAGCGCCGGTCCCTGGAGAAACGGATGCTGTGGGGGTTGCGCAGGCACAGGCTATCGTCCGTACTCCAGTCCCAGGCCCCGCGAGTCACTTCGAACGGACCATCGGCCCGCCCAGTGTCGTACGGAGCCTTCGGGCGGGGCCAGAACATGGCGGCGAGGGCGGCGACGCCGAGCGCGGGCAGGCCCAGGATGAGCAGCAGGTCCCTCGCAAAGGCGCGCTGGTCGGGGTGGGCGGCGGGCATCGAGGCTAGCGGGGATGGGTGGGGGCGTCGGCGTTCGCCACGGACCGGCTCCTGCTCCCAGGAATGCTCACGGCGGGGTGGCCGAGTCCGCCATGCGCAAGAAGCCGCGCACAGCCGTCGTCATCGTGTCCGGCGCATCCCAGGTGGTGATATGGGCTGCGCCCGGTATCAGGGCGTACCGCGCGCCTGGCACCCTGTCCGCGAAACTCCTGATGAGCTCTGGGCCGACCTCGTCGAACTCCCCCACGGTAAACAACGTCGGCACCGTGATCTGTGGCAGAAACGATGTCACGTTGTAGTCCTTGAACGTCCCGGTGATCGTGAACTCGCTCGGCCCTTGCATGTACATGTAGATCGCCTGGTTGACCGTGGCGAAGGTGCTATCCAGGTCTGCCGCTACCGGATGCCGCCAGACATAGAGCGCGTAGAACTGGCCGATGGCGTTCTGGTAGGCCGGCGACTCAAACTCGCCGGCCGCCTCGGCCCGGGTGATGGCGCGCTGGGTGGAATCCGGCAGCGTTGTGAGCAGTGCCTTCGCGTGCCGGGCATACGCCGGGACGTCAAATACGGCGCTGCCGAACGTGAGCGATGCCACACGGGTCGGGTGGGCCCGGTAATACTCGATGCCCAGCATGGTGCCCCACGAATGACCCAGGACGTGCACCGTCTCCAGGCCAAGGTAGGCGCGCAGCGAGTCGAGTTCGTTGACGAAATGGGCAAAGGTGAACATCGTCGTGTCTGAGATCCTGTCGGACTTGCCTCCGCCGAGCTGGTCGTAGCGGATGACGACGCGGTCATCGGCGAGTGCCTCAAGCGACTTCAGGTAGAAGCTCGAAAAACCGGGGCCGCCGTGCACGAGAATCACCGGGGTCCCCTGGCCGCTGCCCGTCACCTTGTACCAGATGTTGCCGCCGGGCACCGCCAGGGTGTACTCGCCGGGGGCGAGGCGCGGGTTGGGCTGGTCGGCCGTCGCACAAGCCGTCACGGTCGACACCAGCAATGCACATATCAGCCGGCGCCCGGTCACTGACCGATCGTACCTCGGGGCGCGCCGTCGGCCGAGGCGTGGATCCGCTGGTGCTCGCGTGACGTCCGCCAACTGCATGTGTCTTGGATGCACGGGGTCCTCGTGGGGAGAATCCGGCTACGATCCGGCGACTTGCAGTCGCGCTGTGACTGAAAGCTCCGGCGACGGCTCGTCCGGCCCTGCGTCAGGAGCGAGGCGCTGCTCGAAGGTACACGACCGGACGCTCCGTGCAACGGCATCGCACCCCGGTATGCGGCGACGTCCGGGGGTAACCGCCCCGGCTCTGCCGGCGGTGGCGTGGCAGCGGCAAGGGCCGTGCTCCAAAGAGGCACTCCTCACGCGGTTGCAACGGTCTTGTAATGCGGTGGCCGGACAACGGCAATCTGGACATCCCACCTTGCCAGTATCCCTTTCGAGGAGCCTGGCATGCTGGAAATCCTGCTGGAGTCGGGTGGGCACCGATCGCTGGGGGCGGGACCGCGGATGGTCGCCTTGTCCGTGCACGGAGTGGTAGTCCTGGCGGGCGGCCTCGTGACACATCCAGCGCCGCCAATTGTGCCACGACCAGTGACTGTCCCGATCGAGATCTTCGGCCCGGCTCCTCCCGTGCGGCCGGCAGGTTCTCCCGCCCGTGGAGGTACCGATGGAAGGGGGGAGATATTGGCGGCGCCGGACGTGCCGGTCTCCGCTCCGGCGGCGGTGCCAGCGGTCGCCGTGCCGCTGGTAGGGCGAGACACGGCGCTGGATGCGCGGACGGTAGCCGGGCGGGACCTGTGGGGCCAGCAGGGTCTGGCCGCCGGGCCGGGTTCCCTGGTGAAGCTCGCGGGGGAGGTCGATGAGCAGGTGGTGGTGTTGCGCGCCAAGCGACCCCGCTATCCGCCCGCACTGGCCGCGATCGGGGTCTCTGGTCAGGTTCGGCTCGCGTTTGTGGTCGACACCTTGGGACGGTGTGAGCCGGGGTCGGTGCGGGTGTTGAGCAGTACGCACCCGGGTTTCGAAAGCGCGGCGAGTGACGCGGTGCTGGGCAGCGCCTTCCGCCCGGCCCGTGTCCGTGGGGCGCCGGTGCCGCAGCTGGTTCAGCAGAACGTTGTGTTCAGGCTCCAGTGAGTGGTGGCGCCGGATTGAACGGCTGCGC
>CAYUYF010000109.1:0-4639 GCA_964449145.1 uncultured Gemmatimonadaceae bacterium | reverse complement strand
CAGGGGATCCTCCAGGGGACCTACGAGACCTTCGCCGAGTGCGCCCGCCAGCACTTTGGCGGGACGCTCGCCGGCAGGCTCGTCGTCACCGGCGGGCTCGGCGGCATGGGCGGCGCGCAGCCGCTCGCTGCCACCATGAATGGCGGGGCGATCCTTGGCGTGGAGGTGGACCCCGAGCGGATCCGTCGCCGGGTGGATACCGGCTACTGCGACCGGATGGAGACCTCGCTTGATGCCGCCCTTGCGCTCCTCCTGAAGGCCCGCGAGGAGCGGCGGCCGCTGTCGGTGGGCCTGGTGGGCAACATCGCCGACGTCTTGCCCGAGCTGGTCCGGCGCGGCGTCGTGCCTGATGTCCTCACCGACCAGACCTCGGCCCACGACCTCCGGGTCGGGTATCTCCCGGCCGGGCTATCCCTGGACGCCGCGGCGGAGCTCCGCGAACGCGATCCCAAGGACTACGAGGCCCGGGTGCTGGATTCGATGGTGACGCACGTCGAGGCGATGCTGGCCCTGCAGGCGCGGGGTGCCATCACCTTCGACTACGGCAACAACCTGCGCGGCCAGGTGGCAGACCATCGCGGTCTGGCCGGCGCCTTCAAGATTCCCGGATTCGTGCCGGAGTTCATCCGCCCGCTGTTCTGCCGTGGGGCAGGGCCCTTCCGCTGGGCCGCGCTCTCCGGCAACCCGAAGGACATCGCCGTCACGGACGATGCCGTGCTGGAGACCTTTCCGAAGAACGAACCCCTCGCCCGATGGATCCGCATCGCCCGGGAGAAGGTGCACTTCCAGGGGCTGCCGGCCCGGATCTGCTGGCTGGAATACGGGGAGCGCGCCGAGATGGGGCTGCGCTTCAACTGGCTGGTCCGGAAGGGAAAGGTCGAGGCCCCCATCGTCATCGGCCGCGATCACCTTGATACCGGATCGGTGGCCTCGCCCAACCGCGAGACCGAGGCGATGCAAGACGGATCCGACGCCATCGCCGACTGGCCGCTGCTCAATGCGCTGCTCAACACCGCCTGCGGAGCCAGCTGGGTCTCCCTGCACCATGGCGGCGGCGTGGGCATCGGCTATTCCATCCACAGCGGCATGGTGGCCGTGGCCGACGGCACCGACATGGGGGACCGCCGGCTCGAACGGGTGCTCACCGCCGATCCCGGGACCGGCGTCATGCGCCACGCCGACGCCGGGTACCAGATCGCCATCGACACCGCACGCGAACGGGGCGTGGACCTCCCCATGCGCCAGTGACCGGCCAAGCATGCCCGTCCTGACGAACATCGGCGTGGCGGCGACCTGCAAGCCCGGCGGGCTGCAGCGGGAGATCCACCCGATCCCGGACGCCGCGATCGCATGGGAGGGGGAGACGCTTCGATGGGTCGGCCCGGAGCGGGACCTCCCCGCGAAGTACCGAGGCGGAGAAATACACGACGCCGCCAGGGGGCTGGTCATTCCGGGCCTGGTGGATTGTCACACGCACCTCGCCTTCGGTGGCTGGCGCGCCGGGGAGTTCGAGGCACGGCTGCTCGGCCGGAGCTACCTCGAGATCGCCAGGGCCGGCGGGGGGATCGCCTCGACGGTGGCCAGTACCCGCGCGGCCGACAGCGCCTCCCTGCTGGCACGCTGCCGCCAGCACCTGCGCGAAATGGTGCCACTCGGGGTCACCACCGTGGAGGCCAAGAGCGGCTACGGGCTTACGCTCGACGATGAGATCCGGCTCCTGGAGATCTACCGGGCCCTGGCGGCGGAGGGGCCGGCCCGCATCGTGCCCACACTCCTGGCGGCGCACGTGGTGCCGGTGGAGTATCGCGACCGGCGCGCCGAGTACGTCCGGCTGGTGGTGGAGGAGATCATCCCCCGTGCGGCCGCCGGTGGACTGGCCCGCTTCTGCGATGTTTTCGTGGAGGAGAGCGCCTTCACCGTGGACGAGGCGCGCCGAATCCTGGCAGCGGGAAAGGCGCTGGGCCTGACGCCCAAGGTCCACGCCGATCAGCTCAGCGCCTGCGGCGGAGCGGAGCTGGCGGCGGAGATGGGCGCGGCCTCGGCCGATCACCTGGAGCAGGTGAGCGACGGGGGGATCAGGCGGATGGGGGAGGCCGGTGTCGTCGCGGTCAGCCTGCCGTTCGCTTCTCTCTATCTGAACGTCGCCCCGCTACCCGCCAGGCGGCTGATCGAGGCCCGGGTCGCCGTGGCGGTGGCCACCGATTTCAATCCCGGCTCAGCGCCCAGCTACCACCTGCCGTTCGCCCTGACCCTCGCCTGCACCCTGCAGCGGATGACCCCGGCCGAATCTCTGAAGGGCGCCACCATCCTCGCCGCCCGGGCCATCGGCCTGGAGCAGGAGATCGGGTCGCTCGAGCCGGGCAAGTCGGCCGACTTCGCGGTCATCGAGGCCGAGAGCGTGGAGCAGTGGCTGTACCACCTCCGGGCCAACGCGTGCACGGCCACCTATTGCCGGGGCCAGCGGGTCTTCAGGCACTGATCGTCAGGCTTTCCCCATCACCCGTTCTACCACTTCAAGCACCTTCCCCTCGGTGGCCTCGGCCTGAGCTGTCAAACTGGTGACCTCGTTCATCAGTTGCTCGGCCAGGGCGGGATCGCCCAGCCCACCCAGGTTGATCCGGACATTCAATGCCGCACCCCGCACGGCCGCCCGGGCGGCCATCGCCCCAACGCCGGCGTCCGAGACCGACGCCGGGTTCCCCTCCCGGGCCATCGCTTCCATCAGTGGGAACAGCGCCAGCGAGGTCTTCATCACCTTGAGGGGGACCTCCGCCGCACCGCGATTGGCGGCGGTGAGCGCGGACTTTCGCGCCGCTTTCTCTTCCGGCGTCCCCTTGGGCAGGCTCAGGGCGCTCATGACGCGGTTGAAGGCGGCCGTGTCGTCGTCAACCAGACCCAGCAGCTCGTCCTTGAGGGCCTGACCGCGCTCCGCCCAGCGGGAGAACTCCTCCCACCGCTCGTCCCACCCCCGCTTATGGGCGGAAAGGTTGGCGACCATCGTTCCGAGCGCTGCCGCGAGGGCGCCCAGCAGCGCTGCCACCGATCCGCCACCCGGCGCAGGGCTCTCGCTGGCGGTCTCATCGACGAAGCCCCGCAGGCTCATCCCGACCAGCGGGCGGGATCCCGCATCCCGGAGCCGGTACTCGATGATCCGCTCCTCAGGACGGAACGGCGCCAGTTCCTCCAGTCCCAGTGACGTCACGGCCATCCTGATGAGGTCCGCTTCGGAGACGCCGAGCGACCGCTGCTGCTTCCGGAGGTAGTGCCGGCCCGCCTCGAGCAGGGCCTCCCGGGGGATCAGTCCGACCAGTTCGGAGCCGGTCACCCGGACGCCGCGGGCCTCGGCCGCGCGGCAGACCTCATCGAAGGCGGTGTGGATCGGAGTCACCGACAGGTCCGTCAGGTTCATGGAGACCTGGGTCACGCCGTACTCGGGGATGTACCAGCCGATGGCCTTGACCGCCTTGAGCGTGCCCGGGTCCATCACGGGCTGGCCCGCCGGATCGGTCACCACCTTTCCGGTCAGGGGGTGGCCCGTCCGGCGGGGCCGGCCGGCTTCCCGGATGTCGAACGCCACCGCGTTGGCCCGGCGGGTGGAGGTGGTGTTCAGGTTCACGTTGAACGCCACCAGAAAACCCCGGGCCCCGATCACTGTGGCGCCACTGCGGGGATCGAAGGTCGCGGGACCGAAATCCGGTCGCCACTCCGGGCGGCGGACCTTCTCTGCCAGGCCTTCATATTCTCCGGCCCGGATGACCGCGAGGTTCTTCCGGGCGGGATCGGGCTGGGCCGCCTCATACAGATAGACCGGGAGGCCCAGGTCCCGGCCCACCCGTTCACCCAGTTGCCGGGCCAGCAGGGCGCATTCGTCCAGGGAGATGCCGCTGATGGGAACCAGGGGGCAGACATCGGTCGCGCCGAGGCGGGGGTGGGCCCCGGAGTGGGTCCGCATGTCGATGAGCTCGCGGGCCGCGGCGATGGCGAGGAAGGCGGCTTCCAGGACCGGCTGGGGTGGGCCGGCAAAGGTCACGACGGTCCGGTTGGTGGCGGCTCCGGAGTCCACATGGAGCAGGGCCACGCCGGGAACGGCCTCCACCCGGCGGGTGATCTGGCGGATAATCTCGGGATCACGGCCACAACTGAAGTTGGGAACGCACTCGATCAGCGGCATGAAGGGAGCATTGGAAGGGGAAGGGGCCGGTTCTCGACCAGAGTAGGGAAGAATAGCCTGCGCGGGAAGCGGCGCCACGGGGGAGCGGGCCTTGCGTTCTCTTCGGGGGTCACTTACCATACCGCCCCCGCAGAAGTCCCGTAGTAAAACCTGCGGTACAGGCCGGGCAGGTCAGGGGTCGGAAGTTTCGATACCCCTTGACGATGCATCATGGCTCGGCTATGATTCGAGGCTGCCACAGAGTTGCGTGGTGGCGTAGCAGGACCCGCTCTTTGACAATCGATGTGAGCTATGGTGTAGCAGTGCGGACCCTTTGATCCGACCGGGTGCAGACCTGGTTGGGGATGGGTTTAACATCTGCAACACAAACGTGATTCGGACGACCTGACAAAACACAGTCAGCCGTTACGAATGAGCTATTTCGAATTCTCTTGGAGAGTTTGATCCTGGCTCAGGACGAACGCTGGC
>CAYUYF010000108.1:0-4686 GCA_964449145.1 uncultured Gemmatimonadaceae bacterium | reverse complement strand
GCCGGCGTCCACCCGGGTGTTCGGCGTGGAGCTTCCCGACCCGTGGATCGAGCGCCTGGAGGACATGGCCTCCCGGACGGCCCGCAGCGTCCGCCCCCGCCGGGCCGCCACGCCCGCGACTCCGGGAGCCCCGGCATCCACTGGGGCGGCCCCAGTGCGTGCCGGCTCGCTCGGGCGGGAAGAGATCCGCTGGCAGCCGACCCACCTCCGTCACTGGGTCCGCGCCTACTACGCCTTGCGAACCCACTGGCAGGAACGCCGGTGGGGCGTTGACGCGGCCCGATTCGGTGCCACCATGGTGGAACCGGGAGTACACCGGGCGGTGCTCTCCTCCGGGCCACCGCATGTGATCCACGACGCGGCCAGGGCCCTCGCCGCCCGCGCTGGGCTGCCGTTCATTTTCGATATGCGGGACCCCTGGCGTCTGGTGCAGCGCCTCCCGGAGGCGATCGCCAGCCCGGTGGTGTACCGCCTCGCGGAGCAGCTGGAGAAGCGGGCCGTACGGGAAGCCGCACTGGTGGTCACCAACACCGGGCCCGCCCGGGATCAGCTGCGGGCGCTGTACCCCGAGGCGGCGGATCGGATCCTGGCCGTCATGAACGGATACGACGACGATCCCATGCCACCCTCACGCCACGGAGACCGGTTTGTGCTGGCCTACGCCGGGACGATCTACCTCGACCGTGACCCCAGGCCGCTGTTCCAGGCGGCCGCGCGGGTCATTGCCCAGCTGGGCCTCACGCCCGACCAGTTCGGCATCGAGATGATCGGCAATGCCGACAGCTATGGCGGCGTGCCGGTGAGCCAGATTGGTGCGGAAGAAGGGATCGGCGCGTACGTCCGCACCGGCCCGGCCCGGCCCCGTGCCCAGGCCATGGAATTCCTTGCGGACGCGACGATGCTGGTCAGTCTGCCACAGGACAGCGACCTCGCCATCCCGTCGAAGATCTTCGAGTACCTACGGTTCCAGGCCTGGATCCTGGTCCTGGCCGAGCCCGGCTCCGCCACCGCCCAGGCGCTTCGCGGTACCAGCGCGGACGTGATCGCTCCGGCCGACGTCGAGGGAATGGCGCGGGCATTGCACACCCGCGTGGCGGCGCATCGCCGCGGGGAACGCCCGGGGGCGCCAGCCGGCATCGGTCATCTGAGCCGCCGGGCGCAGGCCCAGGGCCTGTTTACCGCACTCGAACAGCGAATCGGGCCGCCGGCCGGCCGGACCGCGGCGCCGGAGTCACTGCAATGCCAGGACTGAAACGGATGATTCTTTCGGTGCTTACCACGCCGGCGGTCACCTTCCCGCTGCGGCCGCTGATGCAAGGGCACGCCACCGTGTTCATGCTGCACCGCTTCCAGGGCGCCGGGGGATACCCGCCGGAGCTGCTGCGCACGGTGCTGTCCCGGTTGCGGAAGGATGGGCACCGGTTCCTTTCGCTTGAGGCCCTGGTCCACGGCCTGTCGAGCGGCGACCTCCCGCCCCGGGCCGTGGTCTTCACCATTGACGACGGCTACCTCGACCAGGCCACCATCGGCGCCCCGGTCTTCGCCGAGTTTGACTGCCCGGTCACGACGTTCGTCACCACCGGCTTCCTGGACCGGCAACTCTGGTTCTGGTGGGACAGGATCGAGTTCATCTTCCGGCACACCACCCGCCAGACGCTACGGGTAGACTTGGCGGGAGACCCGTTGCAGTGGAGCTGGGACAGCGGCCCCGGGCGGGACGCGGCCCAGGAGGACTTCACGGTCCGCTGCAAACGAGTGCCCGACGCGGACAAGCACGCGGCCATCGAGGCCCTGGCCCGCTCGGGGGAAGTCGAGCTGCCGGCACAGCCCCCCCACGAGTACGCTCCCATGACCTGGGACCAGGCCCGTGCCTGCGAGCAGCGGGGGATGAGCTTCGGGCCGCACACCGTGACCCATCCCATCCTGTCGCAGACGCCCGATGCCCAGGCCGGCCATGAGCTGGTGGAGTCCTGGCAGCGCCTGACGGCGGAAGTAGCGCACCCAGTGCCGGTGTTCTGCTATCCCAACGGCGGCCCCGAGGACTTCGGCGAGCGGGAAATCACCACCCTGCGGAGACTGGGAATGCGGGGGGCGGTGGTGGGCGAGCCCGGGTACGCCACCCCCCGGACCTTCGGCGCGACCGCAGATGCCCCGTTTCGTATCCGCCGGTTTGCCCTCGCCGAATCCGTCCCTCACGTGCTGCAGTGCACCACCGGTATCGAACGGCTCAAGTCGTTGCTGGGCCGGGGAGGAGCATGACATGATCGGGGCGATCTGGGGGGCGCTGGCGCGCCTCAAGGGACGCGCAGAGGAGGCCCGCCTGCGGCGCCGCTGGGAGAACCTCAGGGCCCGCGGCATGACCATCGGGCGAGGGGTGCTGCTGCCGGCGTCCACCACCATCGACACCAGCCATTGCTTCCTGATCAGCATCGGCGACCATTGCGGCTTCGGCCCCGACTGCCTGATCCTGGCCCATGATGCCCAGATGGACGAATTCCTTGATGCCGCGCGCATCGGCCGGGTCGTGATCCACGAGTCCTGTCACATCGGGGCACGGAGCATCATCCTGGCCGGGGTGGAAATCGGGCCCAGGACCATCGTCGGCGCGGGATCGGTGGTATCGCGCTCGCTCCCGCCAGACACGGTCTGCGCCGGCAGTCCGGCCAAGGTCGTCTGCTCGCTGGAGGAATACCTCGACAAGCACCGGGCGCGCATGCGGGAACGGCCCGGATTCGACTTCCTGAAGTATGACGAGAAGTACCTGACCCCGGAGCGAAAGGCCGAGCTGATCCGGGCCGTGGCGGACGGGGACGCCTACATGCTGGGCGGGTTTTCCGCCGAGCGACGCGGACTCGGCGACACGATGCGGACCGAGCTGTAGAGCTCCTCGTAGGCCCGCGTCATCGCCAGCAGGCTGAAGGTCTCCACCACGCGGGCCCGGGCCAGGGTCACATCCCGGTTGCGGGCCGCCTCGTCCCGCAGCGCCTCCCGCCATCCCACCGCGATATCCTCCGGGTCGAGACTGGCCACCAGCCGGTGTTGCAGCGCGGCGCCGAGCACCGCCGCATTTCCACCCACCGGCGTGACTACCGGACAGCGGCCGGAACTCATGGCTTCCAGCAGACTCACGGAGGTGCCCTCGCTCCTCGAGGTCATGGCAAAGATCGAGAAGGCCCGGTACAGCCGGGCCAGGTCCTTCCGCCAGCCCAGCAGGAACACGCGGCCCTCCAGACCCAGCTCGGAGACCCGGCGGCGAAGTCGCTCCTCCTCGCCACCGTCGCCGGCGACCACGAGCACCGGCGCGGGCGTTCCCGACCAGCCCCGGTGGAGGCTGGCAAACGCTTCCACCATCAAGTCGTAGCCCTTGATATGCTCCAGTCGGCCGATGCTGCCAATGATCGGCACCCCCTCCGCGATGCCCAACTCGGCGCGGAGAGCACCATCGTCGGGGCGGGGGGCGTACTCCACGGTATCCACCCCATTGAGGATCGTCCGCACTCGCCCGGGGTGGGCCACCACCGTCTGGCGGAGCTGCTCTGCCAGGACGTCGGAGACCGCCACCACCACCGCCGTGTTGCGGGAGGCGATCCAATCCACCAACCGGTGCTGCCAGGGATCGGGCCGGTCGCGGCCGTGGTCGGTGTGGATGATCGGCATCGTGGCGGCATCGCCGCCGACCGCGCGAGCCACCTTGTACCACACGCCGCTGTGGGTGTGAATGACTGCCGGGGCAAGTTCCAGGAGTTGCGCACGGAGCGCCCGAGGCCAGACCATGGAGAGTTTGCCCATCGGCGCGGCCGTTTGCAGGGTGGCGAACTCCTCCAGGCCTTCTGCAAAGCGTCCCAGAAACCTGAGGGCCAGCACCTGATACTCGAAGCGGGCATGATCGCCACACCGGATGAGATCGGCCACCAGCCGCTCCAGACCCCCGGCGTTGAGGTCGAGAACGACGTGCATCACTCGCGTCCGCCGTGTCGGTGCGACGCCCGCAGGTGTCAACAGAACAACCCCGCCAGACGAAGGGCGAATCCGTTGGCCGATATGCCCGCCGGGATATTCAGGCGTGGCAAGCTAAACATCCTAACAGGCGGGTCCGGCAACCAGCCGCCGTCTATCCGGAACGCAGCTTGATAGCCAGCCAGTCCGGCTGCTCGGTCGACCATCGCTCCGGACTTGCCGTACGGATAGCTGAGGACAGGGAGCAGCCGCGCGCCGAAACGGTGAAGCCATTCGAGAGGTCGGGAAAGTTCGGCTGCCAGTTCTTGTTCGGGCAGCACACTCAGGTTCGGATGGCTCCAGGTATGTGATCCCAGGGTGAGTCCGGGAAACTCCAGTGCAGCGCCCAGCAGGGATTCATCGGCGCAGCGACATACCGGTGGCGCGAACTCCTCCCCACCCCCTTCTCTTGTCACGCCTGCCCGTATCAGGTCATCCTTCCCCTGCCACACCTCGAGGGCGCGCCGTCGGAACGAGTCGTTGAGCCCGGCCTCCCTTGCCGGCACCACCTCATCCCACCAGAACGCCCCCTTCCCGACGAACGCCGGCGCAACGAAAACGGTGGCAGGGAGCGAGCGGGCGCGTAATTCTTTGACTCCGGTCGTGAGCGCGCCCACATAGGCATCGTCGAACGTGATGGCCACTCGCGGGCGGGACCCTGCGAAGGTGGGGTGCCCAAAAAGCAAGCGC
>CAYUYF010000107.1:0-4692 GCA_964449145.1 uncultured Gemmatimonadaceae bacterium | reverse complement strand
TAGCGTCCGCCATCTCCCTGCGAAAGGGCATCCAGGGAGCCGCCGTGTCAGGCCCCACGGATTCCCGCCGCATCCCAGAGTGGTGGACAGCAGGAGGCAGGCAACCACAGCTCCAGCGGTCATGGACCGCTCCTCCCCTGCCTGGTACACTCCGGCGACCGCCCGCGGCCCTACGGACTCTTACTGTCCAGCCGCACCGGCTCGTCGGTCGAGCCGACGTGGAACGATTCGACCTGCCCGACGCCGGGACAGTAGGTCTTGTGCTCGGGGGACTGGCTCGGATCCAGTCCGACCCAGTCCTCGGTGACGATACACCCGGTGTAGGCCCCGGCCGGAACCGTGATGCTCTGGTCGAGGGTAATTACCTTTCCGAAGTCCTCCGCCACGCCCCTGTAGAACTCCTGGCGATAGGCTGTCCCGATGTGGGCAGCCGGATCCGCCCACATGTAGATCCCGGGCAGGGCTCCATCCACACCCCATTCCCATGACCCTTCCGTGCTGACCACCTGACCATTCAGGATCTCCTTCGAGTCCTCTCCCAGGTACCAGACGTTGCCGTCGGTGTCCTGCGCGTACCAGTCATAGGTCTCCTCGATCAACGCACCGTCGAGATACACCTGATCGAGCAGCGTGGTCGCCGCGACCCCGTTGACCGATCGAGCGGTGCTGAGCACCTCGACCCGAATGGTTTCCAGCCCCTGGGCGGTCTGGCTGGAATACTGGAGGACGGTTCCCGGGGTCAGCGGGAAGAAGGTGTTCGTCACTGCGCTGGCCCAGGTGGCCGGCAGGTCGGGCTGATAGGTCGGGCCGGTCGGATTTCCGCTGCAAGCAGCAAGGACAAGCATCGTGAGGATGGCGCGGAGTCGCGGGAACATGGCGGCCTCTGTCAGCAGAGAGTTGGTTGGACCTCGATCTGACAGATGGAACAACGACCCCCGACAGAATGTGACAGCCGCCGGCCAGAGGCCAGCCTCAGGGGGTGAAGTGCAGCAGGTAGGATTCGTCGGGTTCCGGAGTGGCCGCGGTGGTGATGCGATCCCCGGCCTTGAGGAAGACCCGCTGGCCGCGCAGCACGATCTCCACCCGCGGGGCGGACCTGGGAATCTGGACCTCGAGGCTGGTGGGCTCGGCCCGTCCCTGCACTACCAGCTGTCCCACGCCCGCCGTGAATCCCACACCTCCGGACTCCGCCCGCACCGTCACCTCGCCGCCATCGGTCAGCGAGACCCGCGCACTGCCTCCGTCACCGATCTCCAGTCGGATCGTCAGCCGCTCTCCCGGCGGCACGGCGATGCCCGCGCGCGCGGGCTCCGGCTCGGGTGTCGGGGCGGTCGGGTCCACGTCGCGAGCGGGCTCGGCGGCCATCCAGCCGGTGACCGTCGCAATCCATCCCGGTAGCGGTGACCCGGGAGCCGCATACGCGACGCCGGCAAGTCCGACGCTGAGCAGGATCGCCGCGGCCCAGCGCCCATAGCCTGGGCGGCGCTGCCGTGCGAGCCGGATGACCGACTCGGCGCTTACGGCCGGCACCGGATGGTCCACCAGCGCGAGCTGGGCACGGACGGCATCGGCCTCGTGCCGGACCAGCGCCAGACGCTCACGGCAATCGGCACACTCACCCACATGTTGCGCCAGCGCCTGCCGACCCGCCGCGGGGACTTCCGCGTCCAGGAGCTGGATGACCTGTTCGTCACTGAGATGCATCGGGCCCTCGCGCATGCAGGTCTCGGAAGGCGGTGCGTGCCCGTGCCAGGAACACCCCAACGCTCGCCTCATTCAGACTCAGGGCGGCGGCGATGTCGCGGTAGCCGTAGCCCTCTGCGCTCAGCAGCAGCAGCTCCCGCTCCCGCTCCGGGAGCCGGTCAAGCGCACTGCGCACCCGCTGCCGTTCCGCTGTGGCATCCATGGCCTCCTCGGGCGAGGGCGCTGGGTCTGAATGCAGTCTCTCGGCCCGCGCGGGCGTCAGCAGCCGGGCCCGACGTCGAGTGGAGGCCTTGACATTGCGGAGCAGATTCAGGGCAACCGTCACCAGCCATGCCTCGGTCCGGTCCGGCAACGAGCCCCGCTGATGCAGTTTCACAAAGGCCTCCTGGGCCAGATCGGCCGCCAGATCCGGCTCGCCGGTGAGCCGGTCCAGGAACCGGAACAGCCTGGCGAAGTTCGCCTGAAACACGCTGGTGAACAGCGCATCATACGACGGCGATGTCTGGCGCAGCGGGATGACTCCCTTCCCATGCCGGACCCTCACGCCCAGGCGCTGCGGCGGTCACGTCCCAACGATTTCACTGGAAGGAACCCGGTGAAGGACCAGATTGTGACAAGTGGGGACCACTCGGATCAGAACTGCCACTCCAGCCCGGCCACTAGGGGGGCGGGTGGACGCATGGCGATCCGCGTCCGGCCACCGGTCGGAGTGTTGCGGGCGTAGGTGAGGATATTCTCGCGCCCCAGCAGATTGGTGAAGGTGCCGAAGACAGCCATTGTGGCCCGGCGCCCCACGGCCGGGAATGCCCACTGTTGCCGCACGCTGATGTCCAAACGGAGATAGGCGGGCAGCGAGGTGCCACCGAGGACCTCCCCACTATGGGTCGGATTGCCGCCGAATTCGCAGCCCTGATCCCGGAGGTTGCAAGACTCCCACTCGAACCGGTTGGCCACCGCCGTCGCCCGACGCCCGACCAGCGCCGTGCCACCGAGACGGATGGAGGTCGTCCTGCTCGGGAGCAGCGTGAGCCCCGCCTCCAGCGAGTGCGCCGATGAACCGGCCGGGACGTAGCTGGAGGTCCCATCGGAGAGTGTCGAGGACTGCCAGCGATACCGGGAGATGGCCCAGAATCTCGGGCGGTTGATCTCCGCCTCCAGGGCAATTCCGCGGGCCATCCCAGAGCCGGTGGCAAAGCCATCAACCGCAAAGGGTTCCCCGCTCCGCGGGGCCACGAGCACCACGCCGCCAGAATGGCGGAGGTACGCCTGAGCGCCGAGTCGCAGCCCTGGACTCGGCTGGTAGCGGGCGGCCAGCCCAAAGACGTCGCTCCGCGCGACCGGAGCCGCATCGGGCCCAGCGCCCAGGTACAGGTCCACCGGAAAGACGTTTCCAACGACCGATTCCGCGTTGCGCAGCGACTGTGCGAACTGATAGTTCCGGGCGTAGCTGCCGGTAATGGTGACCGAGGCCGCAGCCTTCCACCGCGCTTCCACCCGGGGCGCCAGGCGGAGGCCGCCTTCCTCCGCGATGACTGACGTCCCGAGAGTCACACCGATCCCGCTCCCCAGCGCGCGCGACTGTTCCAGGAACCCGGTGGCCACCGGGGTGCTCGCCCGCAGGTCGGGATCGGCCAGCGGGGCGGAGTCGTAATTCAGCAGGTAGGAGGTCAGGCTGCGTTCGATACGGATGCCGGCCACCGTCGTGACCGAGGTGCTCCGGCCGGTCAAACTGGCCGCCAGGCCCAAGTCCCGGCGGGCGGACGTCAGCGCCACCCCACCCTGCTCCACCGACCAGGTGGCGCCGGCATCTGATCCCGCGCTCCAGCCCTGCACCAGCACCTCCCCCGCCGCCACAGGCCGCGCCCACATCGCCCCCACAGAAGTGGCATTCCAGTGGAACTGGTTGCGGGAATCGAGCGCCGGCAGGGTGGTCCCCACGGCCAGCGTCGACGCCGTGAATCCGTTGCGGTTGCCGTATCCCAGCAGCCGGGCGGAACCACCGAACAGGGGCAGCTGCAGTTTGGCCAGCCAATCGCTGGTACCGCCACGGAGGTAGTCCTGCTCTCGCTTGGGGGACCGCACGTCCGAGAACCCCGACCTGACGCTCATCAGGAATCCCGCCTGTCCAAACCCGAGCGGGCCGTCAACGGTCATCCGGGCCTGCGAAGTGCTCAGTGCGCCGCGCGCCTGCACCCTGGCGCCGGGACTGCGAGTTTCTCCGGTGATTGTACCGCCGAGCGCGGCAGGCGCCCCGGGGGGAGGGGAGGTCGAGGCGAGGCTGTACTCCGCCAGCGCGTCGGAGTTCCAGGCGCCGAAGATGCCCGCGGAGTGATAGGGACTGAAGACGGGAATGCCGTCCAGCAGGTACGCCGTCTGATCGGCCGCCGCTCCCAGCACCTGCAGGCCACTAGGGGACTCGGGCTGGGCGGCAACCTCCCCGCCACCGAGGGCCAGCAGTCCGTCCGGCTCCGCCACCAGCGGATGCACCGCCAGCCGGTCGGAACTGACAAGAAGATTGGCAAGGGACCCGTCAGGAGCCGGGGGCGCCCGCGGGCGTGGCGCCGTGCTACGGGAGACGATCTCCGGCAGCTCTATTGGCTCCGCCTGCAGCGCGATGTCAATCTCTAGGACTGCTCCGGGGGAGAGCAGCGCCACGAGTCGGTGCCGGCCGTATCCCAGGAGGTGGGCGGCGATCGGAATGGCGCCATCGGGAAGTCGATCAATCCGATAGCGCCCGGCGGAGTCGGTGACGGTGCTGCGTCCCAGTTCCGGCAACGACACCACTGCCTGCGGGAGTGGCCGGGAGGTTTCTGCCTCCCGCACAGTACCCTGGACCGCCGACGTCGCGGACTGGACAAGCATGAGCAGTTGGGCCCCGCCCAGCAACAAGGCCGACATGACAGGCTCCCGGAAGCGGCACCGCGACTCAAGATGTGGGACGGACCCCAATACCCGCAAGACACACACCACCCGCGACGCCGTTCAGGA
>CAYUYF010000106.1:0-4726 GCA_964449145.1 uncultured Gemmatimonadaceae bacterium | reverse complement strand
CCCGCGACAGCCGGCGCACCACGTGGCGCCAGTGGCGCACCAGGAGGTCGAGGGCTCCCGCCTGCTCCGCCCTCTCCACCCGCAGCTCGGTCTCGGCCTCGCTGATCCCGCCCAGGATGTTGGGGTACCAGATCGCGGGTGACAGCTGCCCCGGCAGGAGGGTGACGGCGGTGATGAAGCCGTCGAGCTCGTCGAAGCCCTTGATATCCTCGCCGTGCTCGCCGAGCCAGTCGTTGAGGCGGTGCATCTCCTCCCGGGAGAGGGGACCGGACGGCGGGCGACCCGTCCTGATAGAGCGTGGCATGCCGGTGGCCTCAGATCCGCGCGCCGGTCTCGGCGGGTACCGGGACCGGATCGGGCCGATGCGGCCCGCTGGCGGCCTGCCACGCCGCCAGGGACCTGGGAGCCGAGGCAAAGCGCAGGCGGTTCAGCGCGCCAAGATGGCGGACGATCTGCTGCGCCTCGTGCGACAGCTCGGTCAGGGCCTGGGCGGCCTCGGCGACAGCCGCCTCGCTGGTAGCGCGGCGCCGTTCGACCAGCTCGTGGCGCCGCAGGTCGCCTTCGAATTCGCCCAGCAGCCCATCGGGAAGGCCGTAGTGGCCGAAGACAGATTCGTGCCGGCGGATGTGGACGATGGCGCGTTTGACTTCAGCGAGGAGATCAACCCGGCCGACCCGGGTATCCCGCGGGATCCGCAGGGCGAGCGCGGGCTCGCCCTCTCGAGCGGCGACCACGGCGGTGAACTTCACCAGCGCGGCCCAGCGCGAGCGCAGGCCGAGGTGGGTGGCGTCCTGCGCCGCCCGGGCCGCGGCGATCTCCTCCCCGCACCGCCACTGGGTCTGGAGCCAGTCAGCCACCGTGTCGAGGATATCCGCCAGCCGGCGCACCGACGCGGCGGCCACGGGGTTGGGATCGGGGTGCGCCTGGCAGAAGGCCAGCGCGCCGTGGGCGGCATCGAGTCTCCGGCGGATGGCGAGGCGCATACGGTCGGCTCCGTGCGCAGGGTTGGGGGGGGCGGTGATCCGGCGATTGGACCGTTGCTGCGAGGAGTGTGCCGTCGCTCACCGTGCCGCGGGCGGGCGCCGGGGCCCGGCACGGAAGTCGTTGATGGCAGGAATGTTAGGGCATGTCAGGCCGGGGGCAACGGCGGGCGAGCGGGAGCCTCCCGGGGCGGCGGTGTCTCCAAACGAGCATTCCAAACGAGGACAGTGGGACGGGGGGGAGACGGCTGTCCCCCGGCCTCCGGGGAGGAGGCCAGGGGACGACAAACCGCCCGACCCGACGGCCCGACTGGCGACCGGTCACGCCACCTCACTGCCACCGGGCGTGGCGGGTGAGGCAGGGACAGGATCGGCGGCCGTCGCCGACCCCGGCCAGGCCACATTGCGAGCGCTCTTCCAGGCGGCCATCGCCTCCGCATCCTTCCGGAAGCGCACCCGATACAGCGCGTCGAGATTCCTGACCACATCCATGATGGCGACGGCGACCACATCGAGTTCCGCGCCGGCTCCGACCTGGACACTCAGGGACTGGCGTTGACGATCCAGCGCCGCATCATAGGCCGCGATGTTGGCGGTGAGCGAGTCCAGCAACTCGTCGGTGAGACCGAACGGCGTCATGAGATCCCTGGCCGCCCGGGCCTCGGCGACCGCCACCCGAGCGGTGGTCAGCAGCGTGGCTTCATCGACGCGACGACGGGGCATGCGACGATGCACGGTGAGATCCGGGTGCTGCTTGGCCGCGACCCTGGCGATGCCGGTCAAGGAGCCGAGATCGCCCTGAATCGCGTCGCGACCATCGGCCTTTTCACTGGTGGCCGCGGAGACGCCGACCTGGCCGGCCCGTTGCTGCTGGGCCAGGCCATCGGCGCGTTCGGTCAGTGCGACGAGCCGGGCGGCCACCTGGGCGGTGACCGGATTGTCGTCCGGGCGGGCGCGGATGAACGCGACCGCCCTGCCCGCCATGTGGAGAACCTTTCGAATCGAGGTACGCATAGAGCCCTGCCTGTAGAGGTTCGACATCCTGTGAACACCGACGCCGGCCGTTCGGGTGGCTCGGCGACTGCACCAGGACCCGGCCCGAACCGGGTCCCGGCAGGGAGTGCCTCTGTGCAGGCGGCATGCCAGCTCAGGATTGGTTGTCAGGCAAGGGTGCAAGCCGCCCGGAAGCGGGGTGCGGAGCGCCGGAAGCCCGCCGCATGGCGCGGGAAGCCGGGTGCCGACGGCCGGACGTCCGCCGCACTCCTGCGGAAGTCTGCCGCACTCCAGCGGAAGTCTGCCGCACTCCTCCGGAAGTCTGCCGCGCCCGGCCGGAAGTCCGCCGCACTCCTCCGGAGGTCCGCCGCACTCGGCCGGACGGCCGCCGCACTCGACCGGACGGCCGCCGCACTCGACCGGAAGGCCGCCGCACTCCGCCGGAAGTCCGTCCAATGGCGTGGTAAGGAGGGTGCGGAAGGCCGGAAGGGCGCCGCACTGCGCTGGAAGGGTGCCGCACCGGGCCGGAAGCGCGCCGCGCTGCACCGGAAGCCTGCCGCAGTGGGGCGGACGTCGGGGTCGAGGGGTGGGAAGCGGTGGGCGGGGCGTTCACGAAATGAGACGGTGTCCCGGAATGAGGGGCCGGAGGGGTTTCCGGAGGGTCGCGGCGTGTGGGCGGCCGGCGTTGACCCCTGCCCCTTGCGCTCGAGACGCCGGGTGCGTATGATGCTCGTCATATGAGCGCCGCCAAGCCGAGACACCCGGCCCCCAGCCGCAAGGAAGCCACCCACGACCGCATCGTGGAGACCGCCGCCCGCGCCATCCGGCGCAGCGGCTACAATGGCGCGGGCGTGGCCGAGATCATGAAGGAGGCCGGCCTCACGCATGGCGGCTTCTACGCCCACTTCGCGTCGCGCGAGGACATGCTGGTGGAGGCGGCCGATCGGGCGGGCGCCGACGGGATGGCCCGGCTGGCGCGGGTGGCCGCCGCGGCGCCGCCCGGGCAGGGGCTCGAGGCCATGCTCCGCACCTATCTCTCGAAGGAGCATGCGGACGGCGTCGAGACGGGGTGCGCGGCCGCGGCGCTCGGCTCGGAAATGCCGCGTCAGGCGCCCAAGGTGCGGCGGGCCGCCACCCGCCGGATCAGGGAAATGATTGACCTGGTCGGCCGTCAGTCGCCCGACTGGGGGCGGCCGGGCGCGCACGAGCGGGCGCTCGTCACCCTGGCCACGGCCGTCGGCGCACTGGTTCTGGCCCGCGCCGTGGACGACGCCAGGCTCTCCCACGCGCTGCGCGAGGCGGCGCTGCACCACCTCACCCCAACAGGCTGACCCCCATGCACCGGTGCCGGGGTTGCGTCTGGGCAGGAATATGATGTTCGTCATATCTGGACAGCGGCACTGACCTCAATGGAAAGCGAGCATGGCATGTCAGGCAATCAGGAGCAGGAGACTCGGCCCGTGGCGATCGTGACGGGCGCATCGGCAGGGATCGGCGCGGCGATTGCGAAGGCGCTGCACGCGGCCGGCTATCGGGTGTTTGGCACCTCTCGCCGGCCCCCGGCGACCGGGTCGCCGAGCATCGAGTACCTGGCCTGCGATGTGACGAGTGACGAGTCGGTCACGGCCGCCGTCGGTGAAGTGCTGGCCAGGACCGCCCGCATCGATCTCCTGGTCAACAACGCCGGGGTGGGACTGATCGGGGGGGCGGAGGAGTCATCGGTGGAGCAGGCGAAGTCCCTCTTCGACGTCAACCTGTTCGGGGTGATTCGCATGACGAAGGCGGTGCTTCCAGCCATGCGCCGGCGGGGGGCGGGACGGATCGTCAACATCAGCTCGGTCATGGGCCTGATCCCGGCTCCGTTCATGGCGCTGTACGCGGCCACCAAGCACGCCCTGGAAGGCTATTCCGAGTCCCTGGACCATGAGATCCGGAGCTCGGGCATCAGAGTGGTGCTGGTGGAGCCCGCCTACACCCGGACCTCGTTCGAGGGGAACGTCTACGAGGCGGACCAGCAGCTGGACCTTTACCGGTCGGCCCGCACGAATGCGGAGGGCGTCATGCGGGATGCGATGAAGGCGGCCGACTCGCCGGAACTGGTCGCCGACGCGGTCGTGAAGGCTTCGACCGCGGTGACCCCGCACCGGCGCTACACCGCAGGGCGGACGGCTCGCCAGGTCAGTCTGCTGCGGCGCTTCGTTCCCGCGTCGGCGTTCGACCGGAGCCTGCGGAAACAGATGCGGCTGCCGGCATAGTCATTTGACTGAGGGCACGGGTCGGTGGCGCGCATGGAACCCGGGTAGCCCGCACCGGCGGCTGGGGAGGCGGGGGGGGGGCCACCGTGCCGAGGAGGCCGGATGCGGACGTGGGGCCCGGTGGGCGGAGTGGGGAAAGCGCGGCGTGAGGACGTGTGAGGGGGGAGGGGGGAGGGGGGCGGGGCGACGGGCCCCCGGCTCGGAGGAATGAGCCGGGAGGCCCGGTTGTGTTTTTTGGGGGGGGGGCAGTGGCGGGGTGGTCTGCCGGGGGCGCCCGAAGCGGGCCGCAGTCGAAAACGGAACCCCTGCGGATTCGCACGCGAAGCGGGCGATGAGGGGTTTATCGCTGCCAGATGGCAGGCATGGCGCGATCGGTGGGAGGCCTGCCCGTGGGGGTATCTACTTGACGGGGCGGAGGATTGGCTGATCTTGGCAGGAGGCGCCGCTCCCGGGTTCGCGCGCGTGGCGAGGGGCTGGCGCGGTCGAAGAACAGGTTAG
>CAYUYF010000105.1:0-4778 GCA_964449145.1 uncultured Gemmatimonadaceae bacterium | reverse complement strand
TGGCCGCGCCTTCGGCGCGTTCCACACGCCACTTATGCGTCTCCCGCGCATAGCAGTAGGTACAGCCGAATTCGCAGCCGACGTACGGGTTGAGCGACCAGAAGCCCATGCCGGTGGTGGCGGGGGAGTTGAGGATGGCCTTGACCGGCACCTCGTGGAAGGTGGCGCCGCGGCCGGCCCGTTCGTCGAGGATCGGGAGGCTGGCGGTTCGGCGGTTCGACGGTTCGAGCAGGGCGATCTGGTCGTGATTGGTCATGGTCCGTTTCCCGTTCAGGAGCTCGCGGCTGAAGCCGCGGGGCGTCGGCGCTGCCGCGTGCTCGCATCGGAGGGTGGCCGCACTTCGCTCGGCGCTCCCGCCTTGTCGCGTCGGCGCGGAGCCGCAGAGGATTGGTGAGACCGCTTCGCGGCTCGCGCGCCGCCGCTCCCCGGCAGGAGCACCTCACTCCGCGACCCTTACCGTCCTGCCGTCCCGCCTACCCGCCCGCCTTCCGCACTCGCGCTATCTGCCGCAGATGCACCAGGTCATGTCCCGCGTAGATCCGGATCAGGTAGTCGAGGCTTTCGTCGCCCCGTTCGCTGTGCACCCCGACGCGGGCGCGTTCCGCCGGCGTGGCGTGGCTCAGCAGCCGGTGGTTGGCGCGGCGCAGGGTGGTGAACTCGGCGAGGGTGACGTCGAGGTCGGTGTCGTGCCGGTGCAGCCGGTTAATCCAGAGGTCCTGGTCGTAGGCCGGGATGGGGGGGCGGTCGTGGGTCAGGATCATGCGGAAGCGGAAGCCGCCCACCAGCTCGCTGTCGGCGAAGTGCTGCACCACCTGGCGCAGCGACCACTTGCCGGGCGCTTCCGGCCGGTCGAGCGCCGCTGGGCCGACGCCGGCGATCGCCTGCCGCAGCGCCTCCGGCGTGGCCGCGAGCACGGCGAGCGGCTCGCGCGGCCCCAGGGCGTCGAGGAGGGACTGCATGTAGGGCTGGATGACGGCGTCAGGCATGTGGTCCTCAGTGGTCAGGCGGCTCGGCGGCTCGGGCGGCCACAAGGGCCGCCCTTACGGTCCCGTTCCCCGTTCCCCCGTCTCCCATCTCACCCCCGCGCCTACCCACATCTCCCCCACCCACACTGCCGGCAGGTGATGCAGCCGGAGTTGCGGACGATGGGCCCGGCGCACTCGGGGCAGACCCGGATGTTGTTGCCGGTCTGCGGGTTGGGGGCCTGGTACCGGGTGGGGAGGAGCTGGGGGTTGGGGGAGGGGTTCATGGGGGCCTCGGGTTCCGGTGGCGCAACGACGTTGACCCGAAGATACACCGAAAACAGGGGGAGTCAAGAAACGCCGAAGCCCTGTCGCGGGGCCTCACCCCCTTGTGAAATCCCAAATTGGGAAGCATTATTCCCAATATGGGAAGCGAAGCCATCGCCAACACCGCCCTCGCCCAGGCGCTCTTCTCCACGGTGCAGCTCCGGGTGCTGGGCCTGCTGTTCGGCCAGCCGGAGCGGAGCTATCAGGGTGCCGAGCTGATCCGCCTGGCCCGTTCGGGGGACGGCGCGGTCCACCGGGTCCTGACGCGGCTGGCGGAGAGCGGCCTGGTGACGGTGACACGCGTCGGCAGCCAGAAGTTCTACCAGGCCAATGCCGACTCACCGGTCTTCCCGGAGCTGCGTGGCCTGATCGTCAAGACGGTGGGGATGACGGCGCCACTGCAGGCGGCACTTTCGCCGTTCGCCGACCGCATCTCCGCGGCCTTCGTGTACGGATCGATGGCGAAGGGGACTGACACGGCACAGAGCGACGTGGACCTCATGATCGTGGGCGACGGGCTGGACTATCCCGACCTGTACACCGCGCTGCAGGGGGCGGAGGCAGTGCTGCACCGGCCGGTGAATCCGACGATCTACGCCGTGAAGGAGTTCAGCAAGCGGAAGCGGGCCGGCAACACCTTCCTGCAGCGGGTCCTCGACCAGCCTCGGCTCTGGGTGATCGGATCGGACGATGCCCTCGCCTGAACTGGAGAACCTGGTTGGCACTGGCGGCGCCCAGGTGGCACGGGTACCGGCCGAAGAACCGCTACATCGGCTTTCAGGTGCTGCCGCGTGCTCGCGTCGGAGGGTGGCCGCGGGGGGTCGCCGCTGTCGCTGCTCGCAGTAGCGGGTGGCCGCACAGGATTGGGGAGACCGCCGAGCGGCCCACCCGCCACTGCTCCGCTGCGCCAGCGCCTCCCTGCTCGACACTTACCGCCTTTACCGCCTTTACCGCCGAACCGCCGAACCGCCTCCCCGTCCCGCTCCCGGGACGTCCAGTCCCGCTTCCAGGGCACCGCCGGCCCGCGGCCGCCCGGGCGACGCCGAGTAACTCTGCATCGAATAACACGATGGCTCCCTGCCCCTGAACGGCGCGCACCTTGCCCTACCTGTTCCCGTTCCCCCGTTCCCCCGTTCTCCCGTTCTCCCAGCCACGCGGACGACTTCCCCATGGGATCCCTCTGGCAGGACGTTCGCTTCGCGTTCCGCTCCTTTGCCCGGCAGCCCGGGCTCACGCTGATCGCCGTGCTGTCGCTCGGCCTCGGCATCGGTGCCACCGCCACGGTCTTCACCTGGCTGCAGGGGTTTGTGTTCGATCCCCTGCCGGCGATTCCCCGCGCGGACCGCCTGGTCGTCGCCCATACCCTGTCGCCTGACAAGGATACCTGGACGGTCTCCTGGCCCGACTTCCAGGACTGGCGCGCGGGCACCCGCACCGCCGGCCTGGCGGCGTGGGAGATGACCCAGCTCGGGCTCCGCGAGGGCAACGGCGCCACCGAACGCGCCTGGGGGATGCTGGTCTCGGGCAACTACTTCGAGGACCTCCTGGTCGGAGCGTCGCTGGGACGGGTCCTCAGCATGGACGACGAGCGCAACCGGGCGCCGGTGGTCGTCCTGGGCCACGGGTACTGGCAGCGCCGTTTCGCGAGCGATCCCACCGTGGTCGGGCGGAACATCACCCTCAATGGGGCCGCCTTCACCGTCGTGGGCGTCGCGGCGCCGCGCTTCGGCGGCACCTACATCGGCCTGAACCTCAACCTGTACCTCCCGATCACCAGCATGCCACTCCTCCGGGGAGACGGCGCGCAGCGGCTGCAGGACCGGCAGCAGCGGTCGCTCGCCGTGGTCGGCCGGCTCAGGCCCGAGGCGACGGCGACCCAGGTCACCGCCGAACTCGACCCCCTCGCGCGCCGTGTCGGCGCAGCGGGCGGCCTGGCCCAGCCCCTCGGCGCCCTGGTGCGGCGCCATGGCGACGTCGATGCGCCCGGTACCATGAAGCCGGTGCTCCTCGCCATGCTCGCGCTGGCCGGCCTGGTGCTGCTGATCGCCTGCGCCAACGTGGCCAGCCTGCTGCTGGCCCGGGCGATGGCGCGGCGGCGCGAGGTTGCGGTGCGACTGGCGATCGGCGCCTCGCGCGCGCGGCTGGTGCGGCAGCTCCTGACCGAGAGCCTGGGGCTGGCCGTCCTGGCGGGCGTGGTCGGCGTGGTGCTGAGCCTCTGGGGGCGCGACGCCATGCTGGCGCTGCTGCCGGCGGTGCCGTATCCGGTGGGTCTCGAGTTCCGGTTGGATGGCAGAGTGCTGCTGTTCGCGACGGCGATCACCGCGGCCGCGGCCGTCGTCTTCGGGCTGGTGCCGGCGCTGCAGGCCACTCGACCCAATCTCGCGTCGGCCATCAAGGACGAGATCGGCGATGGAGCCGGACGGCGGGGGCGGCTGCAGTCCGCCCTGGTCGTGGCCCAGGTCGCCTTGTCGCTGGTCACGCTGGTGGCGGCCGGGCTCTTCGTGCGCAGCCTGGAGCAGTACCGCTCCATGGACACCGGGATGCATGGCACCGACCGTGTCCTCCTGGTCGGCACCGACATGCGGCTCACCGGCATCGCCAACGACAGCCTGCAGGTGAGCATGGTGCGGCGGCTGCTGGAGGGGGTGCGGGCGCTGCCTGGCGTCGAGGCGGCGGCCGTGGCCCGCGCCGTCTTCCTCGGTCCCGGCGCGGTCGGCAGCTCGCGGGCGCGGATCGAGGGGTACGCGCCGGCGCCGAACGAGAACATGCACATCAGCCACAACGTCGTGACCGGCGGCTACTTCGGCACCACCGGCATCGGGCTGCTGGAGGGGCGCGACATCAGCGATGCCGACATGGCCGGCAACCTGCCGGTGGCGGTGGTCAATGAGGCCTTCGTTCAGAAGTACCTGGCGGGGCGCCCGGCGATCGGCGCCCGGGTGAATCTGGGCGGGGACGAATGGCTGACCATCGTCGGGGTGGTGGCGACCAGCAAGTACAACGACTACACCGAGGCGCCACGACCGATGGTCTTCCAGGCCTGGTCGGCGCGTTCCGCGCCGGCGGCCTTCACCCTGCATGTGCGGACGACGGGGGAGCCGCTGGCACTCACCGCGGCGGTCCGCCGCGTGTTCGAGGATGTGAGCGCCGCGCTCCCGGTGCTGGATCCCAGGATCATGGCCGAGTTCAACACGATTCCGTACTGGCCGCAGAAGATCGGGGCCATCATGCTTGCGGCCATCGGGACCCTGGCGTTGCTGCTGGCGGCGATCGGCATCTACGGTGTCATGTCCTACAACGTGAGCCGCCGGACCCGGGAGATCGGGGTGCGGATTGCGCTGGGCGCCGCGTACCGGGACGTCGTCCGGATGATCGTCGCCCGGGCGGGGCACCTGACGGGGCTGGGGCTGCTGATCGGCGGCGCCGCCGCACTCGGGGTGGGGGAACTGCTCAAGAGCCAGCTCTACGGCATCAGTCCCCGGGATCCGC
>CAYUYF010000104.1:0-4824 GCA_964449145.1 uncultured Gemmatimonadaceae bacterium | reverse complement strand
AGCGCGTCTCGAGACGACGGTCGATCCGGTGGGCGTCGACCTCGGCGACGAGCGCCGTGCCGCCTCCCATCGTGACGGCGAGCGGCTGCGCGCCGCCCATGCCGCCGAGCCCGGCGGTGACGGCGAGCTTCCCGGCGAGCGAGCCGTCGGGCGAGCCGAGGTCGCGGCGGCCGGCCTCGGCGAACGTCTCGTAGGTCCCCTGGAGGATTCCCTGGGTCCCGATGTAGATCCACGATCCCGCGGTCATCTGGCCGTACATCGTCAGGCCCAGGGCTTCCAGACGGCGGAACTCATCCCAGGTGGCCCAGCGTGGCACCAGGTGGGAGTTCGCCAGCAGGACCCTGGGCGCTTCCTCGTGGGTGCGGAACACCCCCACCGGCTTGCCGGACTGGATCAGCAGGGTCTCATCGTTGCCGAGTCGGCGCAGTGTCTTGACGATTCGTTCGAAGCACTCCCAGTTGCGCGCCGCCTTGCCGGTGCCGCCGTACACCACCAGATCCTCGGGCCGCTCGGCGACCGCGGGGTCGAGGTTGTTCATGAGCATCCGGAGGGCGGCCTCCTGATGCCAGCCCCGGCAGCTGAGGGTGGTGCCGGTCGGCGCCCGGATGACCCGGGGCGCGGAAAGGGTAGCCATGGATGTCAGCCGGGGCTCCGGTACGAGTGGGGTCGGAGAATCATGGGGTCAGGCGCGGCGGCCGCCGGCGACCCGCTCGACGGCGGCGATCAGCCGGGCGACCTCCTCTTCGGTGGTATAGCAGGCGCAACCGGCGCGGACCAGCCCGGTTTCCGACAGACCGAGCCGCCGGACCACCGTGGCCGCATAGAAGTCACCGTTGGAGACAAAGACGGCGTCGTCGGCCAGCCGCGCGGCCACGGTGTCGGAGCCCACGCCGGCCACGGTGAACCCTACGGTCGGGGTGCGGGGCTGGCTGGGCGGGGGGCCGTAGAGGGTCACCCCCCCGATCCGCTCGAGGCCCGACCAAAGCTGCTCCACGAGGGCCTGGCCGTGATGGTGCAGCCGGCGGCCGGCGGCATCGAGCCGCAGGCGGCGGGTTTCGCCTTTGCCGAGCGATGCCAGAAAATCGATGGCGGCGTGCAGGCCGGCGATGCCTTCGTGGTTCAGTGTCCCGGTTTCCAGCCGTTCGGGCGGGGTGTCCGGCGCCGGTTCGAGGCGGGGCACATCGAGCCTGGCCACAAGGTCTCGTTTGCCGTAGAGGATCCCCACGTGGGGCCCGTAGAACTTGTAGCTGGAGCAGGCCAGGAAGTCACAGCCGATCGCGCGGACATCCACGCGCCCGTGGGCGGCAAAGTGGACGGCATCCACGAAGCACAGCGCCCCAGCCGCTCGAGCGAGTCCGGCGGCGCGGGTCACATCGGTGACGGTGCCCAGCGCGTTGGAGGCGGCGCCGATCGCCAGGAGTCTGGTCCGTGGGCCCAGTGACGCCTCCAGCTCGGACCAGCGCAAGGTCCCCGTGGCGGGATCCATGGGAACGGTCCGGAGCGTGACCCCGCGCTCCTTCGCCACCGCCTGCCAGGGGGCCAGGTTGGCGTGGTGATCCAATTCGGTGACGACGATCTCATCGCCGGGCCCCCAGCCCCGCCCCAGCGCCCGGGCCAGGTGGAAGGTGAGGGTCGTCATGTTCGCGCCGAAGGCGACCTCGTCGGCGGCAGCCCCGAGAAAATCAGCGGCGGCCTCCCGCGCGGAGGCGAGAATGGCGTCGGTTTCCACGCTGCTGGGATAGGACCAGTGGGTGTTGGCGTTGTGATGGTAGAGGTAGTCGCTCATGGCCTCGACCACTGCGCGCGGGACCTGGGTGCCACCCGGCCCGTCAAAGTACGCCACCGGCCGCCCGCGATGCTGGCGGGCCAGGGCTGGGAAGTGGTGTCGGATGGCCGCGAGGTCGCGAGGGCCAGCGATGGGTGCCGCAGTGGTCATGGCGTGATCCATCGGGAGTCAGGGCGTGGCGACGGTGGTTTCCCGTGAGTTGGAGAAGAATCACCCCGCCCTTCCCGGCTGTCCACGGCTGGCCCAGCGCTGCGTGCCCCCGGGGGATCGGCGATCGAACCGGCTGAGCCGCCATCCGGTCCCGCAGATCACGGTAGGTCCGGTCAGGACTGCCGGGCGTCGGGGATTGGACCAGGTTGAGACCAAGCCCCGATGTCTCTGTGGTACAACGGTTTAGCCGGAGCCGATTGAGGTCGTTTTCCCCGGCACGGTTGCTGCTTTGTGGATGAGTGCATCGCGGTAAGGCGGCCGACCTCATCTATGGCCTGCGCCGCGCCACACTTGGCCCGAGACCGGTCCACATGAAGCCAGCCCACGTGAACGACCAGCAGCGCTCCGAGTACCTCAGAACGCTGTGGATCAAAGAGGGATCCCTCGGCCGGGCCTGCTGGCGCTACGCCACCATGACCGGGGACTCGGTCTTCGCGGTCCAGGAGATGGTGCGCAGCCAGCTGGCGCGCCCGGTTCCGGGCCTGTGGAACCAGATCCCGCTGGACGTGGCGTCTCACCCCGGCCTGCAGGAAGAGGTGATGGTCGCGCTGGACCTGCAGCGGGACGAAGTGCGCCGGTCTCCGGGCCGGAAATACACCATGCTGGCGCTGCTGCAGCAGGCGTCCCTGCGCGACCTGACCGCCGCCCACCAGCGCGGCCCGGACGGATTCCGGGATCTGACGGTTGCCGAGGCCCGCTGCCGCGATCTGGGCCTCATGGCCCGAGTCCTGGTGGAGCAGGAGGCGATGCGTGAGGCCGCCTACGAGCTGGGCGATGAGCACCCCGCCGACCTGACGGCGTGCCGGCTGCTGTACTGGGCGGCGCAGGAGGCGCTGGACGAGTTCGACAAGGACCTCGAGGCCGGCATGCCGCTGGCCGAAGCGCTGGCGATCGAGGTGCTGCTGGAATCGCTTTCCACTTCCGTGGTGGAGTAGCCCGCCGGACTACGGCGTCAGTGTAGCCGGCCGGGGCTCGATGCGGATGATCCACAGGCCGTTGAGGGTGTCGTTCACATAGGCCAGACCGTCCCGGACCACCACTCCCCAGGTCATCGCGGTGTTCTGCGTCTTGCCGTCCATGTCGGCGGTGTTGACGTGCACCATCTCCCGACCCTGGGCGCGCAGGTCGCCGCGCAACTCCCCCGAAATGTCGAAGGCGCGGAAGCCGGCGTTGTAGGCGCCCATGTACAGGGTATCTCCCGCCACCCACACGTTGTGCACCCCACCATACTCCGGCTCATACCAGGCAACTGACCTGGGCGAGGCGAGGTCGCTCACGTCGACGACCTGCAGGCGCCCGTAGGCACGGAAGGCCGACGCATCCTTGGCGCCCTTGACCGGCGCACCCGGGAAAACCTCGTCCGCGATGAAGACGTAGCGGCCGTGGCGCCAGGCGGTATGCGTGCCCCGGATGAACCCGGGTCCGGCGGTGGCCTCGACGTCCCGGTAGAGGCTGTTCAAGTCATACTTGAACTGGGTCACGAGCTTGGGCGCGGCAGGGCTGCCGCCCTTGATCCCGTTGCCGACATCCACAATGACCAGGCCCTCGTTCCAGTAGCTCAGGTAGGCCAGCCCGTCCTGGACGTCGATGTCATGGAGGGAGTTGCCCATCTGGTCGGGGCGGGTGGTCCACCGGGCCACCTCTTTCGGATGGAATGGATCGTTCAGGTCCAGCACATGCATGTACCCGGTGCCGTCGTTGGTGAGGTAGACATGGGTGCCGTACACCGGCTGCTGATAGATGAACGCCGAGTGCACCCCGCCGGTCACGCCATCGGTAAACTCCGAGATCACCCGCGGGTGGGCCGGGTCCTCCAGCGACGCGATGACGATCCCGTTCTTGCGGTCGGCGGCGCCCTCGCGGGTGTGGACGAGATACTTGCCGTCGGGCGTGGTCATGATGTCGTTGACGCGCCGGGTGTTGGCCATCAATGAATCGGTGACGACGGGATTGGCGGGGTCGCTGATGTCGATCGCATAGAGGCGGTCCCCGCCGCCGCCGGTCCCGAGGTAGGCGTAACGGCCGTTGGGATGCAACCACACCTCTTCCGTGGAGAAGAGGGTGCGGGGCAGCCGACCGACCACCTGGGCGGGCCGCCGGACGTCGCGCCACGCGAGGGTGATGACCGCCTGGGCCGAGCGGCTGCCGATCGTGGCGGTGATGGCATAGCGCCCGGCTTCGTAGCCGACGAAGGCGCCATCCTGGTCGATGCTCCCCTGCCCCGGTGAGAAGCTCCACGCCGGCGTGAGGCCTTCGATCTCTCGTCCCGACCGGTCGCGGGCGACCAGTTTGAGGCGTATCACGTCTCCCTGGCGGGCGCTGACGGTGCCCGGGGTGAGTTCGAGCGAGGCGACCGGGGTGGCCAGCACCTCGACCGGTACGAGCTGTTCGACATCTCCCGCGCGTACCGAAATCGTGGCCTTCCCGGGAGCGTTGGCCGTCACCGTTCCCTCTGGCGAGACGCTGGCGATCCGTGAGGTGGAGCTCCGCCAGCGGAGCTCGCTGGCACTTTCACCACCGTCGGCGGCGAGCACCTTGGCCTGGAGCAGCACGCTCTGGCCGGGGAGCACCCGGAGGGTCGCTGGAGTGACCGTCACGGTGGCGGCCGTTCCCGGGGTGACCCGCAACTCCAGCCGGCCCACCACCGGGCGCGTCCCGGCGGTACTGGCGATCGCGGTCACACCGAGGGTTCCCGGTGAGCCGGCGAACACCAGTCCGGTCGAGTCCACCCGCCCCTCGAATCTCGTATTCCCCGCCACGAAGAACCGCACGGTGGCACCGGGAACGGGGTGACCGGCGCTATCCAGCGCCTCCGCCGACAGCCGAAC
>CAYUYF010000103.1:0-4855 GCA_964449145.1 uncultured Gemmatimonadaceae bacterium | reverse complement strand
TTCTCGAAGGCGAAGCGCGGCACCTTCACCACCACGTAGTCCAGCACCGGCTCGAAGGACGCCGGCGTGGTCTTGGTGATATCGTTGGGCAGCTCGTCCAGGGTGTAGCCCACCGCCAGCTTGGCGCCGATGCGGGCGATCGGGAACCCGGTGGCCTTCGAGGCCAGCGCCGAGGAGCGGGAGACCCGCGGGTTCATCTCGATGACCAGCTGCTCGCCGGTGGTCGGGCTCACCGCGAACTGGATATTGCAGCCGCCGGCCGCGACGCCAACCTCCCGGATGATCTTGATGGCGCTGTCCCGCATGACCTGGTACTCCCGGTCCGTCAGCGTCATAGCCGGCGCGACGGTGATGGAGTCGCCGGTGTGGACGCCCATCGGGTCGAGGTTCTCGATGGAGCAGACGATCACCACGTTGTCGGCGCCGTCGCGCATGACCTCGAGCTCGAACTCCTTCCACCCGATGATACTCTTCTCCACCAGCACGGAGCCGACCGGGGAGAGGTCGAGCCCACGGTCCACGATCGCGCTGAACTCATCGCGGTTGTAGGCGATCCCGCCCCCGCTCCCGCCCAGGGTGAAGGAGGGGCGGATGATCGCCGGGTAGCCGGTCTGCTCCACCGCCGCGAGCCCTTCCTCCAGCGACCGGACCACCCGGCCCGGGGGCGTGGCCAGCCCGATGCGCACCATCGCCTTGGCGAACTCCTCGCGATCCTCCGCCACCCGGATGGCCCGCTCGTTGGCGCCGATCAGCTCCACCCCGTACTTGGCGAGGGTGCCGTCCTTGGTGAGGGCCATCGCCACGTTGAGGGCGGTCTGCCCTCCCATGGTGGGCAGCAGCGCGTCGGGCCGCTCCTGCTCAATGACCCGGGTGACCCACTCCGGCGTGACCGGCTCGATGTAGGTCGCGTCGGCCAGCTCCGGGTCGGTCATGATGGTGGCGGGATTCGAATTCACCAGGATGACCCGGTACCCCTCCTCCTTGAGCGCCCGGACCGCCTGGGTGCCGGAGTAGTCAAACTCGGCGCCCTGACCGATGATGATCGGCCCCGAGCCGAGCAGGAGGATGGAGCGGAGGTCAGTCCGTTTGGGCATTGATCAGATCCTGAAGCGTCTGGTCGAGAGAGTAGTGCGGCACCCACCCAGTGTCCTGCCGCAGCCGGCGCGGGTTCCCGACGAGGTAGGTCAGGTCGCTCGGGCGCAGCAGCGAGTGATCGACCTCGGGGATGGCGCGCACCCCGATCAGGTCGGCGAGGCGGTGGAAGATGTCGGCGAGGGAGTGTCCCTGTCCCGAGGCCACGTTATACGTCTGACCTGGCGCGCCCCGGCCCAGCAGGGCGCAGTAGGCGGAGACGACATCGCGCACGTCGAGGTAGTCCCGCACCGGTGCCAGATTCCCCGTCTTGACCACCGGCGCGCCGATGCGCCGGGCCGTCAGCAGCCTGCGGGCGAAGGCCGGCACCACGTAGCGATCGGCCTGCCCGGGGCCGGTGTGCGGGAAAGCCCGGGCGACGATCAGACGCAGTCCGGTGCGCGTCGCGACCTCGCGGGCGGCCACCTCGGCGCCCAGCTTGCTGGCGGCGTAGGGGGACATCGGCCTCGGCGAATCGTCCTCCTCGCGGGGCCGGAGCTCCGGCGCCGCGCCGTACACCTCCGCGGTGGAGATGAGCAGCAGGAGCGGATCGCCCCGCCCTTCCTCTCTCAGGCGGCCCAACTCGCTGGCCAGCCGCGCGGTACCGGCGGCGTTCACCTCCCAGGCCAGCCCGGGATCGCGCCGGGCATCCGCCCCTGAGGCCAGGGCGGCCAGGTGGATGACCGCATCCGGGGCCTCCGTCAGGGCCGCCTCGACCGACGCGCCGTCGCGGAGCTCCAGCGGAACCCACCGGAGTCGCGGCCCAGCCCCCGGCAACGGGGGCGGCGCTTCCGCCGCCAGCCGGGTCGCGATGACCTCATGCCCGCCTTCGAGAAGGGCGGGCACCAGCCAGCGGCCCACGAAGCCGCCCGCGCCGGTCACCAGCACCTTCACCGTCGACCCCCCAGCCGCTTGAGGTCGGCGTCCACCATCATCCGCACCAGGGCGGCGAAATCCACCGTGGGGGTCCAGCCCAGCTCGTCGCGGGCGCGGGTCGGGTCGGCCAGCAGGACATCCACCTCGGCCGGCCGCATGAAGCGGGCGTCGGTCCGGACATGCTCGCGCCAGTCCAGCCCGGCGTGGGCGAACGCGATCTCCACCAGCTCCTGGACGCTGTGGGTCTCACCGGTGCCGACGACATAGTCCTTGGGCTCGGGCGCCTGCAGCATCCGCCACATGGCGTCCACGTAGTCGCCGGCGAAGCCCCAGTCGCGCCGGGCGTCGAGGTTCCCCAGCAGAAGCTCACTGGCCAGGCCGTGCCGGATGCGGGCCACTCCGTCGGTCACCTTGCGGGTGACGAACTCGATCCCGCGCCGGGGCGACTCGTGATTGAACAGGATGCCGCTGACCGCGTACAGCCCGTACGACTCGCGATAGTTGACCGTGATCCAGTGGCCGTAGCACTTGGCGACCCCGTAGGGTGACCGCGGGTAGAACGGCGTGGACTCGCGCTGCGGCGTTTCGACCGCCCGGCCAAACATCTCCGAGGACGACGCCTGGTAGAATCGGGCGGAGGGCCAGGCGAGCCGCACCGCCTCCAGGATGCGAGTCACCCCCAGGGCGGTGAACTCCCCGGTGAGCACCGGCTGCGACCAGGAGGTGGGCACGTACGACTGCGCCGCGAGGTTGTAGACCTCGTCCGGCTGGACCTCCTTGAGGACCGTGGTGAGCGAGTGCTGGTCCAGCAGGTCGGCCGGCAGGATCCGGATGCGGTCCAGCAGGTGATCGATCCGCTCGTAGCTGTGGTGGCTGGTCCGGCGCACCACCCCCGCGACCTCGTACCCCTTGGCCAGGAGGAACTCCGCGAGGTAGGAGCCATCCTGACCGGTGACCCCGGTGATCAGCGCGCGTGGCATGTCGGGGACCCCCTCCGCAGTTGTGCCAAGCAGTTCAGGCCATTATACTTGTGGGCTCTTTGGGCAGTTCCAGAAACCAGTCCTCCGGAAGGAAGCACCGTATGGCCCGGGTATGCAAAGCGTGTGGCAAGGGGCCCATCACCGGCAATAACGTCAGCCATGCCAACAACCGGAAGAAGCGCCGCTGGTATCCCAACCTCCAGACGGTCCGCATCCTGGTGGACGGCGCCCCGAAGCGCGTGGCGGTCTGCACCCAGTGCATCAAGTCTAACCGCATCCAGAAAGCGGTCTGATCCCAGCCGGGACCCGGCGCCTCGGCGCCGGTCGGCCGACGATCCAGGATACGACCAGCCACAAAAAAGGGGACCCATCGGTCCCCTTTCTGCTTTTCCCACCGCGGCGGTCACCAGCGTCGTCACTCGGACAGCAGCTCGATCCGCGCCATCTCGGCGCCATCGCCAGGGCGGTGCCCCAGCTTGAGGATGCGAGTGTAGCCCCCGGGGCGGGCCGCGAAGCGGTCAGAGATCTCCCCGAACAGTTTGTCCAGCGCTTCCCGCTCCCGCACCCTGGCCGCAGCGAGGCGACGGGCGTGCAGGGTCTTCTTGCGGGACATGGTGATGAGCTTCTCGGCGTAGGGCCGGAGTTCCTTGGCCTTGGCCACCGTGGTGGTGATGCCCCCATGGAGGAACAGGCTGGTGGCCATGTTCCTGAGGAGCGCCGCCCGGTGCTCGGAAGTGCGCGACAGCTGCTTGCCCTTGGACTGGTGCCGCATGCTCAGCTCTCCTCGGCGCCGTCGGTCGTGACCCGGACACTGGGCGGGGTGCCGGCGACGGTCACGCGGATGTCGCCGTCGGCGTCCTCGAAGCGCATGCCGAAGTTCAGCTCCTGCTCGCGGAGGAGGTCGGCGATCTCCTTGAGGGCCTTCTCGCCGACGTTCTTGACCTTGAGCAGCTCGTCCTCGGTGTAGCCGACGAGATCCAGCAGCGTGCGGATGTTGGAATTCTTCAGCGAATTGAGCGACCGGACCGACAGTCCGAAGTCGTCAATCAGGCGGTTGAGCTTTTCCCGCAGCATGCCGGTCCCGGCGGGGGACGGAGCCGCTTCGATGCGACCGGTCGGCACCTTGCCGAACTCGACGAAGTACCGGAAGTGCTCCTGCGCGAGCGCGGCGGCGTAGGCGATCGCGTCCTCGGGGCTCAACGTCCCGTTGGTCTCGACACTCACGGTCAGCCGGTCGTAGTCGGTGCGCTGGCCCACGCGCGTCTCCGCCACCGAGAAGTTGGCCCGGCGCACCGGGTTGTAGATCGCATCAATGCTGATGAGATCCACCGGCAGGGAGCGGTCCTTGGGGTGCAGCTCCGCCTCGACGTAGCCCCGGCCCTTGTTCACGTACAGCTCGCCGTTGATTTCCTTGGCGTCCTGGAGGGTGAACAGCAGGTGGTCGGGGTTGACGACGGTCACCGAGCCACTCGGGACGATATCCCGGGCGTACACGGGGCCGGTGCCTTCCTTCTTGATCTTCAGGACGGCCTCGTCGACTTCATCCGCCAGGATCAGGGTCAGCGACTTCAGGCGCTGGATGATCTGGTGGACATCCTCATGCACGCCGGCGATGGTCTGGTGCTCGTGCACCACGCCGTCGAGGCGGAAGCCCCACACCGCGCTGCCGCGGAGCGAGGACAGCAGGAGGCGCCGGAGCGAGTTGCCCAGCGTGTAGCCGTAGCCGCGCTCCAGTGGCTGCAGCCGGAACTCGGCGATGTTCGGGTTGTCCTCCCGCTTGGTCATTTCTACCAGGTGCGGGCGAACCAGGCCAGTCAGGTCAATGGTCATGGTCACTTCGAGTAGAGCTCGACGATGAGCTGTTCCTG
>CAYUYF010000102.1:0-4879 GCA_964449145.1 uncultured Gemmatimonadaceae bacterium | reverse complement strand
GGCGATTCGTGCGTAACCTCAGCATCCCGCACGGAGGGTGGCCCTGAAACCCAATCGCCTGCCGCCCAATCGCCAAACAACTCCAGTTGCCCCACCTCCTCCACGAACCGGTCCACCGTCAGGCTCACTGCCCGGAGCGCCACGGTGCGCTGCTGGGCCAGGGCGAGGGCTCGGCGGGCGGCATCGAGCAGCTCCACGTCGAGGGCGGCGGGTCTGAGGGCGAGGCTTCGGCGGGCGGTGGCGTAGTCCACGTAGGCGATCTGCACCGTGAGCCGGCGGGCGGTGAGCTGCCGGGCGCGGAGCCGGGCGCCCAGCCGCTCGGTCAGGTGGCGCAGCACCCGGTGGAGCAGGGCGATGTCGTTGCTGTCGTTGCCGAGGGTGTGGGTCACCCGGAACTCCGCCTTCACCGCCGGCGGCAGCACCGGCCGGGGGTCGATGCCGCGGGCGTGGGCGCCGAGGGTGCGGCCGGGGAGCCCGAACACGCGGGCGAGGTCGTCGTCGGCGATCGCCTGGATCTCGCCGATGATATCGAGCTGGTAGTCGTCCAGCCGTTCCCGCATGCGGGTATCGAGGTCGGGGAGCAGGGTCACCGGCTCGGGCGCAAGGAAACGCGCCTCGGTGCCGACCGGAATCTCGAGCAGTTCCAATCGCCGAATCGCCCAATCGCCGAATCGCCCAATCGCCGAATCGCCCAATCTCCCCTTGACCACCTCACTCGCCGCCTGACTCACCAGCTTGTTCTGGGCCACGCCCACGGCCAGCGGCAGGTGCAGCCGTTCGCGCGACTCGGTGTGGATCTTCCAGGCGATATCCACCGACTTCCCCAGCAGCCGTTCGGTGCCGGTTACGTCGAGAAAGGCGTGGCCCCAGCCGTGTGGTTCGATGATGGGGGCGTAGCGGGCCAGGATCTGGTGCAGGGCGCGGGAGGCGCGGGCGTAGAGCCGGGGGTTGGGGGGGCGGACGATGAGGTCGGGGCAGCGCTTCTTGGCCTGGCTCACCGCCATGCCGCGGGTGATCCCTGCCGAGCGGGCTTCGGGGGAGAGGGCGAGCACGGTGGCGCGATCGGCGCCGGGCGCGGCGACGATGAGCGGCCGGTCCCGGAGCGCGGGGGCGACCAGGCCTTCCAGCGTGGTGCAGAACGCCGGCGGGTCAACGAACAGGACGTGGCGTGGCAGCACTTCTCTTGGCGTTGCAGGGTTTTTTCACCGCGAAGGCGCGAAGGGGCGCCCGCATTCCCGCTGTTCTTAGCGCTCTTCGCGTCTTTGCGGTTCTGCGGTTTTCAATCTCTGCGTCCTCTACGGCTGCTCAGAGTGCCAGCACCCATTGCTCCACCGACTCGGGCACTGCATTCGGCCGCGCCTGGCCCTTGAGCAGCCGTTCGCGGCGGCTGTCGGGGATGGGGAAGCCGTACTCCGCCTGCAGCGAGCGGATCCGGGCGGAGAGCGCCTCGGTATAGTCGCGTCCCGGCATCTGGCGGTTCTCGTAGCGCCGCGCGTAGCGGCCGGCCAGCTCCGGGAATTCGTGGGAAAGGTGAGGAAGGAAGCGGGACCGGGTTGCGGGTCCGAGCCGGAGCGCCGACCCGACCGCGTACCGGGCGCCCGCTGCCTTCCCCGCCGCCATGAGGGCGGCCAGTGAGTCCCGGCTGTCGGTGATGCCGGGGAGGACCGGGGCGATGAGCAGCCCCGCATGAATGCCTTTCTCGGTGAGCCGGGACAGCGCCCGGAGCCGGGCGTGCGGCGCCGGCGAGCGGGCCTCGATGCGGCGGAGCAGGGCGGCGTCGGCGGAGGCGATGGAGATGTTGACCGAGAGGTCGTGCCGTTCCTTGAGCTGCACCAGCAGGTCAATGTCCCGGATGATGAGCGGCGACTTGGTGATGATGCCGAGCGCCAGCCCCTTCCAGCTGAGCAGCGCCTCGAGGATCTGGCGAGTCAGGCGGAACTGCCGTTCGGCGGGCTGATAGGGATCGGTGGCGGTGCCGATCACCAGGGTGCAGCCGGCGAGTTTGGCGGGGAACAGGGTGCGCTTGAGCACCGCGGCGGCGGAGGTCTTGACCAGGATCTGGCGCTCGAAGGCGTCGGCGGGGGAGAGGCGCCCGCTGTCATCCTGACCAATCGCGGGGCCTCCGGCCCGCTCGATTCGCCATTTATGGGTCTCCCGGGCATAGCAGTAGGTGCAGCCGAACTCGCAGCCCACGTACGGATTGAGCGACCAGAACCCCATGCCGGTGGCGGCGGGGGAGTTGAGGATCGCCTTGACCGGGATCTCGTGGAACGACGCGCCGCGCGCGCGGGTGTCGAGCACCGGGAGCGGGGTGGCCGGGGCGGTGTTGAGCAGTGGCAGCTGGGCGGGCGCGCGGGTCGCGGTACTCGACATCAGCTGCCCCGGCGGACACTTGAAATCACAATTCGTGATTTCAAGATTGCCGCAGTCGCCAGCTTTGAGGTCACAAATTGTGACCTCAAGATTGCCGCTTCATCCTGGGTCCGCTGGAGCATGAGTCATCCTCCTGAACCCGAAGATACACCGAAGATCGGGCGGGTCAAGAAGGGGTGCTGAACAGCGGAGAGGCTTCTCCAAGGACAGTTTGCTGGGCTAGGTGGCTTCCTCACGGTGACACGTCACGGCACGAGCGTCCCGGGGCTCGCCCGCCGGCCATGCACCACGGCCAGGACCTCCACCTGCGCTACGACTACGCGATAAATGACGCGATACGGCCCTTCGAATACCTCGCGAACTTCCGGACGCGCCGCCTCCGGGACTACGCGCCCGGATTCTGGAAACGCGGCGAGTTGCGGGCCGCGATCCAGAATCCGTTGCACCATGCGCTCGGCGTAGAAGGGAGAGGTCTGCGAGATGTACTGCTGGATCGCCGCCAGGTGGCCAAGAGCCGTCTCGGTCCAGAGAACGATCACCGACGGCGCAGCCGCGCGACCGCCGCTTCGTGACTGATGGTCCGACCCGCATCGGCGTCCGCGAGCCCGGCCTCGACGGCCTGCCGGACGTATACCTCGTACATGAGATCATCCCATGACGCATCCGGTGGCAACTGATCAACGAGGCGGTGGGCCTCTTGCTTCAAATCACGGGCGGGGTCCATAGAGACTCCGAGCAAAGAAGATCTGAGAAATATGTCACGCTACCCGGCCGTGGGCCACTAATCGACTCAGAAAGCCACCTAATCCGTCAGTCATACGCCATCGCCGGCAGCCCGGCCTGCTTCCGGAGCAGGCCGAGCTGGCCGAGGTGGTAGCCCTCGTGCTGCACCAGGAACACCAGCACACCGATGATGGTCTTGCTCTCGACCGGGAAGCCGGGGTCGAGCGGGGCGTCGAGCTTGGTCCTGGTGAGTTTGCCGAGCCGCTCGGCGAGGGCCTTTCCCGCGTCGGTCCACGCCGTGCGGATCTCGGCGAGCGCGGGGTAGCTCTGCACCTTGCTGATATCGTTGAAGCCCCCCTCGGCGCCGGTGAGCGGCGTGGTGTCCGTGGCGCCGAGGATGTGGAGCAGGTAGTAGCGCGAGTCCACGAGGTGGGCGGCGACAAAGGCCGCGCAGTTGGTGCTGTCGGTGGGCCGAGTCCGGGCCTTCTGGTCGGGCAGGTCGGCCAGGCAGTTGTGGAACAGGCGGGTATTGAGCCGGAGCATCTCGGCCAATGGGGCGATGCGTGGGTCCATGGTGGAGCTCCTTTGTCCGACGTCTTGTTTGCTTCGACGCTTCCTTGTTCCGGCGGTTCTGCTCGGGCGTCGAACGGTTCCCGGCCGCGTGGCCATGCCCCGCCAACCCCACGCGGCCGGGTAACCGTCCTCCGTCCTCGCCGACCGGCGGTGTCAACTCACGTGGGTAACCGTCCTCCGCCCTCGCCTCGCCGACCGCGGCGGGACCATCCTCCGCCCTCGCCCGGCCGGCGACGTCAACTCACGCGGGTAACCGTCCTCCGCCCTCGCCCTGAGACCGAAGAGCCGAATCGTCTAGCCGCCCGACTTCAGTATCCGTTCGATCTGCCGCCGGTGCACCAGATCGTGGCCGGCGTACATCCGGCTCATGTGGGCCAGCGTCTCTTCGCCCCGTTCGGAGTGGATGACGGCGCGGGCCAGTTCGGCCGGGGTGGCACGATCGAACAGTACCATGTTCATGCGGCGGACGGCGCTGAAGTCGGCGATGGAGGCGGCGGGATCGGTGTCCTGGTAGCGGAGCTGCTGGGCCCAGATATCCTGGTCGTAGCCGGTGACGGTGGTCCGGTCCTGGGCGATGGCCATGCGGAAGCGGAACCCGCCGACGATTTCGCTGTCGGCCAGGTGTTGCAGCACCTGGCGCACCGACCATTTGCCGGGCGCCTCGGCGCGGGCCAGCGAGCCGGGGCTCTTGCCGGCGACCAGCCGGCGCAGGGCATCGGGCGTCTCATGCAGCACCTGGAGCGGGTCGCGCGGCCCAAGTGCGGCGAGGATCGCGGTGGTGTAGGCGCTGGCCTGGGCCTGGGAGTCGGCGCTGCCGGATGGATTGGCGAAGGTGGACATGGGGTGCTCGCGTGAAAGACGATTGGGCGATTGGGCGATTAGGGGTTGGCGTTTCGATCTTCAATGGTACCGTCAGCGCGGGAAGTCAGCCCGACGAGCAAGTCGCCCAATCCCCCGAGCCCTCTCACCCGCACTTCCCCCAGCCGCACTGCCGGCAGGTGACGCAGCCGGAGTTGTGGGCCACCGGGCCGGCGCACTCGGGGCAGACCCGGATCTGGTTGCTGCTCAACGGGTTAGTGACCTGGTACCGGGTGGGCAGGAGCTGGGGTCTGGGGGTGGTGGTCATGAGGTCCTCGGGGCCGTCGGTCCGGTGGTGCAGGTGCGTGAAACCGAAGATACACCGAAGATTGGGGAGGTCAAGAAGGGATGG
>CAYUYF010000101.1:2931-5017 GCA_964449145.1 uncultured Gemmatimonadaceae bacterium | reverse complement strand
GGCTTGCCCGCCACTTCCTTGAACGCGGCATCCAGCACCGCAAAGGCCGGGTGATGGACGTCCACCTGCACCGGGTCCCCCCCGTGCAGGATTTTCACCTCCACGTCCGCATACTTGGGTGCCTTGGCCCGGGCGGCCCGGTCCAGCCACTTGGCCACCTGTGCGAACGGCAGGCCCGGTACGAGGCGGAGGCTCACCTTGGCGGTGGCCGCCGCGGGGATGACGGTCTTGGCTCCCTCTCCGACGAACCCACCCCGGATGCCGTGAATCTCGAATGTCGGCAGGGCCCAGGTGCGCTCGAAGACCGAGTATTTCTTGAGACCGGTGAGCGCCTTCCCGGTGATCTCCTCCTTCAGATACTCCTTCTTCCGGAACGGAAGCCGGTTCCAGTCCCGCAACTCCGCCTTGGTGGGAGGAATGACCGACTTGTAGACTTTGGGGATGTCGATCTTGCCGGCCTCATCCTTGAGGCCGGCGAGGAGCCGGACCAGCGTTTCCAGCGCATTGGGGGCGACACCGCCGTAGGTGCCTGAATGCAGGTCCCGCTGCAGCGTACGGACCGTGATCTCGGCGTAGCACATCCCGCGGAGCGCGGTATAGACGGCGGGAATGCCCGCGGCGTAGTAGGACATGTCACAGATCAGCGCGGCATCCGCCTTGGTCCGCTCGGGCTCGCGCTGGATCAGGTCGTCCAGCACGTGCCCGCCGCACTCTTCCTCCCCCTCAAACAGGAAGTGCACGTTGAGTGGCGGCTTGCCCGCGGCGTTCCGCACCGCCTCGTAGGCCCGGAGCAGACAGAAGACCTGGCCCTTGTCGTCGGCGGCGCCCCGGGCAAACAGCTTGCCGTCGCGAACCGTCGGTTCAAACGGCGGGGTATGCCACTCGCTGACCGGATCCACTGGCTGGACATCGTAGTGACCGTAGATGAGCAGCGTTGGCGCCCCGGGCACGTTGGGGCCCTCGGCCCACACCACCGGGTGGCCACGGCCTTCCAGCAGCTCCACCTTGGGGCAGCCGAGGCGCTGCAGGTCCTCAATCAGCCACTGGGCGGCTCGGCGGCAGTCGGCGGCATGATCCGGCAGCGCGCTGATGCTCGGGATCGCGAGGAACTCGGTGAGCTCGCTCAGCAGGCGCGGCTTCTGGCGGGTGACGAAGTCGGTATCCATGGAATATCAAGGTACAGCGTGTCCCAGCCATCCGGAACAGGGTGCAGGTAACGGGGCCCGAGTAACCTGATCCTCTGGCGGATCGGCTGGCGCCGGGTACATTCGCGCCCATGTACTCGACCGATCAGTTCCGGGTCTTCACCGGTGCGGGCGCCGACCGCCTGCTGTCGCGTCCACGGCGCCTGGTCCAGGAGGACCGGGCCGCCGAGGCGGAGCGAGCATACCAGGAGCTGCTCCTGACCAACCCCGATGTGCAAGCGGCGTGGATGGAGCTGTTCTCGCTGTTGCGCGTCACCGGGCGACACGCCGAGGCGCTGTTGCTGGCCGATCGGGCAGTAACTGAATTCGGGGACCTCGGCCTGGGTGCTACGCTCCGGGGCGCGGCACTGGTGGAATTGGGTCGCTTCAAGGAGGGACTCAGCGAACTGGACCACGCGGCCCAGCTCGACCCCGACTCGGGACTGGTTTGGCACGAGGCCGGCTACGCCGCCTTCCGCCTGGGAGAGCTGTCACGCGCCCTGATGGCGCTGGACCGGGCCTTTGCGCTTGAGCCGCATGGCGCGACGCTGCAGCTCCGCGGCCGGGTGCTGCGGCAGGCGGGGCGCTATCTCGCCGCCGAGGTGGCCTTTGAAGGCGCGGCGCAGGCGGCGGAGTTTCCGACCCAGCGGACCGCAGCCGAGCAGGAGATCCGCATCACCCGCCGCTTCGCGGCCTTTCCCGGGTCCAAGCCCGAGGCGCTGCCGCCGGCCCGGCGCTGGTTTGCCGAGCAGGGAGCGGTGATGCTGACCGGCATGCCAGGCCAGCCGGCCACGGAGCCGGACCTGGTGCGTGCCGTGGCCCAGCTGACCCGCGACCTGGGCTGGCGCTTCACCGCCGTGGTGCCCCTCGAAGCGTGGCCGGGCTGGTACGACCTGGCCCAA
>CAYUYF010000101.1:0-2831 GCA_964449145.1 uncultured Gemmatimonadaceae bacterium | reverse complement strand
GTCGAGACGGCCCGGCACCCCGAGGGCCGGCTGGCGCACCGCGTGCTGTCCTGAGCACCGCCACCCCACCCCGTTCCGGCGCCTCGTAAGCAGCCCTGACTGGCACGCTCAGGGGCAACTGGCACCTGCGCGCGTACCGTCCCCACGAGAAGCGGACCACACCCATTGGAGGAATGTGGTCCGCTGGAATCACGCCAGGTGAGGTCCGGGTCAGGGTGGGATCACCGCCACCGAGCCGCCGCTCAGGTCGTCGCCAGCGATGGCAGTACCGCTGCCATCGTCTCCGCGTCCTGCCAGCGCGCCTCGCGCAGCTTCTCCAACGCCCGGCTGATGGCCTCGGCCAGCGCCTCCGGCGTGTCGGTGCGGGCGCTCCGCACGTCCGGGACGGGCGCGGTCTGGTGCTTGGTGAGGACCAGGTCCTCGAACGGGTCGTCGTACGGGGGGCGGCCGGCCAGGCACTCGTACAGCACGCAACCGAGGGAGTAGATGTCGGAGCGGGGATCGATCCCCTCCAGGCCGCCGATCTGCTCCGGACTCATGTAGGCGGAGGTGCCCACCGCGAACCCCGACCGGGTCAGCCGGTCGGAGCCGGCCTCGGCGACGGCCTTGGCAATGCCAAAGTCCACCAGCACGGCGCCGCTGGGCGAGAGGACGATGTTATCCGGTTTGACGTCGCGATGGACGATCTGCTGTGCGTGGGCGGCGGAGAGCGCGCCCAGCAGCCCGTGGGCGATATGCAGCACGTCATTGACCGAGCAGCGGCGCACCCGGTCCAGGTGCTGGCGGAGGGTGGGGCCATCCACCATCTCCATCACGTACCACAGGACCCAGTCGTCCTCGCCATAGTCTACTAGACGGGCGATGTTGGGATGGTCCAGGAGGGAGACGAACTTGATCTCCCGCAGGAAGCGGTCGGCGGCCACGCTGGCGGCGAGCTGCGGATGCAGCACCTTGAGGGCGACCTCCTGCCCCGCCGGGTTCCGCGCCCGGAAGACCCGAGCCGCCCCCCCGCGACCGATCTCCCGTTCGACGGCATACCGGCCATCGAGCGCTGCGCGGACGAGGGGTAACATGTCTCGGGCCATCCACACCCCAGCGTGGCGGGAAAGGGGACGATTCCTAAGTTTGACCCCCGGTACCGAGCCCGCAAGGGGCTACCCCGCCTGCGGTTCCAACCCTCCCGGCGCAGCCCCTGTCCAACCCGCATCCCGCCACTCGGAGCCGCCCGTGTCCCGAATCGTCCTGCTGGCCGCCTGCCTCGCCGGCGCCCTCGCCCCGGCCCTCTCGGCCCAGACCTCGACCCACCGGCTGGCCGGTCCGGAGGTCGCCGTCTACAACCTGGTCGGAGAGATCTCGGTCGTGTCTGGCTCGGGGCCCGACGTCGTGGTGGAAGTGACCCGGACCGGCCGGGACGCCGCTCGCCTCACGGTGGCCACCGACCCCATTCGTGGGGTACCGTCCCTCCGGGTGGACTTCCCCGGTGATGAGATCGTCTACCCGGCCCTGGGACGGCGCTCGCGCAGCACCTTCCGGATCCGCAGTGATGGCACCTGGGGGGACCGGTGGCGCGGCCATGGGGACCGGGACAGCCGGGAGATCACCATTCGGGGCGAGGGCTCGGGACTCGAGGCGGCCGCCAACCTCCGGATCTCCGTCCCGGCCGGGAAACGCGCCGCGATCCACCTCGGCACGGGCCAGCTGGGCGCCAGCAACGTGGCCGCCACCCTCTACCTCGATGCCATGAGCGGCGATGTCCGGGTGTCCGGCGGGTCGGGCGAGCTGAACGTGGATACCGGCTCGGGCAACATCACCGTCACCGGCACCGACGGCGACCTTGATCTCGACACCGGCTCGGGCGATGTCACCGTGGAGCGGGCTCGGGGACGCGCGCTCCGGATCGACACCGGGAGCGGCAGCATCCGTGGCACTGAGCTCCGCTTCGAAACCGCCAACGTGGACGCCGGCTCCGGCGACGTGGACCTCGACGGCTTCACCGGCGGCAACGTCGAGCTCGAGACCGGCAGCGGCGATGTCGAGGTCCGGCTGACCCAGAGCCCCGACCGTCTCTCCGTCTCGACCGGGTCGGGTGGCGTGCGGGTGCGACTCCCAGCCGATCTCAGCGCTACGATCGACCTCGAGTCGGGAAGTGGCGGCTTTGATGTCGACTTTCCGCTCCAGCTGGTCCGGAAGAATGAGGACAGCCTCAGCGGCCGGATCGGCGAGGGCAAGGGGCGGATCAGCATCGAGACCGGCTCCGGAGATATCACCATCTCGAAGTAGCAGCCGCGGGAAGGCGGTGGGAGACCCGGGACCTCAGCGCTCGGCGGCCTCCAGTCGGGCGTAGGCGCTGTCGCCCTCGACGCCAGCCATCAGGGTGTCGAGGGCGGCCACCGCGACTGCGATATCCCCACCGTGGCCCTGGTACCACCGCTCGAACAGGCCCAGCCGGGTGCGATAGATCCGCGCCGCGATCAGCCGGGCGTTGTTGATCGGCCGCTCGACCATGGGGCCGATGGTATAGGTCCTGAGCCGGGCCCCCACCTCCCCCTGCAGCTGTTCGCGGGCCCACCGGCCCAGTTCCGCCCGCCCACTGTCCACCGCCGCCGAGTCGGACGTGGCGGCATAGAGGCTGTCGAGCCGGCGGCCCAGCTCGCTGTAATACTCGCTCAAGACCACCTCGTCGGCCCAGCGGTTGGCCGCCTGCTCCGCCGCCGCCATGGAGCCGCGGCGGCGGAAGAAGGCCTCGGCGCCGCGGTAACCCGCCAGCTGCGCAAAACTCTCGTTGAACGGGGTGGCGCTCTTCACGTACAGCGTGTTGTGGGCGATCTCAT
>CAYUYF010000100.1:0-5216 GCA_964449145.1 uncultured Gemmatimonadaceae bacterium | reverse complement strand
CCGAAGGGAACATGGTGTCGCTGATCAACTCCAACTACGACGCCTTCGGGTCGGGAATCGTGGTGCCAGGAACAGGGTTCGCGCTGCACAATCGCGGGGCGGGCTTCACGCTGATCCCGGGGAGGCCCAATACGGCCGCACCCGGGAAGCGCCCCTTTCATACCCTCATTCCGGGGTTCGTCACCCGGAGCGACGGCGCCGGCGAGGTGGCGTACATGAGCTTCGGCCTCATGGGTGGCGGGATGCAGGCGCAGGGGCATGTGCAGTTCCTGCTCAATCACCTGGTGTTCGGGATGGACCTGCAGGCGGCGATTGACGCGGCGCGCTTCCGTCACCTCGACGGGCAGCGGGTGGCAGTCGAGGCGCCGGTGGGGGACGGGGTGCGCGCCGCCCTCATGGCCATGGGGCACGTGCTGGTGGACGAGCGGCAGGTGTCGTTCGGCGGGGCGCAGGCGATCGTGCGGCTGCCCCGGGGGTATTCGGCGGGGAGCGACCCGCGCAAGGACGGGATGGCGGTGGGATACTGACGGGACTGGTCCGCCCGTGCGGCCGGGCATAGGTTTGCAGGGCCGTGCCCACGCGCGGCCACCCGCCAACCCTCGGGATGACCTCATGAGCAGCGCCGCCTCGCTTCCCGCCCCCACCCCCCTCGCTGGCCGAAACCAGCCGGTGGACTGGATGTTCGCGTTCAAGTTCAACTACGGGTCCTTTCCCGGCTGCACCGATGACGGCACGGTCCCGGCACCGGGGACCGCCGGGATCTTCGGGGGAACCGTTCAGCCGTACCCGCACGGGCACAGCCAGCAGTATGTGTACGCCACCAGCGCCCACCCCACGCTGGTCAAGGGCCAGGGCTGCCTCGGCGCCACCCTGGACGATCCGCTCGGCGCCACCTTCGCGCAGGTGTACAACCGGCCGGGGTATTTCTACGTCCTGTGGAACGACCAGTTCTACGGGCAGCCGATCGAGACGCTGCTGGGTCCGTGGGGCCACTCGAAGGGCATGGTGGCGTGGAACGCCCAGGGCCAGGGGATGGTGCTGCAGGTCTCCACGCCCTCCTGGCCCGGGTCGGGGAGCCGGGCCGATCCGAGACAGACCGGCAACACCCTGGGCGCCATCGGGGACGATGACGACATCGAGGTGAGCCAGCATTTCTTTGCCCTGAAGCTCACGCACGCCGATCTGCTGATGGTGCTCGGCGCGCTCAACAATGCCAGCGTCGTCACCGAGGTCAGCCAGGCCTCGATCGTGCGCACCGGCGGGCCGGCCGACGTACAGGCGCTGGTGACGACCCTGGGGATTCCCCAGAGCGAGCGGAGAGAAACGACTCCCTCCCCGCCCACCATTTCCGGGCCGCCGACCTGCACCATCAGGAAGCTCTCCACCGGCGTGCAGATCATCTCCAAGCCCAACGCCCTTCATCTTCCGCCGTGGCAGCTGGTCTCGGCGATGCTGGGCGGCCGGGCCCTCCGGGTGGCGAGCTGGTGGGAGGAGCCGGCAATCTTCACCACCACCAAGGGCGCGCAGATCGAGGGCTGGCCGGCCACGCTGGCCAAGCCGGGTGCGGTCGCCATTGCGACCAGCGGCACCTGGCAGGGCAAGTCCATCGGACTGACCGGCGGCGACGGCGCCAATCACAATCACGCCAAGCTCGGCGTGACCACCGATTCGGGGCCACCGCTCAGCATCTTCGGCGACATGAACCAGATGGGCGCCGTGACCGGCGCGATGGACATCAGCCAGAACGGCCGCGGCGGCACCTTTTATGTGCTGCAACACGCGGTGCTGTGGAAGAGCCTGAGCCAGCTGCTTCGCGGAGCGACGGCACCGGATTCGGCGGCGGGGATGCCGGCGAAGGGGACCAAGACGAAACCGGCCCGGTCGCGGAAACCGAAGGCAAGCACGAAGCAGAAGCCCGGGAAGGCGAAGGCCGTGAAGGCGCGGACCACGAAACAGAAGCGGACGCCCAGGGCCACGAAGAAGACGGCCCGCAAGAAGACGGCGAACCGGGGCTCACGCTAGCGCCGCGGCCTGAAACCTCCCTGGTGGCGGGCCGTCGGGTACCGAGGACGCCGCATTAATCCTGTACTCGAGGGACGCCATGGACCGCCAATCCGTCTTCGCGCTGATCCCGATCGTCGGCATGTTCTTCACGGGACTGATCGTCTTCTCCTTCACCCGCCTGGGGCGGGCCCTCGCGAACCGGATCGAAGGCCGCATCGATGACGGCACGGAGGCCCGGCTGGCCGCCCTTGAAGCGACGAACGATGAGCTGCGCCGTGCCCTCGAAGAGGCACACGAACGGCTCGACTTTGCCGAGCGGGCACTGACCCGGGGCTCCCCGGATCACCTCAACACACCGGTCTGACCGGTGATACTCTCCCCCGCGGAGGGTGCCGGATGACTCCAGGCCGCTGCATCCTCCTCTCCATCATCGTCGCCGCCTGTCCCCCGGTCTGGGCCTCGGCCCAGGCGCGGCCCTTTGCGGCAGACAGTGCGTCCATTGCCATGGCGAGCCGCGCCTTCTCGGCGGCGTACGTCGCCAACGATACCGCGGCGCTGGGGCAGGTCTACGCCGATTCCGCGGCGCTGCTTCCGCCCGGCCGCGAGGTCCGGGGCCGGGCCGCGATCCAGCGCTACTTTGCCTGGGGGCCAAACTACCGGCAACTGGCGCACAGCATGCAGACCTCCCGGCTGACCATCAACGGTGACCTGGCGGTTGATGTCGGGACATGGACGAGCACCGGGCAGCGGGGCGAACAGCCGGCCTCGACTGTTTCGGAGCGGTACCTGGTGGTGTGGGTGCGGGAACAGGATGGGCACTGGCGGATCCTCTACGACATGTGGCACCGGCCGGCGCCGTAGCAGCGATCAGATCGCTCCCACCGCGCCGGCCCTCGGTGCCAGTGCCGCCTTCCCCAGACCCGACAGCACTTCGCGCTCTACTTCACCTCGAGGCGGTAGGCCGCGTGGCAGGTGACGCAGCCTGAGGCTATCTCGGCCAGCTGTGCGACGGCCGGGGCCGCCCCAGCCGACGCCTTGGCCGCCAGGGTATCGAAGGCCTGGTGGGTCCGCATGCCCAGCCGCAGAAATTCCTCGGGCAGCATCCCCTCCAGGGCCGGATCCGCAGCCATCACCAGGCCCGACGCCTTGGCGGCGCTGCGAATGGCCGCGGTATCGGACCGCGCCGCGCCGTCGAGTACGCCCTGCACCGAGCCGAGCATCGTGCGCATCTCCGCGAGCACCGCATCGCGTGCCTCCACCGGGAGCCGGACTGCGGTCCGATGGTCAGCCGAGATGACGACGGCGGGCGCCGGCCTAGCCAGCCGGATCGTGAGGAAGAGGTTCGCAATGGTCCACAGCACCAGCAGCGCCACACCTATCCGCATGGGACCTCCCCACAAGTGAAGTGAAGTCACGAACCCTGCGCCCCGGAGTTCACCTGCACCTCCACGGCGACCCCGTGCCGCACGCTCTCGGTCACGATACAGTAGTCCTGGAAGGACTCCAGGCAGCGGGCGGCCCGCTCACGGTCTTCGGGTGAGAGCACCGGATCGAGGGTCACCTTGAGGCCGCCGATCCGCACGCGGCCCTTCTCGTTTCGGACCAGGGTCCCTACCACCCGTGAGCGCATCTCTCCCACCTCGATCCGGTACTTCCGGAGGCAGAACAGGAGGCTGGCACTCAGGCAGTGCCCGACAGCCACTCCGAGCATGCGTGCCGGGTTGGGGCCCTGCCCTGCGCCGAGGGGAGGCAGCTCATCAACCAGCAGGCCCGGCGGAGCGTCCCCCGCAAAATCCACATTGAACTGATAACCCTGTTGCAGCGTGAGCTGCACAGTAAACTCCTGTGTTTCCATCGTACCCTCCATCGATCTCTCCAGCACAACCCGAGTGACACGGACGACCCGGTGTCAGGGTGCCTGGACTCGCCAGTAGGCGGTGAGGCCCAGGTCGGGGCTGGTCTCCGTCAGTCCGGCGCCGGCTTCCAGCCCAACGGCCACTCGGCGCGACAGCCAGGTGATCCCACCGCCGGCGCTCGCCGGCGCGGTGAAGCCGGGCACAGCCGCCGTGGAACCGCGGACGAAGATGCTGAGGGCCCAGCGCGTCCCACGCAGGTGGGAGAGACTCACCGAGCCTGAGACGGGGTTATTGAGGTCGAGGCCTGGCAGGTCCCCGAGATACCACCAGGCGGCGTCGGCGCCGAGCAGGGTGGTGGTGTTCACCCTGATGGAGGCGGAGGCGGTGGCCCCGGCGTCCCACTCACCAGTGCCGTAGTGCGCGGTATCGGCCAGCGGGAGCTTCACCATCCCGCCCAGCCCGAGACTGAGCGGTCCGCCCCGCAGCAGGACCACCGAGGCGCCGAGCACCGGGTCTCCGATCGCCGCCCGGTAGTCGGTGAACGCGCTGGCCGGCACCTCCACCCGGCGTGCCCCTGCCGGGGCGATGGTGTTCATGCCTCCACCGCCACCCCTGCCGCCCCGTCCGCTGTCCCCCACGGTGCCGCCGGAGGAGCCGCCGCTGGGCAGGGCGCCGCCCGGGCCGGAGGCGGTGATGACGGTCGAATTCTGCAGCCAGACGGGTAGCGACGCGCGGAGGGTGAGTCGTCCCGTCGTCAGGGCCAGCCCGGTGGAGAGGGTGAAGGTGGTGGTCGGGGTGGTGAAGATGTACCGCCCGGTGGTCATGCCGAGGGAACCTTCATAGGCAAGCTGCTGGGCGGCGGCCGGAGTGGCCACCGCCAGCAGTGCTGCAAGGACCCGTGTGAGCTGCGACATCACTACGGCTTTCCGATCATCTTCCGCAGGGCATCGTGCGCCTGATCCAGATCACGGGTCATGTCACGAAGCCGCTCCTGCAGCCGGTCGAAGTCCTGCAGCCGGTCGCGGTCCTGGTCGCGGTCCCGGGTACGGAGGAGATCCGGGTTCTGGTGGATGCGATCCATCTGCTTCAGCATCTCCTGCACCCGGTCGCCGGTCTGCTCCATCTGGCGCCCCAGGTCCCGGAACTGCTGCTGCGACCGGTTCTGATCCATCCACCGGTTGGTCTCGCGCAGCTGCGTTGCAAGCCGTTCCATCTGCTGGTGCATCTCCTGCATTCGCTGCATCTGCTGTGCCTGTTCCTGGGCGGCCGGCTGCCGGGGCGGCGTCTGCTGAGCGACCAGTCCTCCGTTGGCGGCCGCCATCAGGCCGACCAGGATCGTGAGTTTGCGTGTCATGG
>CAYUYF010000099.1:0-5272 GCA_964449145.1 uncultured Gemmatimonadaceae bacterium | reverse complement strand
GACCTGGTTCCGGGAGACCCATGCGCGTCAGTGACGAACCGCTGATCAATCAGGCTCGCGAGCGCTTTGCGCTGCAGGACTACTACGGCGCGGTGCACCTGCTGCAGGAGATCGTGGACGCCGGCCGGAGCTTCGCCGACTGCCACCATCTGCTGGGCCTCTGCTACGCCATGCTGGGCCAGCAGCCGCGGGCGCTGGAGCACTTCGCCCAGGCTCTCGAGCTCAACCCGCGCTACATCGAGGCCCACATCCACCGCGGCATCCTGCTCAACGACATGGGCCGCACCGAGGAGGCCGAAGACGCCTTCCGGCACGCGGCGGACCACAATGGCACCCAGGGGTCGGGGTTTCCGGCGCATGTCGCGGCCAATCTCGCCAACCACCACGCGCTGCTCGCCGCCGCGTACGCGGAGTCGGGCGCGCTGCAGGAGGCGATCACCCAGTACCGCCGGGCAGTGGACCTGGGGCCGGGGTTCGCCGACATCCGCTACCGCCTGGCCCGGGCGCTGCTGGAGTCGGGCGACGTGCTCTCGGCCCGTGAGGAGCTGGAAATCGTGGCGGCGGCCAGGCCCAACTTCGTGGACGCCCTGGCCTCGCTGGGTCTGGCGCGGTACCTGTCGGGCGATGCAGCCGGCGCGCAGCAGGTCTGGCGCGAGTGCCTCCTGGCCCGGCCCAAGAACGCCCGGGTGGAGGCCTACCTCGCCATGCTGGAGCGAACCGTCGAGTGAAGTGCTGGATTCCCGCCATCCTCTTCCTCCTTCTGGCCTGTGCCGGCTCCGCCGCCGACCATGAGCGGCTCGGGGACGCCGCCTACGTCAGCGGTGAGTACGCCACCGCCATGCAGGAATACCGCGCCGCGGCCAGGGGCTCCCGGGACGCCCGGGTCTGGGCCAAGCTGGGCGCCGTCGCCCTGAAGGTCGGAGAGCTGCGAGAGGCGGTGGATGCGTACGACAGCCTTGGCGCGGCCGACCGGACCAGGATTTCCGAGGCTGCCCGCGGGCTGGAGATGGTCGCCCGTGAGGCGGAACGCACCGGCACCGGCGCGGCGCTCGAGGATGCCGTCGCGGCGCTCCGGCGACTCGCCCCGGAGCGGGTGAGTTCCCGGCACACGATTGCGCTGTTGCGCAGCGGCCGGCTGGGGGCCGCCGAGGTCGCCGCCCTCGGGCCCCTGGCGCTCGCCGCGGCTGGTGATGCCGCGGGCGTGGACCAGATGCTGGTCCAGTACGGCGCTGCCCTCCAGGGAACCACCGCATGCGCCGAGGCCGCGGAGATCTTCCAGGCGGCCCTGCGGCGCTCCCGGGATCTGGCCGTGCGCCAGCGTTCCGCGGAAGGGGTGTCGCATTGCGGGCTGCAGCTGGGCCGAGAGGCGCTGCTGCTGGACCACCCGGAGGTTGCGGTGGACTGGTTCAGCCGCGTGGTGGCCGCCGACAAGCAGAGCGATGGGGCCCGCCTGGCGCTGATCGGCCTCGGCGACGCGCGCCGGGCCCTGGGCGATCTCCTCGGCGCCACCCTGGCGTGGCAGGATGCGATCGCCGCCAACCCGACCGATTCCATCGCGGCCCAGGCCTCGGCCCGGCTCACCCAGGTGGGTGCGCCGGTCCCGGCCCCGGTGCTGGAGTGACCCTGAGGAGAACGTCTTGATCCATCGTGTGTCGAGCCGCACCGCGGCGCTGCTGGCCCTGTTGGCATTGCTGGCCTGTGGCGGCCGTTCCACCCCTGCCGCCCCCGGGCCGGTCGCCGGGATCTCACGCGCGGCCGTGGACTCGCTGTGGGACCGCGCCATGGCGGAGTACCGCCGCGGCCGGTGGGCCAAGGCCATCACCCAGTTCGAGCGAGTCACCCTGGAAGTGCCCGCCGGCGACACGCTCGCCATCCACGCGCGCTTCCGGGTGGCCGAGGCCCAGTTCGGGATGAAGAACCAGCTTGAGGCGGCCCGGGAGTTCCGAAAGGTGTCGGATGAGACCCCGACCTCCTCGCTGGCTCCCTTGGCGCTGCTGCGGGCCGGGGATGCCTATGCCGACCTGTGGACCCGCCCCGAACTGGACCCCACCTACGGGCAGACCGCCCTCGCCACCTACCAGGAGCTGCTCAATCGCTACCCCGATTCGCCGGTCGCTCCCCGGGCCCGGCTCAGAATCGTGAACCTGGAGGACCGGTTCGCCGAGAAGCAGTTCAAGGCGGCCAACTACTACTTCCGGCTCAAGGCATACGATTCGGCCATTCTGTACCTCAAGGACATCGCCGCGACCTATCCGCGGGCGGCCGTAACGCCGGCGGCCCTCCTCAGGCTGGTGGCGGCGTACCGGGCCCTCGGCTACACGGAGGACCTGCAGGAGACCTGCGCCCACCTGCGGCGGTTTCACCCCACGACGCCGGGTCTCGACCTGGCCTGCCAGATCCCGGCGGGGACGTAGGCGCGGCGCCCGCCGCGCGCGCCCTCCTCGCCGTTTCCCCACCCAATGATCGGCCTGTTCGGCGGTTCCTTCGATCCCATCCACCACGGGCATCTGGTCGTCGCCCAGGTGGCGCTGGAGACGCTGGGGCTGGAGCAGCTTCGCTTCGTCCCGGCGCGCGAGCAGCCCTTCAAGACCGGCCGGCACTCGGCCCCAGCGGCTGAGCGGGCGCGCATGGTGGAGGCGGCGATCGCCGGCGAACCGCGCTTTTCCCTCGAGCCCCTGGAACTGCACCGCAGCGGGCCATCGTACACCGTGGATACCCTCCGCGCGCTGCGGGAACGTGAACCGGCCGCCGAGTTTGCCCTGCTGGTCGGGGCCGACGCCGCGGCCGAAATGCCGCTGTGGCGGGAGGCGGGAGCGCTGCCAGGGCTCGCCACGCTGGTGCTCCTGAACCGGCCGGGGGCGGTGTTGCCGGCACTGCCCTGGCCGGTCCGGGTGGTCCTGGTTCCAGCCATCGAGATCTCGGCCACCGCGATCCGGGAGCGGGTCGCGGCCGGCCGGTCCATCCGCTTCTGGGTCCCGGACCCGGTGGCCCGGATCATCCATGACGGGGAGTTATATTTGCCGGATGCTTAACACACTGCTGGCGAAGGTACTGGGTACCCGGTATGACCGTGAGCGCAAGAAGCTCGCCCCGATCGTCGCCGAGATCAAACAGCACGAAGCCGTACTCGCTGGATACTCCGAGGAGCAACTGCAGGGCCAGACGGCCGCCTTCCGCGCCCGCCTGCACGAACGTGTCGGCGCCCTCAAGGCCGAACTGGAGGAGGCGCGGCAGCTCCGGCACGACTGCGCCGACCCGGTGGAGCGCGACAAGCTGGAAGACCGCTTCCATGGCGTGGAGAACAGCCTCAAGAAGGAGACGGCGGCCTTCCTGGATCAGATTCTGCCGGAAGCCTTCGCCACGGTACGCGAGGCCTGCCGGCGGCTCATGGGCACCAAGGTGATGGTGACCGGCCGCGAGATGGTCTGGGACATGGTCCCCTACGACGTGCAGCTCATCGGCGGCATCGTGCTGCACCGCGGGCGGATTGCCGAAATGGCCACCGGTGAGGGAAAGACCCTCGTCGCCACCCTGCCGCTGTACCTCAACGGCCTCACCGGCCGGGGCGCCCACCTCGTCACCGTCAACAACTACCTGGCCCGGCGCGACTCCCAGTGGATGGGACACGTCTTTTCCTACCTGGGCCTGACGGTCCGCTGCCTGGACGACACCGAGCCCTCCTCGCCGGAGCGCCGGGCTGCCTACGGGGCGGACATCACCTATGGCACCAACAACGAGTTCGGCTTCGACTACCTCCGCGACAACATGGTCTTCAGTCTGGACCAGCGGGTCCAGCGGGAGCACTCCTACGCCATCATCGACGAGGTGGACTCGATCCTCATCGACGAGGCCCGGACGCCGCTGATCATCTCCGGCTCGGTCGGCAACGAGAACGACGACAAGTACGCCGTGTCCAACCGGCACGTCGCGGAGCTGGTCAAGAAGCAGTCGGCCGTGGCCAGCAACCTGCTGGCCGAGGCGGAGCCGCTGCTGGACGATCCCAAGACCCTGTCCGATGGCGCGCTCAAGCTCTACATCGCCCGGCTGGGCATGCCGAAGAACAAGAAGCTGCTCAAGCTGCTCAACGAGCCCGGGATCAAGAGTGCCGTGCAGCGGATGGAGCTGGACCACATTGCGGACCGGAAGCTGCCCATGCGGCAGCAGTCCATGCGCGAGCTCGAGGAAGCGCTGTACTTCGTGCTGGACGAGAAGGGCCACAGCGTGCACCTGACCGACCGGGGCGCCGCCGCGATGTCGCCCAACGATCCGTCGCTGTTCCTGGTGCCGGACATTTCCGAAGAGGTGCATCGGATCGACCGCGACCCGGCTCTCACCCCGGAGGAGCGGGTGATCCGCCGGCGGGAGGTGGAGTCGGAGTACGCCATCAAGAGCGAGAAGCTGCACATCATCCACAAGCTGCTGCAGGCGCACGCGCTCTACGAGAAGGAAGTGGACTACCTGGTGCAGGAGGGCCAGGTGATGATCGTGGACGAGTTCACCGGCCGCATCATGGCCGGCCGCCGCTGGGCCGACGGCCTGCACCAGGCGGTCGAGGCCAAGGAAGGAGTGCAGGTCAAAGGCGAGACCCAGACCCTGGCCACGATCACCATCCAGAACTACTTCCGGATGTACGACAAGCTGTCAGGCATGACCGGCACGGCCGAGACGGAGGAGCAGGAGTTCTTCACCATCTATGGGCTGGAGGTCTCGATCATCCCCACCAACCGGCCGGTGCGCCGGCGGGATGAGGAAGACCAGATCTACAAGACCCGGCGGGAGAAGAACAACGCCATCGTGGATGAGGTCGAGCGGCTGCACCAGGCCGGCCTGCCGGTGCTGATCGGCACGGTCACGGTGGAGACCTCGGAGACGCTCTCCCGCCAGCTCAAGCGGCGGGGGCTCAAGCACGAGGTGCTCAACGCCAAGTACCACCAGCGGGAGGCGGAGATCGTGGCCGGGGCCGGCCAGCGCGCCTCGATCACGATTGCGACCAACATGGCCGGCCGCGGCACCGACATCAAACTCGGCGCGGACGTGGCCAAGCAGGTGGATACCGACGGCCTCCAGATCGTAGGCACGGAGCGGCACGAGTCCCGCCGGATTGACCGTCAGCTGCGCGGCCGCGCCGGCCGCCAGGGCGATCCGGGCCGCTCGCTCTTCTTCCTGTCGCTGGAAGACGACCTGATGCGGCTGTTCGGGTCGGACCGCATCGCCCGATGGATGGACAAGGGCGGGGCGGAGGAGGGGGAGGTCATCTCCCACCCCTGGGTGA
>CAYUYF010000098.1:0-5394 GCA_964449145.1 uncultured Gemmatimonadaceae bacterium | reverse complement strand
GCCGCTTACCCGCCCGACCGCCGCCTGCGCCGCGCGAGCCCCACCCCCGCCAGCCCCGCCCCGACCAGGGTCATCGTCACCGGCTCCGGTGTCGCGGTGACCGGGCTCAGGGCGTAGGTCTCTCCGCCCACGCCATCGATGTAGGTCTGCCTCACCGTAATGAAGGACCTCTGCGGATCGAACCCGTTCAGCGTGAAGCGGAAGGTGACCGGACCGTGGTGATACGCGACGGAGGCGGTATCACCGCGCGGGCCGTAGGACGTCGGGATGCGGAGGGCGGCACAGGCGGGGTCTCTGGCGCAGTCGGTGGACTCCGCGCCTGCTGACTGCCCCCACATGACGTCGTTAGTCTCGTTGTCCAGGTGCTCGCGGTAGCCCCAGAAGCCGGCGAGACCGAGCCCGGTCACCGGCATATAGTCGGAGATGAGGCCCTCTCCGGTGGCGTCGGTGATCCGGTACTCGCCCATTCCGCCTAGATTCCAGTCGTCAGTCGCCCAGTGCAACATGACCTCGTCCACGATCGAACTCCGAACGCCTGAGGCGTTCGAGACGGTGAGCGTCACCATCCAGGTGCCGTCCGGCTGGGGAATGGCGGCCATCCTGACCGAGGTGCAGGTGCCGTAAGTCGCGCCACAGCCACGGTAGCTCTGGGCGGAGAGGGGGAAGGCCAAGACCAGCGCGAGGACTCCAAGGAGGGGCCGCATGGGGCGCTCCGGCGAGGGGAGCGACCAAGATGGGGGGAGGGTGGGACACTCGGCGGCCCAGCGAGCCCGAGGTAGAGACAATGAGGAACGCCGCGGAGGCCCCTCCCCCTCCGCGGCGCCCCGACCACGGTATTACTCCTCCTCCTCCAACTGCACCGGGTACTTCACATTGAGATACCGGTCGATCCCCTGGGCGATCAGCCTGCCCAGCTCCGGGTAGATCTCGCTTTGGACCGTCATGAACCTCTCGACCGTCTCCCGGTCATCGCCGGCCTCGATGCTCGAGTCGAGGCTGTAGGCGACGAACCCCGGGCCCTCGCCCTCCGACTCCCGGACGCTCCAGAGCAGCCGGACCATGCCGCCCAGCGTGAGCGGCCGGGCCGAGGTCTGGGGGATCAGGGTCATGGTGTGATGCTCGGGATACTCGTCCACCACCCGGTAGTGGATCCGGCCCGCGCGCCGGGCGCGGATGCTGATCACGTCGCTGAGCATGGACTTGAGCTGGATCCTGGCGATCTCCACCTCTCCCGGCAGGTAGCTGGGCAGGTACTCGCCGCCCATGCAGGCGGGGTGGATGCGGCCCCAGGCCTGCCGCTCGCCAGGCGGCAGCTCCTCCCGGGTGAGGTCGTCCAGGGGGAACGCCACGGGCTCACCCTGCAGCGCGTCCCGGATGAGACTGCGGCGCACGGTGCCCTTCACGTTGACGACGATGGCGGAGACCGGGCCGGCGAGGTCCCAGTAGCTGGTGGGACGCCAGGCGAGCGACTGCGGCCGGATGCTGCGGGACTTGCGAGGCATGATGCCTCCCGTGGTACGGGTGAACCTCTTTAGTGGGAATTGTTTAGCGTCGCGCCACAAGCTGGCTCCTCAAATCGCGACGTCCTGCCTGCATTCCTTGGCTAGGTGGGCTGGTTTCCCTGCAGCGGAATGATAGTTGGGGGGTGGGACAGTGGGGGATTAGCCGCACCTTCAGCGCCCGGAGGCCCCTCCCCCTCCGTGGCGGCCCGACCAACCAAACGTGGCCTCCAGCGCCCGGAGACCCCTCTCCCTACGCGGCAGCCCGACCCACTGTCGTGCGGTTTTCGGATACTCGCCCGGGAACGGCAGGAGCTTAGATTCCCTTTCATCCCTCAACGGATGCACCGATGACCAAGCTCCTCGAGGAAGCTTTTGCCGCCGCTGCCCGCCTGTCGCCGCCCGCACAGGACGCACTCGCTGCCGCCATTCTCGCCGAGGTTCAGGCTGAACCTCTTTGGCAGAGCTCGTTCGACCGATCGGCCGACACCCTGGCTCGATTCGCCGAAGAGGCGCTTGGGGAGCACCGAGCAGACCGCACCGAACCGCTTGATCCGAACGCCCTTTGACCTCCAGGACCACTGAGCGCTTCCGCAAAGCGCTAGCGGCCCTACCCGAGCAGGTCCGCGCCCAGGCCCGGCTGGCCTACCGCATCTTTCAGCAGGATCCTTGGCACCCAGGCCTGCAGTTCAAGCAGGTCCACCCGTCACGGCCGATCTACTCAGCCCGGGTCGGGCTCGGGTACCGGGCACTGGGGGTTCGAGACGGCGACCTCATAGTCTGGTTCTGGGTCGGCTCACACGCGGACTACGACCGGCTGATCAGTCAGCGCTGACCACAGGGCCGCGTCAACGGTCTGACACCGCCTCAAGCCGGTTCGCAGCCTGATCAAGGAGGTTTGCATGAACCCTACCGAGTTCAAGAAGCTCGCCGCCAGCATCAGGCAGGCGGGGAAGATCCGGCGGGGCCGGCTGCGCCCCGCGCGGGCGACCAGCTTCGCGCCCGCTGACGTGCGAGGCATTCGGGAGAAGCTGGATGTGACCCAGGCCGAGTTTGCGCTGATGATCGGCGTGAGCCTGGCCACGCTCCGGAACTGGGAGCAGGGCCGCCGGGTTCCTGACGGCCCGGCCCGAGCCCTGCTCAGGGTGGCCGCCGCGAACCCGAGAGCGGTCGTCGAGGCGCTGAGCGCGTAAGGACGGCGGCCCGGCGGCTCGGCGGCTCGGCGCTTCGTTGTTCGCGAGCCAGGAGGGACGCCGCGGAGGGGGAGGCCGCATGGGTTGGTCGGGCCGCCACGGAGGGGGAGGGTCTCCAGGCGCTGGAGGCGCGGGTGCCCGGGAGAGTTGGTCCGTCTCGCGCCTACGCGCCCTCCGACCCTCCCCCTCCGCGGCGTCCCTCCTCGTTGCGCACTTCGCCTAATCGCCTATCACCCCACCATCCCCTTCACGAACTCCCGCATCCCCTCCGGCCCCAATACCTCGGCCTCGGCGCCGTACTGGAGTACTTCGCGTGCCAGCCAGCGCGGGTCGGCCACGGGGAGGCTCACCACGTAGCGGCCGTCGGGCGCGTCCTCGCCATCGGGGTAGCGTTCCCGCACCCAGCGCGCGACCGTCGTGCCGAAGGCGATGCGGGCCCGGGGCGCGCCGTCGGCGTCGAGCAGGTCGCCCAGCGCCTGCACCCGGGCCAGCTCGGGCCTGGGCACGAACGTCTCCCCCCGCTCGCTGGCCTCGAGGATCCGTTCCACCCGGAAGGTGCGCCGAGCCGCCGCCTTTTCGCACCAGGCCACCAGGTACCAGGCGCCCCTCGCCTGCACCACCTGGTGCACGTGGACGATGCGGCGCGACGGCTCGCCGCTGCTCGCGGCGTAGAGGATCTCCAGCTTCCTGTGCTCGTCCCGGGCGCCTCGCACCAGCGCGAGCAGCCGGGCGACCCCCTCGCCGGGGGTGGGGCCGAGGGCCCAGCTCCGCTCCACCTCGCCGTTATCGGGCGCGGCGCCGAACCCGGCGCCCAGCCGGGCGGCGAGCGCCATCCCGCCCCGCACCGCGGCGAGCCCGAGGATGAGGGTGAGCGCCTCGTCCCGGCTCAGCCGGAACGGCCGCCGGAAGGCGCCCCGGCTCCCCAGCGTGAAGCCGCCGGCCGTAATCGAGACGGAGAGGCTGCCGAGCCACGGCTTGTAGCTCTCGGTGAGATCGAGCAGCACCTTGAGGTCGCCCTTGAGCACCGCCTCGCTCACGCCGAGCTGGCGGGCGGCGGCGGCGTAGCGGATGGGATGCCCGTTGTCACGCTGCGACATCCGCGCCACCAGCGTGACGAGCCGCTGGATCTGGGTGCTGGCGAATTCGGGCATGTCAGCGGTAGACCGCGCGGAGCCGCTCGCGTTCGGCGGCAAGCCGGGAGGCAAGGTCGGCGGGGTCGAGGATCTCGGCCTGGGGGCCGAAGGGGAGCAGCCAGCGGATGAAGGCGTCGGGGGCCCGCACGTCGAACTCGAACAGCGCGCCGCCCTCGGCGTCCACCGGGTCTATCACCCGTCCCAGATCTTCGGCCACGACCCAGCGGGAGTGGGGGAAGCCGATGCGGACCCGGGTAGTAACGGCGGGCGCCTCGGACAGCTCCCAGGGGGCGCGGTCGAGGTAGTCCTCGATGGAGAACCCGGCCGGCACGGTGAATCGCGCGGGATCACCGGGGGCGAGGGCGGCGGTTCGCATGCGGTCGAGCCGGAAGACCCGGATGGCCTGTCGTTCGGGGGCGCGGGCGATGCAGTACCAGTGGCCCCAGGCCAGCATCAGCCCGTAGGGTTCGATGATCCGTTCTTCCTCCTTGTCTCTCCCGATGGCGTAGTAGCGGCAGGTGACGGGGGTGCGGGTCTCCACCCCTTCGCGGAGCACGGCGAACACCTTCTCGAAGCCGGGATGGACCGGCTGGGAGAGGCCGATCTCGTCGGCGGCGGAGGCGACGCCGGGGAGGTCGAACGACAGCTTGCGGAGCGCCGACTGGGCGGAGGCGCCGAGTGGTGTGTCGCCCAGGGCGAGGACCCGTTCGGCGGCGCGGCGGAGCACGGCGAACTCATCGGGCTTGAGGGCGACGGACGGCAGGGCGTAAGGCGGTGCCGCCGACTGCCGGACACTGGGGTCGGTGGTGAGTTCGAGGTAGGGGAGGTAGAGGTCGCGGGCGCGGAGCTGGTAGGCGTCCACCGCGACGGCGGCGTGGCCGGCGGTGACCCGCTGGGGCCCGGGCTCGATCACGATGCCGAGGTCGCGGAGCTCGCTCTTGTCGCGCTCGAACTTCCGTCGGACGGATTCCTTCGCCTTGGCATCGCCGCCGACCCACTCGGAGCGGTAGTCCTCGACCTGGGTGAGGATCTGCTCGCGGGGGACGGGGTAGCGGCGGTCGAGCAGGAAGGCGAGGAGGTTGAGCCAGCGCTCGGTCTTGGAGACCCGGCGCGGGGCGCCGGGGTTCGGGCGGGGCCTGGGAGACATGGGGATAGGATACAGCGGGGGTGGGACGGTGGGGAGGAGGGGGGGGGAGTTGAGGAAAGCGGGAAGGAGCGCATTCTGCGGCGGCCACGAGTCCGGGAGTCGCAGCCCCCAAAGGCTCCCCTGCCTAGCGAAGTCTCTGCTCGGAGATAGGTTGATCTCCATTGCCGCCAGCACTCGCTCGCTGCCAGTCCTCGCAGCTCAACTAGAAGGTAGGCCACAGGGATGGCGACGAACTTCTACTACGTCTACGCGCTCAAGGACCCGCGGTCCTCTCCGGCCAAGGCGTTCTACGTCGGCAAGGGAACCGGCAGCCGCGCGTATGACCATCTCGTCACGCCGGACCGGACGCGTAAGTATGCACGTATTAAGGCTATCACTGACGCGGGAGCACGGCCTCTGGTGGACATCCTTGTGGACGACCT
>CAYUYF010000097.1:0-6104 GCA_964449145.1 uncultured Gemmatimonadaceae bacterium | reverse complement strand
CCCGCAAGGAAGAGCTCCTCATGGACAAGGACGAGCTCAACCGGGTGTACCTGCTCCGGAACTTCCTGGCCGACATGCCGCCGGTGGAGGCGCTGGAATTCCTGCTGGAGCGGATGAAGCGCACCAAGTCCAACAAGGAGTTCTTCGCCACCATGGCGCAGTAGGGCCGCCATCCCCGCCGGCATGCCGATTCCGCGGGAGGGCAGAATCATCGCCATCGACTGGGGCGAGGTCCGCTTGGGCCTCGCCCTTTCCGATGAAAGCCAGATCCTCGCGTCGCCGCTGGACACCCTGGTGCGCCGGCCAGGGAAACGCTTCCCCATGCCCCGCTTCCTCGAGCACATCGCAGAGCACCAGCCGGCCGGCATCGTGGTCGGCCTGCCGCTCACGCCCGAAGGGGCGGAGGGAGCCAGTGCCGTGGCCGCCCGTGAGGTGGGGACCCTCGCCGGCAAGCGGACCGGCCTGCCGGTGGAGTATCAGGATGAGCGGATGACCACCGCCCGGGTGCTCTCGCTGATCCGGGAGCAGGGCGGCTCGACCCGGGGCCGGAAGGAGGCGGTGGACGCGCTGGCGGCCGCCGTCCTGCTGCAGGCGTTCCTGGATGTGCGGCGCGGGAGCGGGCAATGAGAGCCAGCACCATGCGCCTCGCCGCGATGCTCCTGTGGACAGCCGTGGCGGCGGGGTGCGCCGGGCCGCCGGTGACCGGGCAGGCGGTGCGCTTCACCGTCCCCGAGGGCGCCAGCCTTCGGATGGTGGCGGATTCCCTGATCGCCCGCGGCCTGATCACCTCGTCCATTCGTTTCCGGGTCCTCGCCCGCCTGACCCGGGGGGACCGGGCCATCCAGGCCGGGATCTACGATATCCTCCCCGGGACCGGTCAGCGGGAGATCCTCCGCACCCTTCGGGACGGCCGGGTGGCCACCACCAGGATCACGATTCCCGAGGGCCTGACCCTGGTGGAGTTCGCGGAACTGGCGGGAGAGCGGCTCGGGCTCCCGTCGGAGTCGGTGCTGGTGGCGGCGGGAGAGCCTTCGCTGCGGCAGGAGCTGGGGCTCCAGGCCAGCACACTGGAGGGGTTTCTCCTCCCGGAGACCTACACCCTGCCGCTCCCGGTCACTCCGGCGGCGCTGCTCGAGGCGATGACAGGAGAATTTGCCCGGCGCTGGCGCCCCGAGTGGGACCGCCGGCTGGATACTCTGAAGCTGTCACGACTGGAACTGGTGACGCTGGCGTCCATCGTGGAGGGAGAGGCACGTCACGACGACGAGCGGGCGATCATCGCCGGGGTGTACCACAACCGGCTGCGGCGCGGGATGGCGCTGCAGGCCGACCCGACGGTGCAGTACGCCATCCAGCTCAAGACCGGCCAGCGGAAATCGCGCCTGTACTTCAAGGACTACGCCTTTCCCTCTCCGTACAACACCTACCTGCACGCCGGCCTGCCGCCGGGCCCGGTGAACTCCCCCGGGCTGGAGAGCCTGGAGGCGACGCTCTATCCCGCCTCGGTGCCCTGGCTCTACTTCGTGGCCAAGCCGGACGGGCATCACCAGTTCAGCCGCACCCTGGCGGAACACAACCGGGCGATCAGCTCAATCCGCCGCGCCCAGCCCCAGGCGCGGTAGCACGGCGCTAACGCAGCCGCTCGGCGTAGGCCCGGGCGGCCGCTTCCACGTCCTCCGCCCCGAGAATCCCCGACACCACCGCCACGCCTGCTCCGCCCGCGGCGAGCACCGCCGGCACGTCCTCCGGCCTCACCCCACCGATTGCAATGCAGGGCCGCCCACCGCTCTGCCGTGCGAACCGCGCGAAGCCCTCGACGCCGAGCGGGGCGCCGGCGTCCTGCTTGGTGCTGGACTGGCGCCAGGGGCCGATACCCCAGTAGTCGGCCCCCCCCCGCTCCAGCGCCTGCGCCAGTTCGGCGTCGGTCCCGACCGAGGTACCGATGATGGCACCGGGCGGGAGCAGCGCCCGGGCCATCCCTACCGGCAGGTCGTCGGGACCCAGGTGGACCCCCACCCCCGCCGCCAGCGCGATGTCCGGACGGTCGTTGACCAGCACCGGCACGGCGAGCGCCGCCCGGAGTGCCCGCGCCTGGGCGAGGAGTTCGCGCGGGCCGGCCTGCTTGAGGCGGAGCTGGACCAGGGTCACCCCGCCCCGCACCGCCCGGGTGGCGAGGTCCTCCAAGTCCCGGCCGGCCACGAGGGCATCGTCGGTCACCAGCATGAGTCGCAGGTGCGCGGCTAGATTATTCCCCATGCCTGAGCGTCCCTCTCCCCGGTTGCACGGCATTCGCGGCGCCACGACGGTCGAGGCCAACGAGGCCCAGCTGATCCTCGAGGCGACCGACGAACTGCTCCGCAATCTCATCGAGGCCAACGGCCTCGATCCGGATGATATCGTCAGCGGGCTGTTCACCATGACCGCCGACCTCAACGCCGCCTTCCCGGCCCGGGCGGCGGAGGTCTACGGCTGGAATATCGTCGCCCTGCTGCACTCAACGGAAATCATGGTGCCGGGCTCGCTGCCCATGTGCATCCGGCTGCTGGTGCACGCCTACACCCGCCGCACCCGGGAAGAGATCCGCCACGTCTACCTGCGCGGGGCCACCGTCCTGCGCCCCGACCGGGCGCGCGGCTAGCACCGGGATGCCCGCCCGCTCCACCGAACACGCCACCCTGTCCGCGGCGACCGTCACGCCCAAAGGGGCCGCCCGCTGGAACCGGGGCCATCCGTGGATCTTCCGGAGCGACGTTGCCGAGGAACCGGGCCTCGCCGGCCTGTGCCGGGTGGCGGATCGCCGGGGGAAGTTCCTCGGAGTGGCGCTGTACTCCCCCAAATCAGAGATCCGGCTCCGACTGCTCACCCGCGAGGACATCGCTCCGGGCCGCGACTGGTGGCGGGACCGCATCGCCGCCGCCCATGGGCGGCGCTCCGCCATCAGAGCCTCGGCCTACCGGGTGGTCCACGGCGAGGGGGATGGCCTCCCTTCGCTGGTGGTAGACCGCTACGATCGCTGGCTGGTGGTCCAGCTGCTCTCCGCCGGACTCGAGACGATGCGCCCCGTCATCCTGGACGTGCTGACGGAGCTGTTCTCCCCTGCGGGCATCCTGCTCCGCAACGACGTCGGGGTCCGTCGCCACGAGGGCCTGCCCGAGAACGTGGAACTGGCGGCCGGCGCCGTGCCCGAGGAGATCGAATTCCTCGAGGGGGAAGTGCGCTACCTGGCCGCTCCGTGGACTGGCCAGAAGACCGGCGCGTTCCTGGACCAGCGGCCCAACCGGCTGCTGGCCGCCTCCCTGACCCGCCCGGGGGGAACGGCGCTCGATTGCTTCACCTACCACGGCAGCTTCGCGCTGCACTTGGCCACTCGCGCCGCCCGAGTGACCGCCATCGACGCCAGCGCCGAGGCACTGGCACGGGGGGAGGCCAACGCGGCCCGGAACGGATTCACCAATCTGGAGTGGCTGGAGGGAGACTGTTTCGAGCTGCTCCGGCGGTTCGAGCGGGAGCGGCGGCGGTTCGATACCATCGTGCTGGACCCACCCGCCTTTGCGAAGACCCGAGGGGCGGTGCCACAGGCGCTCCGCGGCTACAAGGAGATCAACCTGCGGGCCATGAAGCTGCTCGCGCCGGGCGGCGTGCTGCTCACCGCCTCCTGCTCCGGCCATGTCCGCCGTGATGCCTTCATGGACATGCTGGCCTCGGCGGCGGCCGACAGCGGCCGGCACCTGACCCTCACCCACCAGCTGAGCCCGGGGGAAGACCACCCCGAGGTGATCACCATCCCCGAGACCGGCTACCTCAAAGGCGCGGTGCTCAGGGCCGAGTAGCGGCGCCGGCCGGGCCTTTCTGCCGCCACAGCCACCAGCTGTATCCCACCGGCACCAGGGCCAGGATCACCGCCAGCGCGATCGCCCCCACCAGCCACCAGTTTCCCGCCGCCAGCGACGAAAGAGCGATGACCACTCCCGCGGCGATGAACAAGCGCCCGCCGAGCCGATGGGTGGCCTCCCAGATCTGATCGTCCGACAGGGTCCACGGGGTACGGATGCCCATGAACCAGCTCGGCTGCATCCTCGGCATCAGGGCGCCGATCAGCACGAACAGGGCGCCGACCGCCACCGAGACCACCGCCGCGGCGTTCACCGCCCAGCCCAGGCCGTGGCCCAGCACCAGAATGTGCAGCACCGCGAGCAGCGCGAGCACCGCATTGGCGAGCACCCAGTACGGGCTGCGGGGCGTGGTGTACGCTCCCGGCCGGGGATCGATGCGGGGCAGGACCAGGAAAATCATCGCCATGGCGAAGCCCACCGCCGGCAGCAGCACGGACGCCACCAGCGGCGAGGAATAGCCGTCGGGGCGCCCATCGATCCCCCAATGCGTGACCACCTGACCCGGCAGCCGCCCGTACGCCCAGGCCGAGAATCCCGCCGCGATCACCAACCCGCCCAGTCCCGGTACCAACCGCTTCATGCTCCCTCCCTTGGGGGTCCCCCCTGCAAGGTACCCCCCCAGCACCCGCCCGGAAGGGATCCCGAATGTTGACCGATCGGCCTTCACATACCACTTTAGGGGGCACGGCCTTACCGCTTATTCCCCATAGGTTCAGCCCAGGTAGCATATCCACTAGATGCGGACTGCGCTCCAGCTCCAGCAGCAACCCCGCCGCCGGGCCGCCCCCTCGCTCAGGCAGCAGTACGACGAGTACATCCTGCAGCGCATCGAGAGCTTCAAGAACAGCCTCTCGCGCCGGGAAGTCCTCGACCTGGGCGACGAAGCGATTGCCGAGATGGAATCGGCCCGCGGCGATCAATTCCTGCTCACGGAAGTGCTGCTCAGCGACTGGGTGGACCGCCTGGTGCGCAAGCGGCTGGGCCTGCAGCCGTATAGTCGCTGGTCCCGCCACTTCCGCAAGCTCCGCCAGTCGCAGCGGGAGCCCACCCGCTGGGGCATCGACCGCCGCTGCCCGGTGATCGAGCTCCTGCCCCGGCTGGAGCCGGGCGATGCGGCGCTGGTCGTCGGGAACGATGCCGCACCGGTTGCCTACCTGCTCGCCGCCCACGACGTGGAAGTCCTCTTCTTCGGGCCGGACATGACCTTCGTGGATCAGGTGGAGTCGCGGGTGGCAGAGGAGGCGCTGGGGCATCTCTGCACCACCTTCGTCACCCCGCTCGGTCACCTGCCCTCCGAGGTCCCGGACCGGGTCCAGATCGTGGTCCTCGACACCGGGGCGCTTGATGGGGTCACCGGCCCCGCCCGTGGAGCGATCCTGCAGCGCCTGATGGACCGCACGGCCCCCGGTGGCGTTCACCTGATCCTGCCGAGTGAGCACGCTCTCGCCCCGGAGGCGCTGCTGACGCACTACGGCGCCTGGTCGAGAGAGGACGGAGCCTCCGGACACCGCAAGCCCGCCCGGTCGTATGGCATGTTGCTCGGCAAACCGGCCCCCGCCGAGTCCCGAGTGGCGGCCGAGTCCCGTGATGTGCCCGCCTGAAGCCGCTCCACCCGCCTTGCCCCTCTCAGAATATCCGGTAGGATGAGACAGCGCCGCTGACCCAGCGTGCTTCTCGGGCAGCAGGTCGGCGTCTATATTCGAGAAGATCCATCCCGATTCCTGAAGCGCAACGGAGTCCAATGCCTTCCATAAAGATCAACGGGGCCGCCTGCTCGTATACACCGGGGCAGACGATCCTCGACGTTGCCCGCCAGAATCAGGTGGACATCCCCACGCTCTGCTGGTACCCCAAGCTGCCGACGGTGGCCAACTGCCGGGTGTGCCTGGTGTCGGTGGAGGGCCAGGGCAAGTTGCAGCCTGCCTGCTATACCGCCGCCGCCGACGGCATGGTGATCGAGACCGAATCGGCCCCTGCCGTGGAGGCCCGCCAGGGTGTGCTGAGCCTGCTGCTGGAGCGCTACCCCTCCGAGCACCTGGCCAACGGCGGCCGGGCCCAGCCTCGCAACGAGTTCGAGGAGTACGTGGTGCGCTACGACGTGCCGCTCAGGCCCAGCCGGGAGCTGGCGCTGCGCGCCGGCGACGAGCGCCCCGGCGACGTCATGATCCAGCACGACATGTCGCTCTGCATCCTCTGCACCCGCTGCGTGCG
>CAYUYF010000096.1:3808-6249 GCA_964449145.1 uncultured Gemmatimonadaceae bacterium | reverse complement strand
ATGGCGGACGATCACATCGTATTCATCGTGGATGACGACCGCAGGATCCGCGAGTCGCTGACCGAGCTGCTGGCCAGCCACGATATGCACGCCGTGGCGTTCGGGTCCGCGGCCGAGTATATGGCGTATCCCCGGTCCGACCGGCCGGCGTGCCTGATCCTGGACGTGGAACTCCCCGACATCAACGGCCTGGAGCTCCAGGACCGGATGGCGCACGGCCATCACCCGCATATCGTGTTCATCACCGGCCACGGGGACATCCCCTCCTCCGTCCGCGCCATCAAGGCCGGCGCGGTGGACTTCCTGGCCAAGCCGTTCAAGGAGGCGGAGCTGCTGGGTGCGGTCCATGCGGCGCTGGCGCAGAACCGCGCCGCCGGCCGAACCCGCGCCGAGCTGGCTGGCCTGCGGGAGCGATTCACGACCCTGACGGCGCGGGAGCGGGAAGTGCTGCCGCTGGTCGCCAGCGGGCTGCTGAACAAGCAGGCGGCAGCCGAGCTCGGGATCAGCCAGATCACGCTGCAGATCCACCGCGGCAACGTCATGAAGAAGATGCGAGCCGGCTCACTCGCCGAGCTGGTCCGGATGGCCGCGCTGCTGGAGATCCCGGTGGTCGGCCCCCGGGATCCGCGCGGCTGATCAGCCCGCCGCGGACTCGGGAGGGCTGGCCTGGAGGGTGAAGTGGAAGATGGTGCCGCAGGGTTGGTTGGCGGCAAACCACATCCGGCCCTCGTGCGCCTCGATGATGGCCCGGCAGATGGAGAGCCCCAGCCCCATGCCGCCGGACTTGGTGGTGAATAGCGGGTTGAAGATGCGCTCGGTGTGCTCCGCGCTGATTCCCGCCCCGGTGTCGGCCACCGAGACCATGACGCGGTCGGCGTCGTGCGCTTCGGAGGTGACGGTCAGGATCCTCGGTTCCTCCCTCACCGCCATCGCGTCCACCGCGTTCAGGACCAGGTTGAGCAGCACCTGCTGGAGCTGAACCCGGTTGCCCCGGACGGCCGGCAGCCCCCGGTTCGGCTCGGCACGGACCAGTACGTCGTGTTCCTGCAGCTCTCCATGCCCCAGCGCCAGCGCCTCCTGGATCAGCTCGTTGAGGTCGAACGAGGTGCGCTCCTGGACGTTGGCCTTGAAGTTGGCGCGCAGGCTGGCCACCACCGCCGCCGCCCGATGGCCGTCCGCGGCAATGTTCCGGAAGGCCTCCTTGGCCCGGTCGAGATTCGGGGCCGAGCGGTCCAGGAACCGCAGCCCGGCATCGGCGGTGGTCACCATCGCCGTCAGCGGCTGCCGGACCTCGTGCGCGATGGACGCCGCGACGGCATCCCCGGTCATCAGCCGCGCCTCCCGCTCGCGGCGCTGCCGCAGCACGGCGGCGAGCAGCCCCCCGTACAGCGCCGTGATCTCGTATAACAGCACGACCAGGACGATGCTGCTCGAGATCAGGCTGGTGACGCGCACCGCGTACCAGCCGGTGCTGAAGCGGGCCGGGAACGGATAGTAGTGCGGCGGGATCTCGATCAGGTAGGCGCACAGGACGACCATCAGGAAAAGATCGAGGATGGACCGCCGCCGGGACCAGAGCACGATCAGCGCGATCGAGCAGAGCACCGCGATCGGCGCGCCGACGACCCAGGGCCACTCCGGCACGAACTTGTACTCATCGAGCATGATGCGCGGCAGCAGGGTGGTGCCTCGGATGCACACGATCGCCACCACCGTCGCGCCGACCGCGGTCAGGGCGACGCTCCGGAGGATCGCCGGGCCCACCTCCCCCTGCGGCAATCGCCGGCCCTGGTCCTCGTCCTTCGACAGCGCGTAACCGAGGACGAAGAGCGGGAAGGCGCAGTGCCAGACCAGGTACAGGTGCGCCGTGGTCTGCAGCCCTCCGACCACGCCGCTGGGCGCAAGCACGCCCGGGAACGCCAGGACGTAGGGGACAATGAGGAAGGCGGTGAAGAGGTAGCCACTCGCGATGACGAGGATGGCCCGCGAGCGCAGGATGGAGAACTGGGCGAACAGGAGGATCGCGGTGATCGAATCGGTGACGAACATCGCGGTGGTATAGACCGCCACGAAGGAGTGGACCGCCCCGAGGTGAATGCCACCGAACGGCCCGAGCACGAGGTAGAGGGCGGTCATCAGGCCGAGCACGATGCCGAGCGCGAGCCGCTTCTGCCCCGTGCTCGGGGGCAGGTTGGAGAGGACGAACCGCTGTTCCTCCGGAGTCAGGGGTTGTGCTGTCGGCATGACAGACGATGGCGGCGAAACCGGCTCTGCGCAACGTTCACCCAAGGGAGCCCCGGAGCGCGTCGCCGACCGCGGCGAGGAGCTCCCGTCCCTCGAAGGGCTTGGTGAAGACCCGCGGGTTGGTGCCGCCGAGCAGCGGCAGGCGCTTCAGCGTGTCGGGGTACCCGGTGATGAGGATCGTGGGCAATCCGGGGCGC
>CAYUYF010000096.1:0-3708 GCA_964449145.1 uncultured Gemmatimonadaceae bacterium | reverse complement strand
CCGAGCTGCCTGGTGCTCGACCTGGTCCTGCCGCAGCTCAACGGGTGCGACCTCCAGGCCCTGGTGGCCGACCGGGCCGACTTGCCGATCATCTTCATCTCCGGACATGGCGACGTGCCGCTTGCGGTCCGCGCCATGCGGGCCGGGGCAGTGGACTTCCTGACCAAGCCATTGGTCGGTGACGACCTCCTCCGCACGATCCAGGGGGCCATGCAGCGCAGCACTGCGGCGCTCGGCGACGCAGAGCAGATGCGCGGGCTCGAGGCCCGTCATGCGTCGCTCAGCCGCCGGGAACGGGAGGTCATGGCGCTGGTCGTCGCGGGCCGGCTCAACAAGCAGGTGGGCGGCGAGCTCGGGATCAGCGAGATCACCGTGAAGGCCCACCGGGGCCGGGTGATGCGCAAGATGAAGGCCGGCTCCCTCCCCGACCTGGTGAACATGGCGGCGCGCCTCCGGCGCGGGTGACGCCGCGGGGCAGCTACCAACACCAAAGTCCAATCGCGTTGCCGGCCCGCCCGCGTATCGTGGTGGTATCACGAACCGGGAGCCTCCCATGACATCACGACTCCGCCTGACTACCGCCCTCGCGGCGGCCTGTGGCCTGCTGCTGCCCGGCGCCGCCCGCCTCGCCGCACAGGAGATGACCATGACCACCACCGCGCTGCCGGCCCCCACTCTGCCCGCCTCCGATGCCGTCCGCCCCTTCCGGGTCGCCGTTCCGGAGGCGGCCCTCGTGGACCTCCGCCGCCGGCTCCAGGCGACGCGCTGGCCGGACCGGGAGACCGTGACCGACCGGTCGCAGGGCGCGCCGCTCGGCGAGTTGCAGGAGCTGGTGCGCTACTGGGGCAACGGCTACGACTGGCGGAAGGCGGAGGCGACGCTCAACGCCCTGCCGCAGTTCATGACGACCATCGACGGGGTCGACATCCACTTCATTCACGTGCGTTCCGGGCGGCCGAACGCGCTCCCGGTGCTCATCGTCCACGGGTGGCCGGGCTCGGTGTTCGAGCAGATCAAGCTCATCGGCCCGCTTACCGACCCGGCCCGGTACGGCGGCCGGGCGGAGGACGCCTTCGATGTCGTGATTCCGTCGCTGCCGGGCTTCGGCTTCTCGGGCCGCCCGACCGAAACGGGGTGGGGGCTGGAGCGCATCGGCGAGGCGCTGGGTGTGCTGATGACCCGACTGGGATACGCGCGCTACGTCGCGCAGGGCGGCGACTGGGGCGCGGGCATCGTCCAGGCCATGGGCCGACAGGCACCGGCAGGGCTGCTGGGTATCCACACCAACCTGCCGGCGACGATCCCGGATGACGTCGGCCCCGCGCTCGGCGGCGCCCCCCTGCCCGCGGGCGTCTCGGCGGAGGAACGGGCCGTGGTGGACGCGCTGAAGACGTTCGGCCAGAACGGGGGCCTGGCCTACGTCCGGATGATGAACGCGCGGCCGCAGGCGGTCGGCTACGGCCTGACGGACTCCCCTGCCGGCCTGGCCGGGTGGATGCTGGTGCACCCCGGGTTCGAGCACTGGTCGTACGGCAAGGATCCGGCCCAGTCCCCGACGCGGGACGACGTGCTGGACAACTTCACGCTCTACTGGCTGACGAACAGCGCGGCCTCCTCGGCGCGGATCTACTGGGAGCAGCGCGGACGCGACCTCATCAGTGCGGGGGCGCAACAGACCGACAAGATCGCGGTGCCGGTGGCAATCACGGTATTCCCCGAGGAGGTCTATCGGGCGCCGGAGACGTGGGCCCGGCGGGCCTTCCGCGACCTGTCCTACTTCCACGAGGCCGACCGCGGCGGGCACTTCGCCGCGTGGGAGCACCCGGAGCTGTTCGCGGCCGAGCTCCGCGCGGCCTTCCAGCCCCTGCGCCGCGCGCCCTGATCCTCGCCCACGCGTTCCCGGAAAGGTGTGATACCGCCATGAAGCTCCAGCACATCGCCGCCCTCGTGGTTCCCGCCGCCGCCGTGGCCGTCATCGGCGTGGTGCTGGCGGGGCAGTCGCCGGATGCGCGCTTCCGCCTCACCTCGCCGAACGGCATCGCCTTCGCGGACTTCAAGGGGTACGACGCGTGGCAGGTGATCGAGCCGAGCGAGCCCGACGACGCCGGCGGCTGCGGCGCCTCGCCCGCGCCCGGCTGCATCAAGGCCATCCTCGGGAACCCCGCGATGATCCAGGCGTACAAGGATGGCTTTCCGGCCAGCGGCCACCCCGCCCCCGACGGCGCGACGATGGTCAAGGTCGAGTGGGCGAAGCACCACGCCACCGGCGCGCCGGTGTCGGCCTATCCGGTCACGCTGCCCGGGCCGCTGGTCCAGGTGTCGTTCATGCTCAAGGACAGCAAGCGCTTCCCCGCCACGGATGGCTGGGGGTACACCACCTTCAAGCGCGACACGGTGTCCGGCACCTGGAGGACCTTCGGCGACGGCCCGGAGTTCGCGAACACCTGCCACGCCTGCCACACGCTGGTGAAGGCGAGCGACTTCGTCTTCTCCCGCTACGCCCAGCGGTAAGCGTCCGGATGCCACACTCGACAGGAGTCGCTGCCATGACCAGTCATTCGCCCTCCCGGCTCGCCGGAATGCTGCTCGTCGGCCTGTGCGTGTCGCCCCTTTCCACGGCCGCGCAGCAGGGCCAGGCAGGCAGTGCGCCCGCTCCGGTGGACGCGCCGTACCCGCGCATGCCCTCGATCGCGCCGATCGGAGTCCGGATCGGGAACTATCTGGACGTGCCGGCGGCCGCCAGGGGTCCGGCGATCGACCCCGCCAGGGGGTACCGGCTGGAGCCGCTCGGGAGCGGGCTCTACATGATCACCGACAATGTTTACCAGTCGCTGTTCCTGGTGTATGACCGCGGGGTGGTCGTGATTGACGCTCCGCCCGGGTATGCCAGCCGCCTGCCGCAGGCGATCGCCGAGGTGAGCCGCCAGCCGGTCACCCACGTCATCTACAGCCATTCCCACGTGGACCATATCGCCGGTGTCACGGCGCTGGGCGGCAATCCGGTGATCATCGCGCAGGAGGAAACCGGCCGGCTGCTTGCGCGGGCCGCCGATCCCCGCCGGCCACCGCCGACGGTGACCTTCGCGGACCGGTACGTCCTCCGCGTCGGTACCCAGGTGCTGGAGCTGTCGTATCACGGCGATGGCCACGAGCCGGGCAACATCTTCATCTACGCCCCGGCCCAGCAGGTGCTGATGGTGGTGGACGTGGTGTTCCCTGGGTGGATGCCGTGGCGCCGCTTCGCGGTGGCGCATGACGTCCCTGGCCACCTGGCCCAGGTCGAGCTGATCCGGACGATGCAGTGGCGGACCTTCGTGGGCGGCCACGTCGCGCGGACCGGCACGCGGGCCGACGTCGAGCAGCAGGCCGAGTTCAACGCCGAGCTGCGGCAGGCGGCGGCGACGGCGCTGGCGTCGACCACCCTCGGCGAGGGGATGAATCCGCAGGACCAGGCCAACCCGTGGGCGGTCTTCGACAACTTCATCGATCGGGTGGCGGCGCAGTGCGTCAACGCCCTCACACCCAAGTGGGCCAGCCGGCTCGCGGCCTTCGACGTGTACATCTGGGATCAGTGCTACGCCATGGAACAGAGCCTGCGAATTGACTAGCCTGTTTGCATCCCTGCTTCGTGGCCGCGGCCGCGTTGCCCCCCTCCGCCCGAGTCGAGTGCGCGGTCATTCGAGTGTCACCGTGAGGAAGCGGAGCTGG
>CAYUYF010000095.1:0-6479 GCA_964449145.1 uncultured Gemmatimonadaceae bacterium | reverse complement strand
ACGACCTCCGGGTTATGAGCCCGGCGAGCTACCAGACTGCTCCACCCCGCGACGGTGTCCTGCGTTCCTGCATGCGGCCACGGCCCGATCGGCCTCTCTGCCACCTCGAGAGCGGGAAACGGGACTCGAACCCGCGACCCCAACCTTGGCAAGGTTGTGCTCTACCAACTGAGCTATTCCCGCAGAGGGCCGGAGTTTACCGACCGGCCGCCTTCTTCGCAACCACCCCGTCCACCTGCCGCCCTGCGGGGCCGATACTCACCCTGGTGCGATCGCGAGTCCGGGGGGCCAGCGGGGCGCCAGTGGAGGCGAGGGGGATCGAACCCCTGACCTCGTGAATGCCATTCACGCGCTCTCCCAACTGAGCTACGCCCCCATTATATTAGCGCGCCCCGCTGACTCCCCGGCTGCGGAGAGCACGACAAGCTACCCGGCTCCCTGCGGGCATGTCAAGCAGGCGGGGCCGCTTACAACGAACTCGAGGATCATACCGGCTCATGAAGAAGCGGACGGGGAAGAACCCGGAAGGCAGTGACGGCAAACCGGTCAGGGCGCGCAAATCCGGCACCCGCAGCAAGGCCGAGCCCGGGTCCACCCCGAAGCCCAAGGCCGCTGCCCGGAAGACGGCAGGAACCGCCGCCCCCGCCGCCCCTCGCAAGGATGTGAAGCTCACGCCGGTGCAGCAGATCCTCATCGACAACCAGCCCACCAAGCGTCCCCGCCGGGGCCGCCGGGAGACCTCCAAGTCGCTCGGGGTCTACGATGCGGACAAGGACATCCTCGACCAGTACCTCTACGAGGTCAGTCAGACGCCGCTGCTGACGACCCCGCAGGAAATCGCCATTGCCCGTCTGGTGCGGGCCGGAGATCCCGAGGCGATGCAGGAGCTGGTCAAGCGCAACCTCCGCTTCGTGATCTCGGTCGCCAAGAAGTACCAGAACCGCGGCCTGGCGCTGACCGACCTGATTGGAGAGGGCAACGTCGGCCTGCTCACCGCCGCCCGGAAGTTCGACCCCGATCAGGGCGTGAAGTTCATCAGCTACGCAGTGTGGTGGATCCGTCAGGCGATCCTGGCCTCCCTGGCCCGGCAAGGCCGGACGGTGCGGGTCCCGCTCAACCGCACCGCCGACCTCTCCCGCATCGTGCGGACGGCCGAGGCGCTCCGCCAGGAACTGCGGCGGGAGCCCACGCCGGAGGAGATCGCCAAGTCCACGGGGCTCTCCCTGGAGGTAGTGCAGTCGCTGGCCGCGCTCAACACCGCCGACGTCCGGCTGGACGCGCCACTGGACCCCGATGGGGATCGCTCCCTCATCGACCGGTTCGTCGCGGGCGACCAGTCCAGTGCCGAGGAGCAGGCCATGGACAAGTTCCTCACCGAGGAAATCGACGGCGCCCTCACGACCCTCCCGGCGCGGGACGCCAAGGTGCTCCGCCTCTACTTCGGGCTGGACGGGGGGCGCGAGCACACCCTGGAGGAGATCGGCGGGATGCTCGGTGTCACCCGCGAGCGGGTCCGCCAGCTCCGCGACCGCGCCCTCAAGCGGCTGCGCGAGGGGGATGTGGGGCGCGCGCTGGCGAGCTTCGCCGCCTGAGCGGGTCCGGTCCCTTCCCGCTCCACCCCGACCTTACGCCGCTCCCGCCACCGTCGTAGTTTCACCGGCGTGCCAGCCTCACTTGTCGCCGCGCGTCCGGGTCCGGTTGCCCGGGCCATCGCGCGCGTGGGCCGGGCCGCCGTCGAGAGCAGTCGCGCGGTCGCCGACGTGCGTACCTGGGGCCCCCATCTCGTCCCGCAGATGCGGCGGCTGGGGGTGGACTCCGTCCCCATCGCGCTGTTCATCGCGGTCTTCACCGGCATCGTCCTCTCCCTCCTTTCCAAGTACATCTTCACCGGCGCGGTACCGCTCTACTTCGTCGGCGCGCTCGTCGGCAAGACCATCATGATGGAACTCGGCCCGGTGCTGACCGGGCTGGCGCTGGCGGGGCGGGTGGGAGCCAACATCGCCGCCGAAGTCGGCACCATGCGGGTGACCGAGCAGGTGGACGCCCTCGAGACCCTCGCCTATAACCCCGGGAGCTATCTCGTGGTCCCCCGGGTCGCCGCGGGGATCCTGATGTTTCCGGTGGTCACCGCCCTCGCGGTGGGGGTCGGGATCGTGGCCGGCTGGATCACCGCGATCAATCTGCTGGATCTCTCCACCCTCGAGTTCATGAAGGGCCTCCGGCTCTTCTATCAGTTCAAGGACATCTGGTTCGGCCTGGTCAAGGCCGCCAGTTTCGGCGCCGCGGTGACCCTGGCCGGCTGTCTGATGGGGCTCGCCACCCGGGGCGGCGCCGAGGGGGTGGGCCGCAACACCACCCGCGCGGTGGTGATCGGCTGCGAGGCCATCCTGGTCATGGACGCCTTCTGGGCGCTGGTGCTGCTATGAGGGCGGGGGGTCGCCGGAGATGATCCGCTTCTCCGACGTTCACAAGGCCTTCGGGCCCAAGGTGGTGCTCGACGGGTTCACCCTCGACATCCCCGACGGCCAGACCACGGTGATCATCGGCTTCTCCGGGGGCGGCAAGAGCGTGGGCCTGAAACACATCGTCGGGCTGCTCACACCCGACGCCGGCCAGGTGGAGGTGGATGGCCACGTCGTGCATGACCTCGACCACGCCGAACTGGACCAGCTCCGGGGGCAGATCGGCTACGTCTTTCAGTTCGCCGCCCTGTTCGACTCGCTCACCGTGGGCGACAACGTCCGCCTGGGCCTCGCCCGGCGGGGGCTGGATGCGGACACCGTGGAGGCGCGGGTCCGGGAGAGCCTCGCCCTGGTGGACCTGGACGGGGCCGAGGCGCGGATGCCGGCGGAACTATCCGGCGGCATGCGCAAGCGGGTCGGCATTGCCCGGGCGATTGCCCTGCGTCCGCGCTACATTCTGTATGACGAGCCGACCACCGGCCTCGACCCGGTCACCTCCGCGGTCATCGATCAGCTGATGGTCCGGGCCCGGCAGGAGCTGGGCACCACCGGAGTCGTGGTGACGCATGACATGCGCAGTGCCTACACCGTTGGAGACCGCATCGCGATGCTTTACCAGGGCCGCATCCGCCAGGTGGCAACCACCGAGGAGATCCGCCACACCGACGATCCGGTGGTGCGGAACTTCATCGAAGGGCGCCCCTTTGATCCCGACAAGCTGGTCGCGGCGGGGGACCGGGCATGAAGCGGCGGAACGAGTTTCTCGTCGGCTTGGTGCTGCTGCTGGGCATCGCGGCGGTGGTCGGGGGCGCCCTCTGGCTCTCCGAGGCGAACGTCGGTCGCCGCGAGATCATCCACGTGGCCCGGTTCCGCACCGTGGGGGGGCTCACCCCCGGCGCGCCGGTCACCTACCGTGGCGTCCGGGTCGGCCGGGTGGAGGCGATCCGGCTGGCGGATGAGTTCGTCGAGGCCGATCTGCGCGTCTACCAGGGCGTGGAGCTGCCGCTGCGGCCCGCGGTGATCGCCGCCTCGCAGAGCCTGTTCGGCGAATGGAACGCCGTGATCGTGTCGCGGGACCAGCCCCAGGACGACCCCAATGTGCGGATCATGCTCGCGGAAACCGAGCGTCCCGGCGGGGACCGCTGGCCCGGCGCCACCCTGCCCGACGTGGGGCAGCTGACCGCCCAGGCGGGCCGGATCGCCACCGACATCGCCGCCGTCGCCCAGCGGGTGCAGGAGACCTTCGACTCGACCGCCGTCAGCGAACTGCGGCAGAGCATCAAGGACTTCGGCGTCATCGCCAACAAGCTGGTGGCCTTCACCGAGAACCAGACCAGCCGGCTCAACGAGGTGACCGACAACGTGGAACGGACCGCGGAGGCGGTGCAGGCCGCCTCCCGGCACGCCGAGGTGACCATGGCCCGGGTGGACTCGGCCACGGCCGATGGGCAGCTGCAGGACATCCTGAACAACGCCCGGTCGGGCAGCGGGGACCTCCGGCTGGCGTCGGCGGATCTCCGCAGCCTCCTCTCGTCGGTTCGCGGGCAGGAAGCCGGTATCGTCCGGGCGCTGATCGCGGTGGACTCGGTGCTGACCGGGATCCAGAACGGCGAGGGCACGCTGGGTCTCGCCGCCAAGAACCCCGCGCTTTACAACGAGACCATTGCCACCATGCAGGATCTCCGGACCCTGATCGCGGATATTCAGCAGAACCCGAGGAAGTATTTCAAGTTTTCGGTCTTCTAGAGCCCGCCATCCGCCCCGGGCCGCCCCGGAGCCATGAGCCGACCGCCGAAGGCATTCTCCCGAGCCCAATGCACCCCAAGAAGAAACGCAAACCCGAACGCGAGGTCTCCGCCGGTGGCATCGTGTTTCGACGCCAGCCGGACCGGAGCGCGCGCTTCCTGCTCATTCGGGACCCGTATGAGCACTGGGGTTTCCCCAAGGGTCACCTGGAGGGGGCGGAGTCGCCCGCTGAGGCGGCGACGCGCGAGACCGAGGAGGAGACCGGGCTCAACGACCTGAATCTCCACGGCCCGATCCGGATCATCGACTGGCACTTCCGGTTCAAGGGGCGTTACATCCACAAGTTCTGCCACTTCTTTCTGTACGAAAGCCCGGCGGCTGCGGTCGTGCCGCAGGCCGACGAGGGGATCACCGACCATCGCTGGCTCACGCTGGAGGAGGCGCTGGACACCCTGTCGTACGACAACGCCCGCGGGGTGCTCAAGCGGGCGGGGGAGATGGCCCGCACCCTGGTGGCCGTGGGCCCCGGCCGCAAACGCGGCCGGGAGCCGGAGGACTCCGACTCCGGCGCCGCAGCCGACGTAGTGCCGGTCGAAAGAGTCCCGGAGGAAGCGACTGCCCCCCCCGCCGGCCGGTCGGCCGGCGCTGACGAGGGCTGAATGCCGGCCGTCGCGGCGCTCCTCCCCGGTACCCAGGCCGCCCAGACCCTGCGGCGGACGCTCCCGGCCCGAGGGCCGTGGCGACTGGTGCGATGCCGGGGCACGGAGCAGCTCGAACGCACCCTGCGGGGGCAACTGGTGGACGCCGTGGTGTTCTCTCCGGCGGGCCACCCCGACGACGTGGGCGCGCTCCAATCCCGGTTTCCACACATTCCGTGGATCGTCTTTACCCACTTCCGGCCTGACGACGGGCCGGCGCTGCTGCAATACCGGGCCGACGGGGTCGCCGCCGTTGTGGTCGCTGGCGTGGACGACCCTGTGGCCGGCGACATCGTCGTGCGGCACTCCGCAGCGGTCGAGCGGCGCCGGGTCCTGGCCGACGCGCCCCGGATGCTCCGGCTGACCGAGCCGCTGCAGCAGCGGGTCTGGGGGTACCTGCTGGATCGGGTGGACCTCCCGATCCGCACCACCGACCTCGCCACCGAACTCGACTGCTCCCGGGAGCATCTGTCGCGCCAGTTCGGCGCCGGCGGGGCCCCCAACCTCAAGCGGGTCATTGACCTCACCCGGGTCGCCTGGGCCGCCGCGCTGCTGCGGAACGACGGCTACGATGTCCGCGCCGTGGCGGGCATCCTTCGCTTTGCCACCGCGAGCCACCTGGCCACCACCGCCCGCCGGATCGCCGGGGTCACGACCCGGGGCCTGGCGGAGCTGGGCCCGCGTGGCGTGCTGGCGGCGTTTGCCCGGGACAAGATGCGGAGCCGGCTCTAGGCCGGCGTACCCCTACCGCCTCCCGACGGCTCCCGTTATATCCCCCGCCGTTGCCTGCGTGGCGACCTTGTGATACTTTTCACAAGCTAAACCACAAGCTATCAGACCCCATCTCAATCGCGAGAACTATGGCGACCGATTCCGTACTCCGCCCCGGTGAACTCAAGGACGTCCTGCTCAGGGAAATCGCGAGCGCGGACCTGGCCTCGGTGGACGTCAATGAGGTGGGCACGGTCCTGGAGGTTCGCGATGGCGTGGCCCGCGTCTACGGCCTGAACCGGGCGCTGGCGGGCGAGATGCTGGAGTTCTCGGTGTCGGCCACCGGTGAGGTCATCGCCGGCCTGGCGCTGAACCTCGAGGCCGACAACATCGGCGCGGTCATCATGGGTGACTACCTCAAGCTCAAGGAGGGCGACGAGGTGCGCTGCACCGGCCGCCTGCTGGAGGTGCCGGTGGGGCCCGCGATGCTGGGGCGGGTGGTCAACGCCCTGGGTCAGCCGGTGGACGGCCGGGGGCCGATCCAGGCGAGCGGTGCCCGGGCGGTGGAAATGGTGGCGCCGGGCATCATCGTCCGGCAGCCGGTGAAGGAGCCGATGCAGACCGGCATCAAGGCGATCGACGCCATGATCCCGATCGGGCGGGGCCAGCGGGAGCTGATCATCGGCGACCGGGGCACCGGCAAGACCGCCATCGCGGTGGACACCATCATCAACCAGAAGGGCACCGGGGTCGTCTGCGTCTACGTGGCCATCGGCCAGAAGCGCTCGACGGTGGCCACCGTGGTGGAGAAGCTCAAGGAGCACGGCGCGATGGACTACACCATCGTGGTCGTGGCCAGCGC
>CAYUYF010000094.1:0-6512 GCA_964449145.1 uncultured Gemmatimonadaceae bacterium | reverse complement strand
GGGACAACATCGACATCTTCGGGTGGTGCGGCTACCCGATGCAGATCAAGGTGGATTTCCTCTGCCGCGACTCGATCCTGGCCGCGCCGCTGGTGCTGGACCTCGCCATTTTCTTCGATCTGGCGCAGCGGGCCCAGCTGGCGGGTATCCAGGAATGGCTGTCGTTCTACTTCAAGAGCCCGCAGGTGGCGCCGGGGCTGTACCCGGAGCACGACCTCTTCATCCAGCAGACCAAGCTCAAGAACACGCTCCGGTGGCTGATGGGGGAGTCGAGCATCACCCACCTCGGCGTGGAGTACTACGAGTACGGGGAGAAGTAGCCGATTGGGCGATTGGGCGATCGGTCCCGGATCGCCCAATCGCCCATTAGCCCGACCGGGAGCTCAGACGATCAATGAAGTACTTCCACCGCACCCACCTCCCCCCGGAGTCGGTCATCGCCCGGGCCAACGCCTTCTTCGGTCCGCGCCTGGCGCCGACCGAGGAAGCGCCGCGGCGGCGCCGCTTCTCCGGCAGCATCGGCCAGATTGCGGTCAACGTGCAGGCCGAGGGCGGGCACTACACCCTGGTGACGGTGGAAACCAACCAGCCCGGCGAGAGCGAGGCCGACAAGCTGGCCAAGCGGTTCCTGACCGTGGTGCATACCCTCGCGGATCCGTCGCACGAGCCGCGGGGTGCGTATTGAGGGGCAGGGGGATGCTGGCGAAGGGCTGCAGGGGGATTGCCCTGCCGGCGCCGACCTGTCAGCCTCCGGCCCCCGATTTCCAACTTCCAACGTCCATTTCACTCACTCTGGAGATTCCCTGATGACGATCCCCGCGATCGCCGTCGTTCGCCGGGCGCTGCCCTGGCTCGCCGTGGTGCTGCTCTGCCTCGGCCCCGCCTCCGCGCCGGCCCTGGCCCAGGACATGGCCGTCTACCCCGAGGCCCCGAGCCAGGCCACCGAGCATCGCCCCGGCGGGGAGGTGAACCTCCAGCTGCCCGACCTGACCACGGTCGACTTCCTCGGGTTCAACGGCCATGAGATCCTGCTCTCGGGGCTCCTGGTCTGCGTCCTGGGTCTGCTGTTCGGCCTGTACAATTACAACGGCGTCAAGCGGCTGCCGGTGCACCGCTCGATGGCGGAGATCTCGGAGCTGATCTACGAGACCTGCAAGGTGTACCTGCTGCAGCAGGGCCGGCTGCTGCTGATCCTGTTCGCCTTCATCGGCGCGGTGATCATCGTCTACTTCCGGGTGACGGGGCTCGAGTGGCCGAAGATCGGCATCATCCTGGTCTTCGGGTTGATCGGCATGGCGGGGAGCTACGGGGTGGCCTGGTACGGCATCCGGATCAACACCCTGGCCAACAGCCGCACGGCGTTCGCCAGCCTGGGCGGCAAGGGCTTTCCGGTGTACGCCATCCCGCTCCGCGCGGGGATGAGCGTGGGAATGATGCTGATCTCGGTCGAGCTCCTGTTCATGCTCGCGATCCTGCTCTTCATCCCGGCCAACGTGGCGGGCGCGTGCTTCCTGGGCTTCGCCATCGGCGAGTCGCTGGGCGCGGCGGCGCTGCGTATCGCCGGCGGCATCTTCACCAAGATCGCCGACATCGGCTCGGACCTGATGAAGGTCGTCTTCAAGATCAAGGAGGACGACGCCCGCAACCCCGGCGTGATCGCCGACTGCACCGGCGACAACGCCGGCGACTCGGTCGGCCCCACCGCCGACGGCTTCGAGACCTACGGCGTCACCGGCGTGGCGCTGATCACGTTCATCGTCCTGGCGGTGAGCGACCCGGCGGTGCAGGTCCAGCTGCTGGTGTGGATCTTCCTGATGCGCGTGATGATGGTGCTGGCCTCCGGGTTCTCCTACCTCGTCAATGATGTGCTGGCGCGCCGGCAGCATGGCGCGGCGGTGAAGTTCAACTTCGAGCACCCGCTCACCCAGCTGGTGTGGCTCACCTCGATCGTCTCGGTGGTGCTGACCTACGTCCTGTCGATGTTCATCATCCCCACCATCGGCCAGGACCCCAGCCTGTGGTGGAAACTCTCCACAGTGATCACCTGTGGCACCCTCGCCGGGGCGATCATCCCGGAGATGGTGAAGATCTTCACGTCCACCAGCTCCCGGCACGTGCGGGAGGTGGTGACCAGCTCGCGCGAGGGCGGCGCGTCGCTCAACATTCTCTCGGGCCTGGTGGCGGGCAACTTCTCCGCCTACTGGCTCGGCATGGCCATCATGGGCCTGATGGCGGTGGCGTTCTGGGTCAGCACCCTGGGCCTGGATACCCTGATGAAGGCGCCCGCCATCTTCGCCTTCGGCCTGGTGGCCTTCGGCTTCCTGGGGATGGGCCCGGTGACGATCGCGGTGGACAGCTACGGCCCGGTGACCGACAACGCCCAGTCGGTCTACGAGCTCTCGCAGATCGAGACGCTGCCCAACATCAAGCAGGAGATCCAGAAGGACTTCGGCGTGACCGTCAACTTCGAGCTGGCCAAGGAGCTGCTGGAGGAGAATGACGGGGCGGGGAACACCTTCAAGGCCACCGCCAAGCCGGTGCTCATCGGCACCGCGGTGGTGGGCGCCACCACGATGATCTTCTCGATCATCATGGCGCTGACCCACGGCTTGACGGACGGTATGCAGAATCTCTCGATTCTGCACCCGCCCTTCCTGCTCGGATTCATTACCGGCGGCGCGGTGATCTACTGGTTTACCGGCGCCTCGATGCAGGCCGTCACCACCGGCGCCTACCGGGCGGTGGAGTTCATCAAGGCCAATATCAAGCTGGAAGGCTCCACCAAGGCCTCGGTGGAAGACAGCCGGAAGGTGGTGGAGATCTGCACCAAGTACGCCCAGAAGGGGATGTTCAACATCTTCCTCGGCGTGTTCTTCTCCACCCTGGCGTTCGCCTTCGTGGAGCCGTTCTTCTTCATCGGCTACCTGATCTCGATCGCCGTCTTCGGCCTGTACCAGGCCATCTTCATGGCCAACGCCGGCGGCGCCTGGGACAACGCCAAGAAGATCGTGGAGACCGAGCTCAAGATGAAAGGCACGCCCCTCCACGACGCCTCGATCGTCGGCGACACCGTGGGCGATCCCTTCAAGGACACCTCCTCGGTGGCCCTCAACCCGGTGATCAAGTTCACCACCCTGTTCGGCCTGCTGGCGGTCGAGCTGGGTGTCTACCTCACCGCCGGCGGCAGCGGCGCGGGGCTTACCCACTTCCTGGCCGTGGCGTTCTTCCTGGTCTCGACGGTGTTCGTGTACCGGTCGTTCTACGGGATGCGGATCGAGCAGAAGGCGTAGACCGGCCGGAGCACGGTCCGGCGATGACGGAAGCGGAGGGCGGCTCGCGGCGAGCCGCCCTTCCTTCTTTTTCCCACGGGCCGTATCCTACCGGCCTCCCCTCCCCCACACCGGAGCAGCCATGCGCCGCCCTGTCGTCTCGCTGGTCACCTGCACGCTGATCGCCGCCCCGCTCGCTGCCCAGACCGACGCCGAGGTGGCCCGGACCGTGGACCGGCTGGCGCCGACGTTCATCGCCATTCGCGAGGATATTCACCGGCATCCGGAGCTGGGGAATCGGGAGACCCGCACCGCCGACCTGGTGGCCCGGCACCTGAAAAGCCTGGGGATGGAGGTGCGGACCGGAGTGGCGCACACCGGCGTGATTGGCATCCTCCGGGGCGGCAAGCCGGGACCGGTCGTCGCCATCCGGGCGGACATGGACGGTCTGCCCGTGACCGAGGTAACCGACCTCCCCTTCCGCTCGGTGGAGACGACCACCTACCTCGGCCGCGAGGTCGGCGTCTCGCACGCCTGCGGCCACGACACCCATGTGGCGGCGCAGCTCGGCGTGGCCAGCGTGCTCGCCGGGATGAAGGCGCAGCTCACCGGCACCGTGGTGTTCATCTTCCAGCCGGCCGAAGAGGGGGTGTCGCCGGGGGAACGGGGTGGTGCAGGGCTCATGGTGGAGGAAGGGGCGCTCAAGAACCCCCGGCCCGACCTGATCCTGGCATTCCACGCCAGAGGTGGTCCCCCCGATGAGGCCGGGGACGACGAAAAGCTCGGCCGGGTGGCTTTTACGCCCGGCCCGGCGATGGCCGCCGCCACCAAGTGGGTCGCCACCGTCAAGGGCCGCCAGGCCCACGGGGCCTATCCCCACCTCGGCGTGGACGCCATCGTCACCGCCTCCCAGGTGGTGCTGGCGCTGCAGACCATCCGCTCGCGCAACCTGCCGCCGCTGTCGGACAATGTGCTGACCGTGGGGGTGTTCCGCGCCGGCGACCGCAACAACATCGTGGCGGGGGAGGCGTACATGGAGGGCACCGTCCGGACCTTCGATGTGGAGACCCAGGACATCGTCGAGCGGCGGATGCGGGAGATCTTCGCCGGCGTCACCCAGTCGGCCGGGGCCAGCTTCTCCCTGGAGTTCGACCGCTCCCACCCGGTGACCGTCAACGACTCGGCGCTGGCCGCACGGTTTGAGCCGGTGCTGGTGCGGGTGGCCGGGCGGGAGAACGTCCGCCGGGCGCCGCCGGTGACGGGGGCCGAGGATTTCTCCTTCTTTGCGCAGCAGGTGCCGGGGTTCTACATCGCCATCGGCGGTGTGCCGGAAGGAAAGGTGTCCGGCGGGCACCACACTCCCACCTTCTACGTGGACGACCAGCTGGTGCCCCACGCCATGCGGATCATGACCGCGCTGGTGCTGGAGGGGCTGCGTGGGGGGCGGTCGTAGGTGTGACGGCGTGACGGCCCGCCGGGGCGGCGCGCCCGGTCCTGGCCCAGGCGGAGCGGCGTGTACAGCGCACCCGTTCCGCTTGACTCGCCCCGGCCCATTCCCGATCTTCCCGCCCCGATGACCTCCCACGCGCCCGCGACCGCGCCGATGCCCCCCGGCCTCGACCGTGCCGCGCTGCACCAGCTCTACTACTACATGCGCCTCACCCGTTCTCTGGAGGAACGGCTGGTGGCGCTGCACCGCCAGGGCAAGGTGGTGGGCGGCCTGTTCCGGTCGCTCGGGCAGGAGGCCGATGCCGTGGGCAGCGCCTTTGCCCTGGAGCCGGGCGACATTCTCTCCCCCCTCATCCGCAACCTCGGCTCCATGCTGGTGAAGGGTGCGACACCCCTCGAGGTCCTGCGCCAGTACATGGCCAAGGCCGAGAGCCCCACCGCCGGCCGCGAACTCAACATCCACTTCAACGACCTCGAGCGCGGCTTCCTGGGCCAGATCTCGCCACTGGGAGACATGGTCCCCGTCATGGCCGGTATCGCCCTGGAGTTCAAGCTCCGGGGCGAGCCGCGGGTAGGGCTGGTCTACGTGGGCGACGGTGCCATGAGCACCGGTGCCTTTCACGAGGGGATGAACTTCGCGGCGGTGCAGCAGGTACCCCTGGTCGTGGTGTGCGAGAACAACGGCTGGGCCTACAGCACGCCCCTCCGGCTGCAGACTGCGGTCCGGGCTCTCAAGGACAAGGCCACCGGATACGGTGTCCCCGGCGTGCAGGCCGACGGCAACGACGTACTGGCCACCTACGAGGTCACCCGCCGCGCCGTGGACCGGGCCCGGGCCGGCGGTGGGGTCACCTTGGTGGAACTGGTGACCTACCGCATGAAGGGCCACGCCGAGCACGACAACCAGGCCTACGTCCCACCGGGGGAGCTGGCCCAGTGGGCGGGGCAGGACCCGATCGCGCGGTACCAGAAACGGCTGCAGGAGTCCGGCTGGGCCAGCGCCGCCGAGGTCGCTGAGATCGATGCCCGGGTGGACCGGGAGCTCGACACCGCGCTGACGCTCTGTCTCGACGAACCGTTCCCCGACGTGTCCACCGCTCTCACCGGCGTGTACGCCGATCCGCCGGCCGCAGCGGTGGAGTGGTACAGGGGCGATTCGGCGATTGGACGATTGGGCGATTCGAATGACGGACCGGGGACCGCGGTGGATCTGCGCACCGGGCCTCCCCGATCCCACTCCACGCCGAGCCCTGCGGATGGTCAACCGTCCAATCGCCCAATCGCCGAATCGCCCAATCCCCCTGGTGCCGAGACGACCTACCTCGAGGCCATCCGCCAGGGCATCTGGGAGGAGCTGGAGCGGGACCCCGACGTCCTGCTCCTGGGCGAGGACATCGGCCGGCTGGGGGGGCCGTTCCGGGTCACCGAGGGGATGCTGGAGCGGTTCGGGCCGGAGCGGGTCATCGAGACCCCGGTGTCGGAGATTGCCGTAGTGGGGGCGGCGGCGGGGCTGGCCCACCTGGGGCGCCGGCCGGTCTGCGAGATGCAGTTCATCGACTTCATCGCCTGCGCCTACGACATGCTCACCAATTACGTCGCCACCGCGCGCTACCGGGCCGGGCTCCGGACGCCGATGGTTGTCCGCGGGCCTGCCGGGGGGCATGTTCGGGGGGGGCCCTTCCATAGCCAGAATCCTGAGGCAGCTTTCCTCCATACCCCGGGGCTCAAGATCGTCTGTCCCGCCACGGCCCGGGACGCCAAGGGCCTCATCAAGGCGGCCATCCGGGACGAGGA
>CAYUYF010000093.1:0-6594 GCA_964449145.1 uncultured Gemmatimonadaceae bacterium | reverse complement strand
TGAACACGAGCGAGATGAGCGCCAGCCCGAGCAGCACGCGCGCCCCGCGCTCAATGGGATGCTCGTTGACGGGCAGCAGCTTGGCCAGCATGGAGTCCTCGCAGGGTTGAAGGGATGCGATGGATCCTACACACCAGCCGACGGCCGCGCACTTCCCCGCACCAGCCCGACCCGCCGAACGGCAAAAGATGAAGGATCGTTAACGGACTCTTCAGGTCGGAATCACCCCTCACGGTCAAGCTTACGGCCAAGAGGCTCCCGACCCGCTGGATCGCGCTGGCCCTGCTCCCCGCCATGCTGGCCATGGCGAGCGGCAGGGAGCCCGGCTGCAACGCGCCGATCCCCGCGGCACACCATGAGAGCGCGCAGCACGGCACTCCGGCCCCGGACGGCACTCCCCACCCCTGTCCTGCCGCGTCTCTGACCCTCTGCGCCACGACCGGCGGCTGCCTGACACTGGGCCTCACCCCGACTGCGCCGGCCACGATCGTCCTTTCCGGGGAGACCCGGGAACCCGCGACCACCGTGCTGACCCCGCTGTTCCCGCGCGACATCACCCCCGACAGCCCCCCTCCCCGAGCCTGACCCGTTCTGCTCAAGACTCCGGCTTCCGGGATTGACCCCGGTAGCACCGGAGACCGCGAGGATCTCCCTCGCGGGTGCACTTCACGGATCGGGATGCGTTCATGCGGACCATGATTGGAGCCCTCGCGCTCGCGCTGCTGGCGCGGGCCGCGGCGGCGCAGGAGTCTCCCCGCCTCAGGCTCGGGGACGTCTACCGGCGGCTGGAGCAGGCGAGCCCGCGGGTGGCCTTCGCGACGGCGCGGACCGAGGCCGCCCGGGCCCGGATCGGCCCGGCGGGCCGCTGGCCCGACCCCGCGATCCAGCTGGCCCTGATGAACCGCAACCTCCCCCGGCTCGGCCTCTCTGATCCGCTCGGGATGAACCAGATCCAGGTCATGCAGATGATCCCGGTCGCCGGGAAGACCGGCCTGGCGGTCCGGGCGGCACGCGCCGGCGCGGAGGCCGAGGCCGAACGGGGCCGGGAGACCGCGCAGGAGGTCCGCGCTGACGCCGCGATGCGGTTCTTCGACCTCTACCAGGCCGATGCCACGATCGTGGTGATGCAGGAGGGAAGGACCCTGCTGCAGGAAGCGACGCGCTCCGCCGAGGCGATGTACGCCACCGGTGAGGGGTCGCAGTCGGCGGTGCTGCGGGCGCAGGTGGAATTGGCGCGGATGGATGAGGGGCTCCTGCGCATGGAGGCCATGCGCCAGACCATGGCCGCCGGCCTCAACGCCCTGGGCGGGCTGCCACTCAATGCCCCCGTCGCCACGCCCGAGCTGCCCCGATTCCCCACCCCGCCGACGGCGGACAGCCTCGAGGCGCTGGCGCTGGCCCGGCGCCCGATGCTCGCGGCGGGCGCCCTCGATGCCACGGCGAGTGAGTTCCTGGCCCGGCGCGCCGGGCGGGAGATCTGGCCCGACCTGACGGTCGGGGTGATCTACGGCCAGCGTCCCATGGCGGATGGCGGCACCGACCGGATGGCCAGCTTCATGCTCGGATTCACCCTGCCACTCACCCCAGGCAGCCGGCAGGGCGCGATGGCGGCCGAAGCCCGCGCCATGCACGCGATGGCCCTGGCCGAACTCGCCAGCATGCGGCTCGACACCCGGATCCGGGTGGGGGCGCTCATCGCGGAACTCGACCGCACCGGTTCCACCCGCACCCACTACCAGACCACCCTGCTTCCCGAGCTGGAGGCCGGCGCTGCCTCTGCCCTCGCCGGGTACCGGGGCGGCCGGGTGGATTTCATGACGCTGATCGAGACCGCCATGGCCCTGATCGGCGCCCGGCAGGAACTGGTCCGCCTCGACGCCGAGACCGGCCGGGCCTGGGCGGAACTCGAGATGCTCACCGCTACTCAATTCCTCGATGCCGCCCCGGCGGCCGGAGCCGCCCCATGACCGCTCCCACCCTCGCCCCGTCCCGCGGCCGGGCGCGCCCCGCCACGATCCTGTTCTCCGTGGCCGTCATCGCCCTTGCGCTGTGGACGGTGTGGCGCCTGACACCGCGCGGCGCCAGCACCTCGGCCGCCCCAGCCGGCCACCAGCACGGTGCCGCCGTCGCGGATTCGGTGCGGTCGGTCCAGCTCGACGATGCCGACCAGCGCCGCATCGGCATCACCTTCGCCGCGGTCACGACCGGCCCCCTCACGCGCGGCGTGCGCGTCGTGGGCCAGGTTACCCTCGACGAGACGCGGGTGACCGCCATCGCGCCACGGGTGGACGGGTGGGTCGAGCGGCTGGAGGCGGACTTCACCGGGCAGAGCGTCCGGGCCGGGGCGCCGCTCCTCACCCTGTACGCCCCCATGGTGGTGAGCGCGGAGGAGGAGCTGCTGGTGGCGCTGCGGCTGGAAGCGGCCGTGGCGGACGCGACACCGGAGGCGCGGGAGCGCGCCGGCCGCCTGGTGAGCTCGGCGCGACAGCGCCTGGCGGCCTGGGCCATTCCGGCGGCGGTGATCGCCCAGCTGGAGAGCACCGGGGTCGCCCCGCGCACCCTGACCCTCCGGGCCCCCGTCTCCGGCGTGGTGATCGAGAAAAACGTTCTCGACGGGCAACGGGTGATGGCGGGCGACGTGCTGTACCGCATCGCCGACCTCAGCGTGGTCTGGCTCGAGGGCGAGGTCTTCGAGCAGGACCTCGGCGCGGCGCGGATCGGGCAGGCGGTCACGGCGGAGTTCCAGGCCCTGCCCGGGGAACCGCGGACGGGTCGCATCACCTACGTCTATCCGACGCTCGATCCGCAGACCCGCACCGGCCGCATCCGGGTGGCGTTCGCCAACCCGCGGCTCGAGCTCAAGCCGGGGATGTTCGCCACGATCCGCTTCGAGACCCGCGCCACCGGCCCGGTGCTCAGCGTGCCCCGCTCCGCGGTGCTCTCCACTGGCGCCCGGAACCTGGTGTTCCTCAAGCGGCCGGACGGGATGTTCACCCCCACCGATGTCCAGCTCGGGGCCCAGACCGAGGATCGGCTGGAGATCCTGCACGGGCTCTCGACCGGGGACACGGTGGTCGCGTCGGCCACCTTCCTGCTCGATGCCGAGTCGAATCTCGGCACCCTGCTCGGCGGCATGGGCGACATGCCGGGAATGGACCTGACGGCCCCCGACACCTCGGCGCCCGGCACTCCGATGCGGGCCCCGACGCCGAAGCCGGTCCCCGCGGCGCCGGCGCCAGCCGACTCCAGCCATACCGGCCACACGGGACACGGGGAGTAACGCCATGCTCGAGCGCATCATCGACTGGTCCACCCGAAACCGCCTGCTGGTGTTGCTGGCGACTGCGTTCGCGATGGCGGGTGGTGTCTGGGCCGTGCGGCACACCCCGCTGGAGGCCCTGCCGGACCTGAGCGACGTGCAGGTGATCGTGCAGGCGGAGTATGGCGAGCAGGCTCCGCAGATCATTGAGGACCAGGTCACCTATCCCATCGCGGCGGAGATGCTCAAGGTGCCTGGCGCGCGGACCGTGCGGGGGTACTCGTTCTTCGGGGTCTCGTTCGTGTACGTGATCTTCGAGGATGGCACCGACCTGTACTGGGCGCGGAGCCGGGTGCTCGAGTACCTGAATGGCATCAAGGGGCGGCTGCCCGCGCTGGTCGCCCCGACCCTGGGCCCCGACGCGACCGGCCTCGGCTGGGTGTACCAGTACGCGCTGGAGGACACCACGGGCCGGATGGATCTCGCGGAGCTCCGCGGGCTGCAGGACTGGTACCTCCGCTACGCCCTGACGGCGGTGCCGGGGGTCTCGGAGGTGGCCTCCCTGGGCGGCTTCGAGAAGCAATACCAGGTCGACCTCGATCCCTCGCGGCTGCAGGCGTACGGGATCCCCATCACCCGGGTCATGGCCGCGCTGCAGAACGCCAACTCCGACGTCGGGGCGATGGTCGTCGAGCTGTCGGAGCGGGAGCACATGGTGCGGGGGCTGGGCTACCTCAAGACCATCGCCGACCTCGAGGAGGTGGTGGTCGGCGCCACCGCCGGCGGCGTGCCGATCCGGGTGGCCGAACTGGGCCGCGTCACCGTCGGGCCGGCCGCGCGGCGGGGCATCGCCGACCTGGATGGCCGGGGGGATGCCGTAGGCGGCATCGTCGTGATGCGCTTCGGTGGCAACGCCCTGGCCACCATCGATGCAGTGAAGGCCCGGCTGGCGGAGATCTCCGCCGGCCTCCCCCCCGGGGTGGTCATCCGTCCCGTGTACGACCGGAGCGGCCTGATCCGCGACGCCATCGCCACGCTGCGGGGCAAGCTGATCGAGGAGACCATCATCGTCGCGCTGGTCTGCCTGCTGTTCCTCATGCACGCCCGCTCCGCGCTGGTGGCGGTGCTCACCCTGCCCGTCGGCATCCTGATCGCGTTCCTCCTGATGCGCTGGGCCGGCGTCAACGCCGACATCATGTCTCTCGGCGGCATCGCGATCGCGATCGGGGCGATGATCGACGCCGCCATCGTGATGATCGAGAACATGCACAAGCACCTCGAGCGCCATGCGGCCGAGCATCCCGGCGTCGCGCTTGAGGGAGCGGAGCGGTGGGCACTGGTGAGCCGCGCCGCGCGGGAAGTGGGACCGGCCCTGTTCTACTCCCTGCTGATCATCACGGTGTCCTTCGTGCCCGTCTTCGCGCTGGAGGGCCAGGAGGGGCGGCTGTTCAAGCCGTTGGCCTTCACCAAGACCTTCGCCATGGCCGCGGCGAGCCTGCTCTCGATCACCCTGGTCCCGGTGGCGATGGGCTACTTCATCCGCGGCCGGATCGTGGCCGAACACGCGAACCCGGTCAACCGGCTGCTGGTCTGGCTGTACCGTCCGGTGATCGGCCTGGTGCTCCGGCATCGCTGGCCCACGCTCGCGCTGGCGCTGGCGGTCCTGATCGTGAGCTGGGTGCCGTGGACCCGGATCGGCGGCGAGTTCATGCCGCCGCTCGACGAAGGCACCATTCTCTTCATGCCCACCACGCTGCCGGGCCTGAGCGTGGCCCGGGCCCGCGAGGTGCTCCGGATCCAGGACGCCGCGCTCAAGCAGATCCCGGAGGTGGCGTCGGTCTGGGGCAAGGCCGGGCGGGCGGAGACCGCCACCGACCCGGCGGGACTCGACATGTTCGAGACCACGATCACCCTCAAGCCCCAGGCGGAGTGGCGCCCGGGCATGACCTCGGACCGGCTGATTGCCATCATGGACAGCGTGGTGCGCCTCCCCGGCGTGACCAACGCCTGGACCATGCCGATCAAGGGGCGGATCGACATGCTGGCCACCGGCATCCGCACGCCGGTCGGGGTGAAGATCTTCGGCCCTGACCTCGGAGAGCTGGAGCGCCTGGGCCGGGCGGTGGAAAACGCGGTACGGAGCATACCAGGCACCCGCAGCGCGTTCGCTGAGCGAGCCCAGTCGGGATACTACCTCGACATCGCCATCGACCGCGCGGCGGCGGCCCGGCATGGGCTGAACGTGGGGGACGTCCAGACCGTGATCGCCACCGCGATCGGCGGCATGACCGTCACCCAGACCGTCGAGGGCCGGGAGCGCTACGACGTCCGGGTCCGCTACCCGCACGAGCTGCGGGACAATCCCGACCGCCTGCTCGACGTGCTGATCCCCGCCGCGCACGGCACCAGCGGAAACTCCGTCACCGCCGGCTCCGGCATGGGGATGCCGGGGGGTGCCTCGCCGGCGGGCGCGACCGCGTATGTCCCGCTGGGCCAGGTGGCGACCATCCGGCAGGTGGCCGGCCCGATGGTGGTCCGCACCGAGGGCGCGATCCCCACCGCCTGGGTGTACATCGACGTGGCGGGGCGTGATATCGGCGGGTACGTGGCGGAGGCGCAGCGCATGGTGGCCGAGATGGTGCCGCTTCCCGCCGGCTACAGCCTGACCTGGAGCGGGCAATACGAGTACATGCAGCGCGCGGCGGCGCGGCTCAAGGTGGTGGTGCCGGCCACGCTGGGCATCATCTTCCTGCTGCTCTTCCTCAATTTCGGGAAGGTCGGCCAGGCGCTGCTGGTGATGCTCTCCCTCCCCTTCGCGCTGGTGGGCGGGGTCTGGCTGCTGTACCTGCTGGACTACAACTGGTCGGTGGCCGTGGCGGTGGGATGCATCGCGCTGGCGGGGGTCGCCGCGGAAACCGGCGTGGTGATGCTGATCTACCTGGACCAGGCGTGGGAGCGCCGCCAGGGCCCGGCGGCCACGCCAGCGGACCTCCACGCCGCCATCGTGGAGGGAGCAGTGGACCGGGTCCGGCCCAAGATGATGACGGTGACGGCCATCATGGCCGGCCTGCTGCCGATTCTCTGGGGCCATGGCGCCGGGGCGAGCGTCATGCAGCGGATCGCCGCGCCGATGGTGGGGGGGATGCTGAGCAGCACGATCCTGACGCTGGTGGTGATCCCGGCGGTCTATTCACTCTGGCAGGAAGGGGTGTTGCGGCGGGGCGCGGCGCGGGCAGGAGCGGCCACGCCGGGCGCGTCCGCGACGATCGAAGCGTCGAGGTGAGCGGGGCGCGCCGGGCGGCGCGCCGCGGTTACCAGCGCGCCGGGGTGCCCCG
>CAYUYF010000092.1:0-6669 GCA_964449145.1 uncultured Gemmatimonadaceae bacterium | reverse complement strand
GGATAGATGAGGAAGAAGCGGGTGAACTCACGAAGGACGTGGCCGAGCGGCTGGCCGCGCTGGCCGTGGAGGCGATCGCGTCCGCTGACGTGGTGTTGTTCGAGGACTACGACAAGGGGGCCCTGCACCCGGTCGTGATTGCGCAGGCCATGGCCGCTGCGCGGGGCCGTGGGCTCCCCACGGTGGCCGATCCCAAGTTCGCCGCTTTCTTCTTATATGGCGGGGCGACGGTGTTCAAGCCGAACCGCCGGGAGCTCATGACCGCGATCCCCGGCATTGACCTCGGATCGTCGGCCGATCTGCGAGGTGCCGCCGAACGGCTGGGCGCGGAGCACCTGCTCCTCACAGTCGGGGCGGATGGGATGCGACTCATCCCCCGGCGGCCGGATGCGCCGACCCACGCCATCGCGGCGGTGGCGCGTGAGGTGTACGACGTGTCCGGAGCCGGGGACACGGTGACGGCCTGGGCCGGGAGCGCGCTCGCGGCCGGCGCCGACGTGCTGGAGGCGGCGCAGCTGGCCAACCTCGCGGCGGGGGTGGAGGTCGGGAAACGGGGCGTCGCGACGGTTTCGCCCGAGGAGGTGCTGGCGGCGCATCGTATGGGGGGGTAGCCGTGTCCCGCGGGGGTTGCCCCAACCCCGTGCGCCAGTGTAGGTTATCGGCCCCCGGGAAACCGGGGTGCCCGTTCCGGGCGATTAGCTCAGCTGGTTAGAGCGCGCGCCTCACATGCGCGAGGTCGGGGGTTCGAGCCCCTCATCGCCCATTGCAGCACCCGAAGCCCCGCCGGCGTCACCGCCGGCGGGGCTTTCGTTGTCGGCGTCGTGGTGCTGGAGATCGAGGTCGCGGGTACGCTCGCGGGAATGGAACCCTGCCGCGCGCCGAACCCATGCCAGGCATCCTTCAATGGCGCTCCCGCCGGCTCATCCTGCGGGCGCTGAACGCTCGACCAGCAGGTCCACGATCCCGGTGAGCGGCACCGAGACCCAGGCCGGCCGGTTCGCCAGCTCGAAGGTCAGTTCGTAGAGCGCCTTGTCCAGCAGGAACGCGTTGAGGAGCTGGGTGGGCAGGGTCGCGTCCGTCGGCAGCAGGACGGACCCCTCGACCGTCCGGCGATAGGCGTCCAGGTACGCCACCGAGACGGCGTGCTCCCAGAGCCTGCTCCAGGGATCCAGCCGCGCCGGCTCACCGGCGCCGCGCGCCGCGGTGTCCTGCAGCGCGTAGCGCGCCACGTACCCGAAGGAGCGCAGCATCCCCGCCACGTCCTTGAGCGGCGACTGCTTCGCGCGGCGCTCGGCGGGAGGCCGCCCCGGTTCTCCTTCGAAGTCCAGGATCACGAAATCAGCCCCGACACGAAGGACCTGCCCCAGGTGCAGGTCGCCGTGTACCCGGATCTTGACGCTGTCCGGCGCTGGCGCCGCCAGCCGCTGCAGGCGCGACAGGATCCTGGTCCGGAGGCTGATGACCCGGCTGGCCAGCTCCACCGTCTCGTTGGGAAGGTTGGGCAGCGCCATCCTGAGCTGTTCGATGGCGACGGAGGCATGCTGCCGGACCGCCGCAGTCAGGTCGGCGCGGTCCGACGCCACCAGCGGCTCCGGGGCGAAGGCGGCGTCCCCGGTGGGTTCCGCCAGGGCGAGGTGGAGCGCGCCGGTCCGACGGCCCAGCACGGCCGCCGCCTCCCGGGATACCGTCAGCAAGGTCTCGACCTCCGGCGCCAGCGGCGTCACGCCCAGGGCGAGGTCGCCGTCGGTCCCGAGCGGCGGGGTGAGGCCGACCGGCAGGGTCAAGCTCCGTTCGTAGTAGCGCCCGAGCTCCGCTGCCATCCAGCTCCACCCGTCCCCCTGGTTGGGCACGTACCGCTGCACCAGCCCGAGCGTCGCCGACGGGGTTCCCGGCCGGGTGTACTCCAAGCTGCCGGCGAAGGCCGGTACGCCGGTGAAATTCCGATCGGACGAGAGCCAGCGGATCATCTCGGCGTCGGGATTGGGGCCCGGCTCGATCCGGCGGAAGAGCTTCAGGATGAACTCGTCGCCGAAGATGATGGAACTGTTCCGCTGCTCGCCGCCGACATGGGTCACCGGCGGCTCCGCCTGGGTGACGGCGGCCTCCAGCAGCAGCGGGCCCGGAGCGCCGGTCACGCGCCCGACCGCCCCTGCCCCCTCGCCCTGCTGCCGGGCCAGCGCGAGGAGGTGGCGACAGAACTCGTCCGAGAGCAACGCATCATGGAGCACCCCTGCCCTCCCCCCGACGGTCAAGTTGCCAAGGATGGCGCCGGGACGATCCTCCCGGAGGCGCCTGGCGGCCTCGCCCAGGGTGATCCCGACCGTTACCACGTAGCGCTCCGCCGGCTCCTCGGCAAAACGCACCGCCACCAGCAGCAGCCCCGCCCCCTCGGAGACCGGGATGGCGTCCTCGATCTGGCACGAAGTGATGACCCGCAGCTTGCCGCTGTACCAGCGCTGGCGGGGGATGAACTCGGGCAGGAAGCGCGACTCCAGGGCTCGCCGCGGGGTCCCCTGCAGCAGGCCCCCCCAGGCATCAGCGGCCGGCAGCACCAGGCCGGGCTCGGTCACCGCGGGGCTGGCGGATTCCTCCCGGTTCTGCAGTTCCAGCCAGAGGAAGCCGTAGGGCCCGAGCGTCAGCGGATAGGGCGTCTTGCCGATGCGCGGGAACTCGACGTAGCCGCGCATTTCGACCGGCGTCAGCCCGGCCAGCGACGAGAGGTCGCACTCGAAGGGCTGCGCGAACCGCGACAGGTTGGCGACGCAGAGGACCTGCTCTCCCTCGTACCGGCGGAGATAGGCGAGCACGGTGCGGTTGGTCGGCTCCAGGAACTCGATCGTGCCCCGGCCGAACACGTGGAACAGCTTCCGGATGGCGATCATGTGCCGGATCCAGTTGAGCAGGCTCGACGGCTCGCTCTGCCGCGCCTCCACATTCACCGCCTGGTACCCGTAGACCGGGTCCATCACCACCGGGGAATAGAGGCGGGCGGGATTGGCGCGGGAGAATCCCGCGTTGCGGTCCACGCTCCACTGCATCGGGGTGCGCACCCCGTGACGATCGCCGAGGTAGATGTTGTCCCCCATCCCGATCTCGTCGCCATAGTACAGGATGGGCGTGCCGGGGAAGGAGAGCAGGATGCTGTGCAGCAGCTCGATGCGGTCCCGGTCATTCTCCAGCAGCGGCGCCAGCCGGCGCCGGATGCCGACGTTCACCCGCATGCGCGGATCGGCACTGTAGGCGAAGTACATGTAGTCCCGCTCCTCGTCCGTCACCATCTCCAGCGTCAACTCATCATGGTTGCGGAGGAAGAGGCCCCACTGGCAGCTGGGGGGGATGGCGGGGGTCTGCCGCATGATCTCGGTGACCGGATGCCGGTCCTCCAGTCGCAGGGCCATGAAGAGCCGCGGCATCAGGGGGAAATGGAACGCCATCTGGCACTCGTCGTCCTCGCCGAAGTAGGCGCGAACATCCGCGGGCCACTGGTTGGCCTCCGCCAGCAGCAGCCGTCCGGCGTACCCGGCGTCCATCGCGGCGCGCAGCCGCTTGATGAGCTGGTGGGTCTCTGGCAGGTTCTCGTTGCTGCTGCCCTCCCGCTCGACCAGGTAGGGAATGGCGTCGAGCCGCAGGGCATCCACGCCCAGCTCCAGCCAGAACTGCATCACCCGGATGATCTCCTGCTCGACCCGGGGGTTGTCGAAGTTGAGGTCCGGCTGGTGGGAGAAGAACCGGTGCCAGAAGTAGGCCCCCGCGACCGGGTCCCAGGTCCAGTTCGAGGTGTGGCTATCGGTGAAGATGACCCGGGTGCCGGCGTACTTCTGGTCCGTGTCGCTCCAGACGTAGAAATCCCGTTCCGGCGACCCGGGGGGCGCCGCGCGCGCCGCCTGGAACCAGGGATGCTGGTCCGAGGTGTGATTGACGATCAGTTCGATGAGCACCTGCATGCCGCGCTGGTGCGCGGCGGCCAGGAACTCCGTGAAGTCCTCCATCGTGCCGTAGGCGGGGTGGATGCCGGTATAGTCCGCGATATCATAGCCGTCATCCCGCAGCGGCGAGGGAAAGAACGGCAGCAGCCAGAGGCAGGTGACCCCGAGGTCCTGCAGGTAGTCCAGCTTCTCGATGAGGCCCCGGAAGTCTCCGATCCCGTCGCCGTTGGCGTCATGGAAGCAGCGCACGTGCAGTTCATAGATGATCGCGTCCTTGTACCACTGCGGGTCGTTGGCGCTGCCCGGTTGCTGGCTCACTGCTCCCCCCAGAGGTCGGGCCGCGCCGGCACGCTTTCGCGCGCCAGACTCGCCGGCTCTGCCACCGCCACTTCCGGCCCCGGCGGAGGCAAGCAGCGCGTAGGTTAGGGGCCGCCGGAATCAATTGCAAGGATGCGCGTCACGCGCCCGGCCGGCGCCCGCCATTGACGCGGGTGGCCATGACCGGATAGTCTCGCCATAGTCGGCAGCCGGCCGCCTCCCGGGCCCCCGGCGCGGCGACCAAGGCGAACATCCCAGTCCACCCCGGAGACCGGCATGCCGGTGAAGTCCGCGCTCACCCCGGAGGTCGAGGCCGCGCTCAAGGCCCTCGGGAGCGTGGACCTCACGGTCGGCGTGGCCACGACCGACCGGGTCGAGGATGCGCGCGGGGCCCTCGCCGCCGCCCAGGCGGGACTAGCTCAGAGTTTCCCCGGGCGGGGCGCGGTGGTGCTGCATGCGCGTACCGGGGGCACTGCCGCCGGGCCGGTGGCGCCGGAGGGCGGCGTGCCGGTGCTGGAAGTGGCTCCCCGCGACCCGACCACCGCCGGGGTGGACCCGCGGGCCGGCGCCCTGCGCGTCATGCTCGAGGCCAGCCACCGGCTCGGCGTCCGGGGCTGCGCCGTCCTCGAACCGGAGGTCGCCGGGCTCACCCCGGACCGGATCGGGCGGCTGCTCCTTCCCGTCGTGGACCAGGAGCAGGACCTTGTCACGCCCTACTACCTGCGCCACCCCTACAGCGGCGGCATCACCACGGGGATCGTCTACCCACTGGTCCGCGCCCTCTACGGCCGCCGTATCCGCTTCCCGCTCGGCGCGGAATTCGCCTGCTCGGGCCGCCTGCTGCAGCGCTTCCTGTCGCGCGAGCCCGGGCAGCCCTCTCCGGGGCCGCAATCGGTCGAGCTCCGGCTGCAGGCCGAGGCGATCACCGCGGCCATGCCGATGAGCCAGGCCGTCCTCGAGCCGCGCGCCCTGGCGGCGAGCGAGGGTCCCGGCGGCCTCACGGCCATACTGCAGCAGGCGGTATCGCAGGTGTTCGGCGAAATGGAGCGCACCATCCCCGTCTGGCAGAAGGTGCGTGGGTCCCTGCCGGTCCCGGTGCTGGGCGCGATCGATGCCGCAGGCATCGAGCCGGCGGTGCTCGACCCCCGGCGCCTGATCGAGGGCTTCCGGCTGGGGCAGCGCAACCTGGGGGAAGTCTGGGGGCTGGTGCATTCCCCGGGCACGCTGGTGGAACTCAAGCGGCTCGCCCAGATGCCGGGGACCGGCTTCGCCATGCCGGATCAGCTCTGGGCCCGGATCGTCTTTGATTTCTCGCTGGCCCACCACACCCGTGTGATGAACCGCGACCACCTGATGGGCGCGCTGGCCCCGTTGTACCTGGCCTGGCTCGCTTCGCTGAGCACCGAGATGGCCGCGGCGGGTCCGGAGCAGCTGGAGGACCGGCTGGAACAGTTGTGCCTGCGGTTCGAAGCGGAGAAGCCCTACCTGATCTCCCGGTGGCGGTGGCCCGATCGGTTCAATCCCTGACCCCGGGCGACGCGCCGGAGAAGGAGATGCCATGTGGGAACAGATTGACTACGCACTGCGGGACTCGCTGCGCCGGGTGCTGAGCAGCCTCGCCAGCCTGGTCCCCGGCCTGCTGGCGCTGCTGATCTCGGTACTCGTGGCGCTGCTGCTGGGGGCGGTCGCCCGCTGGATCCTCGTCCGGCTGCTGGGCGCCTTCCGCTTCGACCAGCGGCTGGAACGGGCGGGCTTCTCCGCCCTGGCCGACTGGTCCCCCCGGCACAGCCCGACCCAGCTTGTGGGCCGGCTGGTCCACTGGATGTTCGTGCTGCTCGGGGCGATGGTGGGCCTGGCCGCCTTCGATGCCACACTCATGACCACCCTGCTGGGCCGCCTGGGCACCTACCTGCCCAACGTGTTCATCGCGGTGATCCTGGTCATCACCGGAACGGTGCTGGCCCGGTTTCTTTCCCGCGGAGTGCTCATCAGCGCCGTCAACCTGCAGCTGCAGTCCGCCCGCCTGATCAGCCTGGGGGTCAAGTGGCTGGTCCTGCTGCTGACGGTCGCGATGGCGCTCGATCACCTGAGCATCGGTGGCACCATTCTGGACCTCGCCTTCGGCGCCGTCTTCGGCGGCATCGTGCTGGCCCTGGCGCTGGCCGTCGGCCTGGGCTCCAAGGAGGTCGTGAGCCGGAGCTGGGAACGGCAGGCAGACCGGGCCGCGGATCCACCCGAGCCGCCCATCGATCACATCTGACGGCGCGGCCGGGGCCGGCCGGGGCCATTCGCGGGCAGATGGGCGCCGGCCATGGCAGCATCGGGCGCGTCAGGCCCCATGCGCCGCCCCCTGCTCACGCCCCGGCGCCACTTGCCCTGCCCGCGCCGGGGGAGAGATTCCAGCATCCAGCCGGCCCGTCGCCCA
>CAYUYF010000091.1:0-6946 GCA_964449145.1 uncultured Gemmatimonadaceae bacterium | reverse complement strand
ACGTCGCCAGAGTGCATTCCCGGGTCTCGGCCGAGACCGCATCACCTCACAACCCAAGCCTGTACCTGGCGACCCGTCCGGGCGCCTGTCAGGCGACAGCCCCGCCGCTGCCAGACAGAGGCGGGAAGGAGGCGGTCATGCGGAACACTCTTGTCCGACGGTACCCCGGCCCCCGGTGGGCCCCTGCCCTGCTGGTCCTGCTGCTCGGCGTCGTGCCGCCGTCAGCCCCGCCACTCCCGGATACCGGAGACATCGAGGGCTTCGTCCGGGACCAGGCCGGCGCACCCGTCGATAGCGCCCAGGTCCGGGTACAAGGCACGGCATTCTTCGCTGAAGCCGACAGCACCGGCCACTATTACCTCGCGCGGGTACCGGTCGGCACCTACGGGATCGATGCCCGCTTCGTCGGCTACCGCGCGGTCACGGTGACCGGGCTCGTTGTCCAGGCCAACCAGACGACCCTGCAGGATTTCACCCTGGAGCAGACCGCGATCGAAATCAGCGAGATTGAGGTGGTGGCTGCCGACAACGACCTGGTCCCGCGAGACGAGGTCACCTCGAAACAGCGAATGGAAAGCCGCGGCCTGCTGACTGACCGGCTCAACAACCCCCTCAACCTCCAGCCGGGCGTGGTCGCCGATGGCGGAGGCGTGAGCCTGCAGGCGCGCGGCGGCCGGCGGAGCGAGGCGGTGACCTACATCGACGGCGTTCCGGTGGCAGGCGATGAACACGCCAGCTACAGCCGGAGCCGGACGGGGGGCGCCGTGAGCGAGCTGGGCGCACCACAGACCAGCAGCAACGGATTCGAGGATGGCGCCGTCACGTCCGGCGCCCCGAGCGCCGAGTTTGGCAACGCACAGGCCGGTCACAGCGCCGATCGCCGCATGCACCCCACCGGCGAGGAATACCGGCCCATCGTCGAGAACCGGTTCCTCGACCCCCGGGTCAGTCCGGTGTCCACCTTCTCCATTGATGTGGACGCAGGCTCCTACAGCAATATCCGCCGGTTCCTCACCTACGGGACGCTGCCGCCGCCAGACGCCGTCCGGATCGAGGAGATGCTCAACTACTTCCAATACCGGTATCCGGAACCGAAGGGGCGGCATCCCTTCACGGTGACCCTGGAAGCCGGCGCCGCGCCCTGGAACCCGGAACACCAGCTGTTGCTGGTCGGCATGCAGGGCCGGAACATTGACCGCCGGGAGATGCCACCCAGCAACCTGGTCTTCCTGCTGGACGTGTCGGGGTCGATGGCCTCGCCGGACAAACTGCCGCTGGTGAAGCAGGGATTCCGCATGCTGGCCGCACAGCTCCGCGCGATGGATCGGGTGGCAATCGTGGTCTACGCAGGTGCGGCGGGGCTGGTGCTGCCCTCCACCCCGGGAAACGACCGGGCCACCATCCTCGCAGCCATCGACCGTCTGGAGGCAGGCGGTTCCACCTCCGGCGGCGCGGGCCTGCAGCTCGCGTATCAGATCGCCCGAGAGAACTTCTTCGCGGAAGGCAACAACCGGGTCATCCTCGCTACCGATGGCGATTTCAACGTCGGCCCCTCGAGTGAGACGGAACTGCTCCGGCTCATCGAGGAATACCGCGGTCAGGGCACCTTCCTCACGGTGCTGGGCTTCGGCACCGGGAACCTCAAGGATGCCCGGATGGAGCAGATCGCCGACAAGGGGAACGGCCACTACGCCTACATTGACAACCTCAGTGAGGCACGGAAGGTGTTCGTGCGCGAGCTGGGCGGGACGCTGCACACCATCGCCAAGGACGTGAAGCTGCAGATCGAGTTCAACCCGGCCCGGGTGGCCGCGTACCGGCTGGTCGGGTACGAGAACCGGGTGCTGGCCCGCGAGGATTTCAACGATGACAGCAAGGACGCCGGCGAACTCGGCGCCGGTCACTCGGTAACGGCTCTGTACGAGATCGTCCCGGCCAACCGGGAGGAGCTCGCCGCCGAAGACGGCGGCCTGCGCTACCAGCTGGCCGGACTCACCCCGCGTGCGCGACAGGGCCGGGAATGGCTCACAGTGGACCTCCGCTACAAGCCACCGACCGGAAACCGGAGCATCCTGATGACCGAGGCGTACGAGGGCCCCACGTCGCGGACCCTCACCAGCCAGAATTTCCGCTGGGCCAGCGCCGTGGCCGAGTTCGGGATGCTGCTTCGGAACTCGAGCTTCCGGGGCAACGCCTCGGTCGAGTCGGTGCTGGCGCGGGCCGAGTCGGCCCTCGGCGACGATGAGGACGGCTACCGATCCGAGTTTGTGCAGCTGGTACAGCGCTACCGGGAGCTGCAGCACAGCGCCCGGCGGTAGGATGGCCTGGGACAAGAGCGGCAGGCGGCGCCACCGAGCGGGCCGGGGGACAGTCCCCCGCCCCGGGAGGTGGAACGCCCTGCCGCTCCTGTGTCCATCGCCCTGTTCGCTGGTGAAGCGCTACTATTCCCCTCCCATGAACCCCCTCCTCGACCCCGCCGCGCGCCTGGTCATCGGCCACCGCGGTGCCGCGGCATACGCACCGGAAAACACCCTGGAGAGCTTCCGGCTGGCACTCGCCCAGGGTGCCGATGCGCTGGAGTTCGACGTGCGCCGCTCCGCCGACGGCGTGGCGATGGTGTTCCACGACCCCACGCTGGAGCGGACCACCGACGGAAACGGCCCGCTGGCGAATCACACCGCCTTCCAATTGCAGGCACTCGACGCCGGCTACCGCTTCAGCGAGGATGACGGCGCCAGCTTCCCGTTCCGTGGACAGGGTGTGCGCATCCCCACCCTGCGCGAGGTGGTGGACGCCTTTCCCGAGACCCCGTTCCTCATCGAGATCAAGGAAGTCGGGGTGCAGTATGCGGTGGCGGAGGTGCTGCGGGAGAGTGGTGCGGCGGCACGGTCAGTAGTGGCCGGCAACGACTGGCAGGCCCTGCTCCGGTTTCGTGAGGCGCCGTTCAGCCTCGGCGCCTCCCGGCGCGACATCGCCCGGCTGTACTTCGGGGTTGGGCCACCCGACCCGCTCTGCCAGAACTACGCGGTGCCGGAGTCCTACTACGGCCTGCCGATCCCCACCCGCCGCTTCGTCCGCGCCGCCCGCCGTCTCGGTGCCACCGTACACGTGTGGACCGTGGATGATGCCCGATCGGCAGAGCGTTGGTGGCGGAACGGTGCGTGCGGAATCGTGACCAATCGGCCGGATGTGATTAGGCGATTAGGCGATTAGGCGATCGGGCGATCGTCGGGCGATCGGGCGATCGGGCGATCGGGCAATCGGGCAATCGGGCGATCGGGCGATCCGACTCAACAGCAGTGCTGGCTGTCGGGCTAGAGCAACCCACCTTCTCCTTCTGATGCCAATCCCCTAATCGCCTAATCGCCCAATCGCCTCACTTCACCGCCGCCATGCACTCGATCTCCACCCGTGCCCCCAGCGCCAGCCCCGAGCCGCCCACCGCCGAGCGGGCGGGCGGGTTGACCGGGAAGAAGGTGGCGTAGACCTCGTTCATCGCCGGCCACTCCGCCATGTCTGCCAGGAACACCGTGCACTTGAAGACATCGCCGAGGCCGCTCCCCGCCGATTCCAGGATGGTGCGGATGTTCTCCAGCGTCTGCCGGGTCTCCGGCCCGATGCCGCCGGGGACGACCTCGCGGGTGCCCATGCGGTTGCCGATCTGACCCGAGAGATAGATGACGTTGCCCACCTTGGTGGCCATGGAGAACGGGAGCCCCGGGACGGCGCCGGGGACCTTGAGCACTTCGTGGCCCTGGGCAGCCAGCGGGGCTGCGACGACGAGCAGCAGGCAGACGATGAGACGAATACGCATGAGGGTGTCCTCGATCAGCGGAAGGTGACCAGCAGTGAGATGATCTCGTGCGGAGCGGCCGGGAAGCTCACCGCCCGGCCGCCCTGGTCCAGTGGCAGCGTGGCGCCTTCGCCGCCGTCGGCCCGCACCCGTAGCGCCTCACGGAGCGGCCGCGGGAAGCGCCAGACGCCCCGGCTATCCCGGCCGGTGGCGTTGTAGCAGCGGAGCATGACCCCCTCCTGCGACCAGGCGGAATGACAGGAGGAGAACACCAACCCCTCCCCTGTCAGCTCCATGCCGGTCTCGGGCGGTGAGCCGGCCGCGGTGCAGTCGCGCAGCCAGAGCGGCACCGGTGGCAGGAACGCATCCTCCCATCTCTGCTCCAGCTCCGCGACTCGGCCCAGGTCTTGTTCGGTCACTAGCGCCAGCCCGAACTCGATGGTCTCCCGCCCCGGGCACTGCGCCCCCGGCGTCGGCGTGGGCCACCCGGCGTGGCCGGGGCGCTCAGGCAGGTCCGGCTTCGACAGCTCTCCCACCGATCGGAGCAGCGTCACCAGCAGGTCTCCGCTGCTGGTCCATTCATACTCGAAGAAGCCCGGCATGAAGCACGCCAGGCCACGCCCCTTCCGGGCGGCGGCCACCCAGCGATGCGCCGGGGCGGTGGAGACCGGCCTCTCCTTGAGGCCGCCCTTCCGCGCCGTGCCCTGGGCGCCGAAGGATCGGGCGACGGCGCCGAAGTGCGCGCCCGCCAGGACGTTCGCGCGACGGAGGCCGGTCGGAAGGCGGAGCCGGAGCCGCTGGTTCTCCGTCCGGTTCTCCAGTGCGACTCGCCCGCGGAGCACCGGGAGATCGCCGATAGCCTCCAGCGTGAAGGTTGCCCGGGTCTTTGCCATCCCCTTGCCCAGCTCCACGGTCCATTCGATCGCCGCCGCCAGCGGACCGGGCCAGAGGACCTTCGGGCGCACTCGGCCCGTCGGCCGAACGAGCTTGGCGCGGGGCACTGGGCTGAAGGTGTAGCAGTCTCCCCGGTCCGGTTCGCTCTCGAGGCCGGCCAGATCGTCGAAGCGCTCGCCGCCGGCGGGATCGTAGAGCTGGATTCGGCCCACCGGGTCTACCGCCGCGTGGATCCGGCCGTTGCCGAGTGCCCGGCCCCGCGCCGTGGCGAACTCCTCCAGCGGCTCAGCGGTGCCCGGCTTCAGGGAGAAAGCCGTGAATCCCAAGGCGGGGATCGTGCTGGAGAGTGGCAGCGCGAGCCGCACCCGATCTACCGCGTCCTGGTCGGGGTAGTGCCGGGCCGAGTCGGTCCGCTCCAGGCCGGGCGTCACGCCGATGAACTGCGGCGCCACCGTGGTGCCTCCGGTGTCCAGCACGAACGGCCGGTGCCCGGCACCCCGCCTCGGCTTCCGTGCGCCGGGCGGACCCACCAGCACATCTCCGCGGAACACCGTCACCTCCGCCAGCACCACTCCGCCCCGCGGCCGGGCCGCAGGATTCCACAGGAAGAGCCGGGGCGAGATCGGCGCACCCTCCCGGGCGGCGTCGGCGTCGTGACCCACCAGCGCGTGGCTGGTGACTCGAATTGTCTCCCGGGCAATCGCTTCCACATCATTGAAACGGGCGATCATCGCCTCGGCGACCTCGTCACTGGCGGTGCCGGCGAGGGCATCGTGGAATTGGCACTGCACCAGCCGCCGCCAGGCGTAGCGCAGTGAATGGTCGGCGCCCGGCATCTTCGCAAGCGCGGCCAGCGGCTCTGCCTGACGGAGAAGCAGGAGTTCCAGCCGGCTGTTGCGGCGCTTGAGCGGTGCCCGGGCGCCGTGCACGCCCTGCAGCGTCCAGGTGTAGCCGTAGGAATCGCGCAGCTCGCCCGAGAGGACCGGCAGGTCCGGCAGCTCGCGCTCCGCCGCCGCGAAGTACTCCGACAGGCTCGAGATCCGGACCTGGAGTCCGCGCGCTACCCGGGAGAGCCGGGCGACGAGACTCCCGAGCCCGGGATCGGCGGCGTGGTGATCGGCGCCGACGAAGACTGCCAGCTGCGACGTCGCGGCCCGGGGCAGCAGCTTGCCCGCCACGCCGGCCCAGGCCTCCGCCAGCCGCTGCTCCGCCTCGTCTGCCGGCCCGCCGATACCGACCAGCGCCGATCCGATCTCGTAGCCATCGGCGGGGAGGTGATAGACCAGCACTCGGCGGCCGTCGGGGGCCGCCCACCAGCAGAGATCCTTCCCGCCGGTCCGATCGGGGTGGAGCCCGCGCCAGAGCACCGCGGTCTTCAGACCGAACTCCCGCGCCAGCGCCGGCAGCGCCGCCGGATGTCCGAAGGCGTCGGGGCTGTAGCAGCTGCTGCTGGCGGCGGGTTCCATCCGTCGCAGGTCCTCCCGACCCAGGGCGAGGTTCCGAAGCAGCGATTCGGCGGTGGGGATCTGCTCGTCGGCGAGGACGTACCAGGGCCCGCTCTGCAGCCGGCCGGAGCGGAGCGCCAGGGCAAGCGACCCCCGCTGGTCGGGCCGGACCGCGAGGTAATCCTCCAGCAGCACCGTCTGGCCGTCGAGCAGGAAGGTGCCGAGACGCCCCTCCTTCATCAGCAGGACCAGCAGCCCGTCCACCATCTCCCCCAGACGGGCCTGGAAGCCGCCGAGCGGGAGGTACCACTCCCGGTCCCAGTGGGTGTGCGGAATCAGGTGAACCGTGCGGACTGGCATGGGGACAAGTTAGATCGGCATGGATCGCCCTGATAGTCGGCACGCCCCCGGGTGCCCTTCCCCGCCCCGGCTCCCGTTGCCATCTTTCCGGCACCCTCAACATCCCGGGCCCCGATCGTGACCGCCATCGTCTGGAAGCCGCGCGAGCTCCCCACCCATGGTCAGATGACCATGCCGCAGCGCTATTTCACCTCCCCGGAGATCCTCGCCGAGGAGATGGAGAAGCTGTTCACCCGGCAGTGGCTGTGCGTGGACCGGGAGGAACGGGTGGCCAAGGCGGGGGATTACTTCCTGCTCGAGGTGGCGGACGCCAGCATCATCATCCTGCGGGATCAGCAGGGCACGGTGCGCGCCTTCCACAATGTGTGCCGCCACCGCGGCAGCCGGATCTGCGAGGAACACCAGGGGCAGTTCTCCGAGACCATCCAGTGCCCCTACCACGCCTGGACCTACG
>CAYUYF010000090.1:0-7258 GCA_964449145.1 uncultured Gemmatimonadaceae bacterium | reverse complement strand
CCGGCAGGAACTGCTTGGCCAGCTTCTTGTTGCCGATGAAGTTGTCGTCCACCAGATCGATGTGGCCGCGGTACCCCAGGTCGTACAGGGTCTGCAGCTCCTTCAGGATCTGCTCGGGCGTCTTGGCCCGCGGCACCCGGCCGAACAGCTCGATGATGTCGCAGAACTCGCAGTTGAACGGACAGCCCCGGCACCACTGGATGCCGATGTGATTGTAGCGGTCCAGCTTGAGCAGGTCGAAGCGGGGGGTCGGCGAGGAGGCCACATCGGCCTTGCGGGGATCCTGGTAGACCTGCCGGGCACCCGCCGCGTGCAGATCCTCCAGGAACAAGGGCAGCGTCACCTCCGCCTCACCCAGAATCAGGTGGCTCGCCTCCATGTAGAGCTGCGGGCTGGAGGTGGCGTCCGGGCCGCCGACCACCACCACCTTCCCCATGGCCCGGGCCCGGCGGATGAGCTCGAGGCAGTCGAGCTGCTGGGGCAGCATGCCGCCCGTGAAGACGAAGTCGGCCCACTCGAGGTCTGCCTGGTGCAGCTCCTCGATGTTGCGATCCACCAGGCGCAGCTCCCACTCCTGCGGCAGCAGGGCGGCCACGGTGCAGAGGCCAAGGGGAGACGCGGGATAGTTGGCGTCCAGGAGACGACAGGTGTCCCGGTAGTTCCAGAACGAGGCTGACCGAAACTCCGGGTGTACGAACAGCACGCGGGTCATGAGGGATGCCCTGCCAGAGGGGAGGGAGGGTGATGCTATTGAAGGAACGTACCCCCTTGGGCGGCAAGGTCAAGCAGAGTGCTTCGAATTGCTCCGTTCTGGCAGGTCACCGTCCCGCCGCCTGGACCGATTCTGCGGTGAGGTAGCTCACCACGGCGCTCACCTCCCTCGGGGTGAGCTCCAGGTCAGGCATGACCACCCAATCGTTGCTGCGGACCCGGTTGAGCCCGGGGTCGGCAAGCTTCGCGGTCAAATACTCGGCCGCCAGCCGCCGGCCAGTCAGGTCGGGACCGATCTGCACCTGATTGCGTCCCCGCAGTTCGCGGTCATCCCACTTGCGGTGACAGACGACGCACCCCTTGGCCACGAACAGGGCCTGGCCCAGCCGGTCCGGCAGCAGCGATGCCGGGGTAACACCCGGCGATACTACCGGAATCGGCAACAGGGTGACCTCGGTGGAGAGCCAGTTGGGGTCGATGGTCAGGAGCACCTCCCCGGTGTCCGGGAACGTGAACTCGGCGGTGTAACTGCCCGGCGCGCCCGCCTCCCGAGCCCGCACGTGGATGGTGGGCGACAACCAGCCGCCCCGGTTCCGCCTGACGATTACCCGTGGGGACATTCCCCGCATCAGGGTCTGGCCATGCTGCCGGATGGTAAACTCGATGGTTGTCGGGCGCCCGGCCTCGATCCGTTCCGGCAGATCCCTGACGGTGATCACGGCCCAGCCTCCCATCGTCGTCGGGGCCGCGCCCAGCAGCAACAGCGCCGCTCCCGCCACGGTGACTCCACGCATGGTTCCTCCCTGGTTCATCTGGTGGCCAGTATCCAGAGACGCCGGCCCAGGCGGACCCACCAGGGTCCCGGTTCCTCGGCCCACATCGGGCTGAGGTCTTCCCGCCAGCGCTCCAGCATTGGACGATCCAGCGCGAGGATTCCTTCCCTTGTGATCCCGGGCGGCGGCGGGGCCAGTCCGGCCAGCCGGTCATACACCGCCGGACGCTGGCCTTCCGCCACCCGTTGCAGCAGGTGCCAGAGCGTCACGGCGCTGCGAAGCCGCAGGGTCACGAAGTGACCGGGCTGGTACTGCGCGTCGAGCACCGATGCCAGGTCGGCCTGGCTGCCGGTGCCCGCATCGAGGCGTCGCAGCGCCTCCTGTGCCGCCCCGGGCATTTCGACCGGGTAGGGCGTTCCGGGGCGCCCATCGAGGCGGACCTCCGCGACGAGACCCGCGGGCACCAGGGACCGGACCCCGCCGCCGGCCAGCTCGACCCAGCCCGCGCGCACCTCGAGGCGGCTGGAGCCGTCCTCCGCCACCTCCAGGGAATAGATGCATCCGAGATCGGTGGCGAGGGCCGTCGGGGTCTGGACGAAGAACAGCCGGGGCGGTGCGGTAATCGTGGCCTCGAGGCGGCCGCGAGCCAGCATCAGGCGGTGTTCGGTGATACCGCCGCGCTCAATGCGCACCCGGCTCCCCGGCCCGATCTCGGCGACGCCGATCCGGCCAACTTGGAGGACGGCCCGGGAGACCGAATCGGTCGCCAACCAGTCCCCTGCTGAGAGGGCGTCCTGTGGAGCCAGCACCACGCCGCCGGTCCCGGGTTGCCCCACCACGGCGAGCACCGGCCACCGGGCCGGGGCGGCGAATTGCCACAGCAACCCCGCCCAAAGTCCGGTCCCCACCGCGAGCAGCAGCGCCGCCGCGGCGAGCCAGGGAGAGCGCACCGGCCGCCGCAACAGCGCGACCGGTCTGGACGGCCGGTCCAGCTGGGAGCGGATGCCGGTCCAGAGCTCCTCCGGCGCCCGGACCAGGGGCAGCCGTGCGAGCAGCCGCGCCACCTTGGAAGCGTCAGTGCTGTCAGGCATCGGAAGGCTCCTTGGAGGTCGGCTGCCGCGGCTCGAGGTGTCCCAGCTCCCGGGCCAGGATCGCATGGGCCCGGTTGAGGCGTGAGGCGACGGTACCCGGCGTGCAGCTCAGCGCGACGGCGATCTCGGCGTAGGACAGGTCGTCGTAGTACCGCAGCAGGACCGCCAGCCGCAGCGGCGGCGAGAGCCGGCTCACGGCCGCCAGCACCTCCGGCTGATCCTCGGGCTCCGGCGGGTAGCTCGCCGGGTGGAGGCGGGGCGGCAGGTCGCCGAAGAGGCGGAACCGCCGGCGCTGTCGCAGCTCGTCGAGGCAGGTGTTGGCGACGATCCGGTACAGCCAGGTGCCCAGCCGAGCCTCACGGCGGAAGCCGGCCGCCGCCCGGAAGGCCTTGATGAACGACTGCTGGGTGACATCGCCGGCCGCTGCTTCATCGCCCCGCAGGAAGCGGAGCGCGATCGAGTAGACCCGGTCCCGATAGCGCTCATAGACCTGCCGCTGGGCCTCCGGTTCACCTCGTTGGCAGCCGGCAAGCAGGCCGGCCTCGGACTCTGGTGCGTCCATGCGGGGGGTGTCCATCCGGGGAGTTGGACGATGGGGCGGGGTGGTTTCTTCCATCCAGACCGAGGAGGGGGGTGGGCAGATGCTAGCTCCGGGACCGGGGTGTGCGCCAGCTTCCCGATTGGCTAGTCTTTTGCCCATGCACCTGTTCCTTACCCTCGCGCTGGTGGCCGTGCTGCCGGGCCGGCAGGCCACGCCCTCGGTGGCGGCGGAGCTGGAGCGGCTGGTGGCCACCAGCCGGCACCCTGACCTCCGCTATGGGGACTTCGGGGATGTCCAGCCGCAGCTCGCCGCGCTCTACGAGCGGCGGGCCTGGACCCCGCTGTGGCTGTCCGGCGCAGGGTTCTCCCCCCCTGCCCGGGCGCTGCTCAGGGTCCTGGGTGAGGCGGCCAACCGCGGGCTCGACCCGGGCGACTACGACGCCGCCTGGCTGGAAAGCCAGGGCGTCATGCTGGACACCGGTGATCCCGAGCGGCAGGCGCGGGTGGAGCTGGGTTTGACGATTGCTGCGGCCCGGTTTGCCACCGCCCTGCGGCGCGGGCGGGTGAGCCCGCGCGCAGTGCACGCGACCTACCAGGTGCCCGCCGATTCGTTTGATGTGGCTGCCACGGTCGCCGCCTTGGCCGGCAGCATCCGTCCCAACGACCTGCTGCAGCGGCTGGAGCCGCCGTTTGTGCACTATTGGCTCCTGATGGCGGCCCTGGTGCGCTACCGGGAGCTGGCCCGGGACTCTTCTCTGGTGGTGCTGCCGCCGATGTCCCGGATGGTCCGCCCCGGCGACGCCTACGCCGGCGTGCCCACGCTCCGGCGGCTGCTCCGGCTGCTGGGTGATTATCGCGACAGCACGCCGGTGCCCATTCTCGACACGCTCTATGCCGGGCCGCTGGTGGAAGCGGTGAAGCTGTTCCAGATGCGCCAGGGGTTCACCCCCGACGGCGTGATCGGCGACTCCACCCGGGCGCGCATGGAGCACCCGTTCGAGCTGCGCCTGCGCCAGATGGAGCTGGCCCTGGAGCGCTGGCGCTGGATGCCGCGCCGCTTCGAGGCGCCGCCGATCATCGTCAACATCCCCGCCTTCCGGCTGTATGCCTTTGGGGACCTGAACCTCAGCGAGAAGGAAATGCTGGCGATGAACGTCGTGGTGGGCACGGCCTTCAAGACGGAGACGCCCGTGTTCTTCGGGGACCTCGAGTACCTCGTGTTCTCACCCTACTGGGATGTGACCCCGGCCATCGCCCGCACCGAGATCAAGCCGGCCGCGCTCCGCGATCCGGAGTTCCTGACGCGCAACCGCTACGAACTGGTCGAGGGGGGCGAGCCGATCCAGCCGTGGGAGGAAAACATCGAGCGGATCGGGCAGGGGGTGCGGGTGCGGCAGACGCCCGGGCCCCACAATGCGCTGGGCGCGGTGAAATTCATCATGCCCAATGACTACCAGATCTACCTGCACGATACCCCTGCCAAGGCACTGTTCGAGCGCACCCGTCGCGACGCCAGCCACGGCTGTATCCGGCTCAGCGACCCGCTCGGACTCGCGCGGTTTCTGCTCCGGGATCAGATCGACTGGACCGAGGCCAGGATCCGCGCCGCCGCCAACGCCGGCGTGCCCACCACCGTGCGGCTGCGGCAGCGGGTCCCCGTGATGATTACCTACGCCACGGCGGTGGCCCGCCAGAACGGCGATGTGTTCTTTTACCAGGACATTTACGGCCACGACCGTACCCTGGACCGGCTGCTCCGGAAGGGCTACCCCTACCCCCGGTAGATCTCGCACTGTGGCGCGGCTGGTCGTGGTCGCCTCGACCGGCTAATTTGCGGCCCCGACTTTCCAGAATCGCGAAGGCGGTATCGGCTCAATGCAGCGGTGGTATGTGCGGGTGATCGGATACGCGGGCGTCGCGGCGCTCCTCGTTGGTGCCCTGACGGGGGCACTGGCGATCGCCGCGCCCACCCGCGGCACCGGGCCTGCCGCCGACTCGTCGCCGGAGCCGGACCTGAGCCGGCTGCTTGGTCTCTCGGGGGAGCTCCGGGTGATTCCCTTCTCCCGCGAGTCGCTCTACTCACCGCTGGCATACCTGCTCCCCGATCTCGGCCCTCGCGGCCCCGGGCTGCATCCGACTGGCCTCTCGGCCCCCGACGGCGGGAGCATCCACGCCCTGTGGCTCACGCCGCTGAGCGACAAGCGCGGCTCGCGCTGGCGCGGGTACCGGGTCGGCTACTGGCCGGGCGAGACGCCAGCAAGACGGGCGTCTCGGTATCCGCTGCCGGCTGGGTTTCTGGAAGTGACCGAGGCCAACCAGCACCTGCCGCTCTCGACCCACTTCGAGGTGCGCGACTTCCTCACCAAGGACCAGCTGGCCGTGTGGCCCAAACTGCTGGTCATTGAACTGCCGCTGCTCGACAAGCTGGAACTCATCGCCCGCGAACTCCGGCTGATGGGGAAGCCGGCAGGCATCCGGGTCATGTCCGGCTTCCGGACGCCGCAGTACAATGCGCGGGACGTGTCGCGGGGGGGGCGCGCGCGGGACAGCCAGCACATGTACGGTGGTGCGGCGGATATCTACGTGGATGCCGACGCCGACGGCCGCATGGACGACCTCGACGGCGATGGACGGGTGACGGTCCGGGACGCGAAATGGCTGGGCGCGGTGGCGGAACGGGTGGAGGCGGCGTACCCCGAGGTGATGGGCGGGATCGGGATCTACCGGGCCACCTCGGCCCACGGGCCCTTTGTGCACGTGGACGTGCGGGGGACGCGGGCGCGCTGGTAGCGCCGGGCTCAGCTGAGCAGCGGCCAGACTCCCGCCAGCAGGAATCCGCCGCCGGCGCAACGAGCCGGCCGCGGGCTCCACGGACTGATCCGCTCCACGGGTCTTGCTATGGCCCCCTGCGCCGGGCGGTGCCCAGTGCCTGCTCGACGGGCTGCTCGTAGTCGCTGGGCTCGGCGGGCCGAAAGGTGAGGTCTACCGCGACAAACAGGGTCTTGGACCAGGGAAAGAAGAAGATCGGGAACGTGACCATCAGCAGGAGCCCGATCCACAGGAGCAGGTCCCACGGCGGGGCCGGCCAGGTCCACCATATCGCCGCCACGAACCCCACCCAGAAGACCGCCTCGGTCACGAAGAGATTGATGGTGTACGACCCCACCCAGTAGCCACCCTGGGGCTCCCGGTCGTACTGCATGCCGCAGCTGGGGCAGCTGGGACACATGCGCATCCACGACACGAAGACCGGTCCGCCGCCACAGGCGGGGCACTTGAGCCGGAGGGCGCGGAGGTAGGCGTTGCGCAGCCGGGTCATGCCGTCAGCTCCTGCGATGCCCGCTTCTCACTGCGTGCCTTGAGGATCCAGCGCGCCGCCTCTCCCGCAGGGCCCCGCTGGGCGGCGATGCGCTGGAGGGTGGCCTCGTCCTGGTCCTTGAGTTGTGCGGCAATCAGCAGGATCATCGTCTGGCTGCCGGCGCGTTCCCGGTCGGCGAGCGCCTGCTGGTGGGCCCGCCACCCCATCCAGCCGGCGAAACTGAAGCTCGCAAAGAGCAGCGGAACGGCCGCGAGCACCATCTCCCGGGGCGCCATTCCGCGGAGCCCGGCGAAGACGACCGCCAGAGGCAGGAACGCGGCAGCGAGGATGAGCCACATCATGCGCCGGTAGTTCCGGGAGCCGGCGCTGAGCGCGGCGCGTGTGGCCGGCCTAGGCATCGTCCTCGCCGCCCAGCTCGTAGTGCTCGTCCACGATCGCGCCCAGCCGGTTCAGGGCTGTCCGGATGCGGGGAATCATCGTGTCCCCGCTGCGGGCCCAGACGACGACATCCCACGGCTCGGTGCTGAAGGCATCGGGCGGCATGGCCTCCTCGGCGGCGGTGAAGAGCACGTCGTCGAAGCTCCCTTCCGCGTCGCTCCAGATCGATATCGCCTCATCCTCCCGCTCGGCGTGGACCGTCTCCGCCGCCGCCTCGTCGAAGATGGCGGCGGCTTCCTCAGCGGCACTGCCGCCCAGCACGACCGCGAGGCCGCCATGCTCGATCAGGGCCAGGGCGAATTCCTGGGTCAGTTCGCTCAAGGCGGGGGTGTCGCGATCCAGCCACAGCACCGCCACCGAGACTCGATCGGGAAAGGCACCCGGCG
>CAYUYF010000089.1:0-7314 GCA_964449145.1 uncultured Gemmatimonadaceae bacterium | reverse complement strand
TCCGGCGCCTCCACGTAGAGCCAGAAGATCTCCATGCACTGCTCGTCGCTGAGCTCGTCGATCCAGGCCGTGCCGCTCGGCGGCTCGGGGGTCACGTTCACGCGCTTCTCCGGGTGCCAGTGGCCGGAATGTGCCGTGCTCCACCGGCACATGCAACGGGGCAGGAGCAGGGGGCGCGTATGTGCGGCCTAGCCGGCCTCGCCGGTGCGGGCGACCCGGCCGTGGCGCGGGAGGCCGTGGCGCGGATGCTGGGACAGCTCGCCCACCGCGGCCCCGATGGCGAGGGCTTCCTGCAACGCCCGCTCGGCGCCGCCACCGTCACCCTGGGGCACCGCCGGCTTGCCATCATCGACCCGAGCCCCGCCGCCGCCCAGCCGATGGCCTCGGCCGACGGCGCCCTGCACCTCATCCTGAACGGAGAGATCTACAACCACCGAGAGCTCCGCGCCGAACTCGAGGGCCGAGGCCGCCGCTTCCGCACCCGCTCCGACACGGAGGTGCTGCTGGAGGCGTGGGCCGAATGGGGAGCCGCCGCGCTGGACCGGGTCGTGGGAATGTTCGCGTTTGTGCTGCTGGATGAACGCCGGCGGACGCTGTTCCTTGCCCGCGATCAGTTCTCGATCAAGCCGCTGTTCTACGCCGTGTCGGAGGGCCGGCTCGGCTTCGCGTCCGAGATCCCGCCGCTTCTCGAGCTGCCTGGCGTGGGCCGGGGCGCCGAACCCGGCGCCGTGGCGGACTTCCTCGCCCGCGCGGTGAACAATCACCCCAACCGCACGATGTTCGCCGACGTCCGGGAGCTGCCCGGCGCCCACCTCGCCGAGGTCGCACTCGACCGGCCCACCGACGTCTCGCCCCGCTGCTACTGGCGGCCGCCCGCCACCCTCCGCCACGATCTCTCCCTAGCGGAAGCGGCGGCAGGGCTCCGCGCCCTGCTGGAAGAGAGCGTCGCGCTGCACCTGCGTAGCGACGTGCCGGTCGGCTTCTTCCTCTCCGGCGGCCAGGACTCCTCCGCGGTCGTGGCGCTCGCCCGCCGCCACCTGGGAGCGGAGGTACCGCTGCACACCTTCAGCTATCGGGGTGAGGACGGCGCGGTGGACGAAGGGACCTGGATCGACGCCGCGAGGCGCGCCACCGGCGCCGTCGGCCATGAGGTGCGCCTCACCCCGGGTGAGTGGGCCGCGGAGTTCCCGGCCCTGGTCGCGGCGCAGGGCGAGCCGTTCGGCAGTCCGGTCATCTACGCCCAGCGCAGGCTCTTCCAGGCGGCGGCGGCGCTCGGCATCCGGGTGGTGCTCGACGGCCAGGGCTCCGACGAGTACCTCGCCGGCTATGACAGGTTCCTTCCCGCACGCCTCGCCTCCCTGCTCCGTGCCGGCCGGCTGGCCGACTTCGCCCGGGTGGCGTACGGCTACGCCCGTGGGGGGGCCGGCTGGCGCGCGCCACTCAGTGGCGCGGTACGATTGTGCTGGCCGGCGCTGTCCGGCCTCGGGCGGCGGACTCGCCCTCCCCTGCTCAACCAGCGCTGGCTCCGCGCCCACGGGGCGAGCCTCTCCCAGCCCTGGCGGCCTCAGGGTCCCGAGGTTCTCCGCGAGATGCTGGCCGCTGAGTTTCGGGCACCCAACATCCCCTGGCTGATGCGCTATGCCGACCGGAGCGCGATGGCCGCGTCGGTCGAGAACCGGCTGCCCTTCCTCTCGCCCCGGGTGGTGGAGTTCGTCCTCGGCCTGCCCGAGGCGCTCTTGATCGCGCCCGACGGCACGGGCAAGCAGTTGCTCAGGGAGGCGATGCGGGGAATCGTCCCGGAAGAGATCCGGGCTCGACGCGACAGGATCGGCTTCGATGTGCCGCTCGCGGCGTGGCTGGCGCACACACCCCATCTGTCAGGGCTGCTCGAGGAGGCCGTGGCCATGCCTGCGGTGCACCGGGACCACGCCGGCCGGCTGCTCGGCGCGGTGCGGGCAGGCCAGTCGCTCTCCCGGCCACAGGCCTTCGAAGCCTGGCGCCTGGTCACGCTGGCACAGTGGGTCCGGACCTTCGGCGTAACCTTCGGCTGACCGCACCCCAGTCCACCAGCACCAGGACCAGCCACGCCTCGGGCACGTGGATGTTCATCGCCAGCAGCACGCCGACGTGAAACAGCAGCGCGGCCGGCACCAGGATGAGGCGCGCCCGCCGCGAGACGAGCGCAAGCGGCATCGTCCATTCCAGCAACAGCGTGCCGGCACCGATGGCCCCCGTGACCCAGAGCGACTGCGCCAGCCATGGGCCAAGGGCGCCGACGACTCTCGCCTGGTCATCCTGATTGAACCAGAGGAGCCACAGACGCATGTGCTCCGCGCTGCCCCAATCGAGCCCGGTGCGCTCCAGCTTGCCGATGGCCGAGAAGAGGTAGATCTCCACGACAAGCAGCTGGATGAGGCGAAGCCCCCAGCCGTAGTCCTCTGACGCCTCGGCACGGGAAGCCTCCTGGCGCCGGCCCAGGGCGAGGGCGTCGCCGCATGGCGCGGCGGCGAGGACCAGCAGCGCGGCCGGCGCGATGGTCATCCCCCGTCCGATCGGTGATGCCGTCCAGAGCGCCGCCTCCAGCGGTCCGAGGTGGTAGAGGAGCAGCGCCGCCACCAATGCCAGCATGCGTGGTGCCACACCAAGGATGACCCCGGCCAGCGCCACCCCGGCCGCGATCTGCAGGATGCGCTCGAGATCTCCGTGGCCGGGAACAATGAGGAATCGCCAGCGGATCCCCGCGTCCTCGGGCCGCCAGAACACCGCCGGGACGTCGGACATGGCCGCGTAATCCCGGGAAGCCAGCAGCCACAGCGCATGCGTAGCCACGAGGATCCGGGCAAGGGCCAGGTTCAGGGCGCTCTCCGGCCCAAACCAGAACCCGGTCCAGAGCCGCGCCGCGCGGGACATCACGCCGCCCCGTGAATCGCCCGAGGTCCCGGTCATGGCGCGGCGGGGACCCGGTACTGATACAGCAGCGTCCGCTCGACCCGGGTGGAGTCCAGCGCCCGCTGCTCCAGGTCCCAGGTCTCCCCGTAGAGCCGCAGGACCACGAATGGCGTTTCCGGCACCGATGACGGTGAAGTCCAGCGGGGAGGGTGCAGCAGGTGAAAGGGTGCCCGGAGCGGCCCGAGCCACCGCCCCTGTTGTCCCGGGGCACGCCCGTCACGCACCCGGCCGCGCGCCACGTTGAGCCGGTCGAGCACGTAACCCGCGGCGCTGTCCCGTCCGGCCGCCGGGAGCCGCAGAAAGTATCGCCGCATCCAGGCGTTGAGCTCTTCGACGGCGAACGGCTCCACCGCGCGGTAATCCACCGGGTACTCATCGCCGTCCTCCGCGACCACGGTGAGCCGCAGATAGGGGGGGTCCTTGCCCACCACGCGGGCCGGCGTGCCGGTCATCAGGCTCCAGGAGGAGTACGGCCACAGGTCCCGGCGCGAGAGTCCGGCGAGGAGGGTGACGCCGACCACGGCGACGATCAGGAACTGTCGGGCGACCCGGAGCTGCGCGGGCCGTCCTGCACGTTCGATGACCAGCACCAGCACCGCCCCGAGCGCCATCACGGCAAAGGCGAGCAACCCGGCCAGATGGACCATGCTCATCCGGCCCGGGCCGAAAGGGTCACCATGCCGTCCGAGGTCCATGCAGTCCAGCCGGTCGAGATACGCGCCACCGAGCCCGGCGCGAACTGGGGCGCCCGTTCTTCATAGCCCTCGACCCGTTGGTACCTGACTGGGCGGCCGCTCAGGTCGGTCAGCGGGTCCCGGTACCGGGGGCTGAGTCCGGCCAGGAAGTGCCAAGCGTGCGCGCAGGTCCACTCGGCGAGCCGGCTGTAAGGACGGTCCCCGCGGACTTTGGGGGCCAGCGTGGCTGCGGCGTCGTCCTGTTCCGCGGGGAATGCCCCGCCCGAGGCTTGGTCGGCCACCGCGGTGGCCAGAAGCGACCCGCCGAGCCGCGCGCATCGGGCATGCACGTCGGTCACTGGCTCGCCGCGGGCGATCGTGAACGCCTGCCGCTGCACCACCGGACCTGCATCCAGCCGGTCGGTGACGAGGTGCACGCTCACTCCGCCCTGTGGATCGCCGGCATGATAGGTCCAGAAGAGGGGATCGCTGCCCCGGTGCCTCGGAAGGAGCGACGGATGCAGGTTGAGGCTCGCGCGGCCGGCAGCGGCGAGGATCGAGGGAGGGATCCGGCGCGGAAAGGTTGCGACGCAGCCGAGCGCCGGGGCGCGCGAGGCGATCACCGCCGCGGCGCCGGCCTCGTCACCCGGCAGCCAGGTGACAACGGGACAGCCCGTCCGCCGGGCCCACGCGGTGACCGGGTCTGCGGGCGCTAGAAGCAGCGCACGCATGAGCGCTCGCGCGCTTCCGCGCCAGGCGGACCGGCGCCCGGGGGGCGGCCCCGGCCGGACGACCACCACAACCTGATGCGCTGCGGCCAAGGCCTCGAGCGCGGCGACCGCGATGGCGCCACCGCCCGCGAAGACGGCCACACGCACCCGGGAAGCGGCCGCGGGCCCTGCTCCGGCCTCCAGCGCGCCGTCGTTGGCCAAACTTGACATGGGATGCCACAATTCATACTTAACAGCGGCACGCGACGCCAGCGTACCCCTTCCGGTACTCCAGATGCCCACTGAGGCCCTGCTGTCCTTCCTCGGCGATTTCCTCAGCGCCCGGCGCTACGAAATCGGTTTCATCGTGGGGGCCCTGGCCTTCGAGCTGGCGGTTCGCTTCGGCGCCGCACGCCGGCTCCTGTCCAGTGGTCACCTCACGGACCTCGCCTACTGCGCCCTGTACCGGTTCGGGATCTTCGCGCTACTGCTGGACCGGCCTATCAACCAGTTCGTGACCGCCCACCTCACCTGGCAGCTGTTCCTCGACACGCCGGTCTGGGTCCGGATGGTGGCCTACCTCCTGGCCCTGGACTTCAGCGCCTACTGGATGCACCGGCTCATGCATTCGGTGCCGTGGCTGTGGGCCATTCATCAGGTCCACCACTCGCAGGATCAGCTCACCATCATGGCCACCTACCGGAACCACCCCGTGGACGTCTGGCTGCGGCAGTTCGTGGGCCCGGTGGTGTTCATGGTGCTGTTCGGGGTGCCGCCGGCCCTGTGGCTGCCGCTGGCCCTGCTGTGGGACGTGATCGTCAACCTCGCCCACCTGGAAGTGAACTGGACCTACGGGCCCTTCCGCCGGGTGCTGGTGAGCCCGGTGTTCCATTCCATCCACCACTCCGTGGAAGACCGCCACCAGCACCGGAATTACGGCACCAACCTGGCCGTCTGGGACATCCTCTTCGGGACCGCCGACTTCGGCTCGGAGCGGCCCCGGGCCGTCGGTCTTCCCGGCTGGCGGGTGCGCGAGTCCATCCTGGTGCACTGCTGGGCGCCGCTGCGCGCGATCGTGCGCCACTATCGTGGCCTGGCGGTCGAGGACATGGCGCCCCTGGTGCCGGCCACGCCGCCCGTCCCCCGCACGCCCCAAGGCGCGTGACCGTCGCTCTCTCTGCGGGCTCCGCCGCACGGCCCGCCCTGCTGCACCGTGGCTGGATCGAGTCCCCAGCCTTCGACCTGCCGCTGTTCGTGCTGGCGCCGCTGAGCGGCGTTGTCTTCCTGGGCATCGCCCTCGGGGTTCCCGGGCAGTACGCCTTCCTGGTGCAGGCGGCGGCGTTCTATTTCATCGCCGTGCCGCACTACATGTCCACCTACACCTTCTTCCTGGGCGACGACAACCTGCAGCACTTCCGATCCCGGCGGCTGGCCTACTTCGGCGGGCCGGCGCTGATCACCCTGACGGTCGTGGTGCTCTGGGTCCTGCGCTTCCCACCGGTGATCCAGGCGGCGGTGTTCATCTGGAACGTGTGGCATGTGGCGCTGCAGAACGGCGGGATTCTGGCCCTGTACCGCCGGCTCAATCGGGGCTCGCCGGCGGAGCGGGCGCCGGCCAACCTCGCCATCCTGGGCATCAGCAGCGGCATGGCCCTCTGGAACATCGCCCGCTACGAGCCGATCGGGCGGCCCCTCGCCGCGCTGCATCCCGAGGCCGCCCACGGGCTGGCGCTCCTGAGCTGGGTCATCGGCCTGCTCGCACTGGCCGAGCTGGGGCGGCGCCTGTTCCGTCCACCCCGGCGCGTCAGCACCCAGGAACTCGCTTTCCTCGGCTCCAGCCTGGTCATGTTCCACCCCTACCTGTGGGTCTCCGACTACACCCTCGCCACCCTCGGCATGCTGATGGGGCACTTCGTGCAGTACCTGGCGATCGTCTGGCTCCTGCACCGCCGCAAGTACGGTCCGCAGGCGGCGGGCTCCCCCGCACAGCGGCTCCTGTCCCAGGTCAGCAGTCGCTATGTCCTGCTGGCCGGGTTCATTGTTGCCTCCGGGCTCTTCTTCTACGTGGCCAACACCACCACGGCGGCCCTCGGCGTGCCGTCGCTGTATACGGTCTCCTGGTTCGCCTTCACGTTCATCCATTTTTACCTCGACGGCCTGATCTGGGCCTTCCGCAAGCCGTTCGTCCGCGAATCGGTCGGCACCTACCTTATGCCAGAGGAGCGGGTGGCGGCGTGAGCGGGGCTGACCAGACCCGCCGGATCGCCGTCATCGGCGGATCGGGGTTCATTGGCCGTCATCTGGTGGAACGGCTGCATGCCCTGGGTGCCCCGGTGCGGGTGATCGGGTCCACGCCGCCGGCCCGCCCGCTGCCCGGCGAGTGGATTCACTGCGACGTGCGGGACACCGCCGGCCTGACCGCCGCGCTCGCCGGAACAAACGTCGCGTACAACCTGGTCGCCATTCATGGTCCGGATCCGCGGCCGGCGGCGCTCTACCACGAGATCAACGTGGGTGGTGCCCGGAGCGTATGTCAGGCAGCGGCGGCGGCGGGCGTCCGCCATCTCATCTTCAGCAGCTCCGCCGCCGTTTACGGTACCAGCGTCGGTTGCGACGAGACCACGACTCCCACTCCCCGGGATGCGTACGGGGAGAGCAAGCTGTTCGCGGAAGCGGTCTACCGGGAATGGGCCAGCGGGCAGGCGGGGCGGGTACTCAGTATCGTGCGCCCCACGGTGGTCTTCGGTGTGGGAGGCGAGGGCACCGCCGGCCGCTTCTTCCGGCACGTGGCGGGCCCGGGCTTCGCGCATGTGGGGGCGGCCGGAAACCGGCGTTCCCTCGCCTTCGTGGACAACGTCGCCGCGTTCCTGGCGTTCGTCATTGACCTGCCCGGCCAGTTCCACCTCTACAACTACGCCGACCAGCCCGACCTGAGCGTGGCCGAGATCGTCTCGACCATTCGGGAGGCGCTGAACCTGCCT
>CAYUYF010000088.1:0-7504 GCA_964449145.1 uncultured Gemmatimonadaceae bacterium | reverse complement strand
CAGCGGAAGAGCATCCCGCCGCACGTGGAGGCGGCGGTGTTCACCGCGCTGGAGAAGACTCCGGCGGATCGCTTCGGCAGCGCGGCGGAGTTCGCGGCCGCCCTGGCCGACACCCGCTACCAGTCCACCGCGCTCACGGCGGCGATGCCCGCCGCCGCGGGGCCGCGCGGCTGGCGCGCGCGGGGGCCGCTCGTGCTCGCCGGGGTGGCGGGGTTGGTCCTCGGTGCTGGCGCCATCGCGATGCTCCGCCGGCCGGCGCCGGCGCCGGTCACCCGCTATGGCCTGTCGCTGCCCGCCGCGCAGGCGCCGAGCCTTCTCGATCCGGCCGTTCCCTCGCCCGACGGGTCCCGCATCGCCTACGTCGGTCCCGCGGTGGGGGGCACCCAGATCTGGATCAAGCAGCGGGACCGGTACGAGGCGACGCCGCTGCTGGGCACGCTCAACGTCAACAACTTCACCTGGTCCCCCGACGGCGAGTGGCTCGCCTTTACCGCTCAGTCGCAGCTCAAGAAGATCCCGGTCGTGGGCGGCGCGGCCATCACCCTCACCACGGGTGCCTCCGGCAATCCCGGGCTCGCCTGGCTCGACGACGGCACCATCGTCTTCCTCCCGCTGGGCGGCGGCCTCGGACTGAGCCGGGTCTCCGCCGGTGGCGGAACGGTCACGGCCTTCCGGACCGACAGCGTGGCCAACCTGTTCGCCTCGCCGCTGCCCGGGTCCCGGGGCGTGCTGTTCACCCGCTGCACCGCCTCCTGCGCGGTCCAACAGGACCTCTGGGTGCACGACTTCCGCTCCGGCGAGGCTCACGCCCTGATCTCCGGCGCCGCGAAGGGTCAGTACGTGCCGACCGGGCATGTGGTCTACGTGCGACAGGACGGCGGCATGCTGGCGGCGCGGTTCGACCTGGGCTCGCTCCAGCTCAAGGGCTCGCCGGTGCCGATCATGGACAGCGTGTCGGTGCTGGACCGGGTGTTTCCGCTCATGGCGCTCTCCACCTCCGGCACGCTGGTGCTCCGGCTCGGCTCGACCCAGTCGCTGCTCAAGCAGTACACCATGGTGTGGGTGGACCGGACCGGGCAGGAGACGGTGGTGGATCCCAACTGGACCTTCCGCATGACCCAGTTCGGCGACAACGTCGGCTGGGCCCTGTCGCCCGAGGGCAGGCGGCTGGCGATCGGCCTGGCCACGGAGGAGGGGGACGACATCTGGGTGAAGCAGCTGCCGCGGGGACCGCTGTCCCGCGTGTCCTATGAGGGCGCGTCCGAGTTCCGGCCCCGCTGGATGCCGGACGGGCAGTCCCTGATGTTCGGATCGAACCGCACCGGCCAGGGCAGCGGCGGCCTCTACCGGCGTGCCGCCAACGGGACCGGGGCTGACTCCCTCATCTGGCGTTCCGCTCAGGGGATCTTCGAGGGTGCATGGTCGCCGGAGGGGCGGTGGCTCCTGTTCCGGACCGGCGGGGTCATGGGCCAGACCGGGGGGCGGGACATCGTCGGCATCCGGCCGGGCGTGGACAGCGTTCCGGTGCCGGTGGTGGCCACCCCCTACGACGAGGAAGCCATCGCGCTCTCGCCGGACGGGCGGTGGCTGGCCTACGAGTCCAACGAGACCGGACGCACCGAGATCTTCCTCCGGCCGTTTCCCAACACCGAGGCCGGCAAGTGGCAGGTCTCCAGTGACGGCGGCTACTCCCCGCTGTGGGCCCGGAATGGCCGGGAGCTGTTCTACGTCAACGGCAGCATGGAGATGATGGCGGTGACCGTTGCGCCGGGCGCCGAGCCCGGACTGGGCCAGACCAGGCGGCTCTTTCCGCTGGGCGAGCGACTGTACATGTCGAGCAACGAGTTCTACACCCCCTTCGACGTGGCGCCGGACGGCCGCTTCATCATGGCGCGCATCGTCCGGTCCGCCACGGCCCTGGACCTGCCGCTGGTGGTGGTGGACAACTGGTTCGGGGAGCTGAAGCAGAGGGTGGGGCGGTAGCCATGAGCCTCCCGCCCGATCGCCTCACCACGGCCCTCGCCGACCGCTACCGCCTGGAACGGGAGCTGGGCCAGGGTGGCATGGCCACGGTGTACCTGGCCGAGGACCTCAAGCACCACCGCCGCGTCGCGATCAAGGTGATGCGCCCGGAGCTGGCGGCGGTGATCGGCGCCTCCCGGTTCCTCGCCGAGATCACGACTACGGCCAACCTCCAGCACCCGCATATCCTCCCGCTGCACGACTCGGGAGAGATCGACGGGACGGTGTTCTACGTGATGCCGTTCATCGAGGGCGAGTCGCTCCGCGACCGGCTCGACCGCGAGCGGCAGCTGTCGATCGCCGACGCCGTTCGCCTCACGACGGAGATCGCCGGCGCCCTCGACTACGCCCACCGGCAGGGCGTGATCCACCGCGACATCAAGCCCGAGAACATCCTGCTCCACGACGGCCGCGCCCTGGTGGCCGACTTCGGCATCGCCCTGGCCGCGAGCCGCTCCGAGGGCGGCACCCGGATGACGGAGACCGGGATGTCCCTCGGTACGCCGCACTACATGAGCCCCGAGCAGGCGATGGGGGAGCGCGATCTCGACGCCCGCACCGACATCTACGCCCTGGGCTGCGTGCTCTACGAGATGCTCACCGGCGAGCCGCCTTTCACCGGCCCCTCGGCACAGGCCATCCTCGCCAAGGTGATGACCGAGCACCCCACGGCGCCGTCGGCGACCCGCGACACCGTCCCCGCTGCGGTGGAAGACGCCGTGTTCACGGCGCTCGCCAAGCTGCCGGTGGACCGGTTCGCCACCGCGGCGGCATTCGCGGCGAGCCTGGCGGGTGCGGAGGCGGGCCGTCCGCGGCAACGTGGAGCCAGCCGCCTCACACCGCCGGCCCATCGTCGGGGTCTCGTTGCGCTCGCCGCGCTCGCCGCCGTTCTGGCGGTGGTCGCGGTCGTCGGCTGGAGCCGCACGGCCGGATCCGGGGCCGATCGCGCCCTCGCCTACCAGGTGCACCTCACCCCATCGGAAGCCGATGTCGGGTTCGTCGCTGCCCAGGTGGCCCTGAGCGCCGACGGCGGGGTGATCGTCTTCAGCGACACGGTGGAGGGTGGCAGCCAGTTATGGATCAAGGAGCGCGGCGTCGCAGAGCCCCGCCCCATTCCCGGCACCCAGGGCGGCCAGGCACCGTTTCTCTCCCCCGATGGCCGGGCGGTCGCCTACACCGCCGGATCACAGCTCCTGCGGATTCCCCTCACCGGTGGCGCACCACGGGTGCTTTCCGACTCGGCCTCGGTCGCGCAGCCGGTTCGGGGCGCCTGGCTGTCCCAGGGAACGATCGTCTTCATGGGCGGCGCGGGCGACTTTCTCTACGCCGTGCCCGACACCGGTGGGGTCACCCGGCGCCTGGCGACGGCGGACCAGCTCCTCGGCTTCCCGGTGGTCATTGCCGCCGTGCCGGGTCAGCGTGCGGTGGTGGTGAGCTCCTGCGACTTCGGGAGCTGTGCCAACCCGAAGGTGGCCCTGGTGCGACTCGATCCGCTCACCATCGCGCGACTGTTGCCGGGCTCCGCTGGTGCGTGGCCTCTGCGCGGCGATCGGTTGCTCAACGTCCTGCCCGACGGGTCGGTCTTCCTGGCGGCTTTCGACCCCGCCACCGGCCGGGTCGGGGAAGGAACACCGGTCTTCACGGGGGTCACGGTGGCCGAGCGTGGCCCGGAGCTCACCGTCGGGGCAAGCGGCGTGACGCTGCAGGCCACCGGTGGCGCGGGGAGCTTCACCAACAAGGTACAGCTCGTGGTGGTGGGGTTGGATGGCTCAACCCGGGTGATCGATCCCGCCTGGTCCGGCGTCTTCGCCAACAACAGCTCGGTCGCGATCAGTCCCGACGGCCGTCGGGTGCTGCTCTCCCTGCTCGAGCAGGATGGGCTCAAGACCTCCCTGTTCATCAAGCCGTTCCCCGACGGGCCAGCCACCCGGTTCAGTGCGATGGGTGCCCAGAGTGCCCGCGCCGCCTGGTCTCCCGATGGCCGGCGCGTCGCGTGGGTCGTCGTGGGCGAGGACGGCGTGGCCGAGATCTGGCACCAGGCCGCCGACGGCTCGGGGGCACCGACGTTGCTGGCGCAGGATGCTCGTGGCTTGTACGAAGTCAACTTCAGCCCCGACGGGCAGTGGCTGCTCTACCGGACGGATGATGTGTCCGCCGGCCGAGGGAACATCTATGCCCGGCGTCTGATCGGGGACACGACCTCGATCCCGGTCGCCACGAGTGATGCCGAAGAAACCTCGGCGGCCGTCTCGCCCGACGGGCGCTGGATCGCCTATGCCGTCCGGATCGACGCCATCAAGGAAGTGGTGGTGCGTCCGTTCCCGAATGTCGAGGACGGACGGGTGCAGGTCTCGATGGGTGGCGGCACCGAGCCGCTGTGGAGTCACAACAGCCGGACCCTCTATTTCCGCGATCCGTCGCAGGGCCGGATCCTCGTCGCCGCCATGGACCCGGATGGGCGCTTCCCCAGGGATGGCCGCTCGGTGGTGTCCCAGTCGGGGATCCGGGAGTACTGGGACAACGATGACACCCGCCAGTATTCGCTGATGCCCGACGGGAAGGGTTTCCTGATGATGCGGCGCATCCGGCTCACGGCGGACTCCTCGCGGGCGCGCCTGATCCTCCGGGAGCACGTCCTGCCCGATGCAGGTGCTGGCCGATGACCGCCGCCCCCGCCCGCCTCGCCGCGGCCCTCGCCGACCGGTATCGGATCGCGCGGGAGCTGGGGCAGGGCGGCATGGCCACGGTGTATCTCGCCGAGGATCTCAAGCACAGGCGCAAGGTGGCGGTGAAGGTGCTCAAGCCGGAACTTGCCGCCGTGCTCGGCGCCGAGCGCTTCGTGCAGGAGATCACCACCACTGCGGCGCTGCAGCACCCGCACATCCTGCCACTCTTTGATTCCGGCACCGCCGACGGCTTTCTCTATTACGTGATGCCGTTCATCGATGGCGAGACCCTGCGCAGCAGGCTCGACCGCGAGACCCAGTTCGGCGTTGACGAGGCGGTGAGGATCACCCGTGAAGTGGCCGACGCGCTGGACTACGCCCATCGTCACGGCGTCATCCATCGCGACATCAAGCCGGAGAACATCCTGCTGCACGACGGCCGGCCGATGGTGGCGGACTTCGGCATCGCGCTGGCGCTGAGTGCCGCGGCCGGCGGGCGGATGACCGAGACCGGCCTCTCCCTCGGCACCCCGCACTACATGAGCCCGGAGCAGGCGACGGCGGAGAAGGAGATCACCGGCCGCTCGGATGTGTACTCGCTGGGTTCGGTGCTGTACGAGATGCTCACCGGCAATCCGCCCCACGTGGGGGCGTCGGCGCAGCAGATCATCATGAAGATCGTGACCGAGGAGGCGGCCCCGGTCACGAAGTTCCGGAAGTCGGTGCCGCCCCATGTGGCGGCGGCGGTGGCGGTCTCGCTGGAAAAGCTCCCGGCCGACCGGTTCGAGAGCGCGAAAGCGTTCGCCGAGGCGCTGGGGAATCCCGGGTTCGCCACCAGAACGCCGGCGGCCAGCGCCGCGGTACCGGGGCGCGGCGCCTGGCTCAGTGACCGGCGCACCATTGGCACTTTGGCGATGGCGGGGGCCGCACTGGTCGCGGCCGCCTGGTTCGCCGCCCGCCCCGGGGCGGTGCAGGGGCCTACCGAATACGATGTGGGCCTCCCCGACAGCGCCGAGATGTGGACCATGCGGGGCAGCGGGTTCGCCGTCGCACCCGGCGGTGACTTCGTGGTCTATCAGGTGGTGCGCGCCGGGCGCGGCGAGCTGTGGTACCGATCGCTCCTCGATGGCCGCGCGCACCGGATTGATGGCACCGACGACGGCTGGCAGCCGGCGCTCTCCCACGACGGCACCCGGCTCGCCTTCTTTCGCGAGCGGGCCGGATCATGGACGGTGGAGGTGATGCCCGTGAGCGGCGGTGCCGCCACGACCCTGGGCAGCGGGACTTCGACGGCGGATCTGCAATGGCTCGGCGACGGCAGGGTCATGGTGGTCGAGGCCGACGGCAAGCGGGTGCGGTGGTTCGACCCGGCCGGCGGACCGAGCACTGGCAACGCCCTGGCGTACTGCATCATGCCGTCCCGGCTCCTTGGCCGGGACGCGCTGGCGTGCGGCGGGGGGGGCGACTATCGCATCCATCTGGTGGGTTTCCAGGACAGCGTCACGGCCACCTACCTGTATACCGGCAGCGGCGCCGACTCTGCCCCGGTGCTGGGCTCGCACCCGACGATCATCGAGGGGAAGTACCTGGTCTACGTGTCGCGGGGTGGCGACCTGCAGGCAGCCGCCGTTGATCTCGGCACTGGCCGGGTCGGGCGCTCGGTGCGGCTGGTGACCGGACTGGGACGGCGTGAGTACAGCGGCGCGGGGACGTACGGCATCTCCGCCTCTGGCACCCTGGTCTACGCCAACGGTGTTGACCACGCCGTGGGCCACCTGGTGCAGATGGACGAGCGGGGGATGGACACCCTTCCCCTGGGACGGGAGGCGTTTCTGCGGATCGCGTTCAGTCCCGACCGGCGGCGGCTCGCCGCGGTGGTCGAGGGCCGGGAGGGTCAGGAGCTCCGCATCTACGACCTCCGGACCGGTCAGTACGTGCCGTGGGTACGCCGCTGGGAAATACGCCAGCCGGTCTGGAGTCCCCAGGGGGACCGGCTGCTCTTCAGCGATGCCAACGCGGTGTTCGTGGGCTCGCCCGGGCGGGCGGGGGCGCCGGAGTCGGTCTACATCACGCCGCACCGCTTCGAGGGGTGGACGTGGCTGCCCGGCGACCGCGTGCTGGGGACGCTGATGCGGCTGGGGGTGGCGGTGGTACTGGATGTCAACGCCCGGCCCGCCACCCTGGACACCCTGCTCACCGATGCATCGTTCACGCGGCTCTCCCCCGACGGCCGCTGGATCGCCTACAACGACCGGAGCATCACCTCGCTCTGGCTGGAGCCGTTCCCGCGGGACGGCCGTCGCTACCAGCTGGCGGCGAACCGGGCCGGCGAGCCGCAGTGGCGCTCCCCGTCCGAGCTCGCGGTGCAGACCACCGACCTGCCGCAGGGGGTCGACCGGATGACCATCAATACCGGGACGGAGCCGCCCGAGGTGGTGCGTCGCCCGTGGCTCGTGCTGCCGGGGTTCCTGGAGACGGCGGGCCAGTCGGCCACGCTCGCGCCGGATGGGCGGATCGTGTACGTGCGGGGCGCCGAGGAGACGGCGGTGCCCTGGCTCCGGGTAGTCCCCCGGTGGGTGGACCAGATGAAGCGGGCCGTGGACGAGGCCAACCGATGAGCGCTTCACCAGAGCGCCTCGCCGCCGCCCTCGCCGACCGCTATCTGATCGAGCGGGAGCTGGGCGCCGGCGGCATGGCCACCGTCTATCTCGCCGAGGACCTCAAGCACCACCGCAAGGTGGCGCTCAAGGTGCTCCGGCCAGAGCTGGCCGCCACCATGGGCTCCGAGCGCTTTGCCCGGGAAATCGAAGTCGCCG
>CAYUYF010000087.1:0-7505 GCA_964449145.1 uncultured Gemmatimonadaceae bacterium | reverse complement strand
GCTCGATGCGGAAGATCAGGTCCTGCTTGCGGAGGCCCGAGTAGTTGGTGATGTTGAGCTGTTCGGCCTGAGCGTGCAGCTCGGCCACCGACTTTTGCTTTAGCTCGGCGATATCCACGGGCGCGGTACTCCGCTCAGTGCTACTCCGCTCGGGAGTGGCCCGCCGGTCAGCCGGCGGACGAGCCTTGGGGGCAGACAAATGAGAAGGGGGTAGGTGTGGGCCGCGGGCCGGTTGGCCCGTAGGTGCTCAAATTGTAGAGGAAGAATGGACTGCCAGGCGAGTGCGCGAGTCTCAAGGGAGCGCCCCATAATATGAGTGAGGCCCGACAGCGTCAAGGGCTGCCATGGACGCCCTGACGCGCTGCTGTACGGCCTGGCGGGTGATTCGGGCAGGGGACCGGGAGGTGGTGGAGGGGCTGGTCGCGCCCGAGCACCGGGCCCCCTCTCTCGACCTGGCGCAGGCGCTCGCCGCCTGGCCCCATACCGCCTATTGGGGCCGCCCCGACCGAAGCGAAATCGTCCTGGTCCGTCCCCTGGGGCCGGCCCGGAGGGAACGGTGGGCGCTCCACGTCCTGCTCCTCGTCACCACGGTGGTCTGCGCCCTGGGCGCCGGAGCCAGCCTGGCCGGCAGCTTTGCCGTCCCCGCCGAGCGGACTGGCGTCCTCGGCACCATCCTGGCGGGGGTCGAGTTCTTTCCGGTGTTCCTCACCGGTCCAGGGGCGGTCCTGCTGAGCGGCTGGACCTTTGCCGCCGCCCTTCTCGGGATTCTGATCATTCACGAGCTGGGCCACTACGTCGCGGCCGCACGCTACGGGATTGACGTCTCCCCCCCGTTCCTGCTGCCCATCCCTCCCACCATCTCGCCGCTGGGGAGCCTCGGTGCCTTCCTTCGGCTCCGCTCCCCGGTGGTGGACCGCCGCCAGCTGCTGGACGTGGGTGCCGCGGGACCGCTGGCGGGCTTCGTTGTGACCCTCGCCGTGCTGGCCTGGGGGTATGCCATCTCGGTCCCCTTGCCACCCGGCTTCGGCTACTCCCCCACGTTCATCGAGATCGGCCACGCGCCCATCGCGCTGGGAGACTCCCTGCTTACCCAGGCTTTCCGGGACTATTTCTTTCCCGGCGCGGGGTCGGTGCACCTGAGCCTGCCGGCCTTTGCCGGCTGGGCCGGCTCGCTCATCACGGGGCTCAACCTGTTGCCGCTCAGCCAGCTCGACGGCGGCCACATCTCCTACAGCCTCCTGGGCCGGCGGCAGGCACCCCTCGGACTGGTCGCCCTGCTGGGGCTCATCTACCTCTCCCAGTACTGGTCGGCGTGGCTGGTCTGGGTGGCGCTGGCGCTGCTGGTAGGCGGCTGGCGCTGGACCCACCCCTCGGTGCTCTGCCCAGAGCGGCCGGTATCATGGGGGAGAAAACTGGTCGGGTTGCTCTGTGTGGTGGTGTTCGTGGTGACCTTTGTGCCGGTGCCGTTCGGCGGCTAGGCATGCACCCGCCGGCGGCTGATCCATGGCGGCCGGTGAGTCGCGCCTTATATTGCGGGCCAAGGGAAGTCGCCTGCCGCAGTCTCCTCCTCAGCCTGGTTGGGTGCCGTGAACGCAGAGAGCGACAAATTCCATAAGCTCCGCCACGACCTGTCCAATCCGCTCTCCGCGCTGCTGGCGGAGACCCAGTTGCTCCTCCTGAACGAGTCGAAGCTCGATCCCGAGACGCTCTCGAGCCTCCGGGAGATCGAAGCCCTGGCGGTCCGGATGCGCGGCATCCTGCGGGAGAACTAGCCCGCTCCGCGTTGCGGCGCGGGCCACACCGCCAGTTGTGCGGCGCTCCCAGGCGGAGCTCCCTCATCCCACCGTGGCAACCCCGCCCATTTGGGCAATGGCCGCTGGGCTCTGCTCCTCCCGGCCCGCCCGCCGGGCCCCATTGACCAGGTACAGCACCAGAAAGAGCAGGCTGGCCCCGCTGACTGTGAGGCGGTAGGCCAGTGGCATCTCGCTTGCCGAGACGAACCCCTCGATCAGGCCGGCCAGCACCAGCAACACGACCACCGCGCCGATCAGCCGCGCCGCCAGCCGGCCTGCCAGCACCAGTGCCTCCCCGCGGGGGAGATCCCCCGGGGAGAGCAGCGCCTTGCCGAGCAGGAACCCCGCCGCGCCGGCGACCCAGATGGCGAACAGCTCCAGCACCCCGTGGCCAATGATGAATGTCCACAGGTAGCCGAACAGCCCCACGTTGGCGAAGTGGCTGGAGATGGCGCCGATGGCCAGGCCGTTGAAGGCCAGCAGCACCAGGGAACCCACGCCCGCGAAGATTCCCCCGGCGAAGCAGTTGAACGCCACCCCGATGTTGTTGGTCATGATGGCCGATGCCATCAGCGGCCGGACCTCGAGCTCCGCCTCGTAGTATCCGCGCCCCGCCTGCTGCCGTTCCACCCCGGCCTCGGCCCGCTCCAGCATCACCGCGGGCAGCAGCTCCTCTGCGAGTGCGGGCCGCTCCGCTAGGAGCAGGAAACCGGCGGCGGCGGGGAGCGCAAAGGCGAGGAAGGCCACGGCGATGGTGCGCCGAGCCATGTACATGCCGGCGGGACATTCTTCCAGCAGGAAGGTCCACAGCCACGCGCCACTCTTGCGCTCATCGCGGTACAGCGCGTTGTGGCCCGCCGCGACCAGCCGCTCGAGTCGCGCCCGGAGCGGAGTGGAGGCGCCGTAGGTGCGGGCCCGGGCGAGGTCGGCGGCGACCTCCCGGTACCGGGCAGCGAAGTCGGGGAGTTCCGCGGCGGAAAAGCTGTCCAGCCCGGACCGGGCGGCCCGCTCGGCCAGACGCTCGAAGGCGGCCCACCGCCCCGACTGCCGCGCCACCAGTCGCTCCACGCCACCGCCACCGCGGCGGGCACCCTCGGTCTGGGTCCCCCGGCCACCGAAGCGACCCCGTCGGCGCGCCAGTTCATCCCCGTGCAGCGCCAGCAGAAAGACCGCGGGGTCGCGATCTCCGCTGGAGAACCGCCCGGTGAATCGCGGTGCCAGGCTCGCGGCGACCCTCGCCCGTACCGCCTGAGGGAGCGTCGTCGCCCGCTCGGCGAACTCGTGCACCACCCGGAACTCGGCATCGGAGAGCTGGGGCACGCCCACCTCCGCCGGCTCCGTGGCGGGCTCCGGGACAGCGGACTGGGGGGCAGACACCGCGTGGGGCCGGTCGCGCACCACCACGGTGCCGGCCACGATGTCTCCCAGCCGTTTGCCGCGCGGGTGGAGTGCCACCGCCAGCGCGCCCAGCAGGTACGGAGGAGGGAGGAAGTCGGCCGCGCGGAGCAGGTTGCGAATCGCGGCGGCGCCGAAGGTCACGGCGTGGCCGGTGTCGCGGACCACCCGGATCCCTACCCGGCGCTTGCCGGGGGTCTGGCCGCCACGGAGCCCCTCGAAGAAGGCGAAATACCCCCACAGCGAGGCGAAGAAGACGATCGCCCCGACGGCCATGACGGTGCTGTCCCCCGGGGCCAGCGACCCCAGGACGACGAACAGCGCCACCGTCCAGCCGAACAGGATCAGGGTGTCGAGGATCGCCGCGAGGGCCCGGGAGCCCAGTCCGGCGATCTCGTAGTCGAGCACCACCAGTTCCGGGGTCTCGATCTCGAGGTGCTGGCGATAGTCGGGCTGAACGGGGCTGTGCATGGTGCTGCCAATGTAGGGCCGGAATGGTTCACTTCCCAAGGGTGGGATGGAACGGCATCTTGTGGCACCTACCCGCGGAGCCGATCCATGTCCGGTCCTGTGCTGAAGCCCCTCTCGCTGGGCGAGACGCTTGACGTCGCCTTCGGGCTGTATCGCAACCTGTTCCTGACGCTGCTGATCATTACACTGGTCACCCGCGCGCTGCCGCTGGTGCTGTCGGTGTATATCGAATCGGCCGGCGGCGCCTTTGTCCACCTGGGGCTCTACCTGGCAACCCTGGCGCTGAATGCGGTGCTCGGCGCGATCGCGGCGGCGGCGAGCACCTTTGTCATCGCCGAGAATTACATGGGCCGCCGGCTCGAGGCGGGAGAGGCCTTTGCGCGGGCCAGCCCGTTCATCGGCCGGCTGATCATGCTGGCGCTCCTCAGCGGCCTGGTGATCGGTGTCGGGTTCGTGCTCCTCATCATCCCCGGGCTGATCCTCGTGGCCGGGCTGCTGCTGGGGACGCCGGCGCTGGTGCTGGAAGAGCTGCCCTCCGCCACCCGTGCGATGGGCCGCTCCTGGAGCCTGACCAAGGGGCACCGGTGGCGGGTGTTCGGGGCGCTGGTGGTCGTCGGGGTGCTCCTGCTGCTGCCGTTCCTGGCGGCCGGCGGGCTCGCGGCCACCAGTGTGCCGCTGGACAGCGACGTGTCCGGGCCCATCAGCTCGACCCTGCTGATCGCCGTGACCGGTGCGGCGCTGCTGCAGACGCTCATCTACCCGCTGTTCTACTGCGTGTTGACCGTGATGTACTACGACCTGCGGGTGCGCAAGGAGGCCTACGACCTCGAAGTGCTGGCCCAGGACCTGGACCGGGAGCCGGCGCAGGCGTGAGCCTCCCGCTCCCGCAGGCCGTGGCGCCCGCAGCCGATTCCCTGCGCGCGGTCCTCGACTCGGTCTTCACCGATCCGGGCTACGCCTGGGTGGAGCGGCCCAACCCGCTCGCCTTCCTGATGCGCTGGTGGCAGGCGCTGATCGGCTGGATTGAGGCGCTCGAGACCCGCAACCCCGGTGCCTACTGGCTGCTGTTCGGCGCCATGCTCGCCGTGCTGACGGCGGTGGTGGTTCACGCCACCTGGGTGATGGTGCGTACGCTGCGACAGGCGCAGGCTCCCGCCAACCCCGGCGAGATTCCCGCGCACCTGGTGCGAGACGCCGCCTGGTACCGCGCCGAGTCGGTTCGCCTGGCCCAGGCTGGCCGGTACTCCGAGGCGATGCAGGCGGACTTCCTGGCCCTGGCACTGGAGCTGGACCGCCGCCACCTGCTCCGGTTCCACCCCAGCAAGACGCCGGAAGAGTACGCCCGCGAGGCCCGCCTGCCTGACATGGCAAAGGCGGAGTTCCGGGAAACGGTCCGGACCCTCTACGGTCACGCCTTTGCCGGCGTGCCGGCGGACTCGGCCGCGCTCAACGCCTGGCGCCCCCGCACCAGGCCGGACCGGTATGCGCCCGCGCTCTGAGGCAATGGCCGCCATTGCGGCGCTGGCGGCGTTGCTGGTGCTCGCAGCGGCCATCGGCCAGCGCCGGAACACCGCGGCACAACTGGACCGGCGGCCCTCCACCTTCGTCTCCGGGCCGCTGGGGGCTCGGGCGCTCGCCGACGGGCTGCAGCGGCTGGGGATCGAGGTGAAGCGGACCCGTGTCGGACTCGGGAGGCTGGCGTTCGGAGGCGGCACTGACGGCACCCAGGTCCTGGTGCTGCTCAGTCCCACGGTCCCCCTCGCCCAGCGCGAGGTGCGCCGGGTGCTGGACTGGTCCGAGGATGCGGCGGGAGGAGACCTGCTGCTGGCTGGCCCGGGGACAGAGCCGGTGATGCGCTGCTTCGGCTTCACCCTGGACTGGCGAGGCCCAGACAGTGTGGCGGTGGCGCCTCCCGGCTCCTCCGCGGAAGCATCGTGGCCCCCGGTGGCCGGATTGCTGGCCAGCCACAGCGAGATGACCGTCACCGACTCTACCCGGCAGCGCGATGCGGTCGATGCCGAGTGTACCGTTCCGGCGTTGGTCTCGGCGGAGACCCTGCTGGTCGCCGCCGGGCATCGGGTGAGCGCCCTGCGTCTTACCCGGGAGGATGACGGGCGGGAGATCACCCTGCTTTCCGACGTGGGCCTGCTTCGCAACCGCGCGCTTAAGGAGACGGACGCCGGGGTCTTTGCGCTGGGCCTCTTTGCGGGACGCTACACCCGGGCCATCTTCGCCGAGGCCGAACACGGCTTCGGCGAGGGCGGGTCGCTGGCCGGAGCGACACTGGAATGGAGCCGCCGCTCGCCGCTGGGATGGGCCGGGTGGCAGCTGGCGGTGGTGGGCCTGCTCGTCGTGCTGGCCGGTGCCATCCGGTTCGGTCCGGTCCGCCATGTGCTCCTCCGGCGGCGCCGCTCGCCGCTGGAGCATGTGCGGGCGCTGGCCACCGCGCTCTCGGCGGCGAAGGGACACGATGTGGCGATCGCCGCCATGATCCGGGGGCTCCGCCGGCGGCTCAACCCCACCATCCGGACGAGGGGAGACGTGCGGCCGTGGCTGGCCCAGCTGGCCGCCAATGTCCGCGCGCCGCGGGCCCGGAATGCGGTGCAGGCACTCGAACAACTGACCCGGCCGGGACAGTCCGCGTCCAGCGTGCTGACGGCCGCCAACGCAGTGGAGGATGTGTGGGAGGAATTGAGCCCCTGACGGAGGCCGAGGTCCAGACGCAGGCCGACCTCGCGCGGAAGCTGCTGGACCAGCTTGGCCGGGTCGTCCTGGGTCAGGCAGACGTGCTCGAGGAGGCAGTGCTCGCGCTGCTGGCGCGGGGACATGTCCTGTTCGAGGGCGCGCCCGGCACCGCCAAGACGCTGCTGGTGCGCACCATGGCGGAGACGATGGGCCTGGAGTTCCGGCGTATCCAGTTCACGCCCGACCTCATGCCCAGCGACATCACGGGCGTGAACCTGCTCACCGGGCAGGGTGGCTTCACCTTCCGGGCCGGCCCGCTCTTCGGCGACCTGGTCCTGGGTGACGAGATCAACCGTGCCCCGGCCAAGACCCAGGCGGCGCTGCTGGAGGCGATGCAGGAGCGGCACGTGACGGTGGACGGCACCAGCCATCCTCTCTCCGCCAGCTTCACCGTCTTCGCCACCCAGAACCCGATCGAGTTCGAGGGCACCTATCCGTTGCCCGAGGCAGAACTGGATCGCTTCCTGATCAAGTCGCTGCTCGGCTATCCCAGCGCCGAGGCGGAGCAGGGGGTGCTCAACCGGGTATTGTCGGGCTTCGAGGCGGCGGAGCCGGCCAGCTTCGGCGTGGAGCGGGTACTCGACGTGCGAGGACTGGCCGGACTCCGGGCCGCCACCCGGCGGGTGCGGGTGGAGCCGAGCCTGGTGGCGTACATCACCACGCTGGTGCGCGCCACCCGCGGTGCGCCGGCGCTCACCCTTGGGGCCTCGCCGCGCGCCAGCGTGGCGCTGCTCAAGCTGTCGCAGGCGGCGGCGCTGCTGGCCGGCCGCGTGTACGTGATCCCCGATGACGTGAAGCGGCTGGCGCCGCCGGTGCTTCGGCACCGTGTTGCAGTGGCGCCGGAGCTGGAACTGGAGGGCGTCACGCCGGACCAGGCCCTCCGCACGATTCTGGAGCGGATCGAGGCGCCCCGCGGATGATGGTCCCCACCCGCCGCTGGTACCTGGTCGCCGCGGCGCTGGCGCTGGTCGCGCCGCTCGGTCTCCTCTGGTCCGGGGCCGTGGTGGCCTTCGTAGCGCTGGACGCGCTCTGGGTGGCGGCGTTGCTGGTGGACGCTTGGCGCTCCAGTGGTCCCGGCCTTGCAACGCTCGGCATCCGGCG
>CAYUYF010000086.1:5478-7691 GCA_964449145.1 uncultured Gemmatimonadaceae bacterium | reverse complement strand
GCGGGAAACTCGACCGAGACCAGCGAATAGTGGGCGAGGGTGGCGGCGCTCTGCAGGTGGACCAGGATCTCGAGGGTGGCGAGGGCCGGCGATTCGGCGGTGTACACCGCCGGCTGCCCGGGGCTGGTCCAGCGGCCGCCGTAGCGGCGGGCGCCCTCGCCATCGAAGGGGTGCTGCGCGTGCCTGGTCTTGAGGATGCGCCAGGCGGTGGGCACTACGAGAACACTCCATGCTCCAGCCGCCCGATGAGGGCCTCGACTTCCCGGGCGCCCACCTCGGTGCTGGTGAGGGAGAGCGGGGAGCGTTCACCGAAGGCGAGCTGGGGGGAGGCGAGCCAGTGGCGCGCCTGGGCCTGGTCGCCCTCGAACAGTTCGAGGCTCAGTCCATACACGCGGGAGAGGCGCACCAGCCGGTCCGACTCGTCCGGTTGCAGGCGCCCCTCTTCCTTGCGCCGCTGCAGGGTCCGCGCCGGGATGCCGGCCAGCTCCGCCAGCTCGGCGGAGGGGAGGTCCATCGCGGTGCGGAGGTGTTCGAAGGCGCTGAAGGAGAGGCCCTTGGAGATGTGGCTGATGACCTCGAGGGCGGTGTCGCGCTTGAGGCCGAGGAGGGCGATGTAGGCCACGGAGGAGGTGAGGGGGGGTGCTGCTGCCGGGGCGCGCCGGGCCCGCTTGCGTGGTGAGGCCATATGGCTGAATGTACTGCGCCATTTGGCGGGGTCAAGGCGGGCCGACGGGACGACGGGACGACGGGCCGAGGGACCGAGGGGCCGACGGGAACCGGATGAGGCAGAAGGGGGGCGCAGATCTCACAGGTGATCGGTCTGTGGAATCTGTGCCCCCGAACTGTGTCAGCCCTGTTTCAGGCAACTCCCTCATCCTGCCCCTTCTCCCGCCGCGCCTTCCGCGCCGCCTTGTTGTTGGGCCAGGCGACGCTGGAGGCGCTGATCCAGGCGGCCAGCTTTTCGGGGTCGTCCTGGAACCGCAGCCGGTTCACGGCATCCAGCACGTCCACGAAATACAGGATCCGGTTACCGATCCGCCGCATGTCGGCGGTGGCACCGACGTGGGAGCCCTTGGCGGCGCTGCCACGGTCAACTCCGCCGGCGAGGGCGTCCAGCGTCCGGATGAAGGCGGCCAGCCTCTCGGGCCCGAAGCCGAAGCCCGCGAACTGGTCCTGGTGCTCAGCCACCTTGGCGGCGAACTGGCGCCCGCGGCCGAGCAGCGCCTCGAGGCTGATGTTCGCCCGCCCGACCCGGAAGTACCCGGTGAGGGCGGGAACTTCCACCGCCACCGTCTTGCCGATCCGAACGATGTCCCGGAAGGTGGCCAGCGCTTCCTTGCGGAGCACCTGCCGCTCCTCCTTGGCGGCGTGGGCGGCGTCCCGCCCCTCGCCGTACTGGTGAATCAGGTCGCGTCCGTCGCTCACGGCCGACCCCAGCTCCCCAACGAACTCCCCATACCGCAGGGCATCCGAGGGGTTTGCCTGGCTGAACTCGAGGGCGCGAACCCCCATGTCCTGCTTCAGGCGGAAATTGGTGTCCATGGTACTACTCCTTTCCCCTGCGCCAGCGAGTGCCGGTTCCGTGCGCGGGCACGGTCCGAAGGATGCGATGCGGTGCGCGCGTGAGCCGATCAGGTGCGCCGCGCAGATCGACTCGAGGGGGGCGTGACTGCATCTCACGTGCCAACTAGCTAGGAGTGGCCCGTGTGAGGCGCGAAGTGGCGCCCGTGCGGACGCTTGGCGGAGGTGTCAAAGATGTCGCGGGAACCCGAAGTGAAAACGCGGCTCCCGAAAGGCCGCTTGGGCCTGCCAGAAGCGATGTCGCGGCGGGGTGGCGGAGGCACCTGGTCCCCGGAAGGACGCTTGGCGCGGCCGTGCGGGGCTACGCGGTTGTCCCAAGCGAAGTTGCGGCGTCCCGAAGGACGCACCGGGAGGGCCCAAGGACGCTTCGCATGGGGGAGCGGATAGTCGTGCGCTACGAAAGCGGAAAACCTGCGATCCGAAGGCCGCACCGGGCTCCCGAGCGGAGGATAGCGGGGGGTGTCAGGAATGTAGGCGGTGGCGGAAGGAGAATTGGGGCACCTGGGAGTGGTCGAGGGGGTGGTTAGCGGGGGGTATTGGGGGCCGGAGGGGTTCTCCAAAGTGTCCGCGCCAGCGTACAAACGGGGGGTGGGATTCTCGTTTGTGAGATAATTGGGGGGTGCGAGCCCCGG
>CAYUYF010000086.1:0-5468 GCA_964449145.1 uncultured Gemmatimonadaceae bacterium | reverse complement strand
CCCCCCCCCCCCCCCCCCCCCGCTCCCCCCCGCGCGCGGGCCCGCCCCCCTGCCCGCCACCCGGGGCCTGCGAGCCCCGGCCTCACCGCCGGGCCGGGGTAGGTGAAATCGCACGCGGAGACGCGGAGGCCGCGGAGGGGTGTCGTGGTAGGGGCGGGGCGCCTGCCCCGCCCCTCGACGAAACTCACATCGGCGGAGAAGTTAGAGCATGCCCACCCCTGCGCACCCCAGCATCCACGTCCTGGACAAGGCGTGGGAGGAGATCCCCGAGGAGCGCCGGGGGGTCTTCCTGGGGCGGATCGTGGATGGGTTCGCGCGGGAGCTGGCGCGGACGGCGGGATCCCGGGTCAAGCGGCTGCGCGGGCCCTACGACGGCCTGGCGTACCGGGTGCGGTGGGGGGAGCTGCGGGCGCCGGTGAGCTTCCTCCCCGACTGGAAGGGCCGTCCCCACCTCTTCGTCCATCAATGCGCCGGCCGGGACGAGATCTACGACTCGGAGCAGTTCCGCGTCCGGCTCGATCGCTTCCATAAAGAGCTGTGGGACAACGCCGCCGGCCGCTTCCGGGTGGATCCGGGGCGGGCGGGGTATCGGGTGGTGGAAGATGTTGTCGCGCTGGAGGGTGACGAGCTCCGGGTGGAGCTGTTGCCCAGCGAAGCGCAGATGGCGCTGCTGCGGGAGATGCTGCCGTTCCCGGGATTCGGGGAAGCGGGGCACGCGGCGGTGGTGCTGGGGCATGGGCCGCCGGGCTCGGGGAAGACGGTTCTGGTGCAGGAGGCGGCGCGGGTGGCGGCGGAGGGGGACAGCTCGGAGCCGTCGCCCTATCAGGTGCTGATCCTGGTGCCGTCCGCTCGGCTGGTGCAGCGCTACGGGGCGGAGCTCACCGCCCTCGGGGTCGGGTTCGGCGGGATGGAGCAGGCGCTGGCGGGGAAGCCGGAGCCCGTCACCCTGGCGCAGAGCGAGCGGTTCTTCGCCGCCTTTGCGGGGGTGACGGGGTCGCCGAGTGAGCGGCAGGAGAAGCTGGTGGCGTGGTGGGGGGACCTGCTGCAGCGGCCGATGCTTCGGCCGTGGCTGCTGGAGCACCCGGTGGTGCAGTCCACCCGGTTCCTCGACCTGGTGGATGCGGCGCTGGAGGACCCGGGCGCGCTGCTGGAGGAAGACCGGAAGGACGCGCTCGACGCGCAGGACCGGCCGCTGTACGCCCTGGTGCGGCAGTTCCAGTCGCGGCCCAAGTGGATGGAGCTGGCGCGGAAGCAGCGGGCGAAGGCGGGGCTGGCGCTACGGAGCGAGCTGGCGCCGCGGGCGCTGGCGGCGCTCACGGCGGCCGGCGGTGATCCGTGGAACGGGCGGCTGCTGGTGCTGGTGGACGAGGCGCAGGATCTGGTGCCGGGGGAGTGGGGAGCAGCGATCGAGTGGGTCGTTGGAACGACGGAACGGCGGAACGGCGGAACGATGGCGCGGCTGGCGCTGTTCGGGGATGAGAACCAGCGGATCAGCCCGACGGCCTTCTCGTGGAACGACGTGCGGGCGCGGTGCGAGGCGCTGGGGCTCGACCGGCGGCTGGTGGCGAGCGTGGAGCTGCCGGGATCGTTCCGGCTGACGCGACGGGTGGCGGAGATCGCGGGGGAGCTGTTCCACGCCGAGATCTGCGAGCGGGGGAAGCTGCGGGAGGTGGCGCGGGCGGACCCGGAGCGACTGGCGCCGGGTGGAGAAGTAGAGGTGGTGGTGATGCGCGAGCCGGGGATCATGACGCTGGGCGGGATCGCGGCGCTGGTCGAGGTGCGAAGCCCCGGGTCGAGCCTGATGGTGCTGGTGCACGAGGAGGATCTGCTGCCTGCAGGGCAGACGGTGAAAGAGCGCGATATCAAGGTAACGTCGGCGGAGCCGGAGCCGGGGGAGCAGCCGGACGCCGACGACTGGCTGGACTTGGTGGAGCCGCGGCAGGTGAAGGGGCTCGAGTTCGCGCGGCTGGCAGTGGTGGCGCCCTTCCACCGGAAGGGGGAACGGCTCAGCTACGACGGCGCAACGGTGGCGTACACAGCGCTCACCCGGGCGACCGACCGGCTGCTGGTGGCGCTGTCACCCGAGGAATGGGGGCTGGTGGAGGGGCGGTGGCGGGCGCTAGGAGTGGAGCCGGTGTTCCTGCAGAACAACGCCGAGGACCGGCGCCGGCTGGCGGAGCTGCTGGCGGGGGTGATGGGGGAGGTGGACCTGGAGGAACGGGTGGCGGTGCAGTTGGCGCGGATCCGGGAGGAGCTGGCGCGGATGCCGGTGGGGGGCGGGTCGAAGACCGAGGGGACTGGGCGGCTCAGGCGGATCGCGGCGCCGGCGGCGGGGCTGCTGCAGCTGGGGCGGGCGGTGGAGCTGGACCAGGAATTCGGCGGGGTGCTGGCGCGGTATCCGTGGCTCAGGCTGGCGGCGGAGGGGCTGATCGCGAAGGGGACCGAGGAGCCCGGCACCGCCGTCGCCCTGCTCATTCTCCTGGGTGAGTACGGCAGGGCCTTCCGCGTGGCGAATCGGTACGGCGGAGTGATGGGAGACCTGCGGCAGATCGAGCGGCTGGTGTGCGCGGCGGGAGTGTGGGAGCAGGCGATCGCGCTCGGCTCGGAGATGCTGCATGCGCGGCCGGAGGTGCCGAGCGGGCTGGTGCTGGCTTACCTGCTGGCGTATGTGAGCTTCCACAAGGCGATGGGGCACCCGCTCCCGCCACTGGAGGGGTGATGGGCAAGGTGGCGATGGAGTCGCGGCCGGCGGTCGAGCTGGCGACGGAGCTGATGATCAAGGCCGTGCGGGAGGCGGAGACGCCCGACCCGAGGGCGGTGGCGGCGGAACGGCGGGACCGGGACCAGGCGCTGGGGGCGCGGCTGGCGGCGCTCGAGGCACGGGTGAAGCGGCTCGAGGAGGAGGGGCGATGAGCGTCAAGCTGGAGCCGGGGGCGAACGAGGAGTGGAGCGCCGATGCGGTGAACGAGGCGATGGTGGAGTACATCGTGATGATCCAGGTGGCGGTGGACCAGCGACTGGCGGCGCTCCGGGACCAGTACCTGGCGCAGCTCAAGCAGGACCGGGCGATGTGGGAGGCGAGGATCGCGGAGCTGGAGGCGCGGGTGGGGAGGATGGAGGGGTCGTCGTAGGGGCGGGGCTGTGCCCCGCCCCTCGCGGGATGTCACGCGGAGACGCGGAGGTCGCGGAGGGTGTCGTGGTAGGGGCGGAGCTGTAGCTCCGCCCCGCGGAGGATTCAACCGCCAAGACGCCAAGACGCGAAGGGTCACGGGGGAAGGGGCGGGGTGCCTGCCCCGCCCCGGGCGAATTTGTACACGTCGGGCGGGACGTGTATAGGAAACCGCGGTTTCGTGGACATGTCGGGGGATGAAGCGCAGGTGTCTGGGGCGCGCGGAAATCAGCCGAATGGTATAGTTTGGGTGTAGTAAAGCCACTTAGGGCGGTATTTCTACACCAACGAGGTACCGATGCGTGCCGCAACGCCTGCTTCAACTCCGCGGGAGCAACTCCGCGTGCTGAGCCGAGGCGCCCGGAGTGGAGTGATCACCGTGGAGGCCGCGACGGAGAGTCTGGGAGTTTCCGGGCGTGGAGCGGCGATCGCATTAGCTCGCCTGACGCGAGCGGGCTGGCTCACCAGGATCCGGCGCGGGCTGTATTACCTGACTCCGCTCGAAGGCGGCGCGGCAACGGTGGTGGAAGACGCCTGGGTGCTGGCCGACGCGGCATTTGCGCCCTGCTACATCGGCGGCTGGACCGCAGCGCACCACTGGGGGCTCACGGAGCAGTCCTTCCGCGCCACGTTCGTGGCCACAGCAGCGACCATTCGAACTCGGTCGCAGACGCTGCTCGGCACCGAGTTCCGCCTGGTGAAGGTCCCGATGGCGCGAGTGGAGAGTGTGGCGCCGGTGTGGCGGGGCGCGGTGCAGATCCGGGTCTCGAGTGCGGAGCGGACACTGGTGGATGCCTGTGACGATCCCTCGTGGGTCGGCGGAGTCCGGCACCTGGCGGAGATCCTGACGCGCTACCACGCGACCCGGTCAGATGCCGGGGCGGAACTGCTCGCCGAACTGGAGCGGCGGCGGAGCGGCTCGGCATTTCGCCGGGCCGGCTACCTGGTGGAGCGGCTCTGGCCTGAGGCGGTGGGATTGATCGCTGCTGCGCTGAAAGCGCGGCCGACGGGAGTGATCCGGCTGGACCCGGCCATTTCCGGACGAGGGACCATGAGCCGCCGGTGGGGGCTCTGGGTCAATGCTGAGGTCGGGGTGGGCGGCGGATGATCCGGCGACAGGACATCCTGGACCGCGCCGAGGAGTGGCGACTGCGCCCTGACGTAGTGGAGAAGGACTACGTCCTGGGCTGGCTCCTCGCGGCGCTGGGCGCCGGTGGCGAGACCGGGGCTCAGTGGGTGTTCAAGGGCGGGACCTGCATAAAGAAGTGCTTTGTGGAGACCTATCGCTTTTCGGAGGACCTGGACTTCAGCCTCATGCCGGCGGCCGTGTACGACGAAGCGGGGCTGCGCCACGCGCTGACCACGGCGATCACCGAGGCAGAAGCGTGGTCGGGGATCCGGTTCGATCTTGGCGCCATGGAACTCCGCCCGCGGCAGAACCGGGCCGGGAGCACAACCTACGAAGTGCGGCTGGGTTACGCGGGTCCCATGGGGGGGCCGGCAACGCCCAAGGTGCGGGTTGACCTGACGCAGGCTGAGCCGATCGTGCTCCCGCCGGAACGGCGTTCGATCTTCCATTCGTACCCGGACGCCCTGCCGGATGGGGCGACGGTCCAGTGCTACCCGCTCGAGGAATTGCTGGCGGAGAAAACCCGGGCGCTCATGGAACGAACCCGGCCCAGGGACCTTTACGACGTGGTGCTTCTGCTGGAGAGCGACGACCTGCATCCCGATCTGGACCGGGCGCGTGAAGTCCTGGTCAGGAAGTGTGCAGCCAAGGCCATCCACCCACCAAGTGCGGCCACGGTAGTTGGGCTGGCGGCAGAGTCAGAGGAGCTGGCCGCCGAGTGGGAGAACATGCTGGGGCACCAGCTCCCGGCGCTGCCGCCGCTCGCCGGGCTACTAGCACGGCTGCCAGGCCTGCTCGGCTGGCTTGGGCCGCGGGTGGTGAAGGAGGCTGCGCCACCGGTGCGACTGCGCCCGGCGTCCGCCGCGGCGGGTGAGGTCTCGGCGCTCCGGGGGCACCGCGGGGCACAGTACTGGGGGCTGGGCCAGCCGCTCGATCTGGTGCGCTTTGCCGGCGCCAACCGGCTCCGGATCGCATTCGACTACCACGGGACGCACCGCGAGATCGAGCCGTACGCCCTGCGGCGGCCGAAGACCGGGAACTTGCTGCTGTATGGGTGGGAGCTGGCGGCAGGGCACATCAAGGCGTTCAAGGTGCCGGAGATTCTTGGCCTTCGCGTTACCGACCGGACCTTTACCCCGCGGTACTTGATAGAGCTTAGCGGATAGGGGC
>CAYUYF010000085.1:0-8075 GCA_964449145.1 uncultured Gemmatimonadaceae bacterium | reverse complement strand
CCGTCCCCTCAACCCTTGCGGCCAACCGGCCGACGAGAGGCCGCGCACCCTCCCCCCGTCCCCCTCTTGCTCAGGCCGCGCAGCTGCAGGTCGGGCCGCAGGCGCAGGTCGGGCCGCACTGGCAGCCCTTCCGCAGCACCTTCTCGGCGGTCTGGCAGCCGCAGGTGCAGGACGATCCGGGACAAGCAGTGCAGGTGCAGCTGTTCGACTGGGCGGACATGATGGACTCCTCGCGTTCGGGTTGGACTGCCGTGTTGACGAAGCGAGTATACCAGCCGGCCCCGGGGAGGGGCTTGAACGAAACGGCTAACCTGGGGGAGGGTGCCGGCAGGGAGCCCGTCCATCCGGCGGAGGCTGCGGCTATTGAACGAAACGGCTAACCCAGCCGGAGCCCCCCGGGGGCCATCCCGTACATCCGCCGGAAGGTGCGGCTCAGGTGGGCGGAATCGGCGAAACCGGCCTGGTAGGCCGCGGTGGTGAGCGATTCCCCCGCCGCAAAGGCCGCCAGCGCCTGGTTGAGCCGGAGCCAGAGCACGTAGGGCCGAAGGGCCAGCCCTACCTCCTCTACAAAGAGATGCCGGAACCGGCTGGGAGAGAGATGCACCTGGGCGGCCACGCCCTTGAGCGTCACTGACCCGGCCAGGTTGCCGCGGAGGTACTCGACCGACTTGAGAATCCGGGGGTCCGCCGGGCTGGGCACGTCCACCCCGTCGGTCAGCAGCCGAATGACCTCGCGCGCCGTGGCAATCAGGTCTGCCGGCTCCCGGCTGGCGGCATGGCTCGCGGAGAGAGTCCGGGTCGCCGCCTCGAGCAGCGGTCCGCCCAGCAGGCAGATGCCGTGTTCTGCGGGGAAGCGCTGCAACAGCACCCGGCCCGGTGGCGATTCCGGTTCCAAGAAGATGTGCGCCAGCAGCGTCGCCCCTCGGCCGTCAAAGGCGTGGGGCCGGTCGGAGCTGATCACCGCCCCCGCACAGTCGAGCCACACCCCGTCCACCGGGCTCTGGAACCGGAACCGCCCCTCCAGCGCGAACGCCACCTGCAGCGCGTGATGGCTGTGGACCTCGTTGACCGACGTCGTCCGCCCGATCCACAGGCTGCCCCCTTCCCAGGGACAGATCTGGCCGCTGGCCTGGGTGGGGGTCATGGGCCTCAGGCCTTCCGTCGCACCAGCTGCTGGGCGCACATGTACCCCGGCGTTCCCGCGATCGAGCCACAGGGATACGCCCCCGCACCGCAATAGGCCAGGTTGGACCACCGGCCGAACTGATAGAACCGGCTCGCCGGGTCGCTGGCGTACTGACGGTCGGCAAACGTCTGCCCGCCCACCAGCATGGTGTGGTCGATATTCCCGCCGGGAAAGAGGAAGAGTTGCTGCAAATCCTTCGGCGTCAGCAGCCGGTGCCAGGCGCAGTCTCCCGGATTGGTGATGTGTGGGAACAGCTGCGCCTTGACCGCGTCGGCCACCTCGGGGAGCGCCTCGCCCCTAGCATCGAGCGCCAGGTTCTTGAAGAACAGCGTCAGTCGATCAAACGGCTCGGCCAGGCCGAGCTGCCGCATCGCCGCCCCCTCGCAGTAGACCTGGATGAACCCCGGCTCGTAGGCGGTGCCGCCCGTGGTGGGCCGGAGCGTCGCCCGCTCGAAGTCCGCCAGCGTCTCGACCGCGAACACGAAGCGAAAGGCGGTGTCCCCGTCCGAAGCGCTGCTGCCCTCCTTCCAGCGCACCGGCTGCTGGAACATCAGGGTGAGCTTGCCGCTGGAGCCGAGAAACCGCTTGGCCTCGATATTCGCGGTGAACGCGGTGTCGCCGACCATCCGGGCGGCGGTCAGCGGATCGGTCGCCAGCACCAGGTGGTCGAAGGACAGGCCATGGGCAACGCCGGACTGGGAGTAGCGCAGCTCGCCGCGGTCGGGATGCACCTCTTCCACCTGGCACCCCAGCCGGATGTCCACGCCGATTTCCCGGTTGATTTGCGCCAGTTCCTCGGTGACCCGCCAGATCCCGTCACGCACGAAGCCGTAATAGCCGTCGAAGACCGACCCGGAGTCCATCACCGGCAGGGTGAACGCGGAATACGGCTCATGCAGCGACACCGGCCCGCTCTCCGTCACCGTCATCGCCATGTAGATCCTGGTGTGTTCGGCGGTGAAGTAGTGGCTGAGCAGGTCGGCCGCGCTCCCGGTGATCCACAGCCGGGTGAGGGTCTCCCCCAGTGCGTCACGGGCCGAATCCAGGCTGGGCGCGGTGGCGGTGCGGTACCCCTCCTGCAGGTAGGCGACGACCTTCGCTTCATCATGACGGAAGCCGGCGACGTCGCCCCGTTCCCCCCACCGCTCGCGCAGCTCCCGTTCCAGCTCATTGGGGTCGCGGTGGATCCAGGCGCTGGCCTTGGGGTCGGGGAAGTACACCCGCTTGGCGTGACTGGGTACGAAGGTTTCCAGCCGATCGGCCAGTCCGGTCTCCCGGAAGATGAAATCGGGCATGAGGCCGAGGACCGAGGCGCCGAGGGCGTAGCGCTGGGACTGGCCGTTCACCGAGGCCAGTTCGGAGACGCAGGCGCCGCCCACCCGGCCGGCCCGCTCAAGCAGGGTCACCGAGCAGCCGGCCCGTCGCAGGTACCAGGCGGCGACCAGCCCGTTGATGCCGGCTCCCGCAACCACCACCGATGCTGACCGCGGCATGCGGGTCACCGGCTGGCGGTCCGGCAGGGGCTGGTCAGTGGAGGCATGGCGCCCGGGGGGAGATGGGAAGGGAGTCAATCTGGCCCCGATCGAGAGCCTCCGCCATGGGGCGCCGGGCGTCGCCGGTTCGCCGTGGAATCGGGCGCCTCTGCAGGCGGGCCGCTTCCGAAACCCGGCCGGATCGGCCAACTTTTCCCGACCCTTCCCGGGCTCTGCCATGACCCTCCAGTGCAGCCGGGGTGGGCCGGGGCGCAACCGTTTCCCAGCCGGAGTGACGCGTGCCGCAACTGATCGCGAATGACCAGTCGGTGTTCGAGCATCCCCAGCCCCAGCTGGGCGCAGGCGAAGTGCTCGCGCTGCTCCAGCGCGAGTACGGCCTCGAGGGATCCATCGAGCCGCTGGTCAGCGAGCGGGACCAGAACTTCCTGGTCGAGGCGGGCGGCCGGCGATACGTCCTGAAGATCGCCAACGCCGTCGAGGAGCGCGGCCTCATAGCCCTGCAGAACGAGGTGCTGGTGCACCTCGCCAGGACGGCGCCCGGCCTGGGCATCCCCCGCCTGGTGCGGACGCTCGGCGGTGTGGAAGTGACGGAGTGGAAGTCCGGAGCCGCTGTGCATGCGGTGCGGCTGCTCACCTACCTGCCGGGGCGGCCGTTCTCCGAGGTCGAGAAGACACCGGCCCTGCTCGCCAGCCTCGGCGGATTCATGGGCCGGGTCGCCGATGGGCTCAAGGGATTCGGCCACCCCGGCTCCCACCGGCCGCGCTTCCTGTGGAACCTGGACGATGCGGGCGGGGTGAAGCCGTGGCTCGCGGAGGTGGCGCCGGAACACCGGGCCCTCGTGGAGCGGTGCTTCCTCCGCCACGAGGCCCGGGTCATCCCTCGCCTCGAGCGCCTCCGCGCCGGCGTGCTGCATCAGGACGCCAACGACAACAACCTGATCGTGAATCCCGACGGCTCGACGGTCACGGGGCTCATTGATTTTGGCGACGTGACCTTCGGCCGCCAGGTCAACGAACTCGCGGTGACGCTGGCCTACGCGCTGCTCGACATGCCCGACGTCTATGCGGCGGCGCGGCCGCTGATCGCGGACTACGCCGCTGCGTACCCGCTGCTGCCGGATGAGGCCGAGGTGCTGTTCGACCTGGTGGCGGCCCGCCTGGCGATGAGCGTGTGCGTCTCGTCGCATCGCGCCAGGGAGTTCCCCGACAACGAGTACCTGCTGGTGTCCCAGGCCCCGGCGCTCCGGCTGCTCGCCCGCCTGGACCAGACCAATCCGGCGCTGCTGGGCGCCTTTGCGCGTGAGGCGGCGGGCCTGCCCGCGGTGCCCGCCCATGATGCGGTGGTGGCCTGGCTGTCCTCCGAGGCGTGCGCCCCGAAGCCGGTGTTCGAGTTCGACCTGAACCGCGCGGGGCGCTCGCTGGTGCTGCTCACGCCGGGCGCGCCGGGCATGGAGCACGCCGCCGACCCTGAGCGGTACTGGGCCTGGCTCCGGGAGCGTCTTTCGGCGGAGGGCGCCCGGTTCGGCATCGGGCGCTACGGTGAGGTGCGCGCGGTCTACAGCAGCGATCAGTACCGCACCGCGGCGTCGTCGGAGCGGCGCGCCCAGCACCTGGGGGTGGATCTCTTCATCGAGCCGGGGACACCGGTCCTGGCCCCGCTCGACGGCCGGGTCTGCTCCGTGGCCGATAACGCCGGCGCCCTCGACTACGGGCCCACCGTGATCCTGGAGCATGAGACCGGCGCGGGCGGCCCACAGTTCTTCACGCTCTACGGGCACCTTGACCGTGAGGCGCTCACCCGGCTCAAGCCGGGCATGACGGTGACGGCGGGGCAGCGCATCGGCGCCATCGGTACCGCCGAGGTCAACGGCGGCTGGGCGCCGCACCTCCATTTCCAGGTGATCACCGACCGGCTCGGCATGACGGGGGATTTTCCCGGCGTGGGGCAGCCCGGATTGTGGCCGGTGTGGAGCAGGCTTTCGCCCGATCCCAACCTGATCCTCCGGCTGGCGCCGGAGAGTTACGCGGCCGATCCGGCGCCGCCGGAGGTGCTGCTGGAGCGTCGCGCCCGCTTGCTGGGACCATCGCTGTCCATCAGCTACCGCAGGAAGCTCAAGATCGTGCGGGGGCGGGGCGCCTACCTCTACGACCACACCGGGCGGGCGTTCCTCGACGGCGTCAACAATATCTGCCACGTCGGTCATGCCCACCCGAGGGTGGTGGAGGCGCAGGCCCGGCAGGCGAGCGTGCTCAACACCAACACCCGCTACCTGCACGACGCCATCCTGGACTACGCCGAGCGGCTGGGAAAGACCTTTCCGAAGCCGCTGTCGGTGGTGTACCTGGTGTGCTCGGGGTCGGAGGCCAACGAGCTGGCCCTGCGCATGGCGCGCACGGTCACCGGGCGGCGCAACGTGGTCACGCTGGACTGGGGCTATCACGGCCACACCAGCGCCCTCATCGACGTGAGCCCCTACAAGTTCAGGCGCAAGGGCGGGAGCGGCCAGCCCGATCATGTCGAGGTCGCCGCGCTCCCCGATCCCTATCGTGGTCCATTCAAGGGCTACGGGGCCGAGACCGCGATGGCCTACGCCGCCTCGGTGGCGGAGCAGATTGACCTCGTCCGCCGGAAGACGGGGCAGGGGCCGGCGGCGTTCATCGCCGAGTCCATCTCCGGCTGCGGCGGGCAGGTGGTCTTTCCGCAGGCCTACCTGAAGGAGGCCGCGCGCCTGGTCAGGGCGGCCGGCGGCCTGTTCATCGCGGACGAGGTGCAGACCGGCTTCGGCCGGGTGGGGTCGCGCATGTGGGCGTTCGAACTGCAGGAGGTGGTCCCCGACATCGTCACCCTGGGCAAGCCGATCGGCAACGGCCATCCGATGGCGGCGGTGATCACCACGCCGGAGATTGCCTCGGCCTTTGCCAACGGTATGGAGTTCTTCTCCTCCTTCGGCGGCAATCCGGTGTCCGCACAGGTCGGGTCGGCGGTGCTGGATGTGCTGGAGGACGAGTGGCTGCAGGCCGGCGCGCTCGCCACCGGCCGGCATCTCAAGTCACGGCTGCAGGCGCTGGCCAGCCGTCACCAGCTGATCGGCGATGTGCGCGGCGAGGGCCTTTTCCTGGGCGTGGAGTTCGTGCGCGACCGCGCCACCCTCGAGCCCGCGACCGAGGAGGCGGGAGATCTGGTCAACCTGATGCGTGAAGCGGGCGTTCTGCTCTCGACCGACGGGCCGTTCGACAACGTCATCAAGATCAAGCCGCCGATGGTCTTTGGCATTGCGGAAGCGGAGATCATGGTCGAGGAGATGGATCGGGCGCTGGGCCGGCTCACCCGGGGGTAAGGGGGCGGTGCGCGGTCATGGGTTCCCAGCCCCGGTCACTCGCGGCCCTGGCGGCAGCACCTCCTTTCAGGCATTGATGGTCTCGGGCTCACACAAAGCATCGGCCCATCGGCCGCACCCGGCGGCGATCCGGCTGGTGCCGGTGCCGCGGCTTGCTCCCAGCCCCACCGGGCTGCAGATTGGGCCTGCCAATTCCCGGCACCCCCTGGGCCCCATGAACAGTTCCTCGGCACCCCGCGCGTTCCCGCGCGCCTGGCTGCTGCCCGTCCTCTGGGCGTACTGGAGTCTGTACGCCCTGTGGGCCGCCGCCATGCTGGCCGGCCTGGTGGAGCGCGGCCTCGCCAACGACCTCCTCTTCTTCCCGCTGTATGTCGCCGCGGGCCTCGCCTGCTGGCAGGGGGCGCGGGCGCACGCCGCTTCGTCCAGCACCTCGCGCGGCTGGCGGCTGGTCGGCACCGCCTGGCTGATCTCCGGGCTGGGCGCGATGCTGATGACCATCGCCTGGGCGGGGCCGGCGCCCGCGCTGGACGCGGTCTCGATGGCGGTCTACCAGCTCTACTTCATCTTCCTGCTGCTGGGCTTCTGGCGTCTCCTGCGGCTGCCGGACGGCGCGCCGGCCCGCATTCGGCTGGCGGTGGATGGCCTGATCGTGGTGGTCGCAACCAGCATCCTGGCGTGGTACTGGGTGTTCCGGTTCGACGTCGAGTCCCGGGCGCTGCTGGCCTACCTCAAGATTCTGCTGGTCATGTTCCCCGGCGAGCTGGCCGTGGCGCTGGGGGCCGTCTGCATCGTGCACCAGCCCGCCGAGGCCAGCGCCCGTCGGGCACTCTCATTCCTGAGCGTCGCCACCATCACCGGGGTGGTGGCCGACTTCATCTACGAATACCACGCCCTGGTCGGCTCCGAATGGGCCGGTCCCGTGGGCGATCTGGTCCTGGGGCTGGCCGCGATCCTGGTGGTCACGGCGGGGCTCTCCAACCCCCGTCCCACCGGCCGCTCCGCGCTGTCGGCAGGCCTGGCCTTGGTGCCGTACCTGGCCACGGCGCTGGTGGGGGCACTCGCCATCTGTGAGTGGTGGCTGCCCGACCTCGCCCATCCGGCGCTCGCCGGCCTGGTGCTCGGCGGCGCGATCCTCATGGGGCTCATGATCGTGCGGCTGGTGGTGGCGCAGAAGGAGTTCGCCCGCGAAGCCAGCGCCCGCGCCGAGCAGGATGCCCGCTTCCGCGCCCTGGTGCAGCACTCCTCCGATGCGATCCTGCTGGTGGACCGGGATGGGGTGATCCGCTTCGCCAGCCCCTCCTTTGGCGCCATGGTCGGCACGCCCGAGGCCGGCTACGCCGGGCGGCGCCTCGGCGCGCTGGTCAGCTTCGATCCCCCGGAGGAGCTCGAGACCTGGCTGGCCGATCCGGAGGCGCGCCCCCTGGTCCGGTGGACCATCGCCGACCGGGAGATCGAGGCGACCGCCATCGACCACTCGGCCGATCCCGCCATCGGCGGCATCGTGATCAACGCCCGCGATGTCACCCGCCGGACCCTGCTCGAGGCCCAGCTGCAGCAGGCCCAGAAGATGGAGGCGGTGGGCAGGTTCGCGTCCAGCGTGGCGCACGACTTCAACAACGTGCTCACCGTCATCAGCGGCAACCTGGAGTTCCTGCGGATCACCGGCGCCGGCCAGAGCGCGGAGCTGGACCAGGTGCAGGCCGCCGCCGAGCGGGGCGCCACCCTGGCCCGGCAGCTGACCGCGCTGAGCCGCCCGCGCACCGCCACCGCGTCCTCGGTGGACCTGGTCGCCGCCGTCGGCGCCATCGACCACACCCTCCGGCTGCTGCTGCCGTCCTCCATCCAGTGGGCGGTCACCCTGCCGGAGTCCACCCTGGTGGTCGGTCTGGACGAGGTGCAGGCCGAGCAGGTCCTGCTCAACCTGGCCATCAACTCCCGCGATGCGATGCCCGAGGGGGGGCAGCTCGAGGTCCGGCTGTCGCAATGCGAGCCGCCCCCCGATGCCGGGGCGGGGCAGGAGGGGCCCTGGGCCTGCCTGACGGTGAGCGATTCCGGCAC
>CAYUYF010000084.1:0-8288 GCA_964449145.1 uncultured Gemmatimonadaceae bacterium | reverse complement strand
TCGAGCCGGTGCTGGACTACGTGGTGGTGAAGGTGCCGCGCTTCGCCTTCGAGAAGTTCCCCACCGCCGACCCCCGCCTGGGCACCCAGATGAAGGCGGTTGGAGAGGCGATGGCCATCGGCCGCACCTTCAAGGAGGCCTTTCAGAAGGGCTTCCGGGCGCTGGAGGCCGACCGCACCGGGTGGGTCATCGGCAAGCTGCCCATCGACGACCGGCTGACCGATACATCGCTGGAAGCCCTCAAGGCCGCCATTCGCACGCCCACCGCCGAGCGGATCTATCAGGTCAAGCGGGTCCTGATGGCCGGGGTCAGTGTCGAGGAGGTGGCGGAACGCACCGGCATCGATCCCTGGTTCGTGGACCAGATGCTGGAGCTGGTCGAGGCGGAGCGCACCTGGGCCGAACTGGGACGGGCCGAGGTCTACGGTGAGCCCACGGCGATGCGCGGCATGAAGCAGATGGGGTTCTCCGACCGCCAGCTGGCCGACCTTCGAGGCATGGAGGAGGCGGAGATCCGGGCCCTCCGCCACGAACTGGGGGTGCGCCCGGCCTACAAGACCGTGGACACCTGCGCGGGCGAGTTCCCCTCGAAGACGCCGTACCTGTACTCCTGCTACGACGAGGAGAATGAGGCCGTCGGCGGCGGCGACAAGACCATCGTCATTCTGGGCAGCGGTCCCAACCGGATCGGCCAGGGCGTGGAGTTCGACTACTGCTGCGTGCGCGCCGCCCTCGCCTTCCGGGGGATGGGCTACCGGACGGTGATGGTCAACTCCAATCCCGAGACCGTCTCCACCGACTACGATATCTCCGACACGCTCTACTTCGAGCCGCTGACCCTCGAGGACGTGCTGGAGATCGTTCATGTGGAGCGGCCGCTGGGCGTGGTGGTGCAGCTGGGCGGCCAGACCCCGCTCCGGCTGGCGCGCGGGCTGGAGGCGGCGGGTGTGCCGATCCTGGGCACCACCCCCGACGCGATTGACGCGGCCGAAGACCGGAAGCGCTTCGAGGCGCTGGCGCGCGAGCTGGGGGTAACGCAGCCGCCGGCCGGCACGGCGCTGTCGCTGGAGGAGGCGGCGCGGGTCGCCGCGAAGGTGGGATACCCCTGCCTGATCCGCCCGTCCTATGTGCTGGGCGGCCGGGGGATGGAGATCGTCTACGACGAGCCGTCGCTGCGCGACTATTTCTCCCGGGCGGCGCGGGTGGCGCCCGGCCACCCGGTGCTGATCGACCGGTTTCTGGAGGACGCCTTCGAGGCGGATGTGGATGCCATCGCCGACGGCCGGCGCTGCGTGATCGGCGGCGTGATGCAGCACATCGAGGACGCCGGCATCCACTCCGGCGATTCCGCCTGTGTGCTGCCGCCGTACCTGATCTCCGAGGCGCAGGTGGAGCAGATGCGCCAGTATACCCGGGCCTTCGCCGAGCGGCTCGGCGTGGTCGGGCTCATCAACGTCCAGTACGCCATCAAGGACGGGGTGGTCTACGTGCTGGAGGTCAATCCGCGCGCCTCCCGCACGGTGCCGTTCGTCTCGAAGACGACGGGGGTCGCCCTCGCCGCCATGGCGGCGGCGGTCATGGTGGGGAAGACCCTGACCGAACTCGGGCTGGAGGACGCCCTCACCCAGCCGTATGTGGCGGTGAAGGAAGCGGTGTTCCCCTTCAACAAGCTGCACGGGGTCGACCTGATCCTGGGCCCCGAGATGCGCTCCACCGGCGAGGTCATGGGGATCAGTCAGTCGTTCGGCATGGCCTACGCCAAGGCACAGCACGCCGCCGACGGCGAACTACCCCTCTCGGGGGCGGTGTTCATCACGGTCAACGATCACGACAAGACCGCCGTCGTGCCGATCGCCCGGCGGCTCGACGAGCTCGGCTTCAAGATCTTCGCCACCGAGGGCACCGCCCGGCACCTCCGGGTGCGCGGCATTCCGGCGGAGCGGGTCCTCAAGGTGTACGAGGGGCGGCCCAACGTGGTGGACCTGCTGGTGTCGGGGCAGACCCAGCTGCTGATCAACACCCCGCTCGGCAAGCTCACCCAGCAGGACGATTACACCATCCGGGCGGCGGCGCTGTCCCATCGGGTGCCCTACACCACGACGCTTTCCGCCGCCTCGGCGGCCTGCGACGCGATCATCGCGCTGCGCAGCCGGGAACGTGCGGTCTGCTCGCTGCAGGAGTGGCACCGGCTGGCGCGCGCCTCCCGCGAAACCGCATGACCGACGCGCGCGACCCCGCGATCGTCTCGGCCCTGCAGGCCCGGGTGGGTGGGGAGGTCCGCGCCCAGGAACCGCTGGCGCGCTATTCGACCTATCGCATCGGCGGGCCCGCGACCATCCTGTTCCCGGAGGCGCCGGACGATGTCGGCCGGGCGCTGGCCTTCGCCGCCGAGCAGGGGATCAGGTGGTTCGCGCTGGGCCTGGGCAGCAACCTGCTGCTGCCGGATGAGGGGATGTCCGCGCTGGTCATCCGCGTCGGCAAGGGGCTCGATGTGCTTGAGCCGCTCGGCGCGGGCCGCTTCCGGGTAGGGGCCGGCCTGCCCCAACCGCTCGCCGCGCGCAAGACCAGCGACGCCGGGTGGCGGGGTCTGCACCGGTTCATCGGGGTGCCCGGGAGCGTGGGCGGCGGGGTCTACATGAACGCCGGCTGTCACGGTGGAGACTGGGCAGGGGTGGTGCAGCAGGTGACGGTGGTGGATGCGCGGGGGGCTGACCGCCAGCTGGGCCGGGCCGACATCCCGTTTCAGTACCGGCAGAGCGGGCTGGCGGGGCACGTCGTGCTGGAATCCATCGTCCAGTTGGAGGCCGCCGAGCCGGCGCTGATCCAGGCCGAGGTGGCGGAGCTGTTCCGCTGGCGGCAGGAGGGCACGCCGTTCAATCAGCCCTGCTGCGGCAGCGTGTTCAAGAATCCCGACGGACCCAGCTGGAAGCGGGAGGGCGGGCCGCGCACCGCCGGGCAGCTCATCGAGGCGGCCGGGCTCAAGGGGAGCCGCGTGGGCGGGGCCGTGATCTCGCCGATGCACGCCAACTACTTCGTCAACACCGGCGGAGCCACGGCGGCCGACGTGCGGGCGCTGATCGCACTGGCGCGGCAGACGCTGGTGGAACGGTTCGGGCTTCGTCTGGAGACGGAAGTGAAGCTGGTGCGGGAGGATGGGGGGCTGGAGGGGAGTTTGTCGTGATAGCCATCGGCTATCAGCGAGCAGCCATCGGCTTTCGGCGGAGCGACCATGCCTGACTATTTCGTGCACGAGTCCAGCTACGTTGATGCCGGCGCCGTGATCGGCGCCGGCAGCACGATCTGGCATTTCTCCCACGTGATGCCCGGGGCGGTCATTGGCGCGGGCTGCAATCTGGGGCAGAACGTGGTGATCATGTCCGGGACGCGCATCGGCAACAACGTGAAGATCCAGAACAACGTCTCGATCTACGAGGGAGTGACCCTCGAGGACGACGTGTTCTGCGGGCCGAGTTGCGTCTTCACCAACGTGTCCAATCCCCGCAGCCACGTCTCCCGCAAGCACGAGTACCGGACCACGCTGGTCAAGCGCGGCGCCTCCCTGGGCGCCAATGCCACGATCGTCTGCGGGGTGACGCTGGGGGAGTATGCCTTCATCGGCGCCGGGGCGGTGGTCACCAGCGATGTCCCGGCCTACGCCCTGATGGTCGGGGTGCCGGCCCGCCGGGTCGGGTGGATGTGTCAGTGTGGCGAACGGCTGCACCCGCGCGACAGGGCTGCGGCCTGCGGTTCCTGCCAGAAGGCGTATCGTGAAGAGCAGGGCGGACTTAGGCTGATTGACCCCCCCGGCTAGGCCCGCTAGACTTCGGCCCGCGCGCGGCCCCGGTCTTGCCATGGGGGTGGCCGGAGCCGGCGCGCCACCGTAGCTGCTGGTCACCCTCAAGCGCACTGGAAATTCGTGACCGTCCCGCTGCTCGACCTCGTAGCCCAGTACCAGTCCATCAAGGGTGACGTGCTGCCGGCGCTCATGCGCGTGGTGGAGCGACAGGCGTTCATCCTGGGCGAGGAGGTCGGAGAGCTGGAGGAGAAGCTCGCGGCGCTGGCGGGGGCCCGGTTCGGGGTGGGCTGCGCCAGCGGGACCGATGCGCTGCTGCTGCCGCTCCGGGCGCTGGACCTGCGGCCGGGGGACGAGGTGATCACGCCGGCGTTCACCTTCTTTGCCACCGCCGGGACCATCCACAATGCCGGGGGGCGGCCGGTGTTTGTGGACATCGACCCGGGCACCTTCAACCTGGCCCCGGGTGCGGTGGAGGCGGCGATCTCCCCCCGGACCCGCGCGATCATCGTGGTGCACCTGTTCGGGCAGATGGCCGCAATGGAAGAGATCCTGGTCATCGCCGAACGGCACGGCCTGCCAGTCATCGAGGACGCGGCCCAGTCGGTCGGGGCCCGGCGCCGGATGGACGGCCGGTGGCGGCAGGCCGGTTCGCTCGGGCAGGTGGGTGCCTTTTCGTTCTTTCCCAGCAAGAACCTCGGCGGCTGGGGGGACGGCGGCATGATCGTCACCCAGGACGAGGCGCTGGCCGCGCGCCTGCGGCGGCTCAGGACCCACGGCGGCGCCAAGCAGTACCACCACGAGGAAGTGGGCTACAACAGCCGGCTCGATACCCTGCAGGCGGCGGTGCTGCTGGCCAAACTGCCCCATCTGGCCGGCTGGAGCGCCGCCCGGCGGGAGCGGGCGGCGCGCTACACCGCCGGGTTCGCCCGGCTGGGGCCGGTGCGGACGCCGGTGATCGACGCGGCCAACGAGCACATCTTCCACCAATACACACTCCGGGCCGAGCGGCGGGATGCCCTGCTGGCGCATCTGAAGTCCCGGGGGATCGGCTGTGCCGTGTACTACCCGCTGCCGCTCCACCTGCAGCCGTGTTTCGCCGACCTGGGCTACCGGCGGGGGAGCCTGCCCGCCACCGAAACGGTCATGGACGAGGTCATCTCACTTCCGATCTACCCCGAACTGACGGATGCCCAGCAGGACCGGGTCATCAGCGCGGTGACGGACTTCTACCTATAGGCGGGCGGATCCCGCTCTCACGGAGGCATCAGGATGCGAGTTGCGGTGGTTGGCAGCGGCTACGTCGGCCTGGTCACGGGCGCCTGCTTCGCGGAGACCGGCAATACGGTGATCTGCGGGGACATCGACGCCCGGAAGATCGAGCGACTGAAGCAGAACGACATCCCGATCTACGAGCCGGGCCTGGAGGACATGGTCCGTCGCAACCAGGACGAGGGCCGGCTCACCTTCACCACGGATGTGGCCGCTGCCGTGGCCGCCTCGCGGGTCGTCTTCATTGCCGTGGGCACCCCGCCCGGTGAGGACGGCTCCGCCGACCTGCAGCACGTCCTGTCGGTCGCCCGGACCATCGGTCAGAACATGACCGACCACAAGGTCATCGTCACCAAGTCCACCGTGCCCGTGGGGACGGCGGAGCGGGTGCGGGCGGCCGTCCGGGGCGAGACCACCGCCAGCTTCAGCGTCTGCTCCAATCCGGAGTTTCTCAAGGAGGGCGCCGCGATCGACGATTTCATGAAGCCGGACCGGATCGTGGTCGGGGTGGACAGCGAGGAGGCCCGGGAGGTGATGACCGAGCTGTATGGCCCGTTCGTTCGGACCGGCAATCCGGTCCTGTTCATGGATATTCCTTCGGCGGAAGTCACCAAGTACGCCGCGAACGCGATGCTGGCCACGCGTATCTCGTTCATGAACCAGGTGGCCCTGTTCTGCGAGCGGGTGGGCGCGGACGTCAATCACGTGCGCCAGGGGATCGGCACCGACCGGCGGATCGGGCAGGCGTTTCTCTTTCCCGGTCCCGGATATGGCGGATCCTGCTTCCCCAAGGACGTCAAGGCACTCATCAAGACCGGCACCGACGTCGGGCTCGGCTTCGATCTGCTCGAGGCGGTGGAGGCGGTCAACGCGCGGCAGAAGCTGGTGCTGCTCGGCAAGCTGGCCGCGGCGTTCGGCAACCAGCTGGCTGGCAAGACGGTGGCCATCTGGGGCCTCGCCTTCAAGGCCGAGACCGACGACATGCGGGAGAGCCCGTCGATCCCGCTCGTGGAAGGGCTGCTGGCCGCCGGCGCACGGGTGCAGGCGCACGACCCCAAGGCCATGGAAACGGCGCGGGAGGTCTTCGGCGACCGGATCATGTACGCCAACGATCCCTACAGCGCGGCCCATGGCGCCGATGCGCTGACCATCGTCACCGAATGGCTGGTGTACCGCAACCCCGACTTTGCGCGCCTGAAGGGGCTGCTGCGGCGGCCGCTGCTGGTGGACGGCCGCAACCTCTACGACCCGGCCAGGCTGCAGGACCTGGGCTTCGAATACCACGGCATAGGACGGAAACTCGCATGAGAGTCCTCATCACCGGCGCCGCCGGGTTCCTCGGGTCGCACCTGACCGACCGGTTCCTTGCCGAAGGCCACGAGGTCGTCGGGATGGACAATCTGATCACCGGCGCCCGGGAGAACATCGCCCACCTGCAGAACGAGCGGCGGTTCCAGTTCGTCTTCCACGACGTCAGCCGCTACATCCAGGTGGAAGGCCCGCTGGACGGGGTGCTGCACTTCGCCTCCCCGGCCAGCCCGATCGACTATCTCGAGCTGCCGATCCAGACGCTCAAGGTGGGTTCGCTGGGTACCCATAACGCGCTCGGACTGGCCAAGGCCAAGGGGGCGCGGTTCTTCCTGGCCTCCACCTCCGAGGTCTACGGCGATCCCCAGGTGCACCCGCAGCCCGAGAGCTACTGGGGCCACGTCAATCCGGTGGGGCCGCGGGGTGTCTACGACGAGGCCAAGCGCTTCGCCGAGGCCATGACCATGGCGTACCATCGGTACCACCACATCGAGACCCGCATCGTCCGGATCTTCAACACCTACGGCCCCCGGATGCGGGCCCGCGACGGGCGCGTGGTGTCGAATTTCGTGGTGCAGGCGCTGCGGGGAGAGCCACTGACCGTCTACGGCGAAGGTCAGCAGACCCGTTCGTTCTGCTACGTTTCGGACCTGGTCGACGGCATCTACCGGCTGTTCATGAGCGAGCATGCGGATCCGACCAACATCGGGAATCCGCATGAGTTCACCGTCCGCCAGCTGGCGGATATCGTGCTCCGGCTGACCGGGTCCGCGTCCCGCATCGAGTCCCACCCCCTGCCCACCGATGACCCCAAGGTGCGCAAGCCCGACATCACCCGGGCGCGGACCCTGCTGGGCTGGGACCCGCAGGTGAGCCTCGAAGAGGGGCTGCAGCGCACCATCGCCTACTTCCGGGATCATCTCGGCCGATGAGTCGGGTGCTGCTGACCGGCGCCGCCGGGTTCATCGGGTCACACCTCGCCGAGCGGCTCGTTGCCCGGGGGGATGAGGTGGTCGGGGTGGACAACTTCGACCCGTTCTATCCCCGCGCGGTCAAGGAGGCGAACCTCGCCGCGCTCCGCCGGCAGGCCGGGTTCCGGTTTCATGAGCTCGACATCCTGGAGACGGCGGCCCTCGGGCGGCTGCTGACGCCGGAAACCGTGATCGTGCACCTCGCCGCCAAGGCCGGGGTGCGGCCGTCGCTGGTGGATCCGTCGGGGTACCTGCGGGCCAACGTCGCCGGGACCCAGGCGCTCCTCGACGCGGCCCGGGTCGCGGGTGGTCCCCGCTTCGTCTTCGGCTCCTCGTCATCGGTGTACGGCGACGACACGACGCCGCCCTTCCGGGAGGACGCGGCCGCCGTCCACCCGATCTCCCCCTACGCGGCCACCAAGCGGGCCGGCGAACTGGTGCTGGAGGCGCTGGCCCCCCACGCCGGGCTGCGGGTGGCGGCGCTCCGGTTCTTCACGGTGTATGGCCCCCGCCAGCGGCCCGACCTTGCCATCCACAGCTTCACCCGGCGGCTGGCCGCGGGAGAGCCCATCACCATGTTCGGCGATGGCACCGACGCCCGGGACTACACCTATATTGATGACATCGTCGATGGGGTGATCTCGGCGGTGGACTGGACCGCGTCGGCGCCGGTGGGGATGGAGGTCTTCAACCTGGGCGGCAACGAGGCGGTCCCGCTCCGGCGGATGATTGCCGAGATCGCGGCCGCCCTCGCCGTGGAGCCGGTCATTCAGGCCGCCGGCCGCCAGCCGGGCGACGTCCGGCTCACCGCGGCCGATCTCACCAAGTCGCACCGGGTGCTCGGGTATCACCCGAGGACATCGTTCACCGAGGGAATTCGCCGCTTCGTGACCTGGTTCCGGGAGACCCATGCGCGTCAGTGACGAACCGCTGATCAATCAGGC
>CAYUYF010000083.1:0-8691 GCA_964449145.1 uncultured Gemmatimonadaceae bacterium | reverse complement strand
CGACCTTCATGATTCTGGGTGATGTCTGCACCCGGAACTGCGCCTACTGCGCCGTCTCCCACGGAACTCCCACGGCCTTTGATCCGCTGGAGCCGGCCCGCCTGGCGGAGGCCGTGGCCCAGATGGGGCTCCAGCACGTGGTCATCACCTCCGTGGACCGGGACGACCTCGAGAACGGCGGGGCCGAATCGTTTGCCGGCTGCGTCACCGAGATCCGGGTTCGACTGCCCCGGGCCACCGTCGAGGTGCTCATCCCGGACTTCAAGGGATCGGAGCGGGCGCTGGCAATCGTGCTCGCGGCCCGGCCAGCGATCCTCAACCACAACCTCGAGACCTGTGAACGGCTGTACCGCCTGGCTCGGCCCGGGGGCCGGTACGACCGCGCCCTGGCGCTGCTGGCCAACGCACGCCGTCTCGCCCCGGAGGGCCTGACCAAGTCGGGGGTCATCCTCGGGCTCGGGGAGCAGTGGGAAGAAGTTCTGACCTGCATGCGGGACCTGCGCCGGAGCGATGTGAACATCCTCACTCTGGGCCAGTACCTCCGTCCTTCGGAGGGCCACCTTCCGGTGGCCCGGTACTACACCCCGGAGGAGTTCACGGAGCTGGCGGAGATCGGAATGCGGATGGGGTTCACCCACGTACAGGCGAGCCCGCTCACCCGGTCCAGCTATCACGCCTGGGACCAGGCCCGGGCGGCGGGGGCCGGAGCGGCCTAGCAACGGGACGAACCCCGGCACAGGCTCCGCCCTGATGCCCGCAGGGGAACCGCGAAGACGCGAAGATGCACCCGGAGCGGCCGGAGAGGACCCCTGCCATTCAACACACCGATTCGCTGCGGCACCGCCCCTTCGCGCCTTGCGGTGAGGTCGGTGCGAACAGGACAGGCGCTGGGGACTCAGAGGCAACCACGGGAGCACGGGATGGCCACAGCTAAGGCAACCAGGAAGACCGATACCAAGCTGGCGGAAAAGCACCGCCATTACCTGCGGCAGATGCTGCTCATCCGGCGTTTCGAGGAAAAGGCCGGGGAGGCCTACAGCCTCGGCAAGATCGGCGGATTCTGCCACCTGTACATCGGGCAGGAGGCGGTGGCGGTCGGCTGCCTCTCCCAGCTCCGGCCGACGGATGCGATCACCACCACCTACCGCGAGCACGGGCACGCGCTGGCGCGGGGCATCCCGGCGCGGGCGGTGATGGCGGAGCTCTTCGGCAAGGCGACCGGCACGTCCAAGGGGAAGGGCGGCTCAATGCACATCTTCGATGCCTCGCTCGGCTTCCTTGGCGGGCATGGCATCGTGGGCGGTCATATCCCGCTCTCCACCGGGATGGGCTTCGCCTTCAAGTACCGCCAGACCGACCAGGTGGCGGTGTGCTTCTTCGGCGAGGCGGCGATCAACAACGGCGCCTTCCACGAGGCGCTCAACATGGCCGGGATCTGGAAGCTGCCCTGCATCTTCATCTGCGAGAACAACCGCTACGGGATGGGCACGGCCCTGGACCGGGCGACGGCCACCTGGAACATCGCCGAGCGGGCCTCGAGCTACGACATGTCGCGGGAGGTGGTGGACGGGCAGGACCTGGGTGAGGTCATGGCCGCGATGGACCGGGCGGTGGTGCGGGCCCGGCGGCCCGCCGCCCCGACGCTGCTGGAGATCCGGACCTACCGCTTCGTGGGCCACTCGATGTCGGACCCGATTCACGGCCACTACCGGACCAAGGAAGAGGTCGAGGCCCACCGCAAGCGGGATCCGATCGCCATCTGGTCCGACCAGCTCAAGGCCGAAGGCCTGGTGGACGATGCCGCGATCGCCCGGATAGACGAGGAAGTGAAGGCCGAGGTGATGGATGCCTATGAGTTCGCCGACCAGAGCCCGGACCCCGAACCGGGGGAGCTGTGGACGCATGTCTACGCCGAGGGGACTCCGGTCGGCCAGCCGACGACGGGGGAAGCCGGATGACCCTTCCCGCGATGCTCGCCGGGGCCGGTCTCCGGCCGTCGGTCGCCCCACGCCGCACCCGAGGAGCTCCATGGCCACGCTGACGTACCGCGATGCCCTGAACCAGGCCCTCCGCGAGGAAATGGCCCGTGATCCCGACGTCTTCCTCATGGGAGAGGAAGTGGGCGTCTACCAGGGCGCCTACAAGGTGAGTCGCGGGCTCCTGGAGGAGTTCGGACCGACCCGGGTGGTGGACACCCCGATCACCGAGCTCGGCTTTGCCGGAGTCGGCATCGGCGCCGCCATGGCGGGGCTCCGGCCGGTGATCGAGTTCATGACCTGGAACTTCGCGCTCCTGGCCATCGACCAGATCGTCAACAATGCCGCGAAGCTGCGCTACATGTCGGGTGGTCAGGTCCACATGCCGATCGTGTTCCGCGGGCCCTGCGGCGCGGCCCTGCAGCTGGGCGCCCAGCACTCGCAGAATTTCGAGAGCATGTATGCCAACATCCCCGGCCTGAAGGTGGTCATGCCAGCAACGCCTGCCGACGCCAAGGGCCTGCTCAAGAGCGCCATCCGCGACCCCGATCCTGTGGTGTTCATGGAAGGCGAGATGCTCTACAACATCAAGGGAGAGATCCCGGAGGGAGAGCACCTGGTCCCGCTGGGGGTGGCCGAGGTGAAGCGGCCCGGAGACCAGGTGTCGCTCATCAGCTGGGGCAAGACGGTCTCCGTGGCGCTCAAGGCCGCGGAGCAGCTCGCGGCCGATGGGATCAGCGCCGAGGTGGTCGATCTCCGGACGATCCGCCCGCTGGACCGGGAGGTGATCCTCGCCTCGGTGCGGAAGACGCACCGCGCGGTGGTGGTGGAGGAGGGGTGGTACTTCGCCGGCGTCGGGGCCCAGGTGGTGGACGAGATCCAGGGCTCGGCCTTCGACGCACTGGACGCACCGGTGTTCCGGGTGAATGGAGCGGACGTCCCGATGCCCTACAACAAGCATCTCGAGAAGGCCGCCAAGGCCTCGCCGGAAAAGGTGGTCGCGGCGGCCAGGCAGGCGCTCTACCTCGACTAGTTGATACCGATAGCTGATCGCTGAATACCGCCGGCCCCCGGGGCCGCCAACCACGAACGGCGCAATGGCAACCAAGATCCTGATGGAGGCACTCTCTCCCACGATGGAAGAGGGCCGCCTGGTGGAATGGAAGAAGCAGGAAGGCGACACCGTCGCCGCGGGCGACATCCTGGCCGAAGTCGAGACGGACAAGGCCGTGATGGACCTGCAGGCGCGAGCCCCGGGCGTGCTGCTCAAGCAGGTTGCTGGCCCGGGGACCACGGTACCCGTCGGCAATCTGGTCGGAGTAATTGGTGAGAAGGGCGAGGATGTCACCGCGCTGGTCGGCTCTGCCGCGAAGCCCGCGGCCAAGTCCGCGGCCGCGGTCAGCCTGGCGGCCAAGCCGGCCGCTGCCGCGCCTGCAACGCCCGCCGCGCCGGCGGCGGTGGCCGCCCCGCCGCCGCCCCGGCCCACCGCACCCGCTCAGGCGCCGGTGCCCGCGCCACCGCGCGCCGACGGCGCCCGGGTGAAGGCCTCGCCCCTGGCGCGGAAGGTCGCCGCTGATCGCGGCGTGGACCTCGCCGGGATCAGCGGCAGCGGCCCCGAGGGCCGGGTGATCCTGCGGGACGTGGAGTCCGCCCCCGGCTCCCCCAAGGCGGCGCCGGGCCGGATGGTGACGGCGGGAGCGAGCTTCGAGGACGTACCACTCAGCCAGATCCGGAAGACGATCGCGCGCCGGCTGGGGCAGTCCATCGGCCCGGTCCCGACGTTCTACCTCACGACCGAAGTGGACATGGACCGGGTCTGGGAGGCGCGGACCGCGCTCAACGCCGGAGAGGGCGGGAAGGTCTCGTTCAATGACATCATTCTCAAGGCCACGGCGCTGGCGCTCCGGCTGCACCCGGCCTGCAACGCCTGGTGGCAGGACGACCGCATCCGCTACTGGAACGACGTGCACCTGAGCGTGGCGGTCGCGATTGACGAGGGGCTCATCACCCCGGTGGTGCGCCACGCCGACCGGAAGTCGCTGCGCGAGATCGGGGCAGAAGTGCGAGAACTCGCGGCCCGGGCGCGGGAGCGGCGGCTCACCCCGGAGGAGTACACCGGGGGGACGTTCTCGATCTCGAACCTGGGCATGTTCGACATCGACCAGTTCACGGCGATCATCAACCCGCCGGAGGCCGGCATCCTGGCGGTCGGCAGCATCGTCGAGAAGCCGGTGGTCCAGGACGGCGCGGTGGTGCCGGGCCGACGGATGCGGCTCACCATGTCCTGCGATCACCGGGTCATTGACGGCGCCACCGGCGCCGCGTTCCTGCGGACGCTCAAGCAGATGCTGGAGAACCCGCTGGCGATGCTGTAACGGACGGCAATCGGCGATCAGCTCTCGGCGATCGAGACCGGGCACTAACTCCATTCCCTGAGGTTATTGTGGCGACCTTCGACGTGATCATCCTTGGCGGCGGACCGGCCGGCTACGTCTGCGCCATCCGGGCGGCGCAGCTCGGGCTCAGCACTGCCGTAGTCGAGAAGGACAAGCTCGGCGGCGTCTGCGTGAACATCGGCTGTATCCCGACCAAGGCCCTGCTGCACAGCGCACGGGTCGCCGGCCTGGTGCAGCACGAGCTCAAGGATCTGGGGGTCGAAGTCAGCGGGGTGAAGACCGACTACGGCGTGGCCATGAAGCGGTCCCGCAAGGTGTCGGAGCAGAACTCCAAGGGCGTCGAGTTCCTGATGAAGAAGCACAAGGTGACCGTGCTCAAGGGGACCGGCAGCCTGCTTCCGGGCAAGAAGGTCAAGGTGGGCAGTGAAACCCATGAGGCGAAGAAGGCCATCGTGATCGCCACCGGGTCGCGCGTGAAGGGAATTCCGCAGATCGGCCTCGACATCAACCGGACCACGGTGATCAGTTCTGACGAGGCGCTGTTCCTGGAGACGGCCCCCAAGACACTGGCGGTCATCGGGGCCGGCGCGGTGGGTTGCGAGTTCGCCGACATCTTCGCTGCCTTCGGCAGCAAGGTCACGCTGATCGAGGCACTGCCGCGGATCCTGCCCATCGAGGACGCCGAGTGCTCGGATGCCCTGGCCAAGAGCTTCAAGAAGCGCGGCATGGAGGTCATCGCCGGGGCGAAGGTCACCAAGGCGGAGGTGGGCAAGGACCAGGTGACGCTCACCCTCGAGGCCGGCGGCAAGTCCCAGACGGTCACCGCGGAGAAGGTGCTCATGGCCGCGGGCCGGGCCGTGAACACCGAGGCGATGGGCTTCAAGGAGGCCGGGGTCCAAGTCACTGAGCGCGGCTGGGTCAAGGTGAATCTCGCCACGCTGGAAACCACGGCACCCGGCATCTACTGCATTGGCGACGTGGCCGGGCCGCCGATGCTGGCCCACAAGGGGAGCCGGGAGGGAGTCACCGTCGCGGAGCGGATTGCGGGGCACACGCCCCACCCGATCCGCTACGACAACGTTCCCAGCGTGACCTACTGCCACCCGGAAGTGGCCAGTGTGGGGCTCACCGAAGAGCAGTGCAAGGAGAAGAAGCTGGACTACCAGGTGGGACGCTTCCCCTTCAGCGCCAACGGCCGGGCCCGGGCCTCCAATGAGACCGAGGGCTTCGTGAAGATCATCCGGGACAAGAAGTACGGGGAGATCCTCGGCGCCCACATCGTCGGCGGGCATGCCTCCGAGATGATCCACGAACTGGGCGTCGCCCGGGAAAATGAATACACCGTCGAAGAGGTGGATCTGGCCATCCATGCCCATCCGACCCTGTCCGAGGCAATCGCCGAGGCGGCGCTGGACAGCATGGGCCGGGTGATGCACATCTGATGGCGGCGGGCGGCGGGGATCGGGCCGACGACCGGGATGGCCGCGACACCGCCGCCCCGGCCCTCCCCACCGCCATTACCGGCGAACCGGCGCACCCCGAACATGTCGGACTGGCGCTCAGGGCCATCGGAGCCGGGGCGGCCGGCGGTGTCGGCACGGTGTCGCTGGTAATGTGGCTGGTCCGCACCCTGCAGCTCAGCGGACTGGCTCCCCTCTCCCCATCGCCTTCAGACCACATCGCTACGATCATCCTGCTTGGCTGGACCGGCGGGGCGCTGCTGGGCGGCCTCGCGGCCTTTGCCCTGATGGCGCCGCTGGTCTCCAGCTATCGACGGGGCGGGCTCGCCATGGTGGCGGGCTTCGGCACCCTGCTCTGCTCCTTCATCACAGCGCCGGTGGACAGCCTGCTGGGCCGGTGGGGACTCCTGGGCCTCACCGCAGTCGCGGGTCTACTCCTGCTGCTGCTGCTGCGGTCGGTGCGCCGCCGCGGCGGCCCGCCGGAGGGCTGATGCGCCGGCTCGAGGTGATTGCACTCGGACGGATGGGATACCGCGCGGCGCACCTGCTGCAGCGCCAGCTGTGCGACCGCCGCATCAGCGGCGAGATTCCCGCCGACATCCTGCTGCTCCTCGAGCACGAGCGCACCGTCACGCTGGGACGCGGCACCCGCCCGGAGAGCCTGCCCCTGACGAGCGACGACCTGCTCCGCAGGGGGCTGGACGTGGTGGAGGTCGAACGCGGGGGCGATGTGACCTGGCATGGCCCCGGCCAGCTGGTGGGGTACCCGATCCTGAACCTCACGGAGCACAAGCCGGACCTGCACTGGTACCTGCGCCAGGTGGAAGAAGCCTTGATCCGTGGCCTGGCCGGGCTCGGGATCGAGGGAGGGCGGCACCCCGGTCAGACCGGCGTCTGGACCCGGGGGCGGAAGATCGCGAGCATCGGCATCCACGTGCGCCAGTGGGTGACCACGCACGGCTTCGCACTGAATGTGTGCAACCGGCTCGACGACTTTGGCCTGATCGTGCCGTGTGGCATCGCCAACGTGGAGATGACCACTGTCGCCCGGGAACTCGGCGACTCGGCAACTCCGCCCGTGGACGCCGAGGCGCTCTGGGCGCGCAGCCTCAGCCTCATGGCGCCCGCGGTGGCTGATGTCTTCGGGCTGGAGCCGCGTGCGGGCCGCCTGGAGAACCTGCTTCCGGAGGGAACCGCCGCGGCGCCCGGAGCGTAGAAGGAGCATGCCAGATCCCATTGATGCCCGCCCGGCCGACCGCGATCGCCTGCCGCCGGGGCAGATCGTCACCCAGAAGTGGCCGGTCCTGCACTACGGCACGGTGCCACGAGTCGACCTCACCAGCTGGCGCTTCGAGGTGAGCGGCGCGGTGGAGGCACCGTTCACCCTCACCTGGGACGGCCTGCTGGCCCTGCCGCGTCAGGAGACGCTGTGCGACATCCACTGTGTCACCCGGTGGAGCCGCTACGACAATGTCTTCGAGGGGATGGCGGTGCGGACCCTTCTGGAGCGGGCCCGGCCGAAGCCGGGGGCAGGGTACGTGCTGGTGCACGCGGAGCACGGATTCACCACCAACCTGCCGCTGGACGACCTGGACCGTCCCGGCAACCTCCTCGCGCTGGCCCACAACGGCCATCCCCTGGATCCGGAGCATGGCGGGCCAGTACGTCTGCTGGTACCACACCTGTACTTCTGGAAAAGCGCCAAGTGGGTGCGCGGATTCGAGTTCCTGGAAGAGGACTACCCTGGCTTCTGGGAGCAGAACGGCTACCACATGCGGGGCGAGCCGTGGAGTGAGGAGCGCTACGGGCGCCCGGACCCGGTCCGCATGCGGCGTGGTCCGCGGCGCTGACCGTCTCCCGTCGGGAGCGCCAAGAATTGTCAAGATGGGCGGGATCGCTACGCCCCAATCGGCCCTCCCGCCTTGTATTTCGCCCGCCGCTGGGCCATTCTCATGGTCCTATGAACGCCCCGACCGAGCGCCCTTCTCCCGAGGCGCAGGCCGACCAACTGGTCCAGGACATCCTCAAGGCTGCCCAGGGCTGGGCCCGCGAGGCACCGCCGGCGCTGCAGCAGGCGGTGCGCGCGGTCTGCATCCGCCTTGGCGAGATGGTGGCCGACCAGCGCAACTATTTTGCCCCGCTGCCGGAGCCCCAGGCGGCGGAGCGGCAGCAGGTCATGGCCCTCGTCGCCCAGCACCTCGCCTCCACCGCCGTCACCGAGGGACTGGAGCAGGACCTGACCAGGCTCACGGAGCTGGAACTCAAGTCGACGGGTTCCTGGGCGATGAGTCCGTCCGCCCAGGGCGAGTGGATGAGCACCGCCATCCAGTTCCTGGAGCAGTGTGGCCGCAGCGTGCCTGAGGATCAGGCCCCGGACCCCTATTGGGCCGATGACGTCGTCGCCGGAGTCATCGCCTCCGTCCGGGCCGTGCTGGGCATCGACGAACTGCACGCCCGCACCGAGGCGCAGTACCCTGGCGGCCGGCGCACCGGCGAACAGCAGGTCGTGGAGGAAGAGGAGGAGTAGCCCGCCGGAGCCTGCCGCGGCGAAAATGGGCCGGGACCTCGGTGTGAGGTCCCGGCCCATTGACTGTCTCGGAAACCGCTATCGGGCCGCGGCGAACTTCTCCATGAACCGGCCGAAGACCTCGATCCCCTCCCACAGCTGGCTCAGGTTGAGCTTTTCGTTGGGAGAGTGCAGGCCATCGTCCGGGAGACCGATTCCGGTGAGCAGGACGGGAGCGCCCATGGTGCCGAGCCGCGGGACGATGGGAATCGAGCCACCGGCACGGACCCGCACCGCAGGCTTGCCCGCCACTTCCTTGAACGCGGCATCCAGCACCGCAAAGGCCGGGTGAT
>CAYUYF010000082.1:0-8733 GCA_964449145.1 uncultured Gemmatimonadaceae bacterium | reverse complement strand
CGGATCGCCCTGGCCAACCTGCACCACCCCGCGAGCCCTGCCGAATCGGTGGACGAGACCACGACGGCCATCGCGACGGCCGCCAAGGCGGGGGCGCGCGTGGTCTGCTTCCCCGAATGCTTCGTCCCGGGGTACCGAAGCGTGGCCAAGGCGGTGCCGCCGCCGAATGCCCGCTTCCTCGAAGACGCCTGGCGGGTCATCGCGGCCGCCGCCAAGGCGGCGCATCTGACCGTGGTGCTCGGCACCGAGCGCCTGGATGGAGACAGCCTGCACGCCTCGGCGCTGGTGATCGGGCCGGACGGAACGCGGCTGGGATCCCAGGACAAGGTGCAGATCGATCCCTCCGAGGAGGGGACTTATGCGCCGGGAAGCGGGCGGCGAGTATTTCAGGCTGGCCCGCTCACCTTCGGGGTGGTGATCTGCCACGAGGGGTGGCGCTACCCCGAGACGGTCCGGTGGGCGGCGAGGGCGGGCGCGCAGGTGGTCTTCCACCCGCAGTTCCACGAGGCCGAGCGAGGGTCGTACCGGCCGAAGACGTATGGGGACCCGGCCAACAGCTTCCATGAGAAGGCGGTGCTGTGCCGGGCGGCGGAAAACGACTGTTACTTCGCGACGGTGAACTTTGCCAGCGCGGGGTCACCGACTACCTCCGCCGTCGCGGCGCCCGACGGGACGCTGCTGAGCTACCAGCCGTACGGGCAGGAGGGGTTGCTCATCGCCGACCTGGACCTGTCACTCGCGACCGGCCTCCTGGCGAGGCGGTACCGGCCGGTCTAGCCTCCACTCCCGTGGTCGGCCCGGGAGATCGGCTGAGGTGGTGGGATGAGAATCGTGGTGATCGGTGGCAGCCGCCTGATTGTCCGCAATCTCGTGCGCCGGCTCCGGCCGGGGGGGGGAGAGTGGCGGCGCTGAGAAGAGTGGGGTAACCTTCCCCGTAGCAGTCGGTTACATCACGCCTGAGCGCACCCCGACCCAGGACACACCATGGCTCGCCACCCCCTGTTGATCACCCTCGCCTGCGTTGCAGGTGCCGCGGCTACCATTGCGGTGGCAGCGGCCGAGAGTACGCCCCAAAGCCTTCCGGCCGCTGTCGTCGCGCCGGTCACGGCCGCGGCAACCGACGCCGCCCCCGAGGTGGGCTGGCTGGACCGGTACGGTACCTACAACGTGCGGCAGGGAACATGGATTTTGATTCCCAGCGGCGAGGGGTGCTGACGGGACACTAGCAGGACCGGCGCCGGCAGCGGATGGGCTGCTGTCAGGCGCCTCGAGGACACCGTCAGGCCCGGTGCCGCATGACCGCTCCGCGATTGATACTCCGCCTCACCGCTCTGCTCTCGCTCGGTCTGCTGCCGGGTTGCGGCACTCCCACGGCCTGTGCCGGCATCTTTGGAGCCTACGTCAAAGTAGTTGATGCCGCAGGCAGCCCTGCCACGGACGCGGTCGTCACCTCGGTCCTCGCGCGCACGGGGGACACACTCTCCTCGGCATCGGGTCCCTCCCCTGAGGGCTTCTATCCCATCCTCCAGGACACCGATGCCGACAAGTTTCCTGGTGCCCAGAAATTCGGGACCGCGGAGGAGGTGGTCGCCGTGACCGCCGAGACGGTCTCGGGGGCGCGGGCGGCGGCTACCTTCCGCTTTGTCCTGGGTGAGTGCGGTCTCAGAGAGGTGTCCGGCCCGGATACGCTGATCGTCCGGTAGTGCCTCCCGTTCGGCGGTAGATGGGCGCCCCCGCACGGGGGACCGAGTCATCCCCGCCCCATCCGAACCTCTATACCAGCCGCTGGAAGAACGAGTCGAGCCGGGGCCCATCCTCGGCGATCGGCAGCTTGAACAGCCGGGCGGCGTTCTCGTACATGATCTTGCGCCGGTCCTTGGGCGGGATCTTCAGCTCGTCGATGAACTCGAGGTAGGACTGCATCGAGGAGATGGGCCAGTCGGTGCCGTAGAGCACGTTGTCCGGCTCCACTCCGAAGAGCAGCATGTCCTGCAGCTGGCGCTGCATGTAGGACTCGAACCGGTCGGAGAAGTCTCCCAGCACCAGCCCCGAGATGTCGGTGTAGGCGTTGGCGTTCTTGTAGACCACCTCCATGCAGTCGCGGATCCAGGGATTCCCGATGTGGCAGATGATGAAGTTGACGCCGGGATGGTCCACCGCGACATCATCCACGTGCAGCGGATGGGAGAACTTGACCTTCCCCCTGGGACTGTAGGTGTCGCCGGAGTGGATCATCACCGGCACGGCGAACTCCTCCGCCAGCTGGTAGACCGGCTCCAGCACCGGGTCGGCGGGGTAGAACGGCTCGTATCCGGGATAGAGCTTGAGCCCGCGCACCGAGCCCTCCTGGAGATACTCCCGGAGTTCGGTGAGGTCCTCGGGCTTGAACCCGGTATACCGGATCCCCGCCACCACGAAGATGTCCTGGAGGTCCCGGGTGAGCTCCACCACCGCCCGGGTGGACGGGCGGCCCGGATTGACGGTGTAGGAGGTGAGCACCAGCGAGATATCCACCCGGTTGCGGCGCATCTCCGTCTGCAGCCGGCCCAGGCTTTGGGGCAGGGCTGCGACGGTCTCGTCGCCGTAGTTGTTCAGGTGGGTATGACAGTCGATGATCATCGGTGCTCACTTCTTCCAGTAGCGTTCCAGGACGTTGGCGGCCCAGTCCCGCCCGCCCAGCCCGAAGGCGAGGGCCAGGGCCAGGCAGGCGGAGCCGAAGGCGATCTGAAAACCGGCGATGAGGATCTGGCTCTGGATCGCCAGCTGCTCGAAGGCCAGGGACAGGACGAAGAACAGTACGGCGTACTTGGCCACGGCGCTGATGGGCTCCGCGGCGCTGCTGCCGATATTGCTGAGGTAGGTGAAGGCGGCCCCCCCGACGAAGCGGGCGAACAGCGTGCCGAACACCAGGATCATCACCGCCAAAATGACATTCGGAATATAGAACACGATCCGGTCGATCAGGCCGGCCGCCGCGCCGAGGCCCAGGGTATTGAGCAGGGCCAGCAGGATGGCAAAGAGGATCAGCCAGTAGACGGCGTTGGCCAGGATCGTGGCCGTGGTGAAACGGACCCCGCCCTGCAGCAGCACGTCGTCCAGGCCGGCCTTCTCGGCCATTTCATCGAGGTGGATGAGCCGGAACAGCCGGAGCGCCAGCCGGCGCAGCAGCTTGGCCACCAGCCAGCCGATGACCAACAGCACCAGGGTCATGAGCACCCGAGGCAGGAAGGAGAGGATCTGCTGCCAGCTCTCCTTCATGGAATCCAGCAGGATCCAGGCATCAGACATGCGAGTCCTCCTTCACGGCACGGTAATCCCGTCCCCCGGCGTGGCGGACGGAGTGATGGATTGGGCGCCTTGCGGCGGGCCGGCCCGACGATGCTCTCATTGCGCGGACGATGTCAGGAACATAACCGGGCGCTTGGTCCGGGGATGCGCGGCTCAACTCGGCGTCGCAGGCCGGCTGGCGAGCGCGCCAGCGCCTCTTGCGCCAACTCTCGGGCCGGCCAGATTAACCGCGCCCCGTCCGCCACACCCGGCGCCGAGGCGTAACCTCCCACCAGGCGGGCCATGTGCGGTTCACCCGGAAGGCACCCGCGGTCCTCCTCGCGCTGGCGTCGGCCACGCTGGTGTCTCCAGCCTGCTCCCGGCCCGCCCCCCCGTCTGCCGGCGACGCCGTCTCCAGCCTCTACCAGGTCCTCATCGATTCCCAGGTGACCGGCGCACCCACGCCGGGCCAGCTGGCGGCGATGGCACCCTACCTCAGCACCGAATTGCGGGAGCTGCTTCGGGCCGCCGGCGCCCTGCGCGACAGCGCGGCCCGGGCCAACCCCGACGAGAAGCCGCCCTTCGCCGAGGGCGACCTGTTCACCAGTCTCTTTGAAGGGCCCAGTTCGATGGTGGTGCAGGCGCTGCCCGGCGGCGGCGGCCTGCGACTGCCGGTCAGCTTCAGCTACGACGGCATCGCCCCGCCAGTCAGCTGGGTTGATACGGTGGTGGTGACGACCGACGCGGGCCGGCCGGTGGTGGCGGATGTGGTCTACGGCGGTACCTGGCATTTCGCCAACCGGGGCGCGCTGGTCGCATCGCTCCGGGCGGCGGGCCTCTCAGCCCCGGCGCGCTGATGAGCTGGCCGGCCTCGCTGGGCGTCGGCGTCCTCACCGCGATCGTGGCGGGCCTCGTGGCCGGCCTGGTCGCGAACCAGGCGGTCGGCTGGTACCGGATGTCCTCCTTCGAGGGAGCATCGGGGTACTTCGTCGTGTTCACGGCGCTGCTGGGCGCCATCGCCGGGCTGATCCTCGGCATCGTCGTGACCCGGCTGCTCGGCCGGGCCCCCGATGCCGGCTTCCTCAAGGCGCTGGGCCTCTCCCAGGCGATCGTGCTGGTGGTGGCGGGCGGCGTCGCCGCGGTGTCGCGGCTCCTGGCCGACGTCCCGCCGACCCTGAACGGGCGGGAACTGGTGCTGGCGGTGGAGCTGCAGTGGCCGGAGGGCAAGAGCCCCGCGGACCTGCCGGCCTCCAGTGAATGGTCCGTGCGCCTCAGCGCCCTGAGCGGCCGGACAGCGCGGGTGAGTCAGGCGGGGCCGCTCTGGCGGGAGGACGCCCGGCTGGACGGCGGGCGATGGGTCGTGCCGGGCGCGGTGGACGTGTTCACCAGCCGGGGACGGCGCATGCTCTCCTTCGAGCCCGACAGCATGGTGGGGGAGGGGTTCATCGCGCCGCTGCCGGGGCGCCCGGGCAGCCGGGAGCTGGAGTGGAGCGAATGGCTGCCGAGCCGGCGCGACGCCGCGCCGGACCCGGGCCGGTTCCACTACCGCTTCCGCGTCGTGCCGGACGACCAGCCGATCCGCACCGAGACGGTGGGCCCGTTCGAGATCGCGATGATCGCCAGCGGCTTCGGCATGGGCGGTGAGGACGCGACTTCCGTGCATTGGTACGCCAGCAGCCAGTTCCAGGTCCGGTACCGCGACCAGCCGGTCGTCATCCAGCACCGGGACGAGGACTCCGGCGCGATCGCACCGTTCGACCGCATGGACGCCGTCACGGTGGTGTCCGGTCCCCAGCCGGCGCTGCTGCTGCAGCTGGATGCCGCGTCGGGGACGGGCCCCTGGTACCTCGTGGTGGCCGGGGCGGAAGCGCTGCGCGTCGAGCCGGTGGCCACCGGCAGCAGGATGGTGCCGGCCCCGCCGCTCACCGCCGATGCCACCATCTTTGCCGCCGCCCGCGATCGGCCGGTCCTCCGCGGCCGGATCGACCGGACCAGCCTTTCCCAGCCCGGCCCCTATCTCTTCCAGACCGCGGTCCTGGACACGCGCACCCTCAGCCTGCGGCCCTTCGACCGGGACGGGATGAACCAGGCGATCGACCGCATTCCGCCGCTGGGCATCGCGCCGGATGGACTGAGCTTCGTCCGGCTGACATGGACCAATGACGGAGAGCGATACGGGTTCGTGGTGGTCGACCTCGATGGGCGCGGCCCCTACGACGTGCCCGTGGACCCGTCCCGGGTCCGCCTCGTGGAGATCGACCAGGTGGACCCGGCGTGGCTGCTGCACTACTTCGCCTGGCGGCGCGGGGCCGACGGCCGGGACCGCCTGGTGCCGCGCGAGGGCGTGACCCCGCTGCCGTACCGGGGCGTCCGTTCGGCGGTGGACCGGTCCGGGTACCGGGAGTACCAGCTCTCGCCGGCAAGGGAGGAGTTGCGCGCGGCGCTGGTGAACTTCCTGGTGGCGGAGTTCTCGGGCGAACGGGTCCCCCCAGCGGAAGACGCCTTCAGCCACGAAGTGAAGATCGGTGGGGCGAGCGTGCACGTGAGCTGGCGCGCCGAGGATGCGCACGTCGGCGTCTGGATGGACCGCGGCGGCGACACCCGGCTGGTGGACACCATCGCCGACCGCTTCGACTCGGCGCTGACGACGGGACGCTATGACGGGCTCTTCTCCCCGTGACGGCACCGGAGAACGACCCGCCGCTGCAGCGTTTCCGGCGCAGCATGATTCGAGATCAGGACAGCTGGCGCGACGGCATCGGCTACGACCTCCAGGCGCTGGCGGCCGCCTCACCGCCGGAGCGAACCGAGATCGAGGCGCTGCTCCTGCGGCAGGCCCCTTTGGCCTGGTACGACATCGAGGCGCTCGCCGCCCTCGACACGCCGGGCGCCCGGCAGGCGCTGCTGGAGGCGCTCGCGGACGACGACCCCGGGGTGCGCGCGGCGGTGAGCCGCTACGCGGCTGGGCTGATCGGGGACGACGCCAGGACCGCGGCGCTGGTTCACGGGATCGAGACTGCGGAGGTGTACGGCGGGCTCACCCAGGTGCTGCTGGAGGTGGAGGAGTGGCATCCGCCGGCGGTGCTGGACGCGCTGCTGCAGGCCGCCCGGCGGCGCGAGGGGGAGGTGGCGATCCACCTCGCGGCGATGCTGCTCTACCTCGGCGGGGTGGCGAAGGAGCCGTTCGACTGGGACCACCGGCCGTTCCTGCTCCGGTTCAACACGGAGGACGGGGTGGAGCGCGAGGCGGTATGGGCAGAGCTGAAGGAGAGGATCGGGGAGGCGAAGGGGTAGGTGCCGATCGCTGCCTCAGTGCAGCAGGTGACGCTCTCCCGGCATGGTCAGGACGATCGCGCCGGGGATCCGGGCCAGCACCTGACGGCGCACCGAGGCGGTATCCGACGGCGGGACATGGCTGGCGACCCAGACGCGGGCACCGATCGCCTGGCGCACGGCGTCATCCGTACCGGTGAGATACCAGAACGGCACGATGGCCACATCCACGCGGCCCGCGAGGCGGTGGGCGCGGAACGTCCCGGCGTCGGGGTCGGCGTCCCCCACGTGGAGAAGGCGGAGCCCGTCGAGCTCGACCAGAAAGCCCACGTTGGCGACCCGGCGGCTGGGCGTGGGATTGTGGGGCAGGTCGAGCACGGTGAGCCCGAGCGGTGCGTCGGCCACGGCGGTTTCCCCACCCTGCGGCGGGAGCACGCCACGCACACGAGGGTGACCAGCCCCCACGCGGGTACGCGCCACGAGGGTGTCGGTGGTCTCCGTCGCCGCGACGTAGCCCACCCCGGCGTCGGTGGCCAGCCGGCTGGCGACGGAGGCGGCGTCGAAGTGATCGGGGTGGCGGTGGGTGGTGAGCATGAGATCCAGGCGCTCGAACGGTTCCCGCGCCTGTTCCAGCGGCTCCAGCAGCGCGTCGGGGACGGCGGCATACTCGGCGAGGGCGCCGTGATGGAATCCGTCGATGACGACCCGCCGGCCGCCGCCCTCCAGCATGACCCCCATGTTGGCCAGATAGATAAGGGAGACCGTGGGTGACGGCGCCGGGGCGACGGCGCCATCGGTGGCGATCAGCGACAGCAGGATGAGCAGTGCGCGCATGGTTGGCTCCCGTGTGCCCGGCGGCCGCGGGGCCGTCCCGCTCTGCCGATGGGCGTACATTAATAGCATCGCGAAGGCGGCGGCCACCGCCCCACGGTTGCTCCCGCCCATTGACCCTGCCAGAGCAACGAATGTCCCTATTCCCGGAGCGTCCATGTCCCGTCGTGTTCTTCCGGCCGCTGCCGCGGTCCTCTGGATGAGCCTGCCCTCGCCCGCGGACCTCGCGGCTCAGCGGCCCGCTTCGCTGGCCGGCCGCTCCACGGTGTATGCGCCGAGCGGCATGGTCGCCACCAGCCAGCCGCTGGCGTCCGCGGCGGGACTCGAGGTGCTGCGCCAGGGCGGCAACGCCATTGACGCCGCGGTCACGGCGGCGGCGGTGCTGAGCGTCACCGAGCCGCACATGACCGGCATCGGCGGCGACATGTTCGCCATCGTGTGGCTGGCCCGGGAGCGGCGGCTGATGGCGCTCAATGCCAGCGGGCGGGCCGGCTCGCTGATGCTCCGCGAGACGCTCGCGGCGCGCGGCTTCCGTTCCGGGTCGGAGCAGGGCGTCATGTCCGTCACCGTGCCGGGGGCGCTGGCGGGGTGGGAGCTGCTGGTCCGCACCCATGGCAAGCGGACGCTCGCGGCGGCGCTGGAACCCGCCATCCGGTACGCCCGGGAGGGGTTTCCCGTCACCCCCATCATTGCGGCGCAGTGGGCCGACGAAACCGGACTGCTCCTGAAGGACTCCGCGGCCGCCGCCACCTTCCTGCCGAGGGGACGGGCGCCGAGGGCCGGGGAGTGGTTCCAGAATCCCGACTACGCGCGCACGCTGGAGGCGATCGCCAGGGACGGGATCGGCACGCTGTATGGGGGAGAGCTCGGCCAGCGGCTGGTGGCCCGGCTCGCGGAACTCGACGGCTTCATCACACTGGAGGACCTGCGCCAGAACGCCCCCACCTGGGTCACGCCGATCTCGGTGCCGTTCCAGGGCTACCGGGTCTGGGAGCTGCCGCCCAACAATCAGGGGGTGGCGGCGCTCGAGATGCTCAGGATCCTCGAGCCCTACGACTTGCAGGCCATGGGGCACAACTCGGCGGCCTACCTGCATTATCTGATCGAAGCCAAGAAGCTGGCCTACGCCGACCTCGAGCGGTTCGTCGGGGATGCCGACCATCTCGACCTGACGGCGGAGGCCCTGCTGGCGGACGGGTTCATCGCCGAGCGGCGGAGCCACCTCGATGCCCACCGGGCGCAGGAGAGGGTCGAGCCGGGACCGTACCGCACCGCCAGCGAGACCATCTATCTCACGACCGCCGACGCCGAAGGGAACATGGTGTCGCTGATCAACTCCAACTACGACGCCTTCGGGTCGGG
>CAYUYF010000081.1:0-8863 GCA_964449145.1 uncultured Gemmatimonadaceae bacterium | reverse complement strand
CAGGGGACTTTCCCGCGACGCCTCGCCACGGCGTGGCTGGGCGCGTGGATCCGCCATGCCGAAGGAGATTCAGTCGGTGCGTCGCGGGAGCTGGAACGGGCCATCCGCCAGCTCGATTCGACGGTGCCGCATTCGCCCCGGCTCGCGGTGCCACTGCTGAGCGCTGCGGAGTGGCGGCTGGCGCGCGGTGATTGGGGGGCCGCGGACTCACTGGCGAGTCTGGCGCGGGACTACGCGGCGGTGGACTCCCTCGCCTGCACTCGCAGCGGGCATGTCGGGCGGGCGGAGCTGATACGGGCCCAGGCGCTGTTCGGCCGAGGAGATCTAGGCGGTGCACGGCGGGCGGCTGGGCGCGCGGTGGTGGCGCTCGGCGCGGGCTACGGCCCGGACCACCTACGCACGAGGACGGCGCAGGGGCTCGTCGTGGAGCTCGGGCCGTAGTGGCCTCGCGACGGTGGGAGGTGCGCCGGTAGCGGCTGTGCGCTCCGAACGCCCGGTCGGGTGTACCCCTCCTGCGGGCAGCTCAGCTACCCCTGAGCCGGGTCAGGAGCGCCTGGTTGAGCCGGGTATACTCGTCCCGCAGCTCGCGCGCCGCCGCGCCGGCGCCGGCCAGCGAACGTTCCGCGGCGCGAATCGCGCCGGGCCGGTCCCCCTGCCGCTCCAGGATCAGGGCCTGGCGGTACAGCATGCCGATATGGTCCGGGCTGCCTTCCAGGGCCAGCGCCATCAACTCGGCCGCCCGGTTGATGTCGAGGTCGTTCTCGAAGTAGAACATCGCCGCCTGGAAGTACGGTCGCCGGCCTTCGGCGCGGAGCGCAGCTTCCAGCCGAGGCACCACAGTGGCCTCAAGGTCTACCGCGATCCGGACCGGCACCCGGACACGGTCCCAGGCGAGGTGCAGCGTCGCCGCCCGGGAGGTCACATCATCCAGGCTGATGCTGAAGCTCTCCACCTGCTCCGGCAGCGCGACCGGCCGCGCCGTGACGCGCGCGACATCGTTGGCCTGGTCGTAGGCATACGAGCCCCACTGCGACCGGGCGCGCTGCAGGATGAGCACCCACTCCCGCTCCCCCGGGATCGTGAACAGCTCGTAGGCGCCGGAGTCCACCGCGACCCCCTCGACCGAGACCGGGGTGCTGAAACTGACCTGGGTGGCGGCGTCGGAGCCGGTGCGCCACACCTGGCCCCACGGCACCAGGCCCCCGAAGATGGTCCGTCCCCTGACCGAAGGACGGCTGTACCGCACCTCGATCTCGGTCGCGGCAACCTGCTGGCGCACCGTGGCCCGCGGGTTGGTGGCCGGCACCGGGAAACCCGCGGGTGATTGGGCGGCCGCCAGCTCGGACACAATGGTCAGCGCGATGACAGATGGGAACCAGGCGTGGCGTTTCATGTTGGCCGGGGGGGAAGGGTGGATGACAAACCGCTGGCCCGCCCTGACGAGGGCCGAGGGCGGAGGGTTGCGACCGGCCGGCCGGCGACCGCCACCCTTCGGCGTGACGCCTACGACTAGGGCGCGGCGACGGGAGCCGTCGGCTTGAGCATGCCCCACGCGGTGGAGACCGCGAGCCCGAACCAGAGCAGGTCCCACGGGGAGAACCCCCAGCTCAACAGCTGCCACGAAGTGAACTGCGCCTGGACCGTCGCGACGTAGGTGGTCGTCAGCTCGGCTCGCTCCTCCTCCGTCAGGGTCGCCGCGTGGGCCTGCCCTGCGGCCACCATCTGCTCCCACAGCGCGTCCGGAACGGTATCACCCTCCGCCACCGCGTCGACCCGCGCTTGCACGTCTGCCGGGAAGGCCGCCTGTTCGCGCAGCCGCCACGCCGCCGCGGAGGGGACAGCATTCGGTGAATCCCGCAGCGAGCGCTCGAACGCCGGGCGGGTCACGAACTGCTGAATCAGCACCTTCCCGATGAGCAGGCTCAGCGTGGCAATCACCGCCGCAATCGTGGCGAGCTGGATCGAGCGCTGGGCGGTGGTGCGAGCCATCGCGAAGCCGATCAGGCCCCCGATGCCCCACGCCACCCAGCCAACCTCGACGTCGGTCAGGGCGACGATCAGCGCCCATCCGGCGCCACCCAGCACGCCCGCGCCCGCGCCCGCAAGGATGGGGATAACGGCGTCATCGCTTCCGGGGGTGGTCGGGTGGGTCGCGGGCGTGGGGGCCGTCATGGCGGACTCGTCAGGTGAAGGGAAAATACGGAACCTGGGGCGGCACGGTCCCGCCTAACCTGCAGGTCGGGACCAGGTTCCTCAAGACCGGTGGTCTCCCGGGAACATGCGGAGGAGTACCCGCCCGTGGATGGCACCGACCACCAGCCCGGCGCCAAGGCACGCCACCGCGAAGGGGCTGAGCAGTCGCGAGGGACGCGGAGAGCCCCCGGCCCACCGGTCACCGCCAGCGCCACTTCCTAGACCGGGTGATACCTTCCAGCAGGGAGGAATCCGCCATGCCCACCAACTTCCTGCCCAGACTCATCGCTCTGCTGGGGTTCACCTTCGGGATCGGCCTGACCTACACCACTTACACCTCGCCGATCCTGTCAGGTGGGGAGCGGGGAGAGGTCGGCGAGCTGATCCACGCCGCGCTCGGAGACCCGCGCACACCCCTTCCCGGGCCGGCGGCCGGCATGGATCTGATCCCCGTAGACACCGCCAGCCGCCCCGGCGTCCGCGAGTTCAACCGCGCCACATCGGTGCCGCCCGCGCCCCAGCCCGCCGCCTGGATGGCCGCCGCCGCCCGCGCCGACACCACCCGCCACGGCTGTCCCCTCCTCAGCCACCTCCGCACCGCGACGGTCTTCACTACCCAGCAGCTGGTGCGGGTGAGCGGCGACTGCCCGCGGGTGGAGTAGCGCGGCCTGGGCCTTGGCGTGGTGGACACCCTGTGACCGCTTCCAGACGCCGACTGCCTCCTCCTACCTCACGATCGCCTGGTACACCAGTGTCCGGAACTTGTCGGCGAGATCCAGTCCCTGAGAGGGTAGCAACTGGATCAGGAATACCGCCACCAGGTCCTCCGCCGGATCCACCCAGTAGCTGGTGGCATAGGCCCCGCCCCAGCCGAAGCGCCCCACGCCACCATACTGTCCCGCCAGTCCCGGGTCCTCGAGGATTTCGAAACCCAGTCCGAAGCCCCGACCAGGTGCCGAATAGAGCGAGTCGGCGTGATCGCTCACCATGAGCCGGACGGTTCGCGGTCCGAGGATCCGCACCCCGTCAAGGCTGCCGCCATTGAGCAGCATCTGCAGGAACCGGGCGTAGTCACGTGCGCTGGAGACCAGCCCCGCACCGCCGGCGTAGCTCGTCGCGGAGCCGCCGATGTAGTCGCCCTGCCCGTCGGGGCCATCCGGCGCGCGCTCCAGACCCTGCTCCCGGGCGGCGTACACCGCGGTGAGGCGGCCGCGCTTGCTTTCCGGCAGAAAGAAATAGCTGTCGCTCATCCCGAGCGGCTGGAAGATCCTGGCAGCGAAGAACTGGGCCAGCGACAACCCCGACGCCCGTTCGACCACGCAGCCGAGTATGTCGGTGGCGTAGCCGTAGACAAACTTCTCCCCCGGCTGGGCCACGAAGGGCAATCCGCCGAGCCGGTCCATGTCCTCACAGATCGGCACGCTGCGGTCGGCAAAGTACCAACCGGGACCATTCTCCGGTCCCAGTCCTTCCGCGACGTACCGGTCCCGCACCAGGGAGTCGTAGCCGTACGAGATGCCGGCGGTGTGGGTGAGAAGATGACGAAGCGTGATGGCTCGCCTGACCGGGGTCAGCACCAGGCCGCTGTCGCTCGCCGCGGCGACTCGCGCGTCGGCAAAGCTCGGTATCCAGCGGGAGACCGGGTCGCTGAGCCTGAGCGAGCCCTCCTCGACCAGCATCATCACGGCGACGCTGGTGATCGCCTTGCTTTGTGAGGCGATGCGGAAGAGTGCGTCGCTCCTCATCCGCCGGCCGCTCTCCCTGTCGGCCCAGCCATAGGAGCCCCTGTGAGCCACCTTGCCATGCCGGAGCACCAGGGTCACCACACCCGCGACCTTGCCGCTGTCCACGTACTGCTGCATCACCCGGTCGAAGCGGGCCAGCCGCTCGGGCGAGAAGCCGAGGCTGGCCGGTGGGGCGGCGGCCTGGGCGGCCAGCGTGCCGGAGAGGATGAGGGAACCAAGCAGGACGGCCAGCTGGGGCAGGTGTCTCATGACATCGACTTCTCGGCGCGTGCGCCGGGCGGAGATGGAATGCAGCGCCGCCTCACTCAACCGATGCGACCGCCAGGCGGCGGTGCAGCGCGGCCAGCGTCGTGGCGCACAGCGGCACCGCCGCCGCTCCACCAGCCCGGCCCCGAGCAACACCGTCGCCGCCGCATAGCGCCGCTGGGCCAGACCCAGGGCCGGGCAGGATCTGGCGAAGGAGAACCGGACCAGCCCCAACAGGTACCCGGGCAGCTCCGGGGGCAACTGCACACCGTGGCCACGTCACAGAGGATACCCCGCCTCGGCAAACGCAGGAAGGGGCGTCAGCCCCCGAGCAGGCGCCCCAGTCCCACCGCGGCCACGTACAACCCGACCCCGAACACCGTATGCGTCCCCAGGCTCTTGAGCCGGGCCTGCCCTGGCTTCGGCATCCGGGACGCCGCAAGGCCGAGCCCGAACGCCGGCTGCATGATGAAGAACGGGAACACCACGGTGACGAGGCCGTAGCAGAGCGCCGGCAGCAGCGTCGGACGCGCCAGCCAGGCGCCCGACATCAACAGCACGAATACCAGTGCAAAGCCCACCCCGGTGCTGTAATGGGCGATCCATCCGACCGGGCACTCCCCCGACTTGGGCGCCGCGGCGGCAATGCTCGCGTGCCGGAAGGTCCCCGCCGGCATGTGCAGGACCCAGCGGCCCAGCAGGCAGTAGTTGAGTGAGGCGATGTCGAAGGCGCGCTTCAGGAACAGGTTCCAGAGATCCATGAGAACCGTGGCGCCGATGCCGATGGCGATGGCGCTGAGGATGTCGCGTGCGGCAATGGTCATGAACAGCCGGGGCTCGTGTGACTGACGGGCGGCGTGGGATCAAACCCGCGGCCGAGGATACTGCCACCGTATCACGACGGGCGGCCCGGAGTTCCCGCGCCCGCCGACGCACCGCGGCCCAGCCGCCCCTCCTCCCGCCAGCGCCGCTCCGCCTTTCGCCGGATCGCCGGCATGAGCAGCAGCCGGATGCCGATGATCCCCACCCGAGCCCAGCGCCAGTAGCGGGCAAAGCGGCGCCGGCTCTCCCCATCGGTGGCCGAGACCCGGGTCTCATGGGAGAAGCGGGTCAGCGCCGGCCCCAGCGCCTCCGCCTCCAGCGTCCAGCCGATCTTCACCTGGTCCGGCTCCCGATACGCGGCGAACTCCGCCGCAGGGATCGCCTGGAAGGTCACTTGCGCCAGCCACGGCTGGCACCTCGCGCCGCACACGAGGAGCCGGTCGGGCTCGTCCACCAGCGTGCCCCACCCCAGCCCCCGCGTCTCCGCCACCAACCCCTGCGGCACGCGGGGCGCCGATGGTGCGCCCATCAGTCGCTCCCGGAGCCGGAAGATCAGCTTGACCAGCGGCAGCGATTGCAGGTCGAACCCGCGCGCCTCCTCCATCACCAGCGCCGCGGGCGCGCGGACCTCCACGGCAAACCGCTCCCGCACATCCGGCTCCGGCAGGAAGGGATCGAGTGCGGCGGTCATCAGGTGGCCACGGTCGCTTCCTCCGGCGGGTCGGCATATCTCCGCCACAGCCACTCCGCCACCACCACGCCAAGAATACCGGCCACCGTCACGTCGCTCAGGAAGTGGGCCCCCGCCAGCACTCGGCCCAGGGCGCAGCTCAGCGCGAGTCCGTACCAGAGGAGCCGTGCGCGGGGCCACGCCCGGGCCAGGATGGCGCACGCCGCGAACGCCACGATCGTATCGCCGCTCGGCAGACCCAGACCCGCGGTGGAGAAGGGGCGATCGGCGAAGCTCCGGAAGACGTAGAGTCCCTCGTTGGGGCCCGGCCGCTCGCGCCGGATGAGGAGCTTGAGCACCTCGTTCAGGGCGCCGGCAGCGATCGGCGCCAGCGCCAGCAGCCGGGCCACCCGGCGCACCGCCGCGCTCGTGGTACTCCAATAGACGGCGGAGCCCACTAGCAGCCAGAAGGGGAGGTAGCCGAACGACCGGAGCACCCTGCCCCAGCCATGGTCGTAGATGCCGGGCAGGCTCAGGTGGGCAAAGGCCCAGCGGTCCGCGAGTGAGGCGGCGAGCACCAGGGAGAGAGCGCCAAGCCCCTCACCCAGGCCCGGCCGGCGGTACAAAGGCGTCGAAGAGGGCAGCCGTTCCTCCCGTGGTCAGTTCCTGCAGGCGGAGCCGCTTGAGGGGCGCGTACTCCGCGGAGTGGTACCACCGCAGTGCCGCTGCCCGATCGGGAAACTCGATCACCACGGTCCAGTCCGCTTCGAGGCCGCCCTCGATCACCGTCGGGCTCGCACTGGCCACCAGCACCTTTGCGCCGGCCGCTGCCAGTTGCGGCAGCACCCTCCGTCCGTACTCGCTCCGGTACCGGTCAACGTCGGGAACCCGCAGGTGGGCGATGAAATAGGCGGCCTGGGGAGTGTCGGGTGACATGCGCCTGCTCCGGGATAGGGACAGGTCAGCGCTGGGTGCCGGTCCCGGCTGCCGGGCCCGGCTGGCGCCGATCAACGGCTCCCCGCCTCAGGAGAACCGGAAGACCAGGGGCAGGACAAATGCGACCAGCGCCGCCCAGCCGACGTACACCGGAAGGTAGCCCGACACCGCCTGCCGCACGGCGCCCGGGCCGCTCTTTCCTCTAATAAGACCGATGGAGGCCCGGCAGGTCCATGCCAGATGGGTCATGACGACGAGGTTGGCGCCCAGCACCACCACCCGGTTCGGCGTCAGTCCATAGGACGTGAGCCGGAAGACAATCGCCGAGAGCGCGATCAGGTCAATGACCAGGGTGACGACGAGCAGTGCGACGTTGATGTGGTCGATCCATCCCACTTCGGCCTGCTCCCCCCGCTCGGCGATCGAGAACACCGTCATGCCCAGGACCACCAGCAGCAGCCCGTTGACCGTGATCAGGAACGACCGGTCCACAAACGGGTTCTGCCCGCCGAGCAACGCGACCACCAGGTAGGTGCCGGTCATGAGCAGGAAGAGCGGCGCGAACACCCGGGCGAGGACCGACGCGATCCCGGTGCGTCGCTTGAAGACGACATCGTACAGGTAGGTCGCGGCCACCGGCACGGCGGCGGCGCCGATCAGGCCGACATTCCGGGCGTACCACTCTTCCGAGTTCTCGAAGATCAGGTCGAACAGCGCCACCGTGATCCCGCTGAAGACCATCCCGCCCAGCGCCACCAGGCTGGCCAGGATCAGCAGCTCGCCGTTGTAGCGCAGGAAGCGGATCCGGGGCTCGGACTCACGCCAGGCCGGGCCGGTGAATACCAGTCCCAGGAAGACCCAGCACAGGATCGGCAGGTGGACCAGCGCCATCACCACCGAGTCGGAGTAGCCGGGGAGCAGCGCGGCGTAGGTGAACACCACCGCGGCCAGCGCCACCCCCGCGATCAGCCCGCGCCGGTCGCGATGCTCGAGCCAGAAGTACGCCGCCAGCGACAGCAGCACCAGGGACGGGGCGACGCGGGAGTAGTACCATTCATCGTCGAGCCAGACCGTCGGGATCCGGAGCAGCGCGCCCACCACCAGGCCGATACCGACTGCGAACCACAGCCGCTCCCGGTGGGCGCCGCGCGCCGGCTCGCTGTACTCCAGCCGGGCCTTCCAGACCCGTACCGTGGCCGAGTCCGGCGCCGCCCGGGACACCGCATCGAAACAGTCGAGAAACGACCCCGGATCCTGGCGGTACATGGCCTCCAGCTCCGTAGGATCGTCCAGCGACTCGAGGATCCGCTCTGCCGTGATGTGCATGGGGGTCTTCCGGACGGTGTCGGGCACCAATATAGAGCACTCTGTGCTGCAAAGTCAATCCGGCGGCTACCAGAACCCATCGCCCTCCCGCCGACCCACCTCCCGGAGCGCACGCCGGGCAATCCGGCGGATCAGACCCTCCGGCAGCGGCTCGTCGTAGCGCACCTGCAGGAAATGCCTCGTCGTCCGGCGCTCCTTGAGCTCCTTCCGAAATGCCAGCAACGCCGCTTCCCCCGGCGCAAAGTTGCAGTGCGACTTGTGCGCGGAGAACGCGAACAGAAACCTCGGCTCCACGAAGAACGGGGTTCCCCACTTGATGACCTCCTCGGCCTCCGGCGCCACCTGCTTGAGGATGGCATACAGCCGCCGGAGATGCGGCCGGCCCTCCGGTGGGGCCGCCCGGAGATACCCGGCGATCGTCGCCGGACGCTTGCGTGCCATCTCTCTCACCTCGATGCGGGCGCCGGCACTCAGGCACCCGGCGGGGGAGCGGCGCGGGCGAGACGCCCCCTCGCCCAGGTCCACGCCGTCAGCAGCCCAACCGCCCAGAGCAGCGAGTTGGCCACAAAGATGAGCCACTCGCCCGGAAACCCGGTCGGCTGCAGTGCTCGCGGCAGCTGCGCCACAGCCGGCAGCAGCGGGAAGGTCAGCACGTCCAGGACCACGCCGGCCACCCGCTCGAGCCACGGCGTAGGCTCGCCGGTGTCGATGCGCGACATCCCGCCGCCGAAGACCAGCAACAGCAGCCCGAAGGTGATCGCCGCGTGCAGGCAGGTGAGTCCGGCAAGGATCAGGAATCGGCGCATGTGACGCTGCCGCGTGTTGTCATCATTACGTCGGCACCCCTTGTTGGGCAGGCGGCCTGGTAGCATGCCCACATTTGCTCACACACGGGCCCGGTCACGGCCCTGCAGCACCAGCCACA
>CAYUYF010000080.1:0-9097 GCA_964449145.1 uncultured Gemmatimonadaceae bacterium | reverse complement strand
GGCGATTGGGCGATTGGGCGATTGGAGGGTTCGCGTGAACGGGCCTTCCAGCCCCAGCCCCCGTCCCGGGCACGGACCACCAACCGCCCAACTGTCTAGCCGCCTAGGTCGCCGCGTCGCCCAATCGCCGTTAACCTTCTGCCATGTCCCTCTTCGGCACTACCCCGGACCGGCGCGATCTCTTTCGCACCACCGTCGGCCGCTGGCTGGAGCAGACGGTCGAGAAGGCCGAACGGCGCGTGGTCATGGAGCGCCGGCTGCGGCCACCCGGCGCGCTCCCGGAGATGGCCTTCCTGGCCGCCTGCACCCGCTGCTCGTTGTGTGTCGAGGCGTGCCCGCCGTTCGCGCTGCGAAAGCTCCCGGCCCACGAGGGGCTGGCCGCCGGGACACCCTACATCGACCCGACGCTGCAGGCCTGCACCGTCTGCGAGACGATGCCCTGCGCCGGCGCCTGCCCCACCGGCGCGCTGACCCTCCCGCCCGGGGGTTGGGCTGGGTATCGTCTGGCGGCGCTGGAACTGGTCCCCGAGCGCTGCGTGACCTTCCAGGGCACGCCCTGCCGGGCCTGCGCCGACGTCTGTCCGGTCGGGCCGGCCGCCCTCGACATGGACGAGGCGGGGCATCCGGTGCTCAAGGTAGAAGGGTGCGTAGGTTGCGGCATGTGCGTGCGGGCGTGCATCACGACGCCCGCGTCGTTCCTTCTTCATCCGCTGGAGGGGTAATGCCGGAGGCGCCGTACCGGGTGGACAAGCCGTGGGGCTACGAGCTGATCTGGGCGCGGACCGACCGCTACGTGGGCAAGGTCCTGCATGTGAAGGCCGGCCACATCCTCAGCCTGCAGTATCACAATCACAAGGACGAGACCATGCATGTCCTCCGGGGGGAGCTGATCCTCCGCACCCGTCCCGGGGACACGCTGGAGTCACGCCCGTTCCGCGCCGGGGAGTCGGTGCACATCCCGGCGGGCCTGGTTCACCAGATCGAGGCTGTGGTGGACACCGACGTGCTGGAGGCCTCCACCGCCGAACTCGACGACCTGGTCCGCCTCGAGGACCGTTACGGAAGGAGCTGACGCTGATGCAGGTGATCATTCCGCTGGCGGGCAAGGGCACCCGGCTCCGGCCGCACACCCACCTGATCCCCAAGCCGATGCTCAAGGTCGCCGGTCGGCCGGTGATGGACTGGGTGATGGACACCCTGCAGGGCCTGGGCGTGAGCGAGCTGATCTATATCACCGGCCACCTCAAGGAGCAGGTCGAGGCGTACGCCCGCGCGCGCTACCCCTATCCCAGCCGGTTCATCGAGCAGAAGGTGCAGGACGGCACCGCCGGCGCAGTCAATCTGGCCCGGCCCTTCGTGAAGGAGCCGGTGCTGATCGTGTTTGTGGACACGGTGTTCGAGGCGGACCTCTCGCTCATCACCCGCACCAGCGCGGACGGGATCATCTGGGCCAAGGAGGTGGAGGACTACCAGCGCTTCGGGGTGGTGGTCACCGACGCCGATGGGTACATGACGAAGATCGTGGAGAAGCCCTCGGAGCCGATTTCCAAGCTGGCCAACATCGGGCTCTACTACATGAAGGACACCGAGGCGCTCTGGCGCGGGGTGGATCACGTCCTCAACAGTCCCGCCAACAAGGGAGAGTTCTACCTCACCGACGCCTTCCAGCACATGATCGAGCACGGCCGGAAGATTCTCACTGCGGAAGTTGGCGGCTGGTACGACTGCGGCAAGCTGGACACCCTGCTGGAGACCAACGAGGTGCTGCTCCGGAAAGGGCAGGCCCGGCGGCGGGAGTTCCCCGGCGTCACCATTCACGATCCGGTGCTGATCCAGGATGGGGTGGTGATCGAGCAGAGCGAGATCGGGCCCAACGTGACGCTCGAGGCGGGCACCCGGGTCCGCAACAGCCGGCTGGCACACACCATCGTTGGACAGAAGTGCGTCATCGCCGACAGCGCGCTCCATCACTCCATGGTGGGCGACCGGGTCACGGTGCGGGGATTCAAGGGTGCCACGACCTTGGGCGATGACTCCGAGGTGGTGTCGGACTGAGGCTGCGGGGAGGCCGCGGAGGCCACCGGCCTACGCCACGGCCTCGATCTCCCCCATCAGCCGCCCGATGTCGTCCTCCGTGGTGCGGAACCCGCAGGAACAGATCCTGAGCGCCAGCGCCCCGCGGATCCGGGTGGTGGAAATGAAGAAGTGCCCGTTGGCGTTCACCCGCTCCAGCGCCTGCTGGTTGAGCCGGTCCAGCGCCGCGGGGTCGTCCGTGCCGCGAGGGTGAAGCCGGAAGCAGCAGATCCCCAGCCGTGCCGCCGAAAGCAGTTCCAGCCCCTCACTCTGCCGCACCAGCCGTTCCGCGAGTTCGGCCCGCGCCATCCCCTGCGCGACGGCCTCTGCGATGGCAGCCGTGCCATAGTGCTTGACGCACAGCCACACTTTGAGCGCCCGCGAGTAGCGGGAGAGCTGCTCGCCATAGTCGGAGAAGTTGACCTCGCCGCCGGTGGTGCCGAGATCGCGCAGGTAGTCCGGCAGGATCTCGAATGCAGCCCGGAGCCGGGCGGGCTCGCGGAGGAGCAGGGAGCCGCACTCGAACGGCACGAAGAGCCACTTGTGCGGGTCCAGGGTCACGCTGTCGGCCAGGCCGAGTCCTTCGAGCGCGGTGCGCCCCTGCGGGGTCAGGGCGGCGAAGCCGCCGTAGGCGCCGTCCACGTGCAGCCAGAGGTCCTGCTCCCGGCAGAACGCGGCTAGCGCCGGCAGCGGGTCGGTGGCGCCGGTATTGGTGGTGCCGCTGGTGGCCAGCACCGCCAGCGGGATGAGTCCCGCCTGACGATCGGCCCGGACCCGGTCGCGGAGGAGGCCGGGGCGCAGGCGGAAGGCGTCGTCGGACGGCAGCACCCGGATGCTGGCCCGTGGGATGCCCGCGATCCACGCCGCCCGGATCAGGGAGCTGTGCGCCTGGTCCGAGGTGTAGACGGTGACCCGTGGCAACCGCTCGGCATCCTCGCCCACGGCTCGGTGCCGCGCCGCCACCAGCGCCATCAGGTTGGCGGTGGACCCGCCCGAGGTGAGCAGGCCGCCGGTGCCCTCCGGCATCCCGATCCACTGCCGGAACCACTCCAGCACCGTGACCTCGAGCATGGCAGGGCCGCTGGCCACCGCCCACGCACCACCGAAGAAGTTGTACCCGGTGGCGAGCCAGTCTCCCAGGACGGCGGGGAAGGTGGGACAGCTCTGGACGTAGCCGAGAAAGCCGGGATGCGGTTCGGGGGTGTGATGCGGGAAGACCTTGGCCGAGAGGAACTCGAGCAGCTGCTCGAAGCTCTCCCCTTCGAGCGGGGGCGGCGTGTAGATGAGCGGCTCCGCCTCGCTTCGGGGAATGGCCTTGAAGAGCCGCTGGTCGCGGAGGGTGGCCAGGTGGGTGGCCACGTGGTCCGCCACCAGGCGGCCGAGCCGCTGCATCGTGGCGTGGTCGAGCTCGAGGGTCATGGATGTGGCTCGGCGACTCGGCGATGTCTGTGAAGGGCAGGCGACGAAACGAGGCAAGATAGCGGGGCCGTCGGGGAGTGGGGAGGCAGCGGTGTCCCGTGCATCGAGCAAAGCGATGTCCACGGAGCCCGGACCTGCCGCCTGACTCCGGGCCTGGTGGTGCGGCTCAGACTCCAACCTGGCGTCCGGGGTGCGAGCGCCCCCGTTCCCCGTTTCCGGTTCCCCGTCTATACTCCCCCTCCATGTCCGCCACCGGCGACCTCTACCGCTCCTACCTCGATACCCGCTGGCATTTCGACCCGGCCGAGGCAACCGCCGCCGGGCTGAAAGTCCATGCCAACCGGCTGGGGGATTTTTCCGCCGAGTCGATGCGGACCCACCTCGTCGCCCTCAAGGCGATCGCGGCCGCGACGGAGCAGCTGGATGTGGAGGATCAGGAGGAGGAGATTGACCGCACGGCGTTCCTGGACGAAGTGCGGATCACCATTGCCCGCTTCGAGCGGGAGCAGCCGCAGGTGCACGACCCCGGATTCTGGCTGTACCACCTCTATACCGCCTTCCACACCACCCTCCGGCGGCGCGACCTCACACCTGCCGAGCGGAGCGCCAGCCTGCTTGGGCGGCTGCGGGGCATGCCGGCCTTCCTGCAGGCGGCGCGCGACACGCTGCGGGAGCCACCCCAGATCTTTCTCGACACCGCCACGGCCCTCACCGAGGCTGGCCCCCGGCTCCTGAGTCAGGCGGCCGACGCCATCCGCGCGATGGATCCCGGCCTGGCCGAGGCGGCGGACGATGCCCTGGCCGATGCGGAGACCGCCCTCGCCCGGTTCGGGCTGGCGCTGCGGAGCGAACTCCGGGCCCATCACGATGATCTCTCTTTTGCCATCGGCGAGGCGCAGTTCAATCGCCGGCTGCACCACGAGCATGCCCTGCAGTGGAGCGCCCCGGAGCTGTACCGGTATGGTCTGCACCTGGCCGATGAAGTGACGGCGGAGGTGATCGAACTGGCGCGGCAGATCGACCCGGCGGTGTCGTGGCGCACGGTGGTGGAGCGCCTCCGGGCCGAGGCGGCACCGGGGCCGGATCTGATCGGGCACTTCCGCGACGCGGTGGCACGCGCCCACGGCTTCCTGCAGGCGCGCAGCCTGGTCACCCTCCCGCCGGGCATCCTGGAGGTGCAGGAGACGCCGGCGTTTTTGCGGCCGCTGATGCCGTTCGCGGCGTACCTGCCGCCGGGCGTCTATGGCGAGGAGCGGGTGGGCCGCTTCCTGGTCACCTCGCCGCTCCCGGATGACACCGATTGCGGCTACTCGCTCCACGAAATCGCCGCGACCGTGGTGCACGAGGCCTGGCCGGGCCACCACCTGCAGATGCTGACCGCCCGCGACCTGGCCTCCGAGGTGCGCCGGGTGAGCTGGACGCCGGTGACGGTCGAGGGCTGGGCGCTCTACTGCGAGGAACTGATGGCCGAGCAGGGCTTCTTCGCTTCGGTGGAGGAACGGCTGTTCCAGCGGCTGCACCTGCTGTGGCGGGCGGTGCGGGTCGTCCTCGATGTGGCCCTGCACACCCGCGGGATGACTCCGGAGCAGGCGGTGGACATGCTGGTGGAACGGGTGGCGGTGGACCGCGTCCGGGCCCGCGCCGAAGTGAGCCGCTACTGCGCCTGGCCGACGTACCAGCTCTGTTATGCGGTGGGTCGGCGCGAGTTCCTCGAGCTGCGCCAGGCCTGGCGGGAACGGGCCGGGCCCGGTGCTCCCCTCGCCGAATTTCACGACACCGTGCTTGCGTATGGCGGCCTCCCGGTCTCGCTGATCCGCTGGGGGATGGGACTGGGGATCGAGGACTGACGTGGCGGGCAGCCGCGGGACCGTTCCCGGCCCATGCCGCGCTTCCCAATCCGCCCCTCGACTGCCAGCGCCTGACGTCCCGACCGCCAACACCTAACGGCCAACTCCCATCACCTCCCCGGCTGCTCCTCCCATCCCGAAGGTCGTCAAGGGCCTCTCGCTGGTCTCGCTGCTCAACGACTTTGCCAGCGAGATGGTCTATCCACTGCTCCCCGCGTTCATCGTCACGACCCTGGGTGGCAGCGCCACGACCCTGGCCGCGGTGGATGGCGCCGCCGACTGCGCCGCCGCCGCGACCAAGTGGCTGAGCGGCGAGCTTTCGGATCGCCGCGGCTGGCGCAAGCCGCTGATTGCGGTCGGCTACTTCGTCGCCATCCTCGGCCGGCCGGTCATCGCGCTGGCCACCGCGGGCTGGCAGGTCGTGGCGCTGCGGGTGGTGGACCGCGTGGGCAAGGGGATGCGGACGCCCGGCCGGGATGCGCTGATCGCCGATTCCACCCCAGCGGAGCTCCGCGGCAGGGCCTTCGGGTTCCATCGCACTGCCGATCATTTCGGTTCCATCCCGGGGTCGTTGCTGGCGTGGTGGCTGCTCAGCCAGGCGGTGGATGTCCGCACCATCCTGGGCCTCAGCGCGATCCCGGGAGTGCTGGCCGGCATCGTCCTTCTGGCGGTGCTGCGCCGCGCGCCCGACCAGCCGGACGAGAAGGCGCATCTGCACCCCAGCGCCGACGCCACCGGCCGGGTCTTCTGGGGCCCGGTACTGGCGCTCGCCGCCCTCGTGCTGCTCCGCCTGCCGGAGACGCTGCTGCTGCTCCGGCTGCAGGACCTGGGTGTCGCGGTGCCGTTGATCCCGCTGGTCTGGGCCGGATTGCACGTGGTGCGCACCACCGTCTCCTATCCCGGTGGCTGGCTGGCCGATCGGTTTGGTCCGCGGGTGCTGGTTGCCCTGGGCGGCGTCGCGTTCGCCGCCGGCGCGCTGGGCCTCGGGCTGGTCTCCGATGCGGCCACCGCCGTCACGGTATTCCTGGCCCTGGGCGTGGTTGCCGGGCTGATGGAGCCGGCGGAGCGGAGTCTGGTCACCCGGCTGGCCCCCAAGCGCACGGGGCGGGGCTTCGGGGCGTACCACGCGGTCACCGGGTTCGTGGCCCTGCCGGCGGCGCTCAGTTTCGGGGCGGTGTACCAGCAGTTCGGGGGCGGGGTGGCACTTCAGCTCTCCGCCGGGGGTATGATCGTGGCGGCGCTGGGGTGGCTGATCGTCACCTATCGCCACCAGTTGACGCGGTAAGCCGTCCGGGCCGGGCTGGTCCGTCACCTACGCCTTCTCCAGGTGCCACATGAAAGGCTTCTCCCACGCGCCGCTTGGCGGTGCGCTGGTGCTCCTTGCTCTTACCGGACCGATCGCCGAGGCCCAGGTCCAGATTCGCCTCGGTGACTCGACCCGGGCGACCTACTCGGAGATTCATGAAGGGCTCCGGCCGGGGACGCCCGCCGCCGATTCGGTGCTCCGCGTGCTCCGGGAAACCCGCGTGGCCCGGCTGTGGCCGATCGCCCACCGCATGCTCGCGGGCCAGGTGGACTGGAACTTCGGGCTTCTGGCCCTCACCCGCATCGCCGAGCTCAGGGATCCGGCCAGCCTCGACAGCGTGCTCCGCTGGCGGGAACGGATCATCAACGAGGAGATCCCGCCGCCGCCGGCCACCCGGCTCCTGGATGTCTTCCCGGTGCTCCGTGCCATCCAGCTGGAGCTGGAGCGGAAGGAGAAGGGGGACCAGGCGATGCTCGATGATTTTCTCCCCCGCATTCCCGAGGAGTACTACGACCTGGGCGATGCCTGGGTCTTCGGCCGGCTCGGTGCCGGGGCGGCGGACAGCGTGGCGCGGCGCTTCCTCGAGACCACGGACCGCGACCTCCGCATCCGCTACCTCACCCTGCTCTCGTTTTCCCGGGACACGACCCTGATCCCGCTCCTGGCCCGCATCTACGTGGCGCCGGACAGCTTCGACCTGCCGGTACGGGCCGCGACCCGGGCATCGGACGGGCTCACCTGGATCGGCACCCGGCGCGCGCTCGCGGCGCTGCTCGATGCCCGCGCCCGGGCGCGCCAGCGCGGCATCTACGAGGACCCGAAGCTGGGCCATGCCGATCTCGATTTCCTGGGGAACGACAGCTCAATGGTGGTGAGCCGGACCGGGCGGTGGGTGACCGAATGGCTGGACCTGTTGCGATGAGAGGCGCCCGTCCGCGGTTCCGGCCGGGGAGCCTCACTCGCCCGGGATGAGGGCTAATCCTTCCCGACGTCTGCCACACCTCCCGACACCACGAAGGTCATCACCTTGGCGCTGGGCGCGTCCAGCGGCGTGACGCTGTCCCGGGGAAAGACCAGCGTCTGCCCGGCGAAGTTGTACGACTGCGGCAGGTAGACGGTCACCCGGTCGGCTAAACCCAGTTCTTCAAGCGAATCCTGGGTGAGGAACCCGATCGCCTGGGCTCCCGTTTCCCTGCTCAGCGTGACCAGGACCGGCTGCCGGAACCGGCGCTTCTCTCCCACGAAAGCCCCGAACACATCCTTGATTCCGGTATAGAGAAACCGCACCCCCGGCAGCCGCTCCAGCAGTTCCTCCACCCAGGTGAGGATCCGCCGGGTCAGGAAGTTGGTGGCCAGGAAGCCGAGCAGCGTGATCACCGCGATGGTCACCACGAAGCCCACGCCCGGAATGGGGATGCGGAGCCATCCGTCCACCGTGGTCAGAACAAACCAGACGGCGTAGAGCGTGAGGGCCACCGGGGCGGTGAAGATCAGGCCGTTGAGGAAGTAGCCGACGAGTCGTTTCATGGCAGAGCGGCCTCGCGGCCGTGGGGTTGAATGGTCAGCAGCAGCGGGTGGGACCGTCGCCGTAGCGGCTGGTGAGGTACAGGTCGAAGTACTCCCGCTCACTGGGGACGGGCCAGGCCGGGTGCATCAGGCGCAGGTGACGGACGTACGCCTCGTAGTCCGGCATGCCGGAGATCTGGCGGAGGGTTGTCAGGCAGCCGCCCAGGCGGTCCCGGAGCGCCAGCCAGAGGCCGGAGGGGGAGCGGCGCCAGGGCGACTCGCCCACTCGTCCAGTCACCGCATCACCCACCATACGCCGACTCCACGATCGGGGCTTCCATGAGCCGGGGCGCCTTCCGCCCCTGGACCACCAGGTACCACTCCCGCGCCGAGGCGATCACCACCGCCACCACGATCAGGACGAAGACGCCGGCGACCACCGCGTTGAGCTGGGCGTTGAAGAGCAGCCGGGCTCCCCGCTCCGCCTCGATGGCGCCGCTGGCGATCTCCTCACGGAGGGCGGCCGCGTCGGTCAGGAACCCGATGCGCCGCTGGGGTGAGAAGATCTTCTGCCAGCTGGCGGTCAGGGTGACGACGAGCAGCCAGGCCAGGGGCAGGAGGGTTACCCAGGCCTGGCGGACCCTGCCGGACTTGATGATCAGCGTCGTGCCCACGCAGAGCGCCACCGCCGCCAGCAGCTGGTTGCTGATGCCGAAGAGCGGCCACAGGGAGTTGATCCCGCCCAGCGGATCCAGCACTCCCTGCACCAGGAAGTAGCCCCATCCCGCCACCACCGCCGCGGAGGAGAGGATGATGCTGGGGTACCACGAGGTGCGGCCCAGGGGCTCCCAGACATGGCCGGCCAGCTCCTGCAGCATGAACCGGCCCACCCGGGTGCCGGTGTCCACCGTGGTCAGGATGAACAGCGCCTCGAACATGATGGCGA
>CAYUYF010000079.1:0-9121 GCA_964449145.1 uncultured Gemmatimonadaceae bacterium | reverse complement strand
GTAGCCCGCCATGAGGGCACCGATGATGACAAAGAAGACCATGCAGCCTCGCCGAGGAGCCGGCATTACAGGGTGAAGCGCAGGCCAAGCCGGTGAACGTGCGACCCCAGCTTGGTGCGGCGCTGCCAGGCGTAGTCAACGTTGAAGCGGCTCAGGACCATCCCGCCACCGAGGGACACTGCCTTCTGGCCCGCCCCCTCGGGGGCCGCCCCGTAGCCCAGGCGCCCCACCAGCCCGACCTTGCCGAGCACCGCGCCGGCCTCCAGGCCGAGCAGCGTCCGCCGCGGGGCGCGGTCGGTCCAGACCACCTCAAGGGTCGTGAGCAGTCGGGCCGTCTCCTGCGGGTCGGTAAAGTTGAACGAGAAGCCGAGGTGCTTGGTCGCCGGCAGTTGAAGCGGGCCGCCGTTGACCCGCCAATCGGCCAGATTCCGGACTGCGAACCCGAGGGTCATCAGATCGAACACATGGATGCCGACTCCGGCGTCCATCGCGGCCGACCGGCGGACCTGGCCGGCCGAGTCCTCCAGCGAGATGTACTTGAGGCTGCTGCCCAAGGCGATCAGTCCGAAGCGATACACCCCTGAACCGCTCCAGACCAGATTGTCCTTGACCCCGGAGGAGTCGCTGAAACGGAGGTAGTGGTACCCACCACCCAGGTCGAACTGCAGGAACCGGAACGCGGCCGCCCCCATCGTTTCGATGCTGCCGTCCGGATAGCGCTGCAGTGACCCCTCGATAGCGATGTGCTGGATGGTGGCAAGCCCGGCCGGGTTGAGAAAGGTCGACCCGGCATCCCCGGAAAGCGCCACGCTCGCACCGCCGAGCCCGGCCGATCGGGTGGTAATGGGCAGGGTGAGGATGAGCGGCAGCGGGGAGGACTGGGCGACCACGCCCCGGACCGGGACCCCGATCGCGGCGAGCATGGCGACGACCGCCCAGGGCGTGGATCGGGTCGCCCTCACCGAAGCCTCACCACCGCGAACCGCGGCGCCAGCCCCGCGGTGTTGCCGGTCGTCAGGCCCAGGGCGACGCCCCCGCCGTTGGCTGGCTGGACCACCCGCAGGTAGCGCCCGCTACCGCCGCGGAGCGTGCCGGAGACCTGGTAGCCAGTGCCCGCGGTCGAATCGGGAAAGAGTGGATACGGACCGGGAAAGAGCTGGTCGAAGGCCGCTTGCAGGTCCCAGCTCTTGTAGCGGAGCCGCGCGGTCGGCTCGGTGAAGCCGGCCACCTGCTCGGCCCAATTGGCCAGATGCCATTGCGCCAGCAGCATCGGGAGGTTGACCCCACCCTGAAACAGCTGGGCCGCCTGAACCACGTTGGCCCCGCCGGTGAGCGCGAGACCACCGGGTTGATCGGCGCCCAGCAGGCGGCGGGTGATGTCTCCCCCGAGCAGGGAGTCGGTGGGCGAGCGATCCGCCAGCCAGCGCGTGAAAAGCCAGACGGCGCCGCGTTCCGGCAGGGTCCCGCTGGAACTGCCCGGGATGACCGTGAAGTAGCTGTGCGGGGCCAGCAGGTACTCGAAGGCGTTGCGGATGTCACCTCCGGCGAACTGGTTCAGGCAGTTGCCCTGGGAGCAGAGGGCGTTGGGCACCAGCCGTCCCCCCAGCTCCTCGGCGAAATGCGACAGCCCTTCGTTGAGCCACACCTCCTCCGCAGCCCCGCCGCCCAGCAGCACATGCCGGTGGAAGGAGATCATGTGCTGGAACTCATGAATGAACGTCGGACCGACCTTGCCCTGGGCAAAGTTCTTCGAGAAGCAGGCCGGGACCGAGGGATCCGGCACCATGCTGTAGAAGATCTCGCCGCCGTTGGAGTCCGGATCGTTGGTGAGATCGAGGCTGAAGAAGTACCCCAGGATCACCGAGCCGGTCTGGGCGCAGTTGGGGGAAAGGGCATTGACACGGTCGGTGAGCAGGATGATCACCACGCCGTTCCCGTCCAGGTCGGATTCCCGGCCGAACGCCGTGGTATCGATCGCGTAGAGGTGCTGGTCGAAGAGCAGGCCCAGGCTGTCGAGCTCGTTCTGGGTGTAGCCGCCGGCGGGAATGGTGTCATCCACGAAGATCGCACCCTTGGCGCCAACGTAGCGTGCGGTGCTCAACACACTTGCGAAGCCGCTGCACGCCGGTGTGCGGCAGACCTTGAAGCTGCGCTGCTCACCGATGATAGGGGGAACCGCCTGGACCGCGCCCCGGCGCAGCGCCTTGCCCGCCACGCCCGGGCGGCGGGCGTCCGCCGCCTCCCGGACGCGGAGCATCGCGTGGAACGCGGCGGCCGGATCGGGTGCCCGCGGCGGGGCGGGACTGACACGGCGGGAGGTCAGCGGCGAGAATCCGTCCGCTACGGCGCGGAGCGTGAAGCTCCCGGCCGTCCCGTTCGTCGTCTGCTGTCCAGCGGTCGAAAGCGCCACGATCAGATGCTCGGCGCCGGCCGGGCCGGCGGCCGGAAGCCGCAGGCAGCCGGCATTGGTTGCCGGGTCGACGACGGCCTGCCCCCCTACCGCCAGAGCAGACACCGCCACCCCGTCACAATTGAGCTGGGTGGGGGGGTCATTCCCCCCTCCGGCGCAGGCAGAGAGGACAATGGAGACCGCAAGGAATCGGCAGGACATCTCACGCATCAGGCGACGCTCCGGGCGCCGGTCTGGCGCGAGTGAAGTGAGGGCAAGATAAGGCGCGACAACGAGTTTTGACAATCATCCGCGCCGCCGATAGCTTGTGTCGTGACTCACGATCGCTGGCTCGATCAGGTGCAGTTTGGACCCGACGGACTGGTTCCGGTGGTGGCCCAGGACCGCCGATCGGGAGATGTCCTCATGCTGGCCTGGGCCACCCGGGAGGCCCTCCAGCGGACCCGGGAAACGGGCCGGGCCCATTACTGGAGCCGCAGCCGGCAGGCGCTCTGGGTCAAGGGAGAAACCTCGGGCCACACCCAGCGCGTGACGGACATCCGCCTCGATTGCGACGGCGACACCGTCCTGTACCGCGTTGCCCAGGAGGGACCGGCCTGTCACACCGGGACGCCCACCTGTTTTGCCACCGGTGTGGGTGCCGACGGCGGCACCGTGCCGGGAGAGGACCCCGGCGGTCACCTGCTGTCGCGACTGGCGCGGACGATCGCCCAGCGCGCCAGCGACCGGACACCGGGATCGTACACCGTCGCCCTGCTCGATCACGGTCTCGCCAAGATTGCGCAAAAGGTCGGCGAAGAGGCGGTGGAGGTGGTCGTCGCCGCCACCGCCCAGGATGAGGAAAGGCTGGCCAGCGAGGCAGCGGACCTCCTGTTTCACCTACTCGTACTGTTGCGCGCACGGGGCGTCGAACTGGATGACGTCCTGAGCGCGCTGGAAGCAAGGGAGAAGTAGGCGGGCTGCCGGCTGGCAGGTGTTCGCCATCCGCCAGCGGGCTCTCTGACCGCCACCATCATCATGGCATTCGTCCACCTCCACACCCACTCCGAGTATTCCCTGCTCGATGGAGCCAACCGGCTCCCCGAACTGGTGGATCACGTCCTCAAGCTGGGGATGGACAGCCTCGCGGTCACCGACCACGGCAACCTGCACTGCGCCTGGTCGTTCTATGAAGAAGCGAAGGCCCGCAAGCTCCGCCCCATTCTCGGCTTCGAGGCCTACCTCGCGTTCGGTCCCCGCACCGCGCAACAGAAGCCCTCGTGGGCGCCGGCCCAGTACTCTCACCTGGTGCTGCTCGCGCGCAACCGCGAGGGCTACCGCAACCTGGTCCGGCTGTCCTCCATCGGTTACCTGGAGGGCTTTTACCGCCGGCCCCGGATCGACAAGGAAGTGCTGGCCCAGTACAGCGAGGGCATCACCGGCCTGGCGGCCTGCCTCTCCGGCGAGATCGCGCTCTGGCTCCGGCAGCAGAACTACGAGGAAGCCAGGAAGTCGGCGGAGTGGTTCGCCACCACGTTCGGTCCCGAACACTTCTGGCTCGAGGTCCAGAGCCACGGCATCCCTGAAGAGCAGGTCGTGACGGAGGGCATGTTCCGGCTGGGACAGGAACTCGGCCTGGGCGTCGTCGCCACCAACGACGCGCACTACCTCAAGCGGGAGGACGCCGAGGCGCATGACGTGCTCCTGGCGATCGGTACGGGAGCGGAGCTGGACGACCCCAAGCGGTTCCGTTTCACCGGGCAGGAGTCCTACGTCAAGTCGGAAGCGGAAATGGTCCGCCTGTTCCGGGAGCATCCCGAGACCCTCGCCAACACCCAGCTGGTGGCCAACGCCTGCGAGTTCAGTTTCGAAAAGAAATACTTCCTGCCCGGTTTCCCCCGCCCCGAGGGCTACGCCACTGACGAGGCGCTGCTGGAGTCGCTGGCCACCCGCGGGGCGGAGGCGCGCTACGGCACCCCGCTCCCCGACCCGGTGCGCGAGCGGCTGGACTACGAGCTGGGGGTCATCAACACCGCCGGCTATGCCGGGTATTTCCTGATCGTCCAGGACTTCATCGCCGCCGCCAGGGAGCGCGGCATTCCGGTCGGCCCGGGCCGCGGCTCCGCCGCCGGCTCATTGGTGGCCTACGGGCTCGGCATCACCAACGTGGACCCGCTCAAGTTCGACCTGCTGTTCGAGCGGTTCCTGAACCCCGAGCGGGTCTCGATGCCGGACATCGATGTGGATTTCTGCTTTGAGCGCCGCGGTGAGGTGATCGAGTACGTCCGCCAGCGCTACGGCCGGGCCAGCGTGGGGCAGATCATCACCTTCGGGACGCTCAAGGCGCGGGCGGCGGTGAAGGATGTCGCCCGGCTGCTGCGCATCCCCCCCGGCGATGCCGACAAGCTCACCAAGCTGATTCCCTCGGGTCCGGCCTACGCCCTCACGGTGGAGGAGGCCCGCAAGAAGGTTCCGGAGTTCCGCGAGCTGATCGAGGGCAACCCCCAGTACGAGCGTTGCGTGCAGCTGGCGAGCCGGATCGAGGGGATCTCCCGTCACGCCTCGGTGCATGCGGCCGGGGTGGTCATCGCGCCGGGTCCGCTGCGCGAGTACATCCCGGTCTGTACCGCCCCCACCAAGGGCGCGGGCCAGGCGGCCGAGGGTGAGGACGCCATCATCACGCAGTTTGAGATGGGGCCGCTGGAGAAGGTGGGCATGCTCAAGATGGACCTCCTCGGCCTCAAGACGCTGACGGTCATCTTCGATGCGGTGGGCATGATCCGGGACCGGCACGGCCGCGAGCTGGACATGGACGGCCTGGACCTGGAGGATCCGGAGGTCTACAAGGTGCTCCGGGCGGGCCGGACCGCGGGGATCTTCCAGTTCGAGTCCCCGCTGGCCACGGAGACGCTCCGCAGCATGAAGTGCGACCGGTTCGACGACCTGGTGGCCTCCAACGCCCTGCTCCGCCCCGGCCCACTGGACGCCGGGATGCACCTGGTGTTCATCCGGCGCAAGCTCGGCCAGGAAAAGGTCAGCTACCCGCACCCGCTGCTGGAAGAAGTCCTCAAGCCCACCTATGGCGTCATCACCTACCAGGAACAGGTGATGCGGATCGCCAACGTGCTGGCCGGGTACTCGCTGGCCGAAGCCGACGTGCTCCGCAAGGCCGTCGGCAAGAAGGACCAGGAGCTGATTGACGAGGAAGTCGGCCGGTTCATCGAGCGGGCGGTGGCCAAGGGCATTACGCCCCGGCTGGCCGAGGAACTGGGCGGCCAGATCAAGACCTTCGGCCGCTACGGGTTCAACAAGTCGCACTCGGTGGCGTACTCGGTGCTGAGCTACCAGACCGCCTGGCTCAAGACCTACTACCCGGCCGAGTTCATGGCGGCCCTGCTGTCGTCGGAAATCGGCAGCACCGACAAGGTGGTGCAGTACATCAACGAGGCGCGCGAGCTGGGCATCGAAGTGCTGCCACCCGACGTCAACGAGTCGGGATTCAAGTTCACCGTGACCGGCGACCGCCGGATGCGCTTCGGGCTGGGCGCGATCCGGAACGTCGGCCGGGGGGCGATCGAATCCATGATCACCGCCCGCACGGTCTCCCCGTTCACCAGCCTGCGCGACTTCGCCCAGCGCGTGGACCTCCGGCTCTGCAACAAGCGGGTGGTGGAGTCGCTGATCGCCGCGGGGGCGCTCGACGGGCTCGGCGGGCACCGGGCCCAGCTCACCCAGGCGCTGGACGAGGTGCTCCGGGAGGCGCAGCTGCTGCAGCAGGAGCGTGAGATCGGGCAGGCCTCGCTCTTCGGCGAGGGGCCCTCGTCGGGCCGCCCGGCGGCGGCCCCCCTCCCCGACCTGCCCGACTGGAGCGAGCAGGAGCGCCTCGCCAGGGAGAAGGAAGTCATCGGCTTTTTCATCTCGGGTCACCCGCTGGAGCGGTTCCGGGCCGAGGTGGAGGTGTTTGGATCCCGGACGACCGCGACGCTCACGGAGTGGAGCGAACACCAGATCACGATCGCCGCGGTGATTACCCTGGTGAAGCGGCAGATCTCCAAGAAGAGCGGGAAGGAATACGCCCGGCTCACCCTGGAGGACTTCCACGGCACCGCCGATGCCATCGTCTTCCCGGAGGCCTGGTCCCGGCTCAATCAGGTGATCCGCGACGACCTGGCGGTGCTGCTCACCGGCGGCTACAGTGCCCGCGACCGGGGCGAGGACCGGGCGCCGTTTGTGGTGGAAGCGGCCCGGCCGCTCGAGGAACTGCTGCAGGCCGGCGCCCTCGGCCTGGCCCTCCGCTGGAGCCTGCCCGACGCCCCCGCCACGGAGGCGCTGGCGCAGGCCGTCGCCCTGTGCAGCCGTCACCCCGGCCCCGCCCCGCTCTATATTGAATGGAGCGACGGCAATGGCGAGCGCCTGCGGGCCCGCTCCCGTCGGCTGCGCGTGGCGCCGGATGAGGAGCTGGTCGGCGGCCTCCGCCGGCTGCTGGGACCGGAGGCGGTAGGATTCGTGAAGGCTGGGTAGCGGAGTCCGCTGGCCAGATCGCTGCCGAGCCGAGTAGCCGACATCGCCCACAACCCGAGTTCATTTCCCGAAGCCGACAGGCACCATGGCCTCCAATTACGTGCTGGACTTCGAAAAGCCGCTCCAGGAGCTGGACCGCCAGATCGAGGATCTCCAGCGGCTGGGCGAGGAACGCCAGATCGACGTCACCGAGGAGACCCGGCTGCTGCAGACCCGGCTCGAGGGCCTGCGCACCGAGATCTACCGGTCCCTGACGCCGATGCAGCGGGTCCAGGTGGCCCGGCATCCGCGCCGGCCGTACTCGCTGGACTACCTGAGCACCATCTTCACCGACTTCATCGAGTTGCACGGCGACCGGCAGTTTCGCGACGACCCCGCCATTGTGGGCGGCTGGGCCCGGCTGGCGGGCCTGTCGGTGATGGTCATCGGGCACCAGAAGGGGCGCGACACGAAGGAAAACCTCAAGCGCAATTTCGGCATGGCCCATCCCGAGGGATACCGGAAAGCGCTCCGCCTGATGAAGATGGCCGCCAAGTTTGACGCGCCGGTCATCACCCTCATTGACACCCCCGGCGCGTACCCCGGACTCGGGGCCGAAGAGCGCGGCCAGAGTGAAGCGCTGGCGCGCAATATCATCGAAATGGCGGCGCTGCCGACCCCCATCGTGGCGGTCGTCATCGGAGAGGGCGGGTCGGGCGGCGCCCTGGCCCTCGGCACCGCCGACCGCATCCTGATGTTCGAGAACTCGGTCTATTCGGTCATCACGCCGGAGGGGTGCGCCGCGATCCTGTGGAAAGACTCCTCCCAGCGCGAGCGCGCCGCCGATGCGCTGAAGCTGACCGCCGAGGACCTGCTCAAGAGCAAGCTTATTGACGAGGTCCTCTCAGAGCCGATGGGTGGCGCGCACCTCGACCCGGACGCCACCGGCGAGGCCCTGCGTGAGGCGCTCATCCGCCATGTCGCCGAGCTGCGCAAGCTGCGCCCGGAGAAGCTGGTGCGCCGGCGGGCCGAGAAGTTCGCCGCCATGGGCGCGTACTCCGAGGCCTGATGCCCCAGACCATCGAAGTACGGTTCAAGGGCATTCGCCGGGACTTCTTCCTCTGGCCTGACGACCAGGAACCGCTCCGTCTCCGGGAAGCGGTCGTGGTGCCGGCCGAGCGGGGCCACGACCTCGGCCGGGTGCAGTCGGCCGGGGCGGCCGCGGACAAGAAGTGCGGCAGCTGTGCCTCCTGCGACGTCGGCGTCCAGATCAAGGAGAGCCGCGCCGGAGGGCGGGTGGTGGAGGACCCCGGCGCACCGGAGAGCCCGGACGCCGGGGGGCAGGAGGCGGAGGCCGCTGCCGGCACTCCGGGGGAGGCGACCGCCGAGACTCCCGTCCCCCCGGTTGCCACGCCGGTCGCCCCGACGCTGCGGACCGTGCTCCGCCGGGCCACCACGGAGGATATCCGCGCGAGCAACGACCTCCGCCGGGCCGAGGAGGACATCCGGCGTCAGGTGGCGGAGAAGATCCGCCAGCACAAGCTCGAGATGCGGGTGAGCGACACCGAATGGCAGTGGGACCGTACCAAACTCACGGTGTTCTTCACGGCTGAGAAGCGGGTCGACTTCCGCGCCCTGGTGCGAGACCTCGCCTCGATGTTCCGCACCCGGATCGAACTCCGCCAGATCGGCGTACGCGACGAGGCGGCCCGGCTCGGTGGGGTGGGACGCTGCGGTCGCGAGTACTGCTGCTCCACCTGGCTCAAGGACCTCTCCCCGGTCAGCCTCGCGCTCGCCAAGGACCAGCACCTCTCGCTCAACCCGACCCAGATCTCCGGCGGTTGCGGCCGCCTGCTCTGCTGCCTGAAGTACGAGCACGAGTTCTACGTTGCGGCGCGCAAGCGCTTCCCGCGCGAGGGCAAGACCCTGCTGACGCTGCAGGGCTCAGAGAAGGTGGTGGCGGTGGACATCTTCCGGGAACGGGTCTTCCTGCGCGGCGAGGGGAACGCCTCCCGGATCATCCCGCTGGTGGAGCTGCGCGAGGAGCAGGAGGAAGCAGACCTTCGCCGGGCCGAAGCGGGCGACAACGCGGCGACCCAGCCCACCGCCCCGAGCCGGCGCCCGGCGCCTCCACCGCGCCGGGAGGAGCGGGCGGCAGCCCCCCAGCGCCCGCCGCGGGAGGAACGACCCCGGCCACGGGCCGACGCGCCTTCACGCCCGGCCGCCACCACG
>CAYUYF010000078.1:0-9277 GCA_964449145.1 uncultured Gemmatimonadaceae bacterium | reverse complement strand
CGCTCAAGATTCCCAACCCGGCGCTGGCCATCAAGCCGTGGCTGGCGCCCCGGCTCGATATCATCAAGGTCTCTGGCACCCTGCTCAACGATGACACCGAGACTAACTTCGGTCTCAGCGGCGGGGTGGACTTCAGCCTGCTCGGCGGGATCGGTTTCGGGATCGCCTACGACCGCACCTTCGCCGGCAACAGCATCAATCCCTCCGTGCTCAGCGCGGGGATCAACTACTCCATCAAGATTCCCGGGCTCTGATCCACCCGTCACCGGTTCCCCCCGTGCCCCGCATCGCGCGCTGGCTCCCGCTGGTCGTCCTGCTCACCGGTGGCTGCGCCATCACCTTTGACGCCACCACGCTGGGCGTGCCGGCCACCCTCTCCAGCGCTGCGGATACGCCGGCCGTGGGTACTCCTTTCAAGGTGAGCGGCAAAGCCACCTATGCCTTCTGGGGCCTCTTCAGGGTTTCGCAGCCCTCGCTTCGCAAGGCGCTCGCCGCCCAGCTGGTGGACGGGAAGCAGATTGCGGACGTGAAGATCCGGGTGCGGAGCCGGTTCACCGACCTGCTCGTGACGGCCCTGACGGCGGGACTGATCGTGCCGCGTTCGGTCACGTATGAGGGTGTCGTGGTCGGTCAGTAGCCGGCCAGCGCCAGCTCGACCAGCGCGGCGGTCCGATCCGCCGCTCCGGCCTGAGCCTCGACCACCGCCCGCGCCGCCGCACCAGCGGTAGCGCGGGCGGTTTCATTGTCCAGCCACTGGATCCATTGATCCGCCAGGGCGCGGGCCGCCCCGGCCCTCGGCAGCGGCACCAGACCCGCCGCCCCCGCCAGACGCGGGGCCTCGCGGCTCTCCGTGAACCGGGGCCCCACCAGCACCGGCAGGCCCCACGCCGCCGGTTCCAGCACGGAGTGGAGCCCGGCAGAGCCGAATCCCCCTCCCACATAGGCAATCCGGCCCACGCCGTAGAGCGCGGCAAGCGGGCCCACCTGGTCGAGGACCACCAGCGGGTCGTTGATCCCTGCGTCGGCCAACCGGACGGGACGCGGCAGATCGAGCCGGGCCGTCTGGGCCGCCAACGCCGCGAGGTGCTCATCGGCTGGCTGGTGCGGTGCCAGAAGCAGCCGAGCGGCCGGATGGCGGCTCCGGACCAGCCGGAACGCCTGCAGCAGCACCGCCTCATCCTGCGGCCAGGTGGAGCCGGCAACCAGCACCGCGGTGCCGGTCAGGGCTGGCCACCGGGCGCGCGGCCGTTCCCTGGCGACCAGATCCAGGACCTGGTCGGCCCGCGGGTCTCCTGCCACCGAGATTCGCTCCGAAGGGACGCCAAGCCGGATGAGGCGGTCCACATCCTCGGTCCCGACGGCCGCCGCGGCCGTCACGGTTTGGTAGGCGTGATGCATCGTGCGGCGGGCAAGTGGATGCAGGCGGCCACTGGCCGCGTGGAGCTGGGCCGCGATCAGCACCACGGGGATCCGGCGGCGACTTGCCTCGGCGGCGAAGGTGGGCCAGAGGTCCAGCTGGCTCACGAGGGAGGCACGCGGGCGCACCGCATCCAGGAATCCACCAACCTCCCTCACGGTGTCCCAGGGCAGGTAGCCCCGTAACTCCGCAGGAACGTCCGCGGCGAAGGGGGCGGCTGAAGGGCTGAACCAGGTGAGGACCCAGCGCCAGTCGGGGTGAAGCCGGCGGAGGCGCCTCAGCACCGGTTCGGCGCGGCGCAGTTCTCCGGCTGAGGCAACGTGGAGGTGGAAAGTCGGCCCGGGGGGGGGCTGGTCATTCGAGGCCCACGCCGCGACGGCGCGGGCGGTGGCGCGGCGGCCCTCAAGTCCCAGTGCGAGCCGTGGGCTCCACCACCCCGCCACGGGCAGGAGCGCCCGGAGCGTCCGGGAGAGCAGGCGGTAGGCCAGCGGCGGTGAGGCCATGGTCCGCAATCTAGCCGGGCCGGGGGAAGCCCCGTCCCGCCGCCGACCTTGTGGCCGTCACCTGCAGATTATACGATTCACGCGTCCGCCCGCAGTTCCACCCGTTTGAGAGGAGGTGATCCATTGTCTAGTGACAGTTGCATCGGCAGCTCGAACAGGGCAAGCGGTCGCCTGGTGAGCTACTGATCTCAGGAGGGCCGTGGCTGGACGCCCGGCCGGTCTGACCCGGGGGATCGCCTCGAGTCCGATGCACATCGAAGGGGCCCGGCCGCTTCCGCAGCCGGGCCCCTTCCACGTCCGCAACCCACACCCTTCAGCAACGGGCAGGGGCGACCCTATCTTCAAGCATGACCGAGTATTGGCGAGCCACCCGGGCGCCGCGCTACAGCCTCCTCTTTGCCTTGCCGCTGCTGGCGCTCTACGAGCTGCTGGCCCATTTCATCGCGGGGCCGGCGGGGATCCGCAACGGCGCCGACGTGCTGCTGAAGAGCCTCTTTGCGCTGTTGGGGGGGCGCCTGGGCCTGACCCTCTTTGCTGTTGTGATCCTCGGCACCGGCCTGGTGCTGGTGGCCCGAGACTGGAAGAAAAGCGGGGCGCCGCAGGCGGGGTACTTCGGCGCCATGGTCGGGGAGTCGGTGGTCTATGCGCTGCTGTTCGGCGGGGTCACCAGTGTCCTGACCGGGCTCCTGCTGCACGGGCCGGGTGCGCTCAGCGCGTGGCAGGGAACGGCCCTCAGCCTGCCGGCCGAACTGATGGTGTCGCTCGGGGCGGGGTTCTACGAGGAGCTGCTGTTTCGGGTGGTGCTGGTGGCAGCGCTGGCCCGGATGGCGCTGAGCTGGTTCGGATGGCGGCCATGGAGTGCGGGTGCGTTTGCGACGGTCGTCGGGGCATTCATCTTCAGCGCTTTCCATTACATCGGCCCGCTGGGCGACCAGCTCGAGCTGGGGTCGTTTGTCTTCCGGATGGTGGCCGGGCTGCTCCTGAGTGCGCTCTTCCTGCTCCGCGGATTCGGCATCGCAGCCTGGACCCACGCGCTCTACGACGTCTTCCTGGCCCTGCGACCATAGGCCGATGAACCTCCCGGGAGCCGCGCCGGCCTATGGTTTGGTCCGGTCCTTCCACAGGGAATCGAACACCTGCCGGTAAACCCCGATCGGCTGCGCTCCCGCAATCAGCCCGGCCCCTTCCACGTAGATGGTCGGTGTGCTGGCGATGCCCGACTTGGCTGCCCCTTCACTCTCCGCCTTGATGATGTCCCGGGTCTCGTGCCCCTCCAGACAGGGCATGATGTCCTGCCTCGGGATCCCGGCCGAGTCGGCCAGACTCACCAGGAATGGCGCCGGGTCCTTGAGTGGGGCCCACTTCTCCTGATACTTGAAGATCAGGTCGTGCACCGGCCAGAACTTGTTGATCCTGGCGGCGCACATCGCGAACTCCGCTGCCGGGACGGCGTTGGGATGGATCGACGGAATCGGCAGGTTGAGGAAGATCCAGCGCACCTTTCCCGTGGCGACGAACTCACGCTCGATCAGGGGAAAGGTCTCGAGGGCCAGCCGGCGGCAATAGGGGCACTGGAAGTCGGACAGCTCGTAGACGGTGATCGCGGCCTTGGGGTCCCCTTTCGTGCGCTGGGCGAGGAGCGGATCGGCCTGCGCCGCGTCGGCGCCGGCCAGCCCGCCCTGCGGGCGCCGGTAGGCCGCCAGCAGCGCCGTGCCGCCGAGGGCGACCAGCAGGGTGATCAGCAAGGCGGTACGTGTGCGCATCAATCCTCTCAGTAGCGCGGAATCCGGCGGCCGGTGGTGCGGTCCAATACTACCCGGGTGCCGGTGACCGGGACGTTCCAGTACCACTGACTGTTCGGATCCCACGCATCCCAGGAATGGGCGTAGATCCACCAGTCGCCCGCCGGGAGCTTCAGCGTGGCCTTGCCCCAGGCGTCGGTGCTGTCGGCGATGGCCTCGCGGCCCAGGCTGCTGCTGAGGCGGGCGGTGATGCTGCCATACTCCCGATAGGTGCTATCTTCCCAGCGCGCCATGAGTCGGCGCAGGCTGTCCAGCCTCGGGCCAAGACGATTGCGGGCCACGGCAAGGGTGCGCTGGGCCTGGTCCCGGCGGTCACGGGCCCGGGTGAGGCTGTCGGAGTGGACGGCAAAGCGGCGATAGAGCGAATCGTACTCGGCGCTGCCGCGCGGGAGCGAGTCCAGCTGCTGCCCCAGCCGGTTGAGGGCGCGCTCGCGGGTCTGCACGTCGTAGGCCGCGCGGGCGTAGGCCGCGAAGGGCACCCGGAACTGCCCGAACAGGCTGTCGAGCGGACGGGTCAGGGCCGCTGGACGGGGGTTGGCCACCTCGAGCGACCGCAGGACGCTGTCGCGATCATAGGACAGCGCGACCAGTCCAAGCCGGGCGACTGGCGCGTCCACGGAATCAGGGCCGGGAATGGCGACTTCGACTGTGACCTCGCGGGCATCGCAGGCAGCCAGCGAGAGCAACAACAGGGGCATCCAGCGGATCACGGGCAACCGGCTTCAGCAAGGAGTGCGGAAAGCTACCCGTGCCCTGTGGCTGCTACAACTGCTGCCGGCGCTGCTGGCCGCCCAGAATCCGCGCATCGCACGGCTCTTCCCCGAGCGGCCCGACAACTACCTGACCGACGCGGCGGGGATCGTGGCCCCGGAGGCCGCCTCCCGAATCAACGACCTCGCCGCCCGGCTCCGGACCGCGACGGGTGCCGAACTCGCCGTGGTGACCCTGCCCACCATCGAGGACCAGGCGCCTGGAGACGTGGCTCTGGAGATTGGCCGGGCCTGGGGGGTCGGTGGCCGGGGGGAGATCGGCGACTCGGCGCGGAATGCCGGGGTGGTGCTGCTCCTGGTGCCCCGTACGGATGACCACCGCGGCGAGGTCTACATCGCCACCGGACGGGGCATCGAGGGGATCATCACCGATGCCACGGCGGGGCGGATCACCGACCTGATGCTGCCCGACCTCCGCGACGCGCGCTGGGGCGACGCGCTGGTCCTGGGGACCCAGGCGATCGCGGCGGTCGCGGCCCGAGGGTACGGCGTCAGCGATTCCACCCTGCTGGCCGCGGATCCGTTCCGCGGCGGCGGTGAGCAGGCCGAGGGCCTCAATCCCCTGATCATCTTCGTCATTCTGGTGGTGGTGATGATCGTGCTCTCCTCGCTCTCCAGCGGCGGGAAACGCGGCCGTCGGCGGGGCCCGCCGATCATCTGGGGCGGCGGCGGCTTCGGTGGCGGCTGGGGCGGTGGGGGCGGGGGGGGGGGGGGGGGGGGGGGGGGGGGGGGGGGGGGGGGGGGGGGGATTCGGCGGTTTTGGCGGTGGCGGCGGATTCAGCGGCGGCGGTGCCGGCCGGAGTTTCTAGGAGACGAGGCGATGAGTGATCTCGAGCAGACCCTGACTCAGCTGGTGGCGGATCTCGACGGCGCCGGGCTCGGCGACTACAGTGCGGTGCTGCACGGGTCGGCGGCCCGGGGCCAGTATCTCCCGGGGTGGTCAGACATCAACGTGGTACTGATCGTGGACGCCCTGGGGACCGACGCACTGGAGCGGCTGCACCTGCCGCTGGTACGCTGGCGCGAGCGGGCGGGGGACCTGCCTCTGCTCCTGACGCGTGCCGAATGGCTGCGCTCCGTGGACGCCTACCCGCTGGAGATCGCCGAGATGCGGGCGCACTACCGGGTGCTCCGCGGCGCCGACCCGCTCACCGGGCTCAACGTCCGGCCGGAAGACCTCCGTCGGGCGCTCGAACGGGAATTCCGCGGCAAGCTGCTGCGGCTCCGGCAGGCCTATGCCTTGATGCACAAGGACGGCCCCACACTCGGCCAGTTCACCAGCCGCAGCATCTCGACGGTCCTGTTCCTCCTCCGCGGCCTCCTGCTGCTGGCGGGACAGGTCCCCCCTACCGACCCGGTGGACCTGGTGCAGGCGGCGGGGCGGACTGCCGGCTTCGACGGAGACAAGCTGGCGCGCATCGTCACCCGCCGGGGGGTGAAGGACTGGGTCTGCTCGGAGACCGACATGCGGGGGTACCTCGCGGCCGTCGAATCGGCGGCGCGTTTCGTGGATCACTTTCAGACTGGAGATCGGGGATGATGCGCACATCACGATGGGTCCTGCTTGCCGCGCTCACACTGGGCGCCAGCGGCTGCGGCTATAACCGGATTCAGGCGCTGGACGAACAGGTCAATCGCGCCGAGGGGCAGATCGCCGCCCAGCTGCAGCGCCGGGCCGACCTGATCCCCAACCTGGTGGAGACCGTCAAGGGGTTCGCCAAGCAGGAGATGACCATCTTTACCGAGGTGGCGGACGCCCGTGCCCGCCTGGCGGGATCCATCCAGGGCGGAAACCTCGAGGACATGGCTGCCGCCAATCAGGCCCTCAACGCGCCGCTGGGCCGGCTGCTGGCGGTGGTGGAGAACTACCCGGCCCTGAAATCCGACGCCAACTTCCGGGCGCTGCAGGACGAACTGACCGGAACCGAGAACCGGATTTCCACCGCGCGCCAGGACTACAACGACGCGGTCAACCAGTTCAACAGCTATATCCGGACCTTCCCCTACAACCTCACCGCCAAGATGTTCGGCCACAGCACCCCGCGGCCGTACTTCGAGGCCAAGGCTGGCGCCGAAGAGGTGCCCGCGGTGAAGTTCTAGGCGCCGGTTCTGCCCCTGGGCGCCTTGGTGGTTCCAGCGCAACAGAAAGCCCCGCTCGATGAGCGGGGCTGCTTTCTTTCTTGTCTAGTCGCCTAATCGCCTGATCGCCTAGTCCACCACCACATCCGGCAGCACGTACCGGAGCGGATCGACCGCCTTCCCGTTGACGTGCACCTCGTAGTGGAGATGCGGGCCCGTGGCCAGGCCGGTGTTACCGACCTCGGCGATGATCTGGCCGCGCTCCACCCGCTGCCCCCGCCGGACGAGCACCTTGGAGGCGTGGGCGAACTTGGTCCGGATGCCGAAGCCATGGTCGAGTTCGATCACGTTGCCATAACCGGCCTCCCAGCCCGCGTACACGACGGAGCCGGTGGCGGGGGACTGAATCGGCGTGCCGGTGGGTGCCGTGACGTCGATGCCCTCATGAGGCCGGGCGTAATGCAGCACCGGGTGCTCCCGCATCCGGCTGAATGCGCTGGAGAGCCAGCCAGCCGTGGGCATGATGGAGGGCATGGCCGCCAGCCGGTCGCGGTGGAGCTCCAGGCTGTCGCCCGCTTCATCGTAGGAAGCTGCAAGGAGGTTGGCCCGGCGGATCAGGGCCCCAAGGTCAACCCGGACTTCGCTGGCGCGGCGGCCGAGGACTCCGGCCGGGGCCCGGTTGCCGGAGGGGCCCGCCGGCCCGCCGATCCCGGCCTGCTGTACGCTGGGGTCGTTGGGCTCGAGGTTGGCCAGCAGGCGGATGCGCACATCACGCCGGGCAATGGTGCTGAGCGTGTCGGACAGATCCAGCAGCTGCCCCTGAAGCTGGCCGATCTGCTGGGCCAGTTGGGCGTTCTCCCGCTCCAGGCGGGCGGCGCGCTCCAGGTCCACGGAGCGGGACACCGTTCCATAACCAAGGGCCAAAGCGGTCAGACCGAGGACCATGCCAACGCTGGCCGCGGCCTTAAGCAGCCGCTGCGAGACCTCGATCATCTTCGAGGCCCCGGAGCCCGGAGGCACCAGTACGATGGTCCACTTCCGCTGTGACATGACAACCCCTGGGTACGAGCCGGAACTACCCGGATCGTTAAGGAAATACCGTGCCCAAATGAGGGGGGAGCCGCCGGTGGCGGCCTGAGCGCGCGATAGTATGGCCCCCGGGACAGGGGGTGTCAAGTGCTCTAGCTCACTGCCAAGTACTTGACTGTCAAGGATTTGGATGGGGTGGTTTGGGGAACAATCCGTCCGGCTTTCTTACAGCGGTTCCGGCGCCTCCCGGGGCGCTGGCGCGGGCCCAGGCGTCGGAAACCGCCCCCTCCAGCCCCAGGTGGTGCCAGAGTTCTGCCGCTTTGCCCGGCATAAAGGGGGAAACAAGTACCGCCAGCCGGATGAGGCACCCGGCCAGGGCGGCAAGGGCCTGATCCAGTTCGGCGTCCCGGCCCTGCTTGGCGAGGGTCCAGGGGGCCACCTGCACGATGTACTGGTTGGCCGACGTCACCAGGTCCCAGGCCGCCTCGGCGCCGGCGCGCAGGTCCAGGGCATCCATCGCCGTGCGGTACCGGGCGACGACCTCCCCCCCCGCCTGGTCCAGGGTGGTGAGCGCCGCCGCGGCGGGAACCCGGCCGCCGCGATACTTCTCGATCATCGCCAGGGTCCGGCTGGCGAGGTTCCCGAGTCCGTCGGCGAGGTCGGCGGTATAGCGCTCGTCGAACCGCTCCCAGGTGAAGTTGCCGTCGTTGCTGAAGCCCACCTCGCGCAGCAGGAAGTAGCGCAGCGCGTCGGGGCCGTGGCGGGCCATGGCCTCTCTCAGGTCCAGCTTCACGCCGGCGCTCTTGGAGAAGCGGTCGCCACCGTAGTAGATGAAGCCATGGGCCCAGACCTGCTCCGGCAGCGGCTCGCCGGCGGCCTTGAGCATGGCCGGCCAGATGACGCAGTGGAAACGGGTGATGTCCTTGCCGATCACGTGCAGCTGGGCTGGCCAGGCGGCCCCGGAACCGGGGAAGCGAGCCGCCGTCCAGTAGTTGGGCAGGGCGTCGAACCAGACGTAGGTGGTCTGGATCTCACCGGTGCTGATGGGGCGAGGAAAGGGGATCCCCCAGTCGAAACGGCTCCGGCTGGCGGACACATCCTCGAGCCCCTGGCGGAGCAGGCCCAGGATTTCGTTGCGGCGGATTTCCGGCTGGACGAATTCCGGGTGCTCGGCCAGCAACTGCTCCAGGAAGCCCTGGTACTTGGAGAGGCGGAAGAACCAGTTGCGCTCTTCCACGTCTTCCAGCACCCGGGTCGGGTGGAGGGCGCATCGGCCATCCACGATGTCCCCCTCGGTCTTGAAGGCCTCGCAGCCCACGCAGTAGCGTCCGGTGTAGCTCCGCTCGTAGAAGTCGTCGGGGTTGGTGGCGAAGATCTTCTCGATCAGGTCACGGACCCCCTCGTGGTGCGGCCGGGAGGTGGTTCGGATGAACTGGTCGTGCGAGATGCTCAGGTCGCGCCAGGTTTGCTGGAACACCGTCGCCACTTCATCGGCCAGCGCCTGCGGGGTCACGCCCCGCTCGGCGGCGGTCTGGGCCACCTTCTGCCCGTGTTCGTCCATCCCGATGAGAAACCAGACCGCGTCACCCCGGAGGCGGCGGTACCGCGCAATGCAGTCGGCCCCGACCTTCTCGAAGGCGTGCCCCATGTGGGGGTCGCCGTTGGCGTAGTCGATGG
>CAYUYF010000077.1:0-9341 GCA_964449145.1 uncultured Gemmatimonadaceae bacterium | reverse complement strand
TCCTCGCCGACGTAGCCGGCCTCGGTGAGGGTGGTGGCGTCGGCGATGGTGAAGGGGACGTCCAGGATGCGGGCCAGGGTCTGCGCCAGCAGCGTCTTGCCCACGCCGGTCGGGCCGATGAGCAGGATGTTGGACTTGTCCAGCTCGACGTCCCCGTCGCGGGTGTTGGCGGCGTTGATGCGCTTGTAGTGGTTGTAGACGGCGACGGCCAGGGTGCGTTTGGCGCGCTCCTGGCCGATGACATACTGGTCCAGCACCGTCTTGACCTCACCCGGCGTGGGGACCTGGGTGATGGTATCGGCAACTTCCCGCTCTTCATCCTCCGCCAGGATCTCGTTGCAGAGGGTGATGCACTCGTTGCAGATGTACACCGACGGGCCGGAGATGAATTTCCGGACCGAATCCTTCGACTTGCCGCAGAACGAACAGCGGAGATGCTTGTCGTTGGACATGTGTCTGTGGCCCGTCGGTGGAAGTCGTGGGGGGAGCGACAGGAAGTCTGTCCCCTCCCCGGGAACAGGTCAAGAGCCGGCGATCTTGGCCGGCTGAATGTCGGTGCGCTTGGAAATCACGTTGTCGATCAGGCCGTAGTCGCGGGCCTCCTCGGCGCTCATGAACCGGTCCCGGTCCATGTCCCGTTCGATGGTCTCGATGGGCTGCTCGGTGTGCAGGGCGTACAGGCCGTTCAGCTTGGAGCGGAGGTAGAGGATCTCCCGCGCCTGGATCTCGATGTCCGAGGCCGTGCCCTGGGTCCCGCCCGAGGGCTGGTGGATCATGATGCGCGAATGCGGCAGCGCGCTGCGCTTGCCCTTGATGCCGGCCGCCAGCAGGAACGACCCCATCGAGGCCGCCATGCCCATGCAGATGGTGTTCACGGGCGCCTTGAGGTACTGCATCGTGTCGTAGATGGCGAGGCCGCTCGACACCACGCCACCCGGCGAGTTGACGTACAGATAGATGTCCCGCTCGGGGTTGTCCGCCTCGAGGAACAGGAGCTGGGCGATGATGATATTCGCCACGTCGTCGTTGATCGGCGCACCGAGAAAGACGATGCGGTCCATGAGCAGGCGGCTGAAGATGTCGTACGACCGCTCGCCGCGGCTCGACCGCTCGATGACGTAGGGAGGATACAGAGAGGCCATTGGGGTGCTCACGCGTCTACGACAGTGGATTGCTGGAGGAGCCAGGCGAACGCCTTGTCCTCAGTGAGTGAGCGTTCCAGTTCCCGGAGCCGCCCGGCCTTCTCGAGCTCGGCGTAGAGCTTACCAGCAGGCAGGTTCCGTGCCGCCGCCAGCTCTGCCACTCGGGTGTCAATATCCTGTTCGGTAGCCGCCAGCTTCTGGCTGTCTACCACCGCGTCCAGCACGAGCTCCCGCCGCACCTGCTGTTCCGCCACCGGCCGAAACTCGGCGGAGAAGGTCTCGAACTGCTCTGTTGGGATCTGGTACGCCTGCATGTAGCCCTTGATGAGCTTGTCCACCAGCGATCCGGGCGCGGGGATATCGTTGGCGGCGTACAACTGCTGCAGCAGCTCTTGGCGGACGCCGGAATCGGCCTGGGCCCGCGCGTCCTGCTCCAGGTCCGCCCGGAGCGCCTGCCGCAGGGCGTCGAGGGTGTCAAAATCGCCGACTTCACGGGCGAAGGCATCGTCCAGCACGGGCAGTTCCTGCCGCTTGACCTCGTGCAGCGCGATCCGCACCCGGCGCGACTGTCCCCGGCGGCTCTGGTCCGGGAAGTCATCGGGGAATCGTACCTCGGTGTCCACCGCCTCACCCGGGAGCAGCGTCATGACCCGCTCCTCCACATCCGGAATGGCGCGTCCCTCTCCCAAGACCATGTTGTACGGCTGAGCGGCGCCGACTCCCGACTCCTCGATCGGGGCCACCTCAAGGCGCACCATCTGGCCGGGCGCGGGCTTCTCATTCTCTACCGGGATCCAGGTGGCCTTCCGCTCCTGCACGTCCCGGAGCCGCTCCTCGACCTCGGCATCGGTCACCGGCTTGAGCGTCCGCTGAACCGTGAACCCGCCCGGACGAGAGAGCGCCACGTCGGGACGGATCTCGACGTGAAACTCGAACTCCAGCGGCTGGCCTTCCTCGAACTTGAGATGGTGGATGTGCGGCTCGGCGATGGGCTTGAACGACTCCGAGCTGAGCGCGGCGTCCCAGCTCTCGCGGATGAGCTCCTCGAGAACCGTCTGGCGGATTGCCTCCCCAAACCGGCGGCGGACGACCGCGTCCGGCGCCTTGCCCTGGCGGAAACCAGGCAGTCGGGCCCGCTGACTGTAATACTTCACGGCCTTCGATTCCGCCTTCTGGATCCGGTCCACCGGGACCGTCACCTGGAGCGATTTCGAGGCAACGTCTTCCTTGGTCTTTACGATTGAGATGTCCGACATGGGCGGCAATCTACCCCGCCCGATCCCCGGGGGTCAAATCACGCCACCGGCCTGCCGATACTGGAACAGAAGCCGGTACCCGGGGGCCGCGACGACCCCGACGGCTCCAACCAACACCTTGCCGCCGAAGGACTTGTGCTGACTGTTCTGGTTGTCGACGACGAGCCCTCAATGCGCCGGGCACTCCGGGCGCTGTTCGAGCGTGCCGGCTACCGGGTCACCGAGGCGGCCTCCGCCGCCGAGGCACTCGTGCTGGTGGCGGAGGCCCCCGGACCCGATGCCGTGGTGAGCGATGTCCTCATGCCCGAGATCAGCGGCCTTCAATTCTACGACCTGCTGATGGAGCGCGCGCCGGTTCTGGCGGGACGGGTGGTGTTCCTCACCGGGGCCGCCCGCGATCCGAAGGTCCACACCCCGATCGAGCAGCGGGGCGTTCCCCTCCTGGCCAAGATCGACGACCTCCGACTGGTGGTGGATGCCGTCCGTCTCGCGCTCCTGCGCCGTCCAGCGGTGTCGCAGGCGTCGCGGGAATCGTAGACCCCTCCCCAGTTGCGTTCTCGACGGACTACTTCACTGCACCAGCAACATGCCGGTCTCCCCGCCGAAATCGTCCTTCATTACCGGGAGGCCAGCCGGAACCACCCAGGCGCCGCGATCGTAGCGCACATTCAGGCCATAGGCTCCTGGCCGCAGGCGCACTCGGAGCCGCCAGCGTCCGCCGCCTGCCGGCACCAGTGCAACCGGGAGCCAGTCGGTGAACTCGCCCATGAGCTCGACCTCCCGCGCTCCCGGCGCGGTGACAAGCAGCTCCTGGAATCCGCCGGCCAAGGGCCTCAGCTCCACCGTCCGCCCGCGGGGCGCAGGAAGCAGGGAGGCGGTCTCCCTCCTGCCGCGAGGGAGGGCCGCGCTCAGGCCGAGCTTGAGAAAGCGGCCGCCCGGAGTGCGAAGGGACCCATCCGGGGGCTGGTAGCCACCGGACGCGATCAGGCCCACCCGCTCGGTGAGCCAGAGCCGCCCTTCCAGAGTCCACCAGGTCACCGCTCGGGACCTTTGGACTGACGCCGCCAAGGTTGGGTCGCCGGTGCCGGGATTGACCCGGACGCCGCCCGCCGGCTCGCTGACCCCAAAGCGGCGGCCGAGGGCGCCGGCCAGCTGGACCGGACCACGGCGCCAATGGAGCCAGGTGCCGATGTCGGTATGGACTCGGACCTGCTCCCGGAACAGTGTATCGGGCTGGGGGGCGAGTGTGTCGGGCGCCACGCCTTCCCGGAGCACCAGGTCCATCGCCGAGGTCTGGGAGCCCTGCACCTGGATCCAGAGATCTCCGATGCGATGCCAGGCCGCAGCCTCCCACCGGATGGTAGGACCGCGGCCGTCCCGGCCCGCCTGCGCCCCAGCCCAGAGGCCCCGTCGGCCCTCCGCCAGATGCAGCCGGGCCCCGGCGTCCGCCTGTCCCTGGCTGCCGGAGCGCAGTGCTGTGCCCCGCGCCTGACCCGTCAGTTCGACGAGAAAAGGTGGCCCCAGCTGGCCAAACCACGAGCCCTCAACCTGTCCCTGGGCACCCTGCCCGAGGACCGCGAACTCGCCGTACTCCCCCTCGGCCCTGAACCGATAGGCGCCCGTTTCCCAGAGGATGCTCGGTGTCAGCGACCAGAGCGCTGCCACGCCTGGTCGGCGCTGCTCGGAGCCGCCGACTCTCAGGTCTATCCGGGCGGCCACCTGCGCTTGGGCGCCGGTGGTCAACCCAGCAAGAAGTGCCAGGGTGATCCGCTTCACGGCCGGTCCCGGCTGGTAGGCAGCGGGGTGCCTGGAGGGCGTTCCACCGCCGGCGGGAGGGGACGTTCGCTCCCCGAGGGCACCAGATCTTCTCGGAGCCTGAGGAAAGCCGCATCGCTGGCGCCCCGGGACGCCATCTCCCGGACCGACGACCAGGCCCGCTCCGGGCCGACGCCGGCGGTGAGAAGGTCGGCCAGAACGCTGAGAGGCACCGCCAGAGGATCGGAGGGGCGCAGGCCCCGGAGGGTGGCCAGCGTGCCGGGTTCCGCCCCGGCCCGCAGCGCCGCGGCGCCTGCGATGAGGTCGGCTTCGGGAGCCACCCCGCCCAGCGCGCGCCGGGCGCGTCCCAGCAGGGTGGCGAGGTTCTGCACCGCCGCCACGATCCGGGCTGAGTCGGCCCCCTTGCTCCAGCCCTCGAGGGCCTTCTGCACCAGCGGATCGGCGGGGAGGCCCGCTTGAGTTGCGCCGTCTATCGTGGCTTGGACGGCCCGAGCCACCCCGCCGGGGAGTCGCACCGTGAGCCGGGGGTCCTGGCCCTCGAGCCGGTTCGCCAGCAGGCTCGTACCTAGGAAGAGGGCAACCAGCAGGCGGTCAGTTCGCAACGGTGATCACCGAGGTTGGGGTGCCAAACTCGTCAGGCGCCGCCGGGTGGCTGGGATCGTTGAGCCAGCGATCTCCATCCGCCACGAAGGCGTAGCGGTAGCGGCCCGGGGGCAGGCGGAGGGTCACGCTCCAGCTGCCGCCCCGACGGACCAGGGGGAGCGTTTGTGGATCCCAGTCGTTGAAGTCTCCTACCAGCGCCACCGCGCCCGCGGGGGCGTCCAGGACAAATCGCACCGGCGCCCCGGCGTCGCGCCCCGGCCGGAACAGGCTCAGCCCGATCGCCGCCACCAGGCCGGCGGCGAGGGCCAGCGTGCCCAGCGTCCGCCACGGCAGCAGGCGGCGTCGAGGCGGCAGGGTGGCCATGGCACGGGCGAGATATCGGTCGCCCAGGTCGACCGGACGCTGAAGCTCACGGGTGACCGGGCCGAGCCAGGCCCCGGACTCAGGGTGGAACTGCTCGTCTTCAGGCACGATAGACATCCTCCAGCAGCTCCCGCAGACGGGCGCAGGCGCGGTTCACCCGCATCTTGAGCGCGGGGATGCTGCCGCCGGTGAGCTCACTGATTTCCTCATAGCTGAACTCCTCGACATGCTTGAGCAGGAAGGCCTCCCGCTGGTCTCCCGGGAGCTGGCCGAGCGCCCGGGCAATCTCTTCCCGCCAGGCCTCTCCCTCGGCGTGCGGCGCGGTCGCGGCGTGCGCCAGCGCGTCGTCTCCCTCGGGTCCCCGCGCGATCCGGTCCGGCCGGGATAACCGGGTACGGCACCGGTTGACCAGAATCCGGAACAGCCAGCTCCTCACGCGGTCTGGCTGGGCGCACTGGTCCAGCGCCTGCCAGGCGCGGACCAGCGAATCCTGGAGTGCCTCTTCTGCATCCTCCCGGTTGCCAAGCAGCCGCACCGCGTAGCGTTCCAGGCTGGCGCGATGCCGCGACAGCAGCGCCGCATAGCTCGCCAGATCGCCCGCGCGCGCCCGGACAACGAGCTCGGCGTCTGTCGAGATCATGTCAGTAGGACCCGGTCAAAGGGCGAAAGGTCACGGGGTGACGTCCGGCGGGGGCAGGGGGTCTCAAGGGTGATCGCGGTCGCCCATTCGGCGAGCCGAACCGATATCGGTGACGATCAGGCACTGGCCGCCCGACACTGCAGGGGCCGGCCGCCCATCTGGCCACCCGCCGGACGGGTCCACGGATTGTACGGTTTCCCAGGGAGGTCACGATGCGGTCGCGGTTCTGGTGGAGCGGGGCCCTTGTGCTCGGGCTGATGGCAGGGTGCGGAGATTCGGCAACCGACCCGGGGTTGAGCGGCGGCGCCTCCCGGGGCGGTAACGGCAACTCCAGCATCCATGGCAGGGTGGTCACTCTGAGATTGGCACCGGACAGCGCCACGGTCCCGGTGGCCGGCGCCCGAGTCTCGATCTTTTTCGTGGACACCATCCCCAGCGACACTACCGGCACGCCGCCCGATAGCGGCATGGTGCCGCTGATGCAGTTCATGGCGATGCTGGATCCGTTCCCACCGATGGACACGCTCCGCCCGGATTCCGGCCCGCCGCCGCCGCCCCCTCCGCCGACGGACACCATCCCGCCTGACACCAATCCGCCGCCGCCACCACCGGCTGGTTGCGGCCGAACTGGGGAGCTGGTACGTGAGGTGGTGGCCGACCGGGCGGGCACGTTCCGCGTCCGGGGACTCCCGGCCGGCAAGTACGACCTGGTGGCGCGGGCCGAGCAGGGGAGGAATCTCCAGACCGGGTACTTCTGCGGGGTACACCTGCTGGAGGGTCAGCGGGCGGAGGTGAATATCTTCCTGCCGCCGCGACGGTAGGCCGGGAGCTGGTGGGGGGGGGGCGGAACCCCAGCCCCGAAGGCGGCGAGGGATCTTCGAGGCCGCGAGCCTCGAAGATCCCTCGTCTGCGTCCGGTCTGAAAGGCCGCCGCGTCGCCGCGCTCAGCCCAGCCGGACCTCGCCGTGCTCGATGTGGGCATCCGCCTGCTGGTTGATGCTCAGCGTCGCCTTCAAGTGGAGCGTCTTTCCTCCACCGGCGGTCCGGGCTGCGTCCTCAATGGCTCGCTGGGCCGCGACGCCGAACTGCTTGAGGAACTTCCGGATCTCGAGGTTGGTGGCGTCGTCAGTCATGGGACCTCGATGGGAGAAGGGATGCGAACGCCGGGAGTCGAACCCGGACCCCTTGCGGGACAGGATCCTAAGTCCTGCGCGTCTGCCAGTTCCGCCACGCTCGCGTGCCGCAAATATATGCGCCACCCATTCCGCCGGGCCAACGATGCACCATCGGCTCCGGCCTGGGTGGTGCTCCGTGTCGGCGGGGTGGGGTGCGGCCCCCGGGGAGGGGTACCAGCTCCCCCAACGAGGCAATTGACCTGTCCGGCCCGGGGCAGGCAAGACAAAGGGTGGGATCCTCTCGGACCCCACCCCCGCCCAACCGTCTAACCGTCCCCAGCCTACTGCAGCCTTACGCGCTCCACCCGGCTCCGGCCGGCGCGGGGGTTGTAGACCTTGAGCGTCACGATGGTGCCCTTCCCGGCCTTGCTGAGCGCGGTCCGGAGTTCCGTCTCGGTCCGCACCGGCGTGCCCTCGACGCTCTGAATGATGTCCGGGCCGCCCTCTTCAGCGGGGAAGAGCTGGGAGTAGGCCGGCCCGTTGGGGTCCACCGCAGTGATCAAGACGCCGCGAACCTCGCGGTCGAGCTGAAGCTCCTGCGCAATCGCCGGAGTCAGCGTCTGCACCGAGGCGCCCAGCGCGTCCATGCTCACCGATTCCTCGGTGTTCTGGTCCGGCGCACTCTGATCGTCTCCAGCGGCCAGCTGTGGCTCCGAGGCCTGCTCCATCAGCCGCACACTGAAGGTCTTGCGGAGCCCTCCCTTGCGGGCGACCTCGACCTTCACCGCCTCACCGGGGCGGCGGAACCCGACCAGCTGCTGCAGCTGCGCCACGTAGCTCACCGGCTGCCCGTCTACCGCCACGATGACGTCCCCTACCTCGAGCCCGGCCCGCTCGGCCGGCGACTGGATCCCATCGGGGAAGGCCGAGACCAGCACCCCGCGGATGTCCTTCAGGCCGACGTATGCCGCATCGTTCTCGGTGGCATCCCGTACCTCGATGCCCAGTGCTGCCCGCTGCACCTTGCCGGTGGTGACCAGCTGGTTCATGACGGTGCGGGCCAGGTTCATCGGGATGGCGAAGCCGTAGCCCATGTAGGTGCCGGTCTCGCTGGCGATGGCCGAGTTGATGCCGATCACCTCACCCCGCACGTTGATGAGCGGGCCGCCGGAGTTGCCGGGGTTGATGGCGGCGTCGGTCTGGATGAAGTCGCCGATGGCGGCCTGGCCCCGCTGCAGCGCCCGGAGGCTGCGGCCCTTGCCGCTGATGATGCCGGAAGTGACGGTAAAGGTGAACTCTTCTCCAAGGGGATTGCCTACCGCGAGAACCCAGTCTCCGATTCTGGTGTCGTCGCTGTTCCCGAACGCCGCGGGCACCAGCCGTGGCGCATCAATCTTGATGACCGCCACGTCCGTCAGGGGATCGGTGCCGATGACCGTGGCGCTGAGCTCGCGCCGGTCGAACAGCTTGACGGTAACCTTTTCCGCACCCTCCACCACATGGTTGTTGGTGAGGATGTAGCCATCCTTCGACACGATGAATCCCGATCCGGTACCGCGCTGGACCTCCGGACGCCGCGGGGCGTTTCGGAAGAACTGCTCCATGCCAGGGGGAATCCGGCTGGCCCGCTCGGTTCGCTGGCTCCGAATGAACACCACGCTCGGCCGCACCTGCTCAGAGACCGCGGCGAATGCGTCGGACAGATCCGACAGCATTCTGGCCTGCGGAATGGTCGGCGCCTGGACCGGCTGGATCGCCGCCGCCGGCCGTCCCTGCTCCTGGGCGGTGGACCGGCTGGGCAGGTCGAGCAGGCCGGCGAAGAGCAGGCCGAGCGCAAAGGCGAGCGTGACCAGCCCGCCGAACTTGAGCCAATTGAGTGAACGAACCGACATCTGGGTTCTCCGCTAAGGTCTGTCGCAATCTAATGTATGTCGGATGCGCTGTTCCGGGCTTGCGTCGCAGGGTGAATCGGGGGCCGGAGCGGAGGAGCGACACGGAGGGGGAGGGTCGGAAGGCGCGTAGGTGCGCGACGACCAACCCTCCCCCGCCAAGCGCACCTCCAGCGCCTGGAGGCCCTTCCCCTCCGGGGCGCTCGCCGCGCTATCCGGTTCCCAGTCCCCTACTTAGGACTTCTTCCCCTCGTCCACGATCTCGTAGTCGGCCTCCACCACGTCCTCCTTCGGGGCACCCTCTTCCGTACCGCCGGGAGGAGCCTCGGTGCTGCCGGTCGAGGCTTGAGCGCTCTGGTACATTGACGCGCCGGCGGCCGAGTAGGCGCCGTTCAGTTCGTCGAGCGCCTTCTTGATGAGTTCGTGGTCGCCGGTCTTGAGCGCCCCCTTGGCGCCTTCGACGGCGTTGTCGAGCCGGCTCTTGGCATCCGCCGCCAGCCGGTCCACCCACTCCTTGCTGTCCTTCTCCACCTTGTAGACCAGGCCGTCGAGCTGATT
>CAYUYF010000076.1:0-9670 GCA_964449145.1 uncultured Gemmatimonadaceae bacterium | reverse complement strand
CGTCACGGCGCCTCCCGGCGGGCAGCCATCGGCGCCTGCCCCAGCCTCTCGGCGTAACGTTCCGCCACAGAGGTGAAGCGGAATTCGTCCAGCAGCGCAGTCATGCGGGGCCAGGTCTTGTGGAGATTCCGGTAGTGGCGGAAGGCAGTGACCGGACCGCAGGGCAGCCGGGGCTGGTCGGTGTCGTACTCCCACGGATGGGTGTAGAACATGGCGCTCACGCCCGCCGCCGACGCCCGGCGGAAGGCCCGCTGAAACAGGCCCAGGGGGAACTGCCGCAGGTACCCGCCGCCCGCCGCCGGCAGCCTGGCGCCGAGCAGCCGGGTGGTGGCCAGCGGGAGCTCGAGCAGGGTACCGGAGGGGCACTCGATGAGGCACGGGACATCCGGCGCCGCCGGATAGCCGTAATCCGGCCGGCGCACGGGAAAGAGGCTGGAGTCGTAGCGGTATCCCGCTTCCAGCAACACCTCGAAGGCCCACTCCCCGCCAGGAATGATCGAAAAGCTGGGGGCTCGGTATCCCAGGCAGGGCTGTCCCCCCACGTCTTCCAGCGCCGCCTTCGAATCCGCGAGCTCGGCGCGGAGCCCGGCGGCATCCAGCCGGGAGGCCCGCCGGTGCCAGTCGCCGTGGGAGGCGACCTCATGACCCGCCTCCGCAATCCGGCGCACCAGAGCCGGGTACCTCCGTGCAATCCACCCCAGCGTGAAGAAGGTGCCGTGCACCCCCCGCTGGGCCAGCAGATCGAGCAGCCGGACGGTGTTTTCGACCACCCGCGAGGGATGGCGATCCCATTCCGATCGGCGCACCAGAGACTCGAAGGCCACGACCTGGAAGTAATCCTCCACATCTACGGAGAAGAGATGCGGCGTGCCGGGCTCCGGGGGCAGGGGGGTGAAGCGGATGGCGGTGGCGGTCACACCTGAATTGTCTCCCATTCACCGCGTTCAAGGCAAGCTCCGCGCCGGGAAAAACAGCGGCCCCGGGGCGACGAACCCCGGGGCCAGTTCACCAGTGACGTGCCTGGATCAGGCGATGTCTTGCTTCTGCTTCCGGCGGCGGAAGGCCCCGACTCCACCCATCCCGGCCAGACCCGTTGCCAGCAGGGTCATGCTGACGGGCTCGGGGGTCACAGTGATGCAGTTGGGCTCCGCGTAGCCGCCTGGGGTAGCGGCCGTCCAGCACTCAGTGGACGCGTTGGGGCCACCGGGGCCGTTGATCCCGCGGATGACCAGATCCGAGTTGTTCGGATCCCAGTCGCCGGAGATCTTGAAGCTGAAGGTCACCCAGTGGTTGCCGTACACATCGGTGCACGGGTTCTGGAACAGGTCCACCCCGCCCGGCAACTGGCCAGGCTGCGCACAGCCACTCGAGATGCCGTTGTCCAGCGTCTTGCTGCCGGGAGACTTGACCCGGAAGTCCACCATGAAGTTGACCCGGCCACTGTTGGACAGCACCCAGTTACCGGGTGAGTCGCCGGGGCGAGCCGGGCCGGTCACGGCGAGCGAGCCGAGCACGGCGCTGACACCGCTGGTGTTGTAGAAGCCGATGCCGTTGAACACGGTGCCGGCCCAGGTGTTGCCGCCCTGACCATAGGTTCCGGCGGCGTTGCCCGAGAGGTTCCACAGGCGCACGGTGACATCGCTGCCGACCACGTTGATGGTGACCGCCGCACAGGTAGCGAACTGATCGCCACCGCAGACCCGGTAGGACCGGAATCCGCTGGCGTGGGCCATCGTCGGCAGACTGACCGCGAGCACCCCCAGGAGGGTGAAGAGCCGGGTAGTCTTGTTCATGGAGCGTTCCTCGTCGTCAGGCTGGTGAACCATATGGGGATCATGCCCGGCGGGCATGTTTCCACCCGAGTATCGCGACCCAGAAGAAAGCGGTGGGGTAAAGCACCCCCTGCAGCACCGTTTTCAGGATCGCCTTCTGGAGACCGACCTTCAGGACCGGCTCGGTCACCGTTGCCAGGGCCAGGGGGATGCTCCGGAGGTACAGGAGCAGAATCGCCAGCAGGACCACCCCAACCAACCCCAGCACCACCGACCAGATTCGCAACAGTCGGAGGTTTCCCTTTGCCACCGCCGCCCCGAAGGACAGCATCAGTCCCATCGAAAACAGCGGCAACCCATCAAGGACGGTGGTAATCGTTCCGAATTCCCACTCCTGGTCCCCAAACCGTGCGGGGTACCAGACCAGAATCAGGTCGGCCAGAGCTACTACCGCGAAGACCAGCCCGATTCCTCCGAGGAGGTACCACCCCGTCGCGGGGGACGGATCGAGCGCGTGGCGGTTTTTTTCGTCAGTCTTGATCAGGATCCGCGAAGAGGTCATTGCATCCTCGTTGGGCGGTCCTGGGGGGCCGCCACTATGGTATCGCAGGGTTTGGGCCATCTTTTTGAGGTCACTGCAGCACAGCTAACAAACTGTCTTACAAGCGTTTAGCAGAAGTACCCGAGACGCTCGGAACTGCTGCACCTCTGCGGGTGTTGTGGGGTTGATGCAACAGAATGCCCGCGTCAGCCGCCGGCCCTTCGCCGGAGGCTGGCTCTCCAGCTCGCGCCCGCAAGCCAAAGCAGGGCGAACGGATAGACCAAAGCCTGTACTCCGGTCTTGGCTGCGGCCTTCTTGAGGGGAGTCAGTGCCACCGGGTCCTTGACCGCACCCAGGGCCATCGGCAACACCGTCGCGTACAGGGCCAGCGCCAGCCACATGAGCACCGCCATGACAATGCCTACCGTGGCGATGGTCCGGATCTGCCAGCGGCGACCCAGCGCCACACCATAGGCCAAGAGGAACCCCATCCCCAGGCCCAGAAGGGGGAAGGTGTCAAAGAATTGGCTAGTGGTACCGAACTCCCACTCGGGATCGCCGAAATTGGCTGGGAGCCAGGCGCTCCCGAGGTTCACCAGGCCAATCGCGAAAAAGACGAACCCGACGATGCCGAGGCTTCGCCAGGTGAGGAGATCATCGCTAGCCAGAGGCGCACGTTCCATCGTTGGCCCTCCTTGTAATCCTCGTAAGCCCGGAGGTCCTTGCTCGCGGCGGACGAACCGCTCGCGACGGGGTGGACCCGGGTCGTGTCCTGCCCACCGGCACTAGAAGACGCTGATATCCTGCCCACCCCTGGGCTTGAGCTGCCAAACTCCACCACCCTGCGGGACCAGGACCCCGGAGGCATTGACCGAATCGCCGGGAACCAGCGGGGCGGAACCGAGCTGCAGCGCGGCATCGATCAGCAGGTCCAGTGGGCCGCTGCCATCATCGACCGTTGCCCGGAAATCGGCACCCACGGTCAAGGTATCGGTGACCGCGGCTTGGACCACGCGTACCAGGTCTGCATCACGCGCACCTCCGACAGCGGTGGCGGCCTCGGCACTGGTCAGGGTGTCGGCGGATGGCGGGCCGGAGGGAAAGACCAGCACGATGCGTGCGCTGTCCAGCACCGGCTGGCCATTGCGGCTGGCGATCAGGCCGAGCGTCCGGATGAGATCCCCCGGAACGACCGTCCCGCCGACAGTCACCGCCACACTTGTCAGCCTCAGCGCGCTCCCCGCATCGCGGAGATGGGCGGTCGTATCACTGAAGGACTGGCGTCCGGCGAGGACCGTCGCGGCCACGACCACCTTTCGCCCGGCCAGGCCGGCGCGGACCTGGGTGATCGTCAGGACCGGATACCCGGCGCGGGCGGAGATGAACTGCGGCTGGCCGCGGCTCGAAATCGTCACCCGCGACGGCGTGAGCGTCGTGACCATGCTGTCGCCCAGCACCTTGGCGGAGTCCACCGCGATGCTGTACTGGGCCGGGGAAAGATTCGAGTAGTTCACGACCCCGTTGGCATCGGTGGTATCCGTGGCCACTGTATCGTGCGTGCCGGCCACCAGCAGGAAGACCGGCAGGCCGGCAAAGGCGGTGTCTCCCGCGCTGGCACCGCCGCTGAAATCCCGGTCGTAATAGACCTGGGCGGACATGGCCCCACCGCTGGGGAGGCCGAAGCCAAGATCCTCCCCGGCGTTACTGCACCCCAGCCCGGCCAGCAGGACCACGGTAGCAGTGGCAAGACGAAGGCGGAACATAGGGTCCTCGATCATGGCGCGAGCCGGAGTCCGAGGCGGACCATCCGGGGTTCCGTGCGGCGGCTGAACAGTTGGCCAAAGCGACGGTTGGCCACGAGCGGCAGGGTGACGTTCCCGAGGGCGTCGGTCGTCAGGGTACCGCCGGGATCAACCAGCAGCACCGCGCGGTCCACCAGGCCGGTGGCGGTGGCGGCGAGGTTGAATACATCCAGCAGGACCTCCACCCGCCCGCCCAGGGAGCGGATGGGGAGTCCCACCGCCAGGCGCAGGTCGAGTGCGTGATTCGCGGGCTCGCGACAGCTGTTCCGGGCAGCGAACTCCGCGGTCTGACTCTTCAGACACTCGTTCTGTGCCAGCAGCCCTGGCATCCCCGGAAGCGCGGGGTCCAGGAACGCCGGGTCGTTGCGGCCCGAGCCATCGGCATTGGCATCGACGCCGGGACGGAAGCCCGGCGTAAACGGCAGCCCGGAGCGGAATCGATACCGGACACCCACCGTCACCGGCGCCGACCCCCCGGTGCTCCAGCTGGCGAGCAGACTGGCGCGATGGGGCACGTCGAAGTCGGACCGCCCCTCGGCCCACTCATTGCCAATCGGATCGGTGGGAAACGGGGAGAGCTCGTCGGCCGGATCACCGGTCCAGCTCTGCAGCCAGTTATCCCGGGTACGGGACCAGAGGTACCCCCCTGAGAGCGAGATCCCCCGGACGGCCTCCCGAGTGAACGTCAGGCCAACCTCGTAGTAGTCCTGGAAGCCCGTGGAGGAGAGCGCGGAGACCATGTCAAAGCCGGTGAAGCGCCGGTTCGATCCGGGCACCGCCGCGACCAGGCCGCCCTCCTGGGCCAGCGTACCGAACACCGGGCGCCCCTCCTGCGTCTGACCGGCTGGCGCGCCAAGCAGATTGAGGTCCACCCGGCGCAGCAGGAAGTCGGTGTGGTGATAGCCCGCGGTCAGCCGGAGGGTGCCGAGCCTGGGAAGCGTCCGGGTGAATTCCGCATCCACCTTGGTGGTCCGCGGGTTCCGGTAATCACCGGTACTGCTGAACATGGCGATCCGGGGGCCCAGTTCCGCGGTCACCTGCGTATCGGGCAGCGTCGTCCAGGAGCCGAGTGCGCCCACGGCCCGGCGAACGGTCACCGCCCCGTCGTGGAGGGCTACCTCGGCGAACCGGGCCGGATTCAGCTGCCCAAAATGCCGCGAGGCGCTGAACCCGGCAGTCCACAGGGTCCGCCCGCCATTGTCCCAGATGATGCCCAGGCGCGGGGCCACGTTGTTGTTGTCGTCCGGGATGGCGTTGTTGGCACGTCCAAACGCCGCGGCGGTGTTGCTGTTGAACCGGATGGGATTCCCCTGGTTCTGGGCAAAGATCTGCCGGTCCCAGCGCAGGCCACCCAGCACCGAGACCGCTGGAGTCAGGCGCCAGGAGAAATGCCCGAACAGCGCGACCTCGACCATGCCGAACTCGATGCCGGTGTTCGCCGCCTCGGTCACCGCAAAGGCGCCGCGGCGGTTGGCGAACCCGGTCACGTCGCCGAACTGGTAGACCCCATTCTGCCCGTACAGGTAGTCCTGCGACCACGGGCCGTTGGAGTACTGTCCTCCGACCTTCAGCCGGTGCTGACTCTGGTCGCCGAAGGACATCTGAAAGCTCTCGGCGATATCAACTGCGGTCCGGGTGAACTTGCCCGGCACCGAGGCGGGACCACCGAGACCGGCCCCTTCCTCGGCAAAGATGCTGGTCGGCGTCCTGGGCGCCGACCAGTCGCGCCGGGTCTTGTGCCAGCCGATCCGCACTTCGTTGGCGGAAGCGCCGGAGGCGTACTCGATGGTGGTCCCTCCGGAAAAGTCCCGCGAATCCAGGCGAGTCCCGCTCCCGTTGGAGGGGTCGGGCCCGAGTTCGGGATTCCACTCGCGGAAGCGCGCCAGGCTGGCCCGGGTGACCACGTTCAGGGTTCGGGAGAGCCGCCAGTCGAGCCGGAACCCGCCCGAGCCCCCCCGATAGGAACGGATGAGCGGACGAACCTGGCTGGACAGTGAAACGCCAAGGCTGTCGCGCCCGATGTCCTCCAGCACCTGGGAAAGACCGACGGTCGCCCCGTCAAACCGCGCCGTGTCCGTCTCCCAGGGCTTCGCGGTCGGGCTCTCCAGCTCCTCGTAGGCGAACCCGATCCGGTAGCTCGCCTTGTCCGGCACCAGCGCGCCGGTAATCGTGGCACCGACATTGACCGACGTCACGGAGGAATCGCCGGGATTCTGGGCACGCGAAACTCCGAGACCGCTGCTCAGGAAGGCAAAGGGCTCGAACCGGAACTTGGGAGCCGGGGGGCGCGAGACCACCCCGACGGTGGCGCCATTGCCGCCCGGCCACTCCACATCCGTGGCATGCGTCACAATCAGGGAATGATCATAGAGAAACCGGGGGAACACCGGCGCCCCACCGGGTTCCGGCTCCATGCCTGGATGCCGCATCCATGCGCCCGGAAGCCCATCCACCAGCAGTTTGGAGCGCTCCTGCGGGAGGCCACCGACACTCGAGGCGAAGCCCCAGCGCAGGTCGCGGGGGGTGATCGCAAAGACCGAATTCCGGCCGTCCGCGGTCACATCGTTGCGGGGCGCGAACCAGGTGGTGCCGGGCCAGCCAGTCACTTCACTGATGCGCGGCGTGCTGCTGCCGAAACGCTGTTCGGCGACCTCCACCTCCACGACGGCCTGGAACGGAGGGGGACGCCGGACGACCCGGACGGCCAGCAGAGTCACCAGATCCGGGAAGACCTGGACCCCACGCTGCCGCAACGGCTGGAATCCGATCTTTTCCACCAACACACTGTAGCGTCCGGGCGGCAGCAGCGGCACCGTGAAGCGGCCCCGGGCATCGCTGCGCAGCTGCAGCAGCCCGATCCCGCTCTCATCCTCCAGCGTCAGCGAGGCACCACCGACAGCCGAACCGTCAGCGAGCAGTATCTCCCCCCGGATGGCACCGCCGGTGAGGCTCTGAGCGGCGGCCGGGCCGGTTCCCAGGACTACCAAGGCTGCGATGAGGAGAAGATTCCAGACACGCCTGGGGTTACAGGCCTGCAGCATAGGAGTCCGGGGATGAGAGACGAGCGTCACTATCAGGAATGTGGATAGTGCAGTTATGATGCCAACCGCGCAAGCCTGTCTCTTCCCTCGGAGCTGTCGCATTGGATCAACGAAAGTGGTGGGGCTCCAGCCTCACGACTGTGGCGCTGGTGACAATCGGCTGGCTGACCCTCCGCTCGTCTCCGGAAGACGTGGAGCTGGTGGCGCGAAGCACCTTTTTCTGCATCTATCCTTGTGGGGTGGAGGGGCTGCGCGATGCGGTCCTGAACGTCCTCCTGTTCGTCCCCCTGGGCGCGGGACTGGCTGGCTGGGTGTCGGGCTGGCGGGTGTGGCTGATACCCCTCGCCGTGACCGTGGTCATCGAGTTCAGCCAGTCCCAGTGGCTGCTGGGGCGCGACGCCAGCCTCCGGGACCTCATCACCAACGTGCTCGGCGCCGCGCTCGGAGCTTTCATAGTGCGGCACTGGGAGACCATCGTGCGCCCCTCCCGCCCGAGGGCCCGAGGGCTCGCCGGGGCCACCCTGACGACCTGGTTGTTCATTGTTGGCGCCACGGCGATGGGGATGCGGCGGGACCTGCCCCAGACGGTGTACTGGGGGCAGTGGGCGCCGGTGCTCGGGCAGTTCGCGATCTATGCCGGAAAGGTGCGGGATATCCGGGTGAACGGAGAGCCGCTGCCGACCGGCCGGGTCCCCGACTCCGCCCGCCTGCGGGACCTGCTGCTCGGGGACTCGGTGCTGATTGCCGCCACCGTGATCAGCGGGCCCCCACCCAACGATCCGGCGCCCATCGCCAGCGTGTACGACGGCCTCCAGCAGGAAGTCTTCGTGCTGGGGCAGGCCCACAACGACCTCATCTTCCGGGTGCGCAACGGCCTCGTGGCCGCGGAGCTGGCCGGCCAGATGGTCCGCATGACGGATTTCCCGGGCCATGCCCCTGGCGACACCGTCCGCATCACTGGCGGCATCGTGCGCAACCACTATCTCTTACGAGCCGAAGCGCGCGCCGGGACGAAAGAGCTGCGGGTGCCTTTCTCTGCCGGTTGGGCCTGGACCGGGCTGCTGCCGTTCCGCCACCGGATCGGTCCGGAGGCAGCGCTCGTCACCGCCTTGTGGCTCGGGGCCTTGATGTTCCCCGCCGGCTACTGGCTCGGGGCCGGCGAGGGCGGTCCAATGGCCCTCGTGTGGATCCTGGGGGTGACCGGCCTGGGGCTGGCCGGCGCGACCCTGCTGGCGGGCCTGCCGCCCGGAGGCTGGAGTGAATGGATCGGCAGCCTGAGTGGCGGGCTGGCGGGGTGGATACTCGGACGGAGGGCATGCCGCAGCGCGCCGCTGGGGCGGGACCCGCCGGGCATGAGCTCCTGAGGTACGATCACCGGCGCCTTGGAGAATCGGCAACGAACCGATGGCCCTGAGCTACCGACGTCGGATGCTCCTCGCCCTGGTGGCGTTAGGCAGTGTGCCCACCACGATCGCCGTGATCGGCTGGGCGCTGTCGGTGCGCGCTCCGGCCGGGGCGGCCGAGGCGACCCGCGATGCGGTGGCCATGGTGGCCACTACCGGACGGACCCTGGTCACGACCGTGGACTCGCTCCGGCTGAAGCCGGAGGAGCGGCGGGCGCTCGCCGCGCACACCCAGGCACTCAACGCCGCGCTCTCCCGGGTTCAGCGGCAGGAGACCTACTCCACCTACTACTCGGCCATCCTGGCGGTGATCATCCTCGGGCTCGGCACGATGGTGGTGTACGCCTCCCTCCGGCTGGGAGGGTACCTGTCGCGACAGCTGAGCCGGCCGATCGATGAACTGGTCGGCTGGACCGGGAACATCCGACGGGAAGAACCGCTGCCGACCGGGGAGCGGGAGGGCGGCGCCCCGGAGTTCGCGGTGCTCAGGGGGGCGTTTCGGCAGATGGCCGAGGGCCTGGCGGAAGCCCGGGCCCGGCAGCTCGAGGCGGAGCGGCTCCGGGCCTTTCGAGAGGTGGCCCGCCGGGTGGCGCACGAGATGAAGAACCCGCTCACCCCGATCCGCTTTGCGGTCTCGGCGCTCAGCCGGAGCGCCACGCCGGCCCAGCAGGAACCGCTGGAGGTGCTGCAGACCGAGTCCGGGCGGCTGGAGCAGCTGGCCCGGGAGTTCACCGAGATGGGCCGGCTGCCGGAGGGTCCGGCCTCGGAGGTGGATGTGGGCGAGCTGCTCGCCAGCCTGGCGCGCAACAACCTGCCGCCCGGAGTGGAGGTCGCGCTGGCGCTGGACCCGGCCATCCCGCGAATCACCGGCCACTACGAGCCCCTGCGACGGGCCTTTGCCAACCTGCTGCGAAACGCGGTCGAGGCGGGCACCGGCGCCGTGACGCTCGACATCGCCTGCCGGCCTCATGAGGCCGGCGGCGTGGAGGTGCGGGTCACCGACCACGGCCCCGGGGTCCCGGCGGACCTGCACGACACCTTGTTCGATGCCTATGTCACCGGCGGCAAGGATGGCGGCACCGGCCTGGGGCTGGCGCTGGTGCGCCAGACC
>CAYUYF010000075.1:0-9877 GCA_964449145.1 uncultured Gemmatimonadaceae bacterium | reverse complement strand
AGCGCATCACCTTCACGGAAACCCGCGACTATGTGAGAATCGTGCAGCGCAACCTGGCGCTGTACCGGTCGCTCTACGGCGACTAGGGCGACGTCGTTGCCGATTCGGGGCCCGCGCACCGGGGACCCCGCTGCGGGGCACAGGCTCTCCCGCACTGACGCTTCAGCCGGCCACTGGCCCCGAGCGGCGCCGGACCTCCGCCAGTGCCAGGACGATCGACTCCCGAGACTGCACCAGGTCTGCCAGCACCTCCTCCGGGCTCCGCTGCCGATCCTGCTGCTGCCATTCTCCCGGCTCGAGAAACTCCCACAGCTTCACCCGCACCCGCCCCGGCAGGACCGACTCGAGGTATTCAAGCGCGGTACCGCGGAGGTGACGGTCGTCGGTGTGCAGCGCGTCGTAGGCCAGGCGAAGGGCACTCCGCGGGAACACAAGCGATAGCAGGGTGAAGACATGCTCGAGACTGCGGCTGGCCCGACGGCGCAAGACCTCCGCCGCCATCGGCTCCCATTCGTCCTCCACCGCATCAATCAGTTGCCGGCCCTCCCATACCCCCCGCCCGACCTCGACCTCCCGGAGGACCACTGCCAGCACCCGCTCCCGTTCGACCACCACCTGCGGCAGCGCCGGCAACAGGTGACTGAGGGCACGACCGGCCCGATAGCGTACCTCGAATCGGCGATCGTTCAACGCCGCGAGCAGCCCCTCCACCACCGCCGGCGTGCGGACCTGCGCCACCACCGGGACCAGCCGGCGCCGAACCGCAAAGTCCTCCTGGGGATCCAGCAGGTGCCCGAGCAGGCGGTCCGTTTCATCCGGGGCCACCCCGCGGAGCGCCTGCATCGCGGCCGGGGCCACCTCGTCCCAGGCCAGCAGTTCGATGGCCAGCTCGGCCAGGGGGGGCGTGAGCGGTCCTTGCAGCAGCGCACCACGTACTGCGGCGGCAGCGCCACTCCGCAGGAGGCCGAGCCGGCGGGACTCGGGATCGCCCTGCTCCGTTGTGGCCGGCTCAGGCATCGGCACGGTGAGCGCCGGTGCAGGGGCCGGCCAGCGGAGCTGGCTCAAGTCGAATCCCCCTGCCGTCTGCAGCAGGGAGGCAGCATCGTCGGCGCTGGCGGGTGCCATCTGATTGGCATGCCGGGCCAGGTTGCCCGCGAGGGTGGAGACATATCCCCGATGCAGCCGACGGGCCACCAGCAGTGCCAGCAGCGCCAGCACGATCGTGAGCGCCAGCAGCAGCCCTCCGGCCCAGGCCGCAGCGACCAGCAGGGTGGCCTGGATCAGGATGCCACCGGCCACATCCCCCACCCGCGCAGCGCCGACATCAACCAGCAGCTTGGTGGCGCGCTTTTGAGCGGCCGGGACCGGGGTAAACAGAAGTTCGTAGGCGCCCCGGAAGATCGAATTGCGCAATATGATCTCCGCCCCACGCGCCAGCAGGAGTGGCAGGAGGCCGGGAACCAGCAGCCCGCTGACCGCGCCGAGCGACACCCCGGCAGGGAGCAGCGCGGCACTTCGCGCAACGCCGAGCCGGGCCAGCAGGGGGCGGAGAGCGGTCGTCTGGATAATCACGGCGAGCAGGGCGGTGACGGTGTAGAGGACCGCGAAGAGACGCAGTAGTTCCTCCCCGCTCGGCCCTGAAGCGGTCGCGCGGGACTTGAAGGTCCAGTCGAGCAGCCCCTCGGTCATGGCCGTCAGGGCGACCAGCAGCGCCAGGCGGCGAAGGTAGGGCGAGCCCGAAAAGGTCTGCCGCAGTGAACTCACCGGCCCGGGCGGATCGGCGCTTCCCGCGGGCGTGGCGGTCCGCAGCACCAGGAGGAGAGCGGCGGCGACGAGTTGGAGGACGGCCAGGAGCGGCAGCATCGACACCAGTGGCAGCGCCGCCCCCACCCGTTCGGGCAGCACACCGCCAATCAGCCCGCCCACCGAGGCACCGGCGGTGATGCGTCCGATGGTGCCACGCGCGGTCCGGGGGTCGAACCGTTCGGTCACCAGGGCCCAGAAGCCGGAAATGACCAGGGCCCCGAGCGCGCTGTAATGGAGGTAGAAGAGCACCGCCATGGCCGGCCGCTCAGTGGCGGACAATCCCCACTCGACCAAGAGGGTCAGGGCGCTGCCGCCCACCAGCCACGGGAGCAGGCGCCCCGGACCGACCCGGGCCATCACCCGGGAGAGCCCGATCGTCACCAGGGCCGACAGCACCGACGCCGCGATGACCATCCGGGGCAACGCGGTGACATCGAAAACGGACAGGTAGAGCGCGTCGCGCGTGGCCTTGCCGGCGAGCTGGAAGGCGACGAGTGCGGCGCTGGCCGCGGTCGCCGCCGTGACCGCCACCCGATCGGAGGGAGTCCCAGCCACGAGGCCTAGAAGCCGAAGCCGGCCTGGAAGTACAGCGCGGTCCGCTCCTCGCTCCTGGCGATCGCCAGACTGATCATGTTGCTGCGGTCCAGCACCGAGACCCAGATGCCGCCCCCCGCGGCGCCGTGCCACTTCCGGGAGTCCTCCCCCTTCAGATACACCCGCCCTGCATCCGCCAGCCCGAACACCCCGGCATCCCCCGGCGCGCCCAGGAAGACCCGCCCGAGTGAGAGCCGCAGTTCGGCCGTGGCGAAGCTCGAGGCATCGCCCGCGAAGCGGTTCTCCCGGCCCAGCCGGACGGTACTGTTCCCACCGATGAAGGCGGCGTCGAAGTACGGATAAGGTCCCCACACCTTCTTGCCGCCCAGCCGCAGGAACAGCGCCGGGTCGAGCGGGGCCTCCACGCTCACCGTCGAGGTGACTTCCCCGTGCAGTTCGCCGTAGGCGCGACGGACATCCCACCAGCCGGGGTAGAAGTTGCCCCCGATCGCCAACCCCACGCCGGGAAGGGACGGACTGGGACGGGAACGGCTGTCGAGGGACAGGGACGCCCGGACCCCTACCGCCCCGAAGTTGTCCGCGCCGTACGGATCGATCGTGGCCAGGAAACGGCTCTCCCGCTCATCGGTGGTGACATAGCGGGCTGTAGGACCGGCGCTGATCTCACCGTGGGAGCCGACCGGTGCAACCATCGCAAGCGCGACCGAGTACTGGTTCTGGGTCACCCGATAGAACCGGTTGGAGCCAGTGGCCGGCTGTTCGTTGCCGAATCCGTGGAAGCGCAGCACATCGATACCCGAGGCCCGGACCTGAACCTGAGCGTAGCGGCGTGAGCTTTCCCTCCGAAAGGTGCCGCGGTAGTCGACCCGGTATTCCCCCGGCCCGGTCGCAACGCCGGCGCGAAACCGGTGCTCGCTCGCGTAAGGGAGCTTGCGGAAGCCGTAGTTGATGAGCGTCCGGCTCAGGCCAAGCAGGACTCCGATGTCAGGCCCCCCGGAGAGGAGCATGCCGGTCGTCCAGCGGTGGCCCCAATCCCGGGGCGGGATCTCGGTGGCAAGCCGCTTGGGTGGCGGCACGTAGCGGCGGCGGCTGAGATGTGCGCCGCCCACGACGAGGGTGCCTTCATCTTCATCGTAGATCTCCACACCGCCGACGCGGGCGGAATCGAGGAGCCCATCCGGCCCCGCCCCGCCGATGACCCGGACCTGCACCGGCAGTCGACGGTCGCCCCGCACGACCGCGATGTCCTGCCCGCCACCGAGAAACACCCGCAGCTCCTTGGTCTCGTGCCGGGCGAATTGGCGCCGCAGATAGGGCTCCTCCCGCCCGCCAGCCTCCGCGGAGGCGCGGAACAGCGAGATCTCGACCGTCTGGTCGTCAGGGGCGGAGAGGACGGCGGTCTCGTCCGCATCGGTGCCGTACACCTCCGCCTGCTCGGCCAGCATGCGGTAGAACCGCTTCGCCACGGCCGGGAGGGCATCGCGCCGCCGCCGCAGGGCTTCGGCGAGGGCGGGGCCGCTCACCGCGTAGTGCTCGGGCGGCAGCCGCCGGACCGACGCATCAATGACCGCATCGGTGATCATCGGCTGCAACTCGGCCACGACCGACTCCCACCCCGGCCAATCGAGTTCCAGCAAGAAGTGGCGGTCCAGCTCCCGGCCATTCCAGGTGAGGCCGAGCACATCGGAATAGCCCGGACCGAACGCGATCAGCTGGGGCAAGCTCATCCGGCCCAGGGCGAGGAACACCCCGTCGTAGCGCACCATGGCGAAGTCCCGGTCGCGAGGGATGGGCAGCCAGGTTCGCGGAGTCTCATCCCCGAACCGGGCCCAGGACCATTGATCCCGGTGCCGGTCCCAGTCGCCCACCAGCATGTCCACCAGCCGCGCCCTGAGCAGCGCCCGGACGTTCACCCGATCGTCCGGGCTGTGCTCGATCCGCCGGAACAGCTCGTCGCCGGTGATGATCTCCGTGGCGCGGCCCCACCCCGTGGCGACCCGCGGCTCCAGCATCCCGATCAGCCCGGCGAAATCGGCACGGAACTCGCCCAGCCGTGCATCATCCGGCAGGATGAACAGCAGCGGCTCGCCGTGCAGCACACCGGCGGCCTCCAGCAGCGGGGCAACCACCAAGGGGGCGGTCGGATGCGCGGCGCTCACCTGATCCTGCACCAGCCCCGCGACGATCGTACCGACCAGTTCAGGCGGCAGATTGGGGGTCGGGTCCTTGTCGATGGACCGGAAAAAGAAATCCCGGCCATCGGTGGCGCGCAGCCGGAGCGACTGGGTTTGCTGTCCGCCACCGCGGGAGACCGGCGTGAGCCCGCCGCCGAAGCTGGCGAGGTCCAGCACCGGGATCGAGACCGGTGTTGCCCACAGGTCACGGTAGTCGCCGCCCAGCAACAGCCGGCGCAGCCAACCGGCGGCGTAGCGGTCTCCGATGGGGGCCACGACCACGGCGCCCGCCGGCGCGGCCCCCTCCGCCTGACCCCAGGCCGCCCCGCCGGTAAGGCTCAGCAGGGCGGCGACGCCGCCGGCCCGAAGCCACGAACACCCCACGAACAGCGGTCGGCTCATGCGGTCCGTCTCGTCAGGCGAGCGTACCCCTCGCCGGCCATGAGGGCGAGCATGAGCCACACCCCGGCCAGGACCAGGTTGAGCAGGGCAAACTGGGCGGCGCCAAAGGCCAGGAGACTGGTCCCCACATAGATGGACAGCGCGGACAGCACATCGCCGGCGCGCACAAAGAATCCATCGATGGCCTGCTTGGCCTTGTACTTCTGTTCCCGGCTGGTCGGCAGGAACAGGACGTTGCGCACTGTGTTCTGCAGCGAATAGTCGGTCGCGTTCTCGGCGATCTTGGCCCACCGCACCACCGCCAGGACCGGCAGGAAGGCGAGCAGGGCATAGCCCACCAGGGCGATCAGCGGCAGCACCATGACGGCGGCGCGCACGCCGAAGTACTTGAGCAGCCGTGACACGACGAACAGCTGCAGCGCCAGCCCGGCAAGATTGACCGCGAAGAAGAACTGGGCGTAAAAGCGGCCGATGTACTCCGTGACCGACAACCCATCTGCGGTCCCCGCCGCGACCGCGGCGGCCGCCGTTCGGGCAACCGTGAGCCCGAGCACATACTCGCCGGTCGTGTTGACCCAGTTGAGCACCAGGATGAGGAGCGCGATGATCAGCAGGTACCGTTCCCCGAACACCAGCCGGAACGAGCCCCGCTGCCCCGAGACACCGCCGAGCGAGACGGTCAGCTTCTCCACGTTTGCGGCATCCTGAATCAGGTACTCTCCGGTGGCGGCGGGGATCTCGGCCGTGGTGAAGCGGGCCGGCAATCCCGCCTCGTTGCGGGCCCGCTCCCGCCGGTCCACCTGGTTCCCCAGCGCCCCGGCCAGGGCCAGCAGCGCCGCGGCCGCCAGCAGCAGTTGCGGCACGCCCATGAGCGGGATCAACTGGCTGGCGATCAGGCTGCCTATCACCGCGCCCAGGGAGGCGCCGAAGGCCACGACCGGGAACAGCCGTTCGCCCTGCTCCCGGGTGTACAGGTCGTTGGCAAAGGACCAGAACTGGGCCACGATCATCAGGTTGAAGATGCCGACCCAGAGGAAGAACACCACTCCCACCCCGACCCCGGCGCGGGTCAGCAGGTAGAACACCGCCAGACAGGCCACGAAGAATCCCGTGACGACGTTGAGGAGTCGGCGCCGCGGCAGCCGGTCGGCGAGAGCGCCGTAGGCCGGCACCAGCAGCAGCAGGAGGAGGGCCTGGCCTGCCGCCGCGTAGGATTTCACCTCCGCGCCATCGACACCAAGGATGAGCGCCTCACGCACCGGCTTGATGACGTAATAGGAGGTCAGCAGCAGAAAGACGTTGAGGGCCAGCAGCATTGCCGTGGCCCCCTCTCCCGAACGCACCTCGGTGAAAGGACGCAGAACCCGGTCGGCCCGGGTCACGCGCTGCTCGTCTCCGAGACCGAGGTCTCCGTCCAGTTCATGTGCAGCTCCTCGTCCACCGCCTTGGACAGGGTCATCCCGCTGGCCTGCCCGCGGGCGGGCTGCACCGACTCGGGGCGATGTCGCTGCCACCAGCGCTGGGCCACCGCCTGGGTCCATCCGTCATCCTGCACCGTCGCGGCGAGCCGTTGCGCCAGTTCCGCCGCCGACTGGGGCCGGTCCAGCGGATTCTTGGCAAGGCAGGCGAGGATCACCGCGTCCAGCTCTTGCGGGATCGGAAGCTCGATCCGCTGGGAGGGCGGAAGCGGCGCCCGCTCCGCATGGTGGAAGAGCAGCTGCAGCGCGTTGGGTGCCTCGAACACCAGCCGGCCCGTGAGCAGCCAGTACGCCACACAGCCGACCGCGTAGATGTCGACCCGATGATCCACCGAGTCCCCGCCCAGAAGGGTCTCCGGCGCGAGGTAGGCCGGCGTCCCTGCCGTCGCGTCCGGCGCGGTGAGCATCGGGTCGCCGGTGGTCCGCGCACCCTGAGCCTTGACCAGACCGAAATCCAGCACCTTCACGAAATCCACCTCCAGGCCCATCCGGCAGGCGAAGATATTGGAGGGCTTGATGTCCCGGTGGATGAGGCCATGGGAATGAGCCTCCTCCAGCGACTGGCAGACCTGGATGAGCAGGTGGACGGTCCGTTCCGCGGACTGCGGGCCGAAGCGCTCTACCAGGGTCTGCAGGTCGACGCCCTGCAGCAGCTCCATGACCAGGAAGAAGGTCCCGTCCCGGGCCACCCCGAAATCGTACAGATCGATCGTGTGGGGGGACTGCAGCGACGCCGCCGCCACGGCCTCACGGCGGAAGCGTTCCACCAGCACTCGGGCGCCGTCCAGTGAGCTCTGACCCAGGACTTCGGGACGGATGACCTTCACCGCCGCCGGACGGGCGAGCATCTGGTGCGATGCCCGGTACACCTGTCCCATGCCGCCCTTGCCGAGCACCTCCTCGAGCCGGTAGCTGCCGAGCTCGCGGGCCCGCCGCACCTGCTGGCCCAGCTGCCGTATCACCTGCGCTGGGATCACCGCGATGCTGGCGGAGAGGTAGGTCGGCACGAAGCTCCAGAGCAGGTAGTAGCCGCTGCCGTCAACGAGGACCCCGCGCAGGTGGGTCATCCACAGCGCCAGCGGGTCCATGGACGCGGCCAGCAGCGACACCGCGAGGGTCCGCCCCGGACGCATCGGCACGATGGCGGGGTACATCAGGATGATGATGCACAGCCAGGAAACCCTCGGCGTTACCCCGGGCGGCACCCATTGCGTGGCGAGCGCGGCCAGCAGGCAGGAGAGCACCAGGAAGCCGGAACTCAGGTCCAGCAGGAGCTGGGGGCGGTGGCTCAGCCGCCGCGCGACCACGGCGAGGAGGAGCGAGAAGACCAGCCCGGTGACGGCGATCGGCAGGCCCGGAATGGGCCACAGCGCCTCCATGATGGCAATGTGTCCGAGCGCCGGGGCCACCAGCGCGTTCATGAGCATCGAGATGATCCACAGGCCGGCCGCCACCAGGGCCAGCGTCGATACCCGTTTGCACATCTGCGCGGTGACGTCGCTGCCAAGGCCCTGCCCCGCATCGGAACTGTCGACGCTGTGCACCGGGGTGGATGCCCGTCGCTGCAGCCTTGATACCATGAGCCCTACCCCTTTCCGGCGATCGCGGGCACCGGCATCGCTCCCGCGCCCGGCGCCGGGTGATGGACCCGCCACCAAGTCATGGCCTCCGTCTCGCCCCACGGCTCCGTCACGATGGCGCCAAGCTCGTGTGACAATCGCACGGCGCTGGCCGGCCGGTCGCCCGGTCGCTTGGCCAGGCAGGCAAGCACCAGCAGCTCCAGGCCGGGTGGCACGTCCAGCTCCGCCCGCGCCGACGGCGGGATCGGTGTGTCTCGCACGTGCCTCGCGATCATCTGCAGCCCGTTGGCGGCCTCGAACACCAGTTGCCCCGTGAGCAGGTAATAGGCGACGCACCCCAGCGCGTAGAGGTCGGCACGGCCGTCGACGGGCTCCCCCAGCGCCAGCTCCGGCGCCATGTAGGCCGGCGTCCCCGGCGTCAGCCCGCCACCGGTGGCAAGGTCGGGGTCCGGACCCTCCGGGTGGGTGGACTTCACCAGGCCGAAATCGAGCACCTTCACGAAGTCATGGCGCAGCCCCAGCCTTCCAACATGGATGTTCGCGGGCTTGATGTCCCGATGCACCAGACCACGGGCGTGAGCCTCCTCCAGCGATTCGCATACCTGTCGCAAGATGTGAATCACCCGCCCTGCCGGCAGCGGGCCCTGCTGGCGGACCAGGGTCTCGAGATCCATGCCGTCCAGCAGTTCCATCACGAAGTACAGGGTCTGATCTTCAGTAGCCCCGAAGTCGTACAGCTCCACGGTATGGGGGGACCGGAGACTGGCCGCCACCTCCGCCTCCCGACGGAAGCGGCGAATCGCCACTGCGGCGTCGGCGTCGCTGGCGGCACCCAGCATCGCCGGCCGGATCAGCTTGATGGCCGCGGGCCGGGCCAGCATCCGGTGGGTGGCCCGATAGACCTCTCCCATCCCGCCGCGTCCCAGCAGCTCGCCCAAACGGTAACTGCCCAGCTCCCGCGCCCGGGCGACCTCGCGTCCCAGCCCGTAGACGATCCGCGCCCCGAAATAGGCGAACACCGCCGCAAAGACCGGGGCGAACGTCGCCTGGAAATAGTCCGCGCTGTTCCGGGTCTGCACCCGACCGGACAGCTCGAGCAGCAGCAGCGCCAGCGGGGCGGTGGCCGCAGCGGCCAGCGCGGCGCCCAGCATCCGTCGGGGCGGTCCCGGCATGATCAGCGGGAACATCATCACGACGGCCGGGACCCAGGTCAAATCGGGGAGGAATCCGTGGAGAAGGAAGTACTGCCACATGCTGATGATCGAGATCACGAAACAGATGGCGACCTGGTAGGCCAGCCCGATCATGTACAGGCGTGCGGTGGAGACCCGTCGCGTGCGCGCCGCCCACCAGAGGCCGCCAGAGGCCAGCGCTGCCCCCAGGTTGAACCACTGGAAGGTGGCGGCCTGCACCGTGTCCGGTGCCAGCAGGGCACCCGTGAGCATCTGATAGGTCCTGAAGCCCGCAAACAGGACCAGGTCGAAGCCGAAGGCAAACAGGAAAAAGCCAGCCAACAGGCGGAGCCGGCCGCGGACCTGTTCCAGCAGGTCCGCCGGCAGCGCCGGGGACGAGAGGCCGGGGACGACCCCCGGCGGCGGGCCAGACCGCAAGCCCGGCGCAGCCTCCGCGGGAGGGGCTGGCTTGCCGATCAACGTGGGGGGAATGGTCATGGCGCCATCAGGCTTGGGGCACCCGGGACCGGAGGCTCGACCGCGGAAATCGGCAGGCAGCCTTGACGATCATGGAGTCCGGCTGCAGGAGCGTATGCGACGCTGAGCGGATGCTTAATCCTGCCCTTCCCTGCCAACATGTCAACTGCCTGGCTACAACACAACGGCCCCCCGGCACTCGCCGGGGGGCCGTTGCGCTAGCTGCTGGCTGC
>CAYUYF010000074.1:0-10179 GCA_964449145.1 uncultured Gemmatimonadaceae bacterium | reverse complement strand
CCAGGGGAAGCTCTCCGTCGAGGAGCCCCGGAATCCCGGCACCGGCGGCGAGGATTACCCGGCCGGCCTCGATTCGCTCACCGGCAGCCGTCTGGATCTGGAGGCGGGCACCGTTTCCCAAGATCCTGGCGACCGTCACCCCGGTGCGGATCTCCGCCCCTGCCCTCGCGGCCAGATCGAGCGCACTGCGAATGCAGGCCTCGGGATCGAGGATCCCGGCCATCGGTTCGAACAGCGCCTCCGTGCCCTCCCCCACCCTGAATTCCGGGTGACGCGACGTGAGAGCCGCACGATCGAGCCGCTCGTGCGGCAGGCCGTGCTCACGGGCGCTGGCCGCCGCGCCACCGATCAGCTCCCCTTCCCTAGGCCCCAGCATGAGGCCACCGGTCTGCTGCAGCAGCCGCCGGCCGCCGTCGTGCTCCAGCGCCAGCCACCGCTCCCATGCGTGGCGGACCAGTGGCACGTAGGCGGGCGATTCGTAGTACGCCTGGCGAATGATGCGGGAATGACCGTGACTGGAGCCGAGATTGTGCGGTGGGGAGAAGCGATCGAGGCCGATGACCTTGAGGCCGCGGCGGGCCAGTGCCAGCAACGCGTTGCTGCCGGTGGCGCCGAGCCCCACCACCGCCACGTCGCAGCGGCGGGACACTAGCGACCGGAGTAGCGGTGCCGGTCCAGCAGGAAGCGCTGTTCGTCCATGATGACCCGGAGCGGGATCCCCTCCTCGAGGCGGGCGGAGACTTCTCCTTCGGCCACCCTCACCACCACGCCGCGCACCGTCACCATCTCGCCACGCCGGAAGCGGACCACCCCCTCCACCTCGTTGCCCGGCTCGGGTGGCTGGGCGTTGCCCAAGCGGAAGCGCAGGCCCCGTTCAGAGACATCCACGATGTCGAGCAGGTGATCGTGGACCTCGAAACGAGGCCGGAGGGCGGAGGGATAGGCAACGCGGTAGTGCTCGCGCGCGTGAGGCCACGGCATGGCGTGCTACCAGATCAATCCCGTGCGATGGGGGCTGGGTGGACCGGCCGGGTCCATTCGGGCGATCAGTTCCTGCCCGCGCTCCAGCACCAGGGCGGCTTCCATCCCCGAGACCCGGAGCACCCGGCCCTCGACCTCGACGGTCCGGTCGGCGGGGAAGCGGATGGTGGCGTGCAGCACCTCGCCGATGGTGATCGCGGCGCCGCCGTTGGGGTTGGCCCGAATCCGCATCCCATCGGGGGAGAGGTCCACCACGTCAAAGCTCTGCAGCGCCGTCTCCAGCTTGGGGGCGATCCGGCCCGCGAAGGACAGCCTGGGCAGCGAGCGGCGACCGTTATCCGTCATGCAGGCGAATCCTTCCGTGAGGCGAGCGCGACGGCGTTCTCCTGGCTGATCGCCCGGCGACTCTCTGGATCAAGCTCCAGCAGGTCCAGCCGGGCGATCGGGGTCTCGGCCAGCCGGAGGGGCTGGCCACTCCCGCAAAGGAAACGCTTGGCACCCATACTGGCAAGCAGGGTGGCCAGGTGGTCCTCCGGTGGGCCCCAGACCCAGCTGATGTCCCACCAGATCCGGGCGGCCTCGTCGGGGGTGGAGCCGAAGTGCACCTCCTCGATGAAGCCACGGTCGGCGTGGGTGATCACCAGGCGCACCTTGGGGTGGGAACGGACCCAGGCCCGCACCATCCAGGGCGCAAGTTCCGGGGCCACGTCGAGGGGATGCCGGCCCCGGCCGTCCTCCAGCCGCACCGCGGCAAGGAATGGCATTCCGGCTTCTCCCGCCGCCGCGAGGAGGCCGAGCAGTTCGGTGCCGGCTGGCGGGAGGCCGAGAAAGCCGGGGTCAGCCCGGACCGCCACAGCGCGCCGCGCCGCTGCCGTTGCCAGGTCTTCCTCCCAGCCGGGGAGCCCGGGGTGGATCACCGGGAGGGGGCGGAGCCGCGGCAGCCGGGCGGAGGTCTCGTAGAGCCACGGGTTCCCGGCCGCCGGATCCTTCCAGAACAGGCTGGGGAGGTGCGTGGCCCAGGCCTCCTCGATCCCCAGCCGGTCCATAGTGGCCAGTACCGCCTCGGGCGAGGTGCCGGGCACCCGGCGCCAGGGATATGAGCCCAGGAAGACGCTCACGTCAATCATGCGAACGCTCCCTTGGGAAAGATCCGTTCGGCGTTCTTCCAGCCCACCAGTTCGAGATCGGACACAGGTAGGAGTCTCTCCAGCACACGCCACTTGGCCCAACCGGTACAGAGCGTCACATCGGCGCCCCAAAGCAGCCGCTCGGCGCCCACCGCGGCGAGCGCGCCTTCCAGCATGCCGCCGTCGGTGCCGCTGCCGGAGAGGTCGAGCAGCACATTGGGGTGTTTGGCCGCCGCGCGGAGGGTGTGCAGCCAGTCTCCCCCGCCGCCGATGTGAGCCAGGATGAACCAGACCTTCGGATGCCGAGCGGCGAGCCAGCAGAGCTCGACGCCGTCGGAGGCCTCCTGGCCGGGCCACTCGCGGCGGCGGTGCTGCCAGACATGGTGCAGCACGGGGAAGCCGAGGGAAGCGGCCGCCTGACAGAGCGGATCGAGCAGCGGATCGTCGGCGCGGCGGCTGGCGGCCAGCTTGAGGCCGATCATCACCCCCGCCTTCCCCGTGGACATCTCGGCCAGGGCGTGGTCGGTGAAGTTGGGATTGACCGCCACGTAGCCCCGGATCTTCCCGGTGTGCTCGGCGGCGAGTTTCCGCAGCTCGGCGTTGGCGTGGGTGAGGTCGGCGGGAGAGGGGAAGTAGACTGGCGACGTGTGCCCCCAGCTTCCGAGGATGGAGGCCACGTGGCAGCGCACGCCCATGCGGTCGCCGGCGGCGAGCCGGCTCTGGTTCCGTTCGCGCCAGTCGGCGCGGCCGGTGCGTTGGTGGTAGAAGTGGGCGTGGATGTCGATGAGCATGGGGGAATCTTGGCCGAGTAGAGGGGAACGTCTAGACCTCCCGGCACCCCTCCTCCAGCACGCCCAGCGCATGATCCACCGACGCCAGGTCATGGGCCAGGGAGACGAAGTTGTAGGCGCTCCGCTTGAACAGCACCCCGCGCTCCGCGGTCAGCCGGGCGAGGCGCGCTCCGGTCTCCTCGTTCATGAACCGCAGGAAACACATCTCCGGGATGCCGCCGACGCCGGCGAGCACCGCCGGATGCTGGCCCGCGAGCCGCTCGAGGCCGGCGTAGAGACGCCCGCCGATACGCCCGAGGTGGAGCGGGACCCTCGCTTCCACCATCACCTCCAGCGTTGCCTCGGCGGCGGCAAGGCCGATGAGTTCGGTAGCCAGGGTGGAGCTGATCCAACTCCGCCGCGCCTCTTCCATGATCTCCCGCCTGCCGCCCACCGCGGCGAGCGGAAAGCCGTTGGCGAGCGCCTTGCCCAACACCACGAGGTCCGGCTCGATCTGCCAACGCTCCGCCGCGCCACCGATCGCAATGCGGAAGGCAGTCTTGATCTCATCGAGGACCAGCACCGCCCCGACGCTCCGGGTCTCTTCCCTGAGCATCGCGTACCACTCCGGCTCCGGCGCGCGCTCGACGACAGGTTCCACCACCACCGCGGCGAGCCGGTCTCCCCCGCTCCGGATGAGCTTCCGTCCCCGATCGATGTCTCCGAAGGGCAGTTCGGAGGCCAGCGCCGCGACCGCCGCCGGGACGCCCGGCGTCCCCGCCGGCTGGCACCAGTCGAGCCAGCCGTGATACCCGCAGCGGAGCACCCGGTCCCGCCCCGTGTGCACCCGCGCCAGCCGCACCGCCGCCGCCACCGCCTCCGCGCCGGTCTTGAGGAACCGGGTCCGCTCCATCCACGGCAAGAGCCCAGCAAGCCGCTCCGCCAGCCGCTCCTCCGCCTCCGGCGCCAGTGGGCCGACCACGCCGGCGTTGATCGCTCCGACCGCCGCGGCGTTCACCGCCGGATGGGCGTACCCCAGCGCCACGGCGCCGAGACCCATGATGAAGTCGAGGTACCGGCGACCCTCGACATCCCACACCTCCGCGCCCGCTGCCCGCGCCATGCGCACCGGCAGGCCCACCGGCGCTCCCAGGCCGTAGAGCGCGTCGGGTCGCTTGCTCCCGGTCGAGGTGAAACCCGGGACTCTCACGCGAGGATCACCCGGCCGAGGCGAGCGGGATCGGTCCGGTCTCCGCGGAGATACACCCAGCCGCCGCCGCCGGACCAGGCCAGCTGTCCCGCCCGGCGCTGGCGACCCGGCCGCATCTCGTTGACCACAACGTCGAACCTCGGCTCGGCGCTGGCGTGATCCGGCGGCCAGACCTGGGGTGTGATGGCGAGGGTCACGATGTAACCGTCATCTGTCGCCGCCCAGCGGGCGGTGAGCTGGTCCGGCTTGGCCGCCGTCCCTGCTACGGGTACCACCGTCACCGCATCCCCACGGGGGTCGGGCGCCACCAGCCAGCCGCACATCGGCGCGCCGTCGGTGGTCAGGAACACCTGAATCCCGTCGGCGTGGACCAGGTCGGGTTCATTGTCCAGCCGGAGCGGCGGTGCGTCCGGCGACCGGAACAGGAGCGGCTCCTTGGTGACGTGGACCGCCGCATAGAGCCGCTGCTCGTCCCAGCCGAGATAGGCGCGTGCCGAGAAGGCCTCCTCGCCGGGATAGGGCTCCTCGCTCCGGCGATACTGGTCCTCGTGGTCCAGGCCGAGCGGCGCATCGGTGGCGAAGCCCTCAAGCGTGCCGTCGAGCGGCGGCGGGTCCGGCAGGTGGAAGGCGGTGGCCTCCGGTGCCGTCCAGCGCGGCCGCTCCCGCCCCGGTGTGGGCACGTCGAGTGCCGCCAGCGAAACCGGCGGGCGGCGGAAGCCGCGCAGCTGGGTCTCTTCGCCATCCTGCTTCGCCACCCAGCCGTCGCTCGCGGGATGGTGGGTCAGGGCGCCGGCAGAGGTCTCGACGGTCAACGATTCTGCCGTGAAGGTGGCGCCGGTCAGCCCCACCCCACCCCAGGCCAGCACCGTCGTCAGGCGCACATAGCGGCCCCGGAGCCGACGCACCAGGAAGCTCCGCTCCCCCTCTCCGGGGCGGCCCGGGGCAGTAGCCCGGAGCAACTCGCCACCGCCATCGAAGAGGCCGCTGAGCGCCTTGCCGCTTTCGGTGGCACGCCAGCGGATTGGGCCGGCGCCCTCCGGCACGAACCGCTCGACCCCCTTGGCGAAGGGATCCTCGAGCTGCCCCGGCTCCCAGCGGCCCGGGGTGAGGACTTCAATGGCTCCGGCCGGATGCCAGGGCAGCTCCACCGTGTGCTCGTCCTCCGACGAGAACTCCACCACATCCACCAGCACCTGCTCGCTGCTGACCACCGTGCGAGTCATTCCAGCGAACCGCCCGCGGGCCCAGCCCCAGCGTTCCGCCGCCTCGAAGTACTCGCAGCGGGCGTCGCCCCAGGGCTGCGAGCGCCCGTCCAGACGAGGGGCGTTATGCGCCATGGTGGAGCGATACCAGAAGAGGTCGCGGGAGACATACGACCCGGTGCCGGGATCGGCCAGCCAGTGCACCCCGTCTCCATGCAGCGTCAGGTGCAGCCGGTCGGGATGACCGTGGCCGCCGATCTCCGCGCCGCAGTCGAGGCTGGCGTAGCTCTCTCCGTAGCGGAGAATCGCCAGCCCCTCCTCCTCCAGCAGGGTCCCGGCCACCGCCGCCGCCGGAGCAGCCAGCGGCAGCTCCGGCGCCATGGTGAGGAGCATCCACCAGGAGAGATGCTGCCGGCCCCGCTCGTCGGGCGGCGGTTCTCCCGCCTCCTCCAGCCACGAATCAAACCGCTCCGCCGGCGGTGCCGGCAATGCGTACAGCCGCTCAAGCCAGCGGGCAAACTCGGCGGCGGGCCCGGGCGCACCCGCCGCCAGCAATCCGCCGATGCCATTCTCCCACAGCTCCAGGTACATCGGCTGCGCCAGCGACACGCCGAAGCGCGAGTCCTTGCGTGCCGGAAAGGTGCCGTCCGGCAGCGCCGACTGGATGGGCGCCCGGAGTGCCGCGACCAGCCGATCGCGGCTCTGCTCTTCCGTGAAGAATTCCGCCCCCGCCAGCCGCGCCCACGCGACGCCCGTGAGCATCCCCTGCAGCGCAAAGAGGTGATAGTTCTCTCCCTCGTACCACATGCCGTCGGCGCCGAATCCATCCGCCAGTGCACCGGCCAGGCCGCGGTGACCCTCCAGCGCCCGCTGGGCGAGGTCCTGATCCTCGAACCACACCGCCACCGCCGCCAGCGCGGCGTTGTGCCAGACCTGGCGGTTCGACGCGCCCTCGTCGAACTCGCCGATCAGGTTCGCAGCCTCCTCGGCCAGACGGTTCACTCCCTCCAGTGTCTCCTCATCCAGCGCGTTGGCCTCCCGCAGCAGGAAGGCCGCCGCCAGGTAGCGGGTGAGCCAGATGGATTCGAGATAGGTGGAGAAGAACAGCCGGGAGGGGCCGAGGACGTTGTCGATGTTGGGATAGTCGTGATAGCGCTCGGCGTAGCCGCGCACCTGCTCGGCGGCCCAGGTGAGGGCTGCTTCGTCGTCCGCCAGGATCCCCACCGTGGCGAGCGAGGCCATCCGTTCCGCCAGCCAGAGATGCTGATACCAGGCCCAGCGGAGGTCGTGGCGTTCTCCTTTCGCGATGGCCCCGCACTTGGTACAGCGGTGGGCGTTGGGGCTCCACGGATCGAAGCCAAGCGTCGCCCCGTCGGCGGGGCAGAAGCCGCCGTCGGCGCTGAGCATGCCTTTGTGTCTGGGGATCTCGGGCCGGCGCTCCAGCACCAGTTGCGCATGGGTCTGGAGCCGCCGGAGCAGCGCCCCCAGGTCGGGGCTCGCCTCGATCACGGCCCGCCGGGCTTCGAGTTCTTCCGCCGTCAGCATCGCTCCACTCCCACCGCGGACCAGCCCGCTTCGAGTATCGTCGCACCGGCCGCCGTCGCGGCCTGCCGGCCGGCGGCCGGATCGTCACCCATGATGAAGAACATCGAACCGCCCGCCCCTGCGCCGGCCGCCTTGCCGCCGAGCGCACCGGCGGAGCGCATCGCCGCTTCCAGCCGCGCCATCTCCGGAGTCTGCATCCCCGGATCGAGCCGCCGCTGGCAGGCCCAGTTGGCGCTCAGCAGTTCCGCGACCCGAACAAGGTCGCCGGAAATGAGCGCCTCCGCCATCCGCTCCGCGATCTCCACCAGCTCCTTGAGTGCTCCGGTCACGGCCTGATCCCCCCGTTCATAGGCGCCCATCACCCGGGAGATGGTGTCGCTGGAAACCCGCGACTGGCCGGTGTAGCAGATGAGCAGCCGTCGCTGGAGCTCCGCCATGAAAGCATCGTCCGGCTCAAGTCGCTCCGCTACCACCGTCGGGTCGTTGAACCGGAGCCGATGCACCCCGCCGAGAGCGGCGGCGTACTGGTCCTGTCGCCCGCCGGCGTGGCCGGCCTCTACCACCTCAAGTTCCCAGCCGTGCGCGGCCAGCTCCTCGGGAGCCACGGCCTCACCGCGGACCTGCGCCAGCACCGCGACCAGCGCCACGTCCAGTGCACCGGAGCTGCCGAGTCCACTGCCCTGCGGCACCGCGGAACGGGTGCGCAGCGTACCAGGGACCGGCGGGAACATGCGGAGCGCGGCCTTGTGGAGGTCCAGCACGCCGTTGGGTGCGAGATCCAGCGCGGTCCGTACCACCGCCGCCTGATTGAGATCCTCGGCGCGGAGCAGGAGTCCGTCGCGGCCAGGCTCGAACTCCGCTTCCACCCTTAGAGAGATGGCGGCGTTCACCACCACCCCGCCCTCCCGAGCCGAGAAGGGAGGTACATCGGTCCATCCCCCGGCAAAGTCCAGGCGCACCGGGGCGGAGGCGCGGGCCACCGGCGGGAGCACGCGGGGCGGCGGTGTGGTCACGGCGCGATATGCCACTGGCTCACCGTGGCCAGCTCGCCGCGGAGGCCCAGCTCCACGCCCAGCACCCGCCGGTTGATCCCCTGCAGCCCGCGCGCATGGTAGATGAATGTCATCGGGATGCGGTCCTCGAACCAGCCGAGCAGCTCGGCCACCCGGGTGCGGGCGGAGCGGGGCGCGGGCGCCGGCAGGCCCGCCAGGGTCGCCAGCGGGGAGAGGTGCCCCAGCTCCAGGTCTCCGGGAACGCCGAGCACCGCGGCGTCGAAGTCGTGCGCGGGGCCGTAGACCCGGTCGAGGTAGGCCGACAGCTCCAGCTGCCGGATGGTCACGGTGATGCCGCGCCGGGCCAGCTCCGCCTGCAGCATCTGCTCCAGCGCCGCCTCGCCGGAACCGACGGTAAGCAGCTCGAAGCCGAACGGCGATTCGTCTTGGGTGGCCGCGGACCCAAGCGGGGCTCTGCCCTCTCCCGCGCCCGCGACTCCCGGCGGCACGGGCCCGGTGGCCGGGGTGCCGAAGCCGTAGACCACCCCCTGCACCAGGGCGGCGCGGTCGAGCGCCCCGGCGACACGCCTCCGCGCGGTGAGATCGGCAAAGGGTGGCCGGCGGGCGTTGAACAGCACCCCGACGCTGAAGAGGAGCGGATAGTCCACCGTGCGGAGCGCGGGATGATCCGCCACGAAGCCGGCGTGGGCCGGCTGGATGCCGGCGAAGTCGAGTTCTCCCGCGGTGAGCGCGGAGAGCTTGGTCATCGGTTCATCCACCACCGCGATGACCAGGCGTTCCAATCGGGGCGGGCCACCCAGTTCGGCGGGAAAGTCGGGGTTCCGGGCAAAGGCCCAGCGGCGGTCCGACTCATGGGACACGAACCGGAACGGTCCGTTCCCCACCGGCGCCAGATGCCAGGCCGCCTGACGGAGCCGGGCGCGGGGCACGGTGTCCAGCAGATGCCTGGGCAGAATGGCGAGATCGGTGAGTACATCGGGGAGCCGTCCCGGGGCCTCGGCAAAGTCGAGTACCAGTGTTGTGTCGTCGGTAGCTCTGGCGCGGAACCGTTCCACCTCGCTGAGCCGGGGATAGCCCACCGACGGATCGCTTGCCACGGACAGCGTCCATTCGGCGTCGCGGGCGGTGGTCGGCTCTCCGTCGTGCCACCGGAGCCCGGGGTAGAGCCGGAGCGTGACCCGGCGCCCATCGGCCGCCCACTCCCAGCGCCGAGCCAGGTAGGGCGTCACCTGCATGGCGCTGTCGTACTGCACCAGGGTGGTGAGCAGCACGTAGCGCTGCACCTGCCGGGCCAGCGGGTGCACGGTGAAGAGCGGATTGATGCTCTGCAGGTCGGCGCCAGAGGCGAAGAGCACGGTGTCGCCGCGCCGGTCACCGCCCTGGGCGCAGGCCGGGAGCAGGCCAAGGAAGAGGAACAGCGGGGCGGTTCGGCGCATGGCGGAAAGGTGGAGCGCGCCCGGCAGAAAGCCAACACCCCGATTCGCCAGAGAGTGGCGGCCCCGACCGGCGGCGGGCAGATTCCCGGCATGCTCTCCCGCGCCCTGCTCCGGTTGTCGGCTTCCGTGGCCATCGTGCTGGGCGTGGTGGTGCTGACCTTCCTGTTGCTGCACCTGGCGCCGGGCGATCCGGCCCGGCACCTCGCCGGTCCGGCGGCCACCCAGGACCAGGTCGACGCGGTGCGGGTCGCCCTGGGTCTCGACCGGCCCCTTCCGGTACAACTGGCAGGCTGGCTGGGCCGAGCGGTCCGGGGCGACTGGGGGGTGAGCCTCAGCACCGGGCGGCCGGTGGGCGCCATGCTCGCCGCCGCCTGGCCGTGGACGGCGCTGCTGGTGGCGCTGTCGCTCGGGCTGAGCTACCTCGGCGGCATTCTCATCGCCCTGGTGCAGGCGCGGGGCACTCCTCGCACCGACACCCTGCTTTCAGTGCTCACGGTATCGCTGTTCGCGGTGCCGGGCTACTGGCTGGCGATCCTGCTGGTCTGGCTGTTCACCTACGAACTCCGCTGGCTGCCCGCTTTCGGCGCGGCGGGGCTGGACGCCGATTTCCTCCCGCCGGCGGCGCGGCTGCTGGACCGGTTGCGGCACCTGACCCTTCCCGTCCTCACCCTCACCCTCATCGGCGCCGGCGGCGCCGCGCGGTTCGTGCGGGGCGCGCTGTTCGATGCGCGGGACGAGCCGTTCATCGCGGCCGCCACGGCGCGCGGGCTGTCGGAGTCGCGGGTGCTGGTGCGGCACCTTCTCCGTCAGGCGGTGGGTCCGGTGGTCACGCTGCTGGGGCTGTCGCTGCCGGCGCTCTTCTCCGGGGCGGTCTTCGTCGAGGGGATCTTCGCCT
>CAYUYF010000073.1:7284-10308 GCA_964449145.1 uncultured Gemmatimonadaceae bacterium | reverse complement strand
CACGCCAAGATCCTGCCGTACTACTTCTACATGTGCGACATGATCCCCAACTCGGAGCACTGGCGGGTGACCGTCGCCGAGGCGCAGCAGCTGCAGCACGACATCATGGGCTACCTGCCCGGCTTCGCCACGCCGCGCATCGTGTGCGACGTGCCCTTCGTCGGCAAGCGCTGGGTGCACCAGCTCGCCGAGTACGACCGGGAGAAGGGCATCAGCTACTGGACCAAGAACTACCTGACCAGCATCGAGTGGGGTGACAGCTCCGCCCTGGGCCAGAAGTACGAGTACTACGACCCCATCTACGCCCTGCCCGAGTCGGGCCAGCGCTGGTGGCGGGAGCACGCCGCCGGCCTCAAGCAGGAAGCGACCCACGCGGTGCACGCCTAGGGAGGCGATTGGGCGATTCGACTATTGGTACTGAACCGTGAGGAACGAGCCATGACCGCAACGGCCGCGCAGCAGAAGATCACCTACACCTCCACCAACGTGGACCTCGGCGCCTTCCACCGGGCGTACGACGAGGCCCTGGCGGCGGTGCGGAAGAACGCCGGCAAGCGCTACCCGCTCTACATCAACGGCAAGGCGGTGGAGGTTCCCAGCCGGGAGCCGATCACCGATGTCTCCCCGATCGACACCAGCCTGGTGCTGGGGTACTTCACCTGCGCCGGGCCGGAAGAGGTTGATCAGGCGGTGAAGTCCGCTCGCGCCGCGCAGCCGGCCTGGGCCAGGCTGCCGTGGCAGGAGCGGGTACGCATCCTCCGCCGGGCCGCAGAGCTGATCCGGGAGCGGAAGTTCGAGCTGTCGGCGATCATGAGCTATGAGGTGGGGAAGAACCGCTTCGAGTCCATGGGAGACACCGAAGAGTCGGCCGACCTGATTGACTACTACTGCCAGCAGGTGGAGGACCACAACGGCTTCACCCGTCCGATGGCCAACCTCACGCCCATCGAGAAGAACACCGAGACGCTCCGGCCCTACGGCGTCTTTACCTGCATCGCGCCGTTCAACTTCCCGCTGGCGCTGTCCACCGGGATGTCCTCCGCCGCGCTCATGAGCGGCAATGCGGTGGTCTACAAGCCCGCCGAGGACACCCCGTGGACCGGCCTCAAGCTGTACGAGGTGTACCGCGATGCCGGCGTGCCGGCGGGGGTGTTCAACTTCGTGAGCGGGCACGGCCGGGAGATCGGCGATCCGCTGTGGCAGCACCCCGGCGTGGACGGCGTGGTCTTCACCGGTTCCAAGCCGGTGGGGATGCGGATCTTCCACGGCCTGTCGCAGAAGTGGGTCAAACCCTGCCTGATGGAGCTGGGCGGGAAGAACGCGGCCATCGTGATGGACAGCGCCGACCTGGACGCCGCGGCGGAGGGCGTGATGCGCTCCGCCTTCGGGCTGCAGAACCAGAAGTGCAGCGCCACCAGCCGCGCCTACGTGCACCGTGCGGTCTACCCCGCCTTCCTGCAGAAGCTGATCGAGAAGACCGCGGCCATCCGCATGGGAGATGTGACCGAGAAGGATGTCTGGTTCGGCCCGGTGATCAACGAGCGGGCGGTCCAGCGCTGGGAGAAGGCGGTGGCCCAGGCCGGCCGGGAGGGCAAGGTGCTCCACGGCGGCAACCGGCTCCGCGGGGAGGTGTTCGACAAGGGGCACTTCGTGGCTCCCACCATTGCCGAGCTGCCGCTCAACAGCGCCCTGTTCCTGGAGGAGCTGTTCGCGCCGTTCCTGGCGGTGGCCCCGGTGGACAGCTTCGACCAGGCCATCGCGGAGTCCAACAAGGTGGAGTACGGGCTCACGGCGGGATTGTTCTCGAAGAAGCAGGAGGAGATCGACCGCTTCTTCGATGAGGTGGAGGCCGGTGTCTGCTACGTCAACAAGAAGAGCGGCGCCACCACCGGCGCCTGGCCCGGCGCCCAGGCCTTCACCGGCTGGAAGGGCAGCGGCGGCAGCGGCAAGGGCGGCTGCGGACCGTGGTACGTGCAGCAGTTCATGCGGGAGCAGAGCCGCACAGTAATTACCGGATGACAGCAAAGGCCTGAACATGACCACCCGGAACTACCCCAGGATCCTCACGCCTCCGCCGGGCCCCAAGGCCAAGGCGATCATCGAGCGCGACCAGGCGTGGACCTCCCCGTCCTACATCAAGGAGTACCCGCTGGTCATCGGCGGCGGCCAGGGGGCCATGATCGAGGATGTGGACGGCAATCGGTTCATCGATTACATGGCGGGCATCGCCGTCAGCTCCACCGGCTACAACCACCCCGAGGTGGTCAAGGCCATCCAGGAGCAGGCCGGCAGGTTCCTGCACATCTGCGCCACCGATTTCTACTTCGACGGCTTCGCGCGGCTGGCGGAGCGGCTGGCGCAGCTCGCCCCCGGCCCGAGCCGGAAGCGGGTGTTCCTCTCCAACTCCGGCACCGAGGCCGTGGAGGGCGCCATCAAGCTGGCCCGCTACCACACCCGCCGGCCGGCGCTCATCGCCTTTCACGGCTCATTCCACGGCCGGACCTACGGAGCGATGTCGCTCACCTCGAGCAAGATGAAGCAGCGGAAGCATTTCGGGCCGTTCCTCCCGGAAGTGCACCATGTGCCCTACTGCAATCCATACCGCTGCCAGTGGTGTGATACCGGCACCGGCTGCATCCAGGGCGCCATCAAGGCGATCGAGGAGGATCTCTTCACCCGGCAGGTGGCGCCCGACGACGTGGCCGCGATCTTCGTCGAGCCGATCCAGGGGGAGGGCGGCTACGTGATCCCGCCGATGGGCTTCCTCCGGGCGCTGCGCGAGCTGTGCGACCACCACGGCATCCTGCTGGTGGCCGACGAGGTCCAGAGTGGCGTGGGCCGGACCGGGAAGATGTGGGCCTCGGACTGGGAGGGCGTTGAGCCCGACATCCTGATCTCCGCCAAGGGCCTGGGGAGCGGCATGCCGATCGGCGCGTTCATCGCCAAGGAGTCGGTCATGACCTGGGAGGCCGGTAGCCACGGCTCGACCTACGGCGGCAATCCCGTCGCGGTCGCGGCGGCGCT
>CAYUYF010000073.1:0-7184 GCA_964449145.1 uncultured Gemmatimonadaceae bacterium | reverse complement strand
CTGCTCCTCGGCTGCGGCAAGAGCGCCTTCCGGCTGGCCCCACCGCTGGTCCTCGACGAGTACGACGTCGATACCGGGATGGGGATCCTGGAGGAGTGCCTGCGGGAAGAGGACTGAACGGCGCGCTCAGGTCTCGGGAGTTGAGATGATCTCGTAGTGGGCGGAGTGAAGGTCGAATCTCGACAGCGGCCGTCGCGCCGACTCCGGCACGACGGCTGGCTCGTAGACTTCGCCGGCAAACCGCCGCAGCGCGTCGAGTGGGGTGAAACGCATCAGCGTCACGACTCCACCTCCGCTCCAGCCCAACGCCGGAACAGCTCGATCCCGGTGGCCGTCAATCTTCCGGGCCCCGATCCCGACAAAGATCTCCGCCTGCAGGAGCTCCTCATACCGATCGGCATTGGCGGGTGTGGTCCAGCCGTGCCAGATGCGGACGATCATGCCACGACCACCGCTACAGATAGCTCAGCCACCGAGACTTTGACCGCCGCTTGAGCTCGGCGTACCAGCGGCACAGCCAGTAGAGGATCGCCACCGCCACCGCGAACACGGCATAGAGCTGGGTCAGGCTCCAGGTGTATCCGTCCGGTGGGGGCGGCACCATGATCGGGTGATTGACGCACAGCCACGGCACCGCTGCCGGGAACTGCACCGCGGTCACCAGGATCGCCAGGGCGTGAATCAGCGGGATGTGCAGCAGATAGTAGAACAGCGGTACACGGCCGAAGATCGTGAGCGCGTCGGCCAGCCGGCCCCGCACCCGCTCCAGCCACGGCAGGACCGCGATGGTCGGCCCCAGCGTCATCAGCAGGAAGAGCAGCGAAGCCGGGTACTTCGTGGTGTTGAGGAAATCGAGCAGCGCCGGCATGTGACCGCCGCCCCATGGTCTCGGCTCGCCGTAGAGATTGAAGCCCCGCAGCACCAGGAACAGTGCAGTCGCCCCCAGGCCGATGGCCAGACAGGCGCGGGTGCGCGCTGCCTCCGGCCAGCGGAGCAGCACACCGAACCCATATCCCAGTGCCATCACCCCCACCCACGGCGCCAGCACATACAGCACGAACAGCGTCGGGCCGCCCTCTCCCAGCTGGATCCCCCCGCCGAAGTAGAGCAGTTGCCAGACCCACGCCAGCGGGCCGCTCAGGGCGTCGCTGCCCAGCCCCGCGAACCCGCCGCCCGCCAGGTTGTGCCCGAACACCACCACCGCCCCAAACCCGGCGATCCAGGCCATGGGCAGCCGCACCAGCCCCGCCAGCACCACCATGGACCAGCCCAGCACCCAGATGACCCCGGCCAGCAGGAAGGTCCCGAACTCGAAGTTGAAGGTCCAGCTCAGCCGGATCACCGTCAGCTCCAGCAGCACCAGCCAGAGCCCGCGGGTGAGCAGGAACCGCGACAGCGCCCGCCGGTCGCCCAGCTTCTCACCGTGCAGGAACGCGCTGGTCCCCGCGAGAAAGACGAACGCCGGTGCGCAGAAGTGGGTGATCCAGCGGGTGAAGAAGATGCCCGGCGTGGGACCGCCGGCGGGGAGCCCGGAATAGACCCGGACGTGGTCGATGGCCATGAGGACCATGACGACGCCCCGGACGATGTCAACCGAGGCAATGCGCGAATGGCCCGCGACCGGCCCTGGGGAAGTGACACTCGGTGCTGCCACGGAGACCCCCGGCGCTGGAGGGTTCAGCCCTGCCTGATGGTCCGCTCGAGTGCCGCGCGGAAGCGCCGCAGCAGCTCGTCTATCTCTCCTTCGGTGATGATGAACGGCGGTGCCAGGCAGGAGAGGTCTCCGTTGGTGCCATCGGCCTGTCCCATGTTGGCCCAGGTCATCAGCCCCTCGGCCAGCGCGGCCTCGGCGAAGCGCTCGGCGAACTTCTGCTTCCTGGGCATCGGCGCCCGGGAGCCCTTGTCCGCAACGAACTCGATACCGGCCAGGAGACCTCGGCCGCGGATGTCTCCCACGTGGGGGAGGTCGCGGAGCGCCTGGAGCTTCTGGTGGAACAGCTCGCCCATGACGCGGCAGCGCTCGACCAGGTTTCCGCGTTTCAAATAGCGCACCGCCGCCAGCCCTCCCGCCGCCAGCACCGGGTGGTGGCTGAAGGTCTGCGCGTGCAGCAGCGCCCCGGAACTCCGCGCAATCGGATCGATGATCCGCTCTGACGTGGCGACCGCCGAGAGCGGGGCGTAGCCCCCGGTGATCCCCTTGCCGAAGGTCATGATGTCGGGCACCACCCCGTACTGCTCGATGGCCGACCAGGTCCCGGTCCGGCCGGCGCCCACCAGCACCTCGTCGGCGATGAAGAGCACCTGGTGCCGGTCGCAGATCTCCCGCACCCGCTTGAAGTAGCCCGGCTCGGGCACTGAGTGCCCGGTCGAGCTCCCGCCCACCGGCTCGGCGATGAACGCGGCGACCTGCTCGGCGCCCAGCTGCTGAATGGCCGACTCCAGCCCGGCGCCGGAGCAGACCGGGCAGCTCACCCGGCCGGCGGTCTGGCCACCGCACTCGCAGCGATAGGGATAGGGTGCCGGAATGCGGTGGATGTCCACCAGCCATTCGCGGTAGTAGGTCTTGTAGTGTTCGCGCGCCGAGGCGCTCAGCGCCAGCAGGGTGTTGCCGTGATACGCCGGGAAGAGAGCGATCACCTTGTGCTTGGAGGGTTTGCCGGTCTCCACCCAGTACTGCCGGGCCAGCTTGAGCGCCGCCTCCACTGCCTCGGAGCCGGAGCCAAGGAAGTAGAACTTGTCGAGGGGCGCCGGCAGGAGCGTGGCCAGCTCGTCTGCCAGCGCCTCCACGGGCTCGCTGGTAAAGGCGGTGCCGTTGAGGTACGCCACCTTTGCTGCCTGCCGGGCCATCGCCTCACCGATTTCCGCCACCCCATGCCCGATATTGGCCACGAAGGCGCCGCCTGAACCGTCCAGGTACCGCCGCCCCTCCTGATCCACCAGCCAGCAGCCCTCGCCGTGAGTGATCAGCGGGTAATTCCGGGTCAGCTTGCGGTAGAAGACGTGGGAGTCGGGGTAGCGGTGGGTGGACATGGGAAGAAAGCTACGCGGGAGGCGGGAGACGGGGAACAGGCGCCGGCGGGCGGGGGAACCGGGTGGGCGCGCCCCGGCCGACCGCCGGGGCGCCCGCTCGTTTCCGGCCCCCGTCCTGCTTGCGCCGAACCCACGGAGCGGCATCTTACCGCCGGTGGGTACGGCTCGACCCTCGCAGCACAGGGGAGGATGATGTTCGGCCGCACCGTCTTCTCCGTTGGCGACCAGACTTTCCAGACTGACGACCTCGTCGCTGCAGCGATCCTCTCCGGTCGCTGGGACGGGCTGCGCCGTCAGGTCAGGTCAGAGCTGGACGCCCACGCGGAGCTCGCCGCAGTCACCGATCAGCGCCTCGAGGCGGCGGTGGAAGAGGCCGCGGCCGAATTCCGCTACGCCCGCGACCTGATCAACGCCGACGACGCCGAGCAATGGCTCGCCGACCGGGATGTCGAGGTGGACGAGTGGCTGGACAGCATCCGGCGTCGGCTCCTGGCCCCCGCTGGGCGGCGGCGGATGCCCCTCCCCCCTCCGCCGGACCTGCCCGAGCTGACCCGGGCGGTGTGGGTCGCCTTTGTTTGCGGCGGTGAGGCTGCGGAGCTGTCGGCGCTGCTGGTCCGGCAGGCGGTGGCGCATGAAATGGCCACGCCCAACTCCCCTCCACCCCCTGATGACGGTGAGGCGCTCGCGCAGGACCTCGACGCAGTCCTGGCCTACTTCCCGGAACTGGACGCTGCGGCCACCGGGGACCTGGTGCTGCGCCTGAGCTGGCTGGCCTCGGGGATCGGCCGCTGCCGCGGAGTGGTCCTCACCCCCGAGGTGGTGCGCCGGGAGGTAGAGCATCACGCGCTGGATCTGCTACGGGTCGACTGCCAGCTGGTCACCTTCCCTTCGGAGCCGCTGGCCCGGGAGGCGGCCCTCTGCGTGAAGGACGACGGTCTCGCCATCGAGGAGGTGGCCAGCGAGGCGCGGAGCGAACTGCAGGAAGCCAGCCTCTACATCGAGGATATGGAACCGGGGCTGCGCACCATCTTCCGCTCCGCCGCCCCGGACGCGCTGCTCGGACCGATCCCATGGGAGGGCCAGTTCGCGCTGGTCCAGATGCTGGACAAGGTGCGCGCCACGCCGGAGGACCCCGAGGTGCGGTCCCGGGCGGAGGGGCACCTGCTCGACCGGCTGTTCGAGGACCTGGTGGAGCGGCGGGTCACCTGGACGCTCCAGTTCTAAACAGGGAGACGCATGGATCCACGAACGCTGGAGGCGGTGGTACAGGATCTCCCTCTGCTGGAGTTCCTCCCGCCGGAGGCGCGGATCGAGCTGCTCGAACGCTTCGAGCCGGTCAACTTTCCCTTCGGCACCGAGATCGTTCGTGAAGGAGAGCCGGTGGACGCGCTCCACGTTCTGGTCGAGGGCCGGGTGCGGCTGCTCAAGCACGCCGAGAACGGCGATGAGCTGTCGCTCACGACGCTTCGGCGGGGCGACAGCTTCGGGGAGCAGGGCCTGCTGGAGCACACGGCCAGCGTGGCCACCGCGCGGGCCAGCACCGATGTCCAGCTGCTCCGGCTGGACCGGGCCACCTTCGACGCCCTGCTCGAAGAACAGCCTGGTCTCAAGCACTACTTCCAGCTGCAGGCCCGCCACCGTCATCTCTTCGCCTTCTTCCGCGAGTTCACCGCCTTTGCCAAGCTGCCGCCCGAGGCGCTGACCGAGCTGCTGGAGTTGCTGGAGCCGGTGGAGGTGGCCGCGGGCGAGGAGATCATCCGCGAGGGTGATCCGCCCGGGCCGCTGTACATCATCCAGGACGGCCGCTGCCGGGTCCACATCGGCGTGGAGAACCGGCGCCGCACGGTGGCGTACCTTCGTCGTGGCGAGTACTTCGGCGAGCGTTCCGTCTTCGACGACCAGCCGCGCACCGCCACCGTCGAGGCCGTCTCTCCCAGCCGCCTGCTCCGGCTGACCCACCAGGTCTATCACGACCTGCTGGAGCGGTACCCCACCTTCCGCGATGAGATCGACGCCCGGGTCAGCCAGTACGACTTCCGGCACACCGCGATGATCCCGCTGGACTTCGCCCAGGAGCTGCTGCCGGCGGACGCCACTGTCCACCAGAAGGTGGACGAGGACCAGGTGGACCAGCACGACGAGGAGGCGGGCGCCGAGGACGAGTCGTTCTCGGTGGAGGGGCGCTTCATCAAGCGCAAGCGCCGCATCCGCCGCTTCCCCCATCTGTGGCAGATCGACGAGATGGACTGTGGCGCCGCCTCGCTGGGGATGATCTGCCGGCACTACGGCCGCAACGTGAGCCTGGCCCGCATCCGCCAGCTGGTGCACACCAGCCTGGATGGCTCCAGCCTCAAGGCCATCTGTGAAGGGGCCATGGAACTGGGCCTGGCGGCCCGCTCGGTCAAGACCACCGGGGCCCGGCTGCAGCAGATGCCGCTCCCGGCCATCGTCCACTTCGACGGCTACCACTGGGTGGTGCTCTACCATGTGAGCGACACCCACGTCTGGCTGTCGGACCCGGCGATCGGCCACCGCAAGATGCGCCGGGAGGAGTTTGCCGAGCGCTGGAGCGGCTACGCCGCCCTGTTCGACCCGACCGACAAGTTCGAACTGGCGCCGGAAGGGAAGCTTGGCATCACCTGGCTGCTGCCGTTCTTCAAGCCCTATCAGGGCATCCTGGCCAAGTCGGCGGCGCTGGCGCTGATCGTGAGCGCGCTGGAAATGGTGGTCCCGGTGTTTACCCAGGTGATCGTGGACCGGGTGCTGGTGGAGCAGGACGTGAACCTGCTCCACCTGCTGGTGGGAGGCATGACGGCCGTTGTGGTGGTGAGCCTCGTCGGGTCGCTGGTGCAGCGCTATCTGCTGAGCTTCGCCGCGGTGCGGATCGATGCCTCGACGCTCGACTTCCTCACCCGCCGGCTGCTCAGCCTGCCGATGCACTACTTCAACAGCCGCCGGACCGGCGATATCCAGCGCCGCCTGGCCGGCATCTGGCAGGTGCGCGAGTTCGTGGTGGAGCATGGGGTGGGCGCCCTGACATCTACCGCGCAGCTCCTGGCCGCCCTGGTCCTGATGTCCGTGTACAGTCCCCTGCTGACGCTGGTGTTCCTCTCCACGGCCCCGCTCTTCCTGCTGCTGATGCGCGCCTCCAGCCGGTGGCTGGGGCCGCTCTACGCCGAGCTGGAGGAGTCCTACGGACGGTACCAGTCGTTCCAGATCGACGCCATCAAGGGGATCGAGACGGTCAAGGCGCTGGGCGCGGAGCACGCCTTCCGGCAACTGATGCTGCGCCAGTTCAACAGCCTGGCCCGGGGCCGCTTCAAGGCCGACTTCACGGTCATGACCTACAGCGGCGTGGTGCACAGCATCACGCTGCTCACCGTGATCCTCTTCCTGCTGGTGGGCGCCCAGCAGGTGATGGCGGGCCAGCTCTCGATCGGTGCCCTGGTGGCCTTCAACGCCCTGGTCGCGCTCGCCAACTCGTCCCTCATGGGACTGCTGTTCCTCTGGGACGACCTGCAGCAGGCCACCGTCTACCTCACCCGGCTGGACGACATCTTCCAGCAGGAGCCGGAACAGGGAGAGGACCGGAGCCGGCTGCTCCCGGTCCGGTCGCTGGAGGGACGGATCTCCCTCCGGCACCTCGGCTTCCGGTATGGCGGGCCCGCTTCCCCGCCGATTCTCGAGGACATCACCATCGACGTGCCCCCGAACTCGATGGTCGCGATCGTGGGCAGGAGCGGCTCCGGCAAGACGACGCTGATCAAGTGCCTGGCGGGGCTGCTGGAGCCGACCGAGGGGACGATCCTCTACGACGGCATCGACCTCAAGACGCTCAATTACCGGGAGCTGCGGCGGAAGATCGGCTTCGTCCTGCAGGAGAACCATCTGTTCGACGACACCGTCGCCCGCAACATCGCCTTCGGCGAGGAAGAGCCCGATCTCGACAAGGTGATGTGGGCGGCGCAGGTGGCCAACGCCCGCGAGTTCATCGAGCGCCTGCCTTTGGGCTACGACACCAAGCTGGGCGAGTCGGGGCTGTCGCTCTCCGGCGGGCAGCGGCAGCGGGTCGCGATCGCCCGGGCGATCTACCAGCGCCCGCCGGTGCTGATCTTCGACGAGGCCACCAGCGCCCTGGACACCGAGAGCGAGCG
>CAYUYF010000072.1:3875-11062 GCA_964449145.1 uncultured Gemmatimonadaceae bacterium | reverse complement strand
CGCCATGCGCCGCTCTCGCTCGTCGAGCTGGCCGCAAGGGATCGGTGAGATCGCTGAGCGGCTGCGCTCGCCTCGCTCGCCCGGGCCTGGCGGCTCCGGCCGGAGGCGGTTCAGTGATAACCGCCCGACCGCCTGGCCGTCTGATCCTGACGCGGAGGAGGTCTCATGAACGCCGCTTCGCACCCGCCCAGCGAACTCTCCCAGCAGGGCCACCGCCGGCTCATCGGGGTGCTGGGGATGCTGCTGCCGATCCTGCTGTACCTCCTCGCCGGGCTCCGGCCCACCGGAGGCCTGGAGCGCTGGGAGCTCCTCGATTCCGTCAGCGCCTACTACTATACCGGCGCCGTCGGGGTCTTTGTCGGGATCCTCTTCTCGCTTTCCCTCTTCCTGCTGACCTATCCCGGCTATGAGGGCGTCCTCGCCGACCGGCTGGTGGGCTGGCTCGGCGGCGCCGCGGCGCTGGGGGTGGCGCTGTTCCCCACCGCCGCCCCGCCCAACCTGGCCGAACCGACGTGGTGGGCCCCGTGGGTCCGTACGGTGCACTACATCTCCGCCGTGCTGCTGTTCGTCTCCTTCATCCTGTTTGCGATCTGGCTGTTCCGGAAGTCCAGCATCCTGCACCGAGCGGACCGGCCCCGGGACAAGCGCTGGCGGGATGACATCTGCCTGGCCTGCGGGATCGCCATGATCGTCGCGGTGCTGTGGGCCGGGAGTTCGGTGATCACCGGGCGGCCGATCTTTCTGCCCGAGGCCATCGCCATCGTCGCCTTTGCCGTGTCGTGGCTGGTGAAGGGGGAGGCGTACCAGCCGGTGCTGCGGGCGGTGAAACGGATCAGGGGCTAGGCGATTGGGCGAGTAGTCGATTGGGCGATGGGGTGGTTGGGCGATGCGCAAACGTCTGGGCCTCGGCGCCGAGAACTGACACGATTGTATTCTGAAGGCCGGTACCTCGTACTCCGGCCACAAATCGCCCAATCGCCACCGAGGCCCCATATTCCTCCCATGTCCGCCGATCAGCTCCAGCGCCTCAACGCCGCCCTCGCCGGGCGCTACGCCCTCGAGCGCGAACTGGGCCAGGGCGGCATGGCCACGGTGTACCTGGCCGATGACCTGCGGCACCATCGCAAGGTGGCCATCAAGGTCCTCCGCCCGGAGCTGGCCGCGGCGCTGGGCCCGGAGCGGTTCGTGCAGGAGATCGGGATCGCGGCCCGGCTCAACCATCCCTACATCCTCGCCTTGTACGAATCGGGGGAAGCGGCCGGCAGCTTGTTCTACGTCATGCCCTACATCAAGGGCGAGTCGCTCCGCCACCGGCTGCGCCGAGAGGCGCAGCTTCCGGTGGAAGAGGCGCTGGCCATCGCCCGGCAGGTAGCTGCGGCACTGGACTATGCCCACGCCCAGAACCTGGTGCACCGGGACATCAAGCCCGAGAACATTCTGCTGCATGAGGGCGCGGCGATGCTGGCCGACTTCGGCATCGCGCTGGTGGCGAGCCTCGCCCCGGCGGAGCGCCTGACAACACTGGGCCTGGCGGTGGGTACGCCGCACTACATGAGCCCGGAGCAGGCGGCCGGCGAGTCGCGGCTCGACGCCCGGAGCGATCTCTACAGCCTGGGTTGCGTGCTGTACGAGCTGCTGGCCGGCGAGCCGCCGTACACCGGCGCCACGGCCCAGGCGGTGATCGCCAAACGGTTCACCGAGCCGGTCCCCACGGTGCGCCGGGTGCGGCCGGCCGTCCCGCCCCCGGTGGAACAGGCGCTTCAGAAGGCGCTGGCGCAGGTCCCGGCGGACCGGTTCTCCTCCTGCGGCGCCTTTGTTGAGGCACTGAGCCGACCCGCCGTACCGGAGGCGAGGATGCCCTCGGTGGCGGTGCTCCCGTTCCTCAACCTCAGCCCCGACCCCGACAACGAGTTCTTTGCCGACGGCATCATGGAGGACGTGATCACCCAGCTCTCCAAGATCCGCTCGCTCAAGGTGATCTCGCGCGCCTCGGCGATGCGTTTCAAGGGGCGGGACCGGAACCTGCCGGAGGTGGCGGCGGCGCTGGGCGTGGCGACGGTGCTGGACGGGAGCGTGCGGCGCGCTGGCGACCGGGTGCGGATCGTGGCCAACCTGATCGACGCGACGACCGACCGGCAGCTCTGGGGAGAGACCTACGACCGCCAGCTCACCGATTATTTCGCCATCCAGACCGACGTGGCGCTGCAGATCGTGGCGGCGCTCCAGGCGGAGCTCTCCCACGCGGAGCGTTCCCGGATACACCGCGAACCCACCACCAGCGTGCAGGCCCACCAGCGCTATCTGCAGGGACGCTTCTGGTACACCCGCTACACCGAGGACGGCATCGAGAAGGGGCTCGAGTACTTCCGGCAGGCGGTGGCAGCGGATCCCGGCTACGCCCTGGCTCACACCGCCATCGCCTTTGCCTACGCCGAGATCGTGGCGGGGCAGGGTGGCCTGCCGCTGAAGCCCGAGGTGGCGTACCAGCGGGCCCGGGAGTCCATCGCCCGCGCCCTGGAGCTGGACCCCGACCTGGGAGAGGCCCACTCGGTGCTGGGGCTGCTCAAGATGACGCACGACTTCGACTGGGCCGGCGCGGAGGCGGAGTTCAAGCTGGCGCTGGAGCTGAGCCCCGGCGCCGCGGACATCTACGATCACTACGGCTGGCTCTGTGCTGCGCTGGAGCGCTACGACGAGGCCCTCGCGATGGTGCAGCGGGCGCAGGAGCTCGACCCGCTGGTACACCGGAGCGACGTGGCCTCGACCCTGCTCCGCGCCGGGCGCTATGAAGAGGCGCTGGAGGCCGCCCGCCGCTCCATCGAGTTCGACGGCGACCACATCCGTGGTCGTGCCACCATGGCGTGGGCCTGCATCAAGACCGGGCGAGCGGAGGAGGGCCTGCCGCACCTGGAGTACGCCGTCCAGCTCGACCCTGGCAACACCCTCTTCCTGGGCCAGCTGGGGCAGGGGTACGCGATGTGCGGCCGGGAGCCCGACGCCCGCAAGGTGCTGCAGCAGCTAGAGCAGCTATCGGCGGAGCGGTACGTCTCCCCCTATCACATGGCCTACGTCTATACCGGGCTCGGTGAGACGGATCGGGCGATGGACTGCCTGGAGCGGGTCTACGCCGAGCGGGCTGGCAACGTGTACGGCATCAAGGGCTCGTTCCTGTTCACCTCGCTGAAAGCCCACCCGCGGTTCCAGGCGCTGCTGGCCAAGGTGAACCTGACGTAGGCGATTGGGCGGTTGGGGGCAGCCGCCGTCGCCGCCACGCGCCGCTCTCGCTCGTCGAGCTGGCCGCAAGGGATCGGGGAGATCGCCGCGCGGCGGCGCTCGCCTCGTCCGCCCGCGGCCGGGCGGCTCCGGCGTGCACGGGGATCTCATGGTCCGCGGAGGTACCTCGCCTCCCTCGCCCGCGACTGGCGGTTCGGGCCTGATGGCATTTCATTGCCCGATCGTGAACAGGCCGTCTGACCGTCTGGCCGACTACTCCACTTCACCCCCGGAGCACAGCCCCATGCACCTGCACCACCCCTGCCGCATCCAGTGGGGCCGAGGCGTCTCGCTCGTCATCCTGACGCTGCTGGCTGCCTGCGGCGGCGAGCGGCGCGTGGCGAACGCGCTGCCGGTGTGGACCTTCGACAGCACCATGATCTTTCCCGTCGACCGCTCGCTGATGCGGCCGGAGGCGGGGGTGGAGCTCCCCGACGGGCGTCTCATCGTGACCGACCAGGCGCACGGGCTCCGGATGATCCAGGCGGACGGCAGCAACCAGCCGTTCGGTGAGCTGCTCGGGGCCGGGTATGCCCATCGTCCGCCGCAACACAGCGGCGGCGCCAACGGCGTCTCGCTGGAGCCGGATGGCCAGCACCTACTGGTCGCGGACATCTTCGGCGGGGCGATCTACCGGGTGAGCGTGGCGAGCGGGGCGGCCGAAAAGCTGTACCAGCACCGCTACGGCATCAACTCCGCCGTGCGTGACAGCCGGGGGACGATCTGGTTCACCCAAAGTGCCCACAACACGCCGGAGGAGGGAGAGGCGCGGATGTGGGCGGCGGTGGACGCCGGGGCCCACGAGGGAGCGCTGTTCCGGCTCCCGTCGGTGGACGGGCGGGTCGCCGGGGAGCCGGAGCTGCTGCTGGACTCGCTGGGCTTCGGCAATGGCGTGGCGATTGATGAGGCGAGCGGTCACCTCTACGTGGCGGAGACGATGGCGGGGCGGGTGCTCCGGTTCAAGGTGGACCTGGAGCGCGGGCGGCTGAGCGACCGCACGGTGTTCGTGGACAGCGTGGGCGCCGATAACCTGGAGCTGGACGGCATCGGCCATCTCTGGGTGGCCGACCCGCTCATGAACCGGGTGCTGGCGGTGAACACCACCACCGGGGCGCGGCAGGTCGTCTTCCAAAGCCAGACCCCGGCCCAGCTGGTGATCATCGCGGAGTTCAGCCGCCGGGGGCTGGCGGGCGAACCGCGCATGGATCTCTTCACGCCGGCGCTCTGGGCGCCGCTCCCGGGCCTCATCACCGGGATTATCGTGGGCCCCACCGGGCCGGTCTATCTCACCGGACTCGGCAATGCGCTGGTGAAGCTCCCGCGGTAGCTGGCGCCTGGCCGGTTCAGGGGGCATGTTGCGAGGTGGCGGGTCTCGGGCTCTCGAGACGTCGCCGCCGTCCCCCCCTCCGCCAATCTCTCCAAGCGAGGACGTCATGCCTGCTCACGCCGAAAGCGCCACACCGGACCCGAAGCCGATCAAAGACCTGCCCGTACCCGAGACGCTTCCGGACGACGCCGATGTGGGTGGCGGCGGTGGTAAGCTGTGGCCCGGCTTTCCCGACATCTCGAAGCGACCGGGACAAGGGCCGATCCCACGGCCCTGAGCCGGTCGGCGTACGCTGATCGCGGGGCGGGACCCGCTGCGACTGTGAGTGCTGCTACCGGAAGCCTGGCCCCGCCCGGCGGTCGTCAGGCACGAACCGGTCGCGGGCCGGCATGCGGACGCGGGGCAGGCTCCGCGCGTCCATCGCCACAGTGGGGGCGATGATCTCGTTCTCCGCCAGGATCCACGCGATCACGGCGTAGGTCTCGTCGGCGCTGAGGGAGCCGGGCGTCGCGGCCGGCATGGCGCGGGTGATGTAGTCGTACAGGGTGGTGGCGTAGGGCCAGTAGTTCCCGACCGTCCGCACGTACTTGAGGCTCTCGCCGAAGGGAAAGCCCTCTCTCGGCTCGCGCCCCACCAGCGCCGGTGTGGGGGGGATCCCCTCTCCCTTCGCGCCGTGGCACACGGCGCACTGCGCCGCGAACACTACCGCACCCTCAGTGGCCGTGCCGCGGCCAGGCGGCAATCCCTCCCCCGACGGATTCACGTCAATATTCCACGCCGCGACTTCGGCCGCCGTAGCCGTGCGGCCCACGCCATAGCGCATCGTGTCGGCCGGGACCCTGCCTGATGCCAGGGACCGCCTGGTCTCCGCGGACCGGGTGGCAGCGTCCTGGTGGCGGCACGCCGCGCCGGACACGAGGGCGGCGAGGAGCAGCAGGCGGAGCAGCGCGGTCATTGGGCTCTCCCGGTTCATGCGTCCACCTGGTAGGTGACGGCGCCGTCCGGCTCCACCACCCAGGCGCGAATGTGATTGTAGTGGTAGTCGGTCCCCCGGCCCCGCTTCTCGCGGAACTCGGCGAGGGTGGGCTGGACCGCGCCGGTCTCGTCGGTGGCTCGGCTCAGCAGAGTGGTGGGCTCGCCGTTCCAGCGCCACATGTGGGTGAAGCGGGCGTGCGCCTTGGAGAGCACCGGCTCCTGCAGGCTGGCGAGAGTCCAGCTCCTGCCGCCGTCGGTGCTCACCTCCACCTGCGCCACCTTCCCCCGGCCGCTCCAGGCCAGCCCGGAGACCTGGACCCATTCGTTCTTGCCGAGCCGAGATGGATAGGTGGGATGGGTGATCAGCGACTTCACGTCCATCACGAAGCTGAACTGGCGGGCGGTGCCGTCGGGGAGGGGATCGGTGTACTTGGAGGTCTCGTCCCGGGACATGTTGGGCTGGGAGATCAGCTCCAGCCGCCGGAGCCACTTGATGTTGGTGTTGCCCTCCCAGCCGGGAAGCAGCAGCCGCACCGGGTAGCCGGCAGCCGGGCGGAGCGCTTCGCCGTTCTGGGCGTAGACGAGCAGGGCATCATCCAGCGCCTTGTCCATGGGGATGCTGCGGGAGAGGAGCGCCGCATCGCCACCTTCGGCCAGGATCCATGTGGCCGCCGGCCTGACGCCAGCTTCGGCGAGCACCGTGCTGAGCGCCACGCCGGTCCACTCGGCGTTGCTCGTCAGGCCGTCAATCACCTGCGCCGTCAGGTCCCGCCTGGGCGTGCGGTATGCCGTCCGCCCGTTCCCGGAACACTCCAGGAAGCAGATCCGGCTGATGGAGGGGAGCCGCCGGAGATCCTCCAGGGTGAACATCATCGGGCGGTCCACCAGCCCGTGCAGCAGCAGGCGATAGTCTGTGGGGTTGATGGTCGGGACGCCCGAGTGGTGCCGCTCGAACTGCAGATCGGACGGCGTGATCGTCCCGCTGAACTGCTGCAGCGGGCTGAACGACGCGCCGGTGGTCTGGCCGGTGGGGGTGCGGGCGGGGGTCTCGAAGGGCGAGCGCACGCCGACGGCGGACGTCGGGTCGCCGGGGGTCCGGCCCGGCCCGTGCGTGGAGCTGACGGTGGCCGGTGGCGGCGGGCTGGCCTGCGCCTGGATGATCCGTGGCAGGGACTCCAGCAGCCCGGCGCCTGCCACGGCGGCGCCGCCCATGAGCAGGCCTCGACGGGTGAGGACCGACGGGTCGGTTGAGGTCGGGGGCTTCTCGGGGTCCGATATGGAGTCGGGCCTGGGCTTTCGGGCGGGCATGCGGTGATCCCGGTTGGGGAGGCTGCCGAGTCGGGCCACTAGTGTACGGTGGGGGCGGAGGCGGCACCAGAGGCGGGGTCCGCTGGTGCAAGGAGATCTCACCGCGAAGGCGCGAAGGGACCGGCTCCGGTGGTTGGGTGAGCTCCCCGCGCGAAGGCGCGAGGGGGATCTGCGCTGGGGTCGGTGGATTCTTCCTTTTCTGCCGCGAAGGCGCGAAGGGACCGGCTCCGGTGGTTGGGTGAGCTGCCGGCGCGAAGGCGCGAGGGGGATCTGCGCTGGCGTCGGTGGATTCTTCCTTGTCTGC
>CAYUYF010000072.1:2285-3775 GCA_964449145.1 uncultured Gemmatimonadaceae bacterium | reverse complement strand
GCGCGAAGGCGCGAGGGGGATCTGCGCTGGCGTCGGTGGATTCTTCCTTGTCTGCCGCGAAGGCGCGAAGGCGCGAAGGGGCTGATGAGGGGGGATGATCTGGGGGGCACGGGCCGGAAGATGGTCCCTCCGGCCCGGCCCGCTTCCTTAGAACGCCACCGTCCCCGTCAGCGTCGAGGTGTCGCCGTCGCCCGTCGCGGCGCCCAGCACCAGGCCGCTGAAGGTGACGGTGCCAGCGTTGACGTCGGCGGTGACCTTGTTGGGATCGCAGACGGGGAAATTGCCGCCGTTGGCGTCACAGATGGTGAACCCGTCCACGGTGGTTCCCGGCCCCCAGTAGTGCTCGAGGTTCGGAATGGACTCGTCCGACTTGAGGATGTAGAAGGCGATCTCGTGTCCCACGCTGCCGGCTGTCCCGCTCACCACTACATAGTAGGCCGGCCCCTGCTGCACCGCCGAGTTGCTGTCCACCGTGATGGTGTAGCCGGTCAGGGTGGCGTCGCCGTTGGCGGGCGTGGCGTTGCTCACCACCAGGTCGGTGCCGTTGCCGCCCCCGCCGCCGTTATTGGGCCCGCTGGAGCTGGAGCAGGCGGCGAGGAGAACGATGGCGGTGCCGAGTGCCACGCGGGCGGCTGGTGAGGTCGTCCTGGTCTTCATAAGTCCTCTGGAAATGGGGGGGTGGGCCAGGGGGGCCCTTGCCCCGCCTGTCATCCGCCCCCAACATTCCGCCGCGGTCTCACCTCCCTCTCACGCCCCCCTCACGCCACCCTGATGCTCCGGTTCCAAGTGCTGGGCCAGGTGGATCTCCGGGGTCCGGACGGCCGTCCGGTCGAGGAGCTCCTGACCCAGCCGCGCCGCCTGGCGCTGTTCGCCTACCTGGCCGTGGCCCGCCCGCGGGGGCTGCACCGGCGCGACCGGCTGGTGGCGGTGTTCTGGCCCGATCTCGACGACACCCGCGCCCGCGCCGCCCTGAGCCAGGCGCTGCACGTGATCCGGAAGGCGCTGGGCAGCGGGATCATCGAGACCCGGGGGAGCGAGGAGGTGGGACTCGACTTCGGCCGGCTGTTAGCGGACGCCGACCAGTTCCAGCAGGCGGCCGACGCCGGCGCCCTCACCGACGCCGACCGGCTGTACCGGGGCGACCTGCTCCCCGGCTTCCAGCTGAGCGACGCCCCCGAGTTCGACCAGTGGCTCGACGCCGCCCGCACCCGGCTCCGCGAGCGCGCGGTGACGATCGCCCGGACCGGCGCCGACCAGGCCATCGCCGCCGCCGACCCCGGCGCCGCCATCGCCTGGCTGGCTCGGCTGCTGGAGCTGGAGCCGCTCGATGAGACCGCGCTGCAGCGGCTGGTGACGCTCCGCGCCGAGTCAGGCGACCGGGCCGGCGCGCTCCGCGCGTACGAGGAGTTCGCCGCCCGGCTGGCGCAGGAGCTCGAGGCCCACCCCTCGCCCCAGACCGAGGCGCTGCTGGCCAAGATCCGCGCCGAACG
>CAYUYF010000072.1:0-2185 GCA_964449145.1 uncultured Gemmatimonadaceae bacterium | reverse complement strand
AGCACGTTCGACTATCTGGGCGAGGGGATGGTGGACCTGCTCACCGCCAAGCTCGAGGCGCTGGGCGCATTTGCGGCGGTGGATCCGGCGGTCGCGCTGGCGCGGGTGGCGGCGCTGGGGCTGTCCGCCGATTCGCTGGCCGACCCGGCCCGGGCCGCCATCATTTCCCGCGAACTCGGGGCGGGGCACTTCGTGCTCGGCCGGCTGGTGGAGACCGGGGGCCGGCTCGAACTCTCGGCGACGCTCTATGACGCCGAGGGAATCCGCCGGGCGACGGTGGCGGCGAGCGCGGAGCGGGCGGCCGGTCTGGCCGAGGCGGTGGACCGGCTGGCGCAGGCGCTGGTGGCCACCCGCTGGTCCGCGCCGGCGAACCGGCTGGAGCGGCTGGCGCTCAGTTCGACCGCCAACCCGGTGGCGCTCCGCTACTACCTGCAGGGGGAGCGGGCGTACCGGGCGGGGCAGTATGCCGCCGCACGCGACGCCTTTCTCCGGGCCACGCGTGAGGACCTCCTCTTTGCGCTGGCGTACTACCGGCTGAGTGTGGCCGCGGGGTGGATCGCCGACCAGGGCTCGTACGTGGCCGGCGCCGAGCGGGCGATGGCGCTGGCCGACCGGCTGGCTCCGCACGACCGCGCCCTGGTCGAGGCCCACCTCGCCCTCATCCGCGACCCCGCCGACGTGGCCGAGCAGCGCTATCGAGCGATTACCCGTGACTACCCCGATGACGCCGAGGCGTGGTACCAGTTAGGCGAAGTGCTGTTCCATGGCAACCCGTACCGGGGCCGCTCCCCGGCCGAGTCGGCTGAACCGTTCCGGCGCTCGGCCGCACTGTTGGGCGGGTCGCTGGAGGCGCAGGGACACCTGGTCCAGCTCCGGCTGCTGGACCGGGACGGGGCCGCCGCCATCCCGGCGATGGATTCGCTCATCGCCGGCTACGGCCCGGAGGAATCGCGGAGCCACATCTACGCGGTGCTGCGGATTCTGGCGGCGGGGGACACCGCGGCGGCGCTGGAGCGGCTGAGCTGGGTTCCGGTGAGCGACCTCTACGTCCTGAGCCGGAGCATCGCCACGTATACGCCCGCGCTCCAGCTGGCGGATTCGGTGGCGGGCCTCCTCCGGAGCCCCGCCCGCACACCCGGGGAGCGGGCACTCGGCCACCTCCTGCGGATCGAACTCCGGATGACGCGTGGTCAGTGGCGCGCGGCCCGGGAGGAGCTGGCCCGGCTCCGCCTCATTGATGCCGCGCTCGCGGCGCAGGTGGATGCCTACTACGCCACGCTGCCCTGGGTGCCGCTCAGCGCCCGGGACCTGGTCGAGGCGCGGGAGCGGCTGGCGGCGTGGTCGCCCAACCCGCCGCCGCCGCCCGCGGCGATGCCGGGCCTGCCGCAGGCCGGCGACCGCACGGTGATGCAACTGTTCTACGAGGCGCTGCTGGTGGCGCGTGGGGGAGACAGCGCCGCCGCGGCCGGGATCGTGCACCGGCTGGAGCGGGCGCTCGCCGCCGCTCCGGCGGACGACGCCACCGGCGCGCTGCCGTTCATCGCCCGCGCTGCCTACCGGGTGGGGCAGGGGAATCCCGACGCGGCGCTGGCGGCGCTCGACTCGATCCGCCAGACGCCGGTGGCCACCGGCTCCACGCCACAACTCTCCCACGCGCTGCAGCGGTTCCTGCGTGCCGAGGCGCTGGCGGCGATGGGCCGACACGAGGAGGCGCTGGGGTACTATCGCTCGTTCGTGGTGCTGTTCGGCTACGACCTGCCGTTCCGGGGTCCCGGTCTCCTCGGCGAGGCGGACGAGCTGGCGATCCTCGGCCGCGGGGAGGAGGCGCGGCAGCGGTACCGCGAGTTCCTGGCGCTCTACGCCGACAGCGATCCGCGGTTCGAGCCGCTGCTCCGCCGGGCCCGGCTGGCGCTGGCGCCGACGGAGGGGGGGTAAGGGGCTGGCGGCTCCGGCGCGGCGGGAGGCGTCCATCGGTTGGGGCGAGGGCGGAGGACGGCCGTGGGGCGCGTGGGGTTGGCGGGGCATCGCCACGCGACCCACGGCCGTTCGACGCCCGAGTGACATCGGCATCGACATCGCGCACGCCGTCGCCGCCATGCCGCGCTCGCGCTTGTCGGGCTGGCCGCCAGGGATCGGTGAGGCCGCCGTTCGACGCCCGAGCCCACGCCGTCGCCGCCATGCGCCG
>CAYUYF010000071.1:0-11579 GCA_964449145.1 uncultured Gemmatimonadaceae bacterium | reverse complement strand
CCTACGGCCCCGCCGCTGGCTGGGCGTCCAGCACCCAGGCGCGGCGGATCAGGCCGTCCCGTACCACGTACATCCAGGTGGCCTGGCTGCGCCCGGGACGCCCCGTGAAGTGCTCCTGGTCAATGACGAACTGCCCTTCGACGATCCGCGGCTCCACGGTGATGCGAAACTCCGCCGGCAGCGACTGCAGCGACCGCACGTAGTGCGCGTGGATCCGCTCACGCCCATCGAGGATCACCTCTCCGCCCGGCAATCTCGCGAAGACCGCATCCTCGGCGACCAGCACCGCCATGGCATCGGCGTCGCGGGCGTTGGCGGCATCCACGAACCGCTGCACGACGGCTTCGGGGCTGGCCGAGGCGTCCTGCTGCCCCTGCAGGCTGCTCGTGATGCCCAGCAGGAGGGCGGCGGCGGCAAGCGTGATCCTCATCGAGGCTCCTTCAATGGTTTGCCATTCGTGGTAGCCGGGCTGGTGGATGGCTCACCGCACCGGCGCGGCGGTCCGCCAGCCGGCCAACCGCTCCCGCTCCAGCCGGGCCAGGAGCGGCGCATATTCCGCTCGTCCCGCCAGGTTCACGTTCTCGTCGGGGTCGCGGCTCCGGTCGTACAGCTCCCACGCCACGAAGCGGCGGGTGTCCCAGTTCATCCACGCAACATAGTGATGCTCCGCGGTCAGCATCGAGTACCCCATGTAGGGCACGCTGTCCCGCCCCACCCAGGGGCCGCTCCGCAGGAACTGGCTGAAGACCGCGCGCTTCCACGGCCGTACCGGATCCTGGAACAGCGGTGCGGCATCGTCGCCCTGCAGGCTGGCCGGCACGGGGAGGCCGGCGAGAGCCGCCACCGTCGGGTACACATCCACCAGCTCGGTCAACCGGCCGATCCTCACGCCCGGCGGGATGCGGCCGGGCGCCCGCACCATGAGTGGGACCCGGGTGTCGATGGCATAGTCGGTCATCTTGGCCCAGCCGTTGTGCTCCCCCAGCTTGAATCCGTGGTCGCCCCACAGCACCACGATGGTATTGGCGGTGAGGTCCAGCGAGTCCAGCTGGTCCAGCAGCCGCCCCACCTGGGCGTCGATATAGCTGATGGAGGCGTAGTAGCCGTGGGTGAGGCGCCGGGCGTCCTCGTCGCTCACCCGGCCGTCCGCGGGGTCGGCGACCCCGGCGAAGTCCGCGTAGCCCCGCAGTTCACGGTTGGTGTTGACGGCCATGTGCGGGGCGCCCTCCGGCAGGAAGCGATTGCCGGCGAGCGGCAGCGAGTCAGGATCGTAGAGATCCCAGTAGCGCTTCGGCGCATTGAAGGGGAGGTGCGGACGGTAGTACCCCACCGCCAGGAAGAACGGCTCGCCCGCCTCCTTGAGCTGTGCCAGGCGGCGCACCGCATAGTCGGTCTGGGCGCCGTCATAGTAGGCGCTGTCCGGCAGCTCCTCGCTCTCGGTGGCGTTGGCCTTCAGGTACCACATCCCGAAGCGATCAATGGCGTTCGCCTGCCGGCCCGCCCGGATCAGCGCCGCCTTGCGCGCCTCCTGGATGGACAGGTTCACATGGCCGTGGTAGACCGCGTCCGGGTCGTAGGGAAACCCGGGCACCTTGTACTCGGGTTCGCTCCAGGAGAGTGAATCGGGCAGCAGGTTGTGGTAGATCTTGCCCACGCTCACCGCGCGATAGCCGTGCCGCATGAAGTACTGCGGCAGCGTCACCGCATCCGGCGTCGTGTGCCGGAAGTCGGTCTCCAGGTCCCACACCCGGAGCGAGTCGGGCCGGAGCCCCGTGAGCAGGCTCGCGCGCGACGGATTGCACAGCGCCTGCTGGGCGTAGGCCTCGAGGAACACCGCCCCGGCACGCGCCAGCCGGTCCATGTGCGGCGATTTGACGTGCATGTCCCCATACACACCCAGGGTCGGGCGCAGGTCATCCACCGCGATGAAGAGCACATTGGGAGGACGGGAGGCCGGCGGTGGCACGCAGTGCGGCCCGGCGAGGGGCATGCCGAGGACGAGCAGCACCCAGCGCCAGCCGTTACCGGTGACGCGCTGCGGCCGTCGGTAAGGCAGGAGACCGGGAGCAATCCGCATCCAGGACCTTGTGGACTTTCCGCGGCTGAAGACCGGTTCAGTGCCACCGCCCTCCAGCCCCATCGGGGTGCTTCGGGATGACCTCCAGATACTTGCCGCGCTCCGGTACCGGCACGCCACCCGGCGGGGCGATGGCGAGCGGGGAGCGACCCCGCACGGAGGCCCGTGTTCCGCCGCCATCGTCGTGGCACTGGCGCCGGCGGCCGCGACCGGTGCCTCCTACCCCAGCCGGAGCCCCACGCTGAACGTCCCCTCGTACCCCGCCCCCGCCGGCGTCGGCCGCAGGATCAACTGGTCCCCCGCCTGGCGATAGATGCTGTCGTCCGGGTTGCGGCGCCGGCCCCGCGCCTTGTCGGCGTAGGCTGCCGCCTGGTGCACCCGGTCGGTCAGCGCGTCGTCGAAGTAGAGTTGCGAGGTGAAGTCGGTCGGGGCCCCGCTGTCGTCCTTCGCCAGGATCTTGAAGTGGATGTGCACCGACCGCTGGGGGTAGGCCCCCGGGTAGATGGTCTGGAAGGTGACCCGGCCGGATGCGTCGCTCACCTGGTGGCCACGCAGGAACTGGCGCCCTCGAGTGTCGAAGCCGGGGTCCACCACATCCGAGTAGACGCCCCCGGCGTCACACTGCCAGACATGCACCTCCGCCCCCGGCAGCGGCTGGCACGCGCCGTCCACCACCCGGGACACAAAGAACGTGAGCGCCAGCGGCGTCCCCTCACACACGGCGCTGTTGCTGGGATCGATGCGAATGTCGGAGCGTTGCAGCCGCTCGTCCACGAAGTAGGGCCCCTCGGTCTGGGCCGGCCGCACGACGCAGTCGGGGAGCGGCTGCCGCCCTCGCCCGCGGGGTGAGTCGAACCCGGCGCCGGTCACCAGCGCCATGCCACTGACACCGAGAAGCGCCAGCATCTCGCGCCGGCTGAGGACCGAACCGATGGGGGTATCGTCGTTCTGCATGGTGGTTCCCGGGTGGGGGCAGGTTGCCTGGGGGCCGGCGGCGGGTTGCCCCGGCGCGTGCCCTGACGATACCGGTCATGGCCCCGCCCGGCCAGCCCCCGCCTCCGTTTGACAGGCGCAACCACTCCACGTACGTTCTCCGACCTTCCGGCCACCGGAACAACCGTCCCCCGTTGCCCATCCCTGCAGGAATCGTCGGCGCCCCGCCCCCGCGGGCGGGCGGCGTGCAGGAGGAGTCGTCTTGTGAGACCTGCGCTTCTCCCCCTCGGCCTCATCACGGCGTTCGGCTTGGCGGCCTGCTCCGATGACGGCGGCACCGGTCCGTCCGGCGCCCTCAAACCTTCGATCCAGTTCGTGCCGCTGGGCTGGCCGGTGGACCTCACGCCCGACGGGAAGATCGCCGCACTCCAGGACCCCGGCACCTTCTCCGGCGACCTGTACTTCTACTACCCCGCGACTGGCGTGCTCGAGTACCGCACCCAGGTGGGCAGCCCGCTCCGCGACTTCGCCACCGGCATCTCGGCGACGGGGGCGGTCAGCGCCCTGCACAACGATCCGGTGCAGGCGGGCTTCTGGACCGACCGGAGCGAGTGGACCGACATCGCCAGCGCCTATGGCAGCCCATGCGGGTTTGACTACGCCGGGGCGTGGGACATCAGCGCCGACGGCGCCACGATCGTGGGGCTGGTCTGGAACGGCTGTAATGCGGAGGCCTTCCGGTGGGACGCCCGCGGCCGGGGGATCATGACCCCGCTCGAGGTGCTCGGCACCCCCTACCCCGGTTCCACCAGCCCTCCTGCCAACCGGGCCAGCGTGGTCGCCGACGACGGCGGCATCGTGGCCGGGTTTGCCCAGACCGACGCGGTGGACCGCTGGCCCGCCTTCTGGCACCCCGACGGCACCGGCGAACTGCTCACCGGGAACGTGCCCGACGCGCCGGGCGAGGTGCTCTCGATCAGCGCCGACGGCCGGGTCCTCGCCGGGACCTGGGGCGGCGAGGCCTTCTATTGGACCGAGGCCGGCGGCACCGTCCTGCTGGGGCTGCTCCCCGGCGGTGACCCGTTCTTCGACCCCCTCTACCCCAACGCCATCGGCGCCGATGGCCGGCTGATCCTCGGCACCAGCGGCAACCCGTTCTTCTCGGTCCAGAAGGCGTGGGTGTGGACCCTGGGGGGCGGCCTTCGGGAGCTGGCCGGGATTGTCGCCGACGCCGGCCTCACCCTGCCGCAGGACTACGCCCTCACCGGCGTCATCGCCGTCTCGGCCGACGGCACCCGGGTGCTCGGCACCGCCACCGATGACCAGTTCCGCTCGGTGAGCTTCGTGCTCACCCTCCCGATCTCGGCCTACGGCCTGGAGGACTGACCGATGCACCCGCGGACACTTCCTCCCCGTTTCGCCACCCGCCTGGCCGGCGGCATCCTCGCGGCCGGCCTGGCGCTCGGCGCCTGCTCCAGTGATTCCTTCGATCCCGCCGAGGTGGACCGGCTGACCATCGTGGACTCGACCTTCGGCTTCATCGCCCTGGGCCAGAACTACCTCTTCCAGGCCGAGCCGCGGAACGCCCGCGGCGGGCGGATCGCGATGCCGGTTCAGTGGTCGTCCTCCAATCCCGCCATTGTGCGGGTGAATGGGGACGGCCTGGCCACCGCCAACGCGCCCGGCCAGGTCACCCTCACCGCCGCGGCCGGCGGGGTGCTGGCATCGGTGCCGGTCACGGTGGACCAGGTGCCGGCCGCGCTGACCATCGTCTTCGGTGACCGCCAGAGCGGATCGCCCGGCGGCATGCTGCCCACCCCGCTGACGGTTCAGGTCACCGACGCGCTCCGCCACCCGATCCCCAACGTGACCCTCGCCTTCGAGGCCGGGCCGGAAGGCGGCTCCGTGGGGAGCGCGGCCGCGACCACCGACTACCTGGGGATCGCGTCCAGCGGCTTCACCCTCGGCGCGATTGCGGGCAACTACAGCGCGACCGCCTCGGTGCCGGGCAGCAGCCTGACGGCAGGCTTCACCATCTACACCGCCGGCCCGTTCAACGTCGAGCTGATGTGGCTCACCCCGGCGAGCGCCGGCGTGCAGGCGGCCTTCGCGGATGCCGAGGCGCGCTGGGAGTCGGTGATCACCGGGGACCTGCCGGACGACTACGCCCTGATTCCGGCGTACAGTTGCGGGGCGAACCCCGACCTCGACCAGTCGCTCGACGATATCATCATCTTCGTCACGATCGTCGAGTTTGACGGCCCGGGCGGCGTGCTGGGACAGGCCGGCCCCTGCTATTACCACGAGGTGGGCGGCCTGCCGGCGATCGGGGCGATGTTCTTCGACGCCGCCGACCTGTCCAGCCTGCAGCAACAGGGTTTGCTCCAGGATGTGGTGATCCACGAGATGGGCCACGTGCTCGGCCTGGGCACCCACTGGACCACCCTCGGCCTCCTCGCCAACCCCTCGCTGAGCGGCGGAGTGGACCCGCACTTCACTGGGCCGATGGCCATCGCCGAGTTCGACCTGGCCGGGGGATCCGGGTACGTCGGGGGCAAGGTGCCGGTCGAGGACCAGGGCGGCCCGGGCACCGCCGACGGACACTGGCGGGACGCGGTGTTCTTCAACGAGTTGATGACCGGCTATCTCGACTACGGCGTCAACCTGCTGAGCCGGATCACCATCGCCTCATTCGAGGACCTGGGGTACATGGTGGACCTGACCGCGGCCGACCCCTACACCCTCTCCTTCGCCGCACCGCCTGCAGCGCTCCGGCGACGGATACAGCTGCAGGACGACCTGCGCCGCTTCCCGCCCCGCTGGCTCAAGCGGAACGCGAAGATCCGGCCTCCGTACCAGCCGTGACCCCGGCGCAGTAGGCATCCTGGCCTGGAGGGCGCCGCCGCCGACCCTCCGGGGCCATGCGGAGGCGTCCGGTACTTGTCATGATGGGTCAGCGAAGATGCCCTCCGTGGCCACCCTCAGCGCTTCCGTGCCAATAGCAGCCGTTCCGCCAGGTCGGAGACCACCCAGTCCTCGGCGATCCTCCCCCGGCGGAACCGGCTGGTCACCATGTCCCGCCACACGATCTTCCGGCCGGTGGCGGGGAAGCCCATGAAGGCACCGGTGTGCCGGCCCCGCAGCGTCCGCTGCCACGCCACCCGGTCCTTCCCCACCAGCAGGATCTCGACCTCCACCTCCAGATCGGTGAAGCCACGCCGCACCATCCGGACGTAGCGGCGCACCCAGGCGTGTCCGCCGGTGAAGTCCCGCCCGGTGACATGGGCCACATAGTCAGCGGTGAAGAACGCACCCACCGCCTCCAGCGTCCCTCGAACCAGGAGCGCGGTGCTGGCGGCTTTGATTGTCGCGGGGAGGGAACGGGTCACAGGTGCCTCCTTTCTGCGGAGAACGCTCGCTAGCCGGCGTTCAGCAACCCGGATTCAGCCGCGGGCGGACGACCGGTTGAGGATGATTGCGGCCCGGACCAGCGCCGTGAAGGCCCGCTCGTCCAACGCCTCACCTTCATGGACGTCAATCGCGCGCCGGACCTTGCCGTCGAGGCTGGCGTTGAACAGCCCCTTCGGGTCCTTGAGGGAGGCACCCTTCGCGAAGGTCAGCTTCACTGCCTTCCTGTAGCTCTCTCCGGTGCAGATCAGCCCGTGGCAGGACCACACCGGGACGCCCCACTTCCACTCCTCCACGACCTCGGGATCCGCCGCCCGGATCAGGGCACGGAGCCGGGCGAGCGTCGTCCCGCGCCAGTCGCCCAGCGCCCGGATTCTGGCGTCGATGAGTTCTGCCGGTGACTCCGCGCTCCTTGGCGGGCTCTTCTTCATGCTGCCAGTCTATCCTCCTGACAGATTCCTTTCGGGTCGGACCGGCTCAGACCAGTGGCGCCGCCCGGTCTCCTGGCCCGTCATCGTCATCGCGCAGCGAGTACGCGGCTTCACCCACCGGCACCTCTCTGACCAATCCTGACCTCCAGACGGTCAGCCCCGTCCATCGTTCTCTGGCCGGCTCCCGGAGGTCAGCAAACGCTCGGCGAAGTCGAGCCGTTCCTGCATCTCAGCCAGTTGGGCGCGCACATCGTTGAGACCGCCACTGAGCTCGGCGACCGCCGGCCCCAATGCCGCATCACTGCCTCCCATTTCCAGCTCTTTCTCTCGCAGTTCCAGCTCCTTCATCTTCCGCGTATGACCAATGATCAGAGCTACGAACGCGACAAACCCAGGGACGCCAACCACAACAGCGGCAATGGGAATCAAGATTGAAAGGTCCATTTCTATTCTCCTCCGTGGCTCTCGACACTCTGGCGGGTGATACCGCCTCTTCATTATACCATACACTCCACGACACCCGAAGCGGCCCGCGCGCCACCAGGCGGCGCGTCGGTTGGCCACGGCATTACATGCCCGCCGCCACCAGCGTGAGCAACGCCCCCACGGCGAAGAAGACTATCCACGAGAGGTGGCGCCCACGGGTGAGAACGAGCGGGAGGACGCCGGAGACAAACGCAATCGCTGCCACCGCACGCAAGGCATGCGCCGGACCAAGCGCCTGGCTACCGGCCGCGATCGCAATGTAGCCAAGCCCCCACCAGGCCACCGTGGTCAGGTGCCAGACAAACCGCAGCGTCCCCGTGGTGAACGCTGTGCTGCCAAAGAGCTGAGGCAGGTTGTCCCGGCGAAAGAGGCGCATGAGGATGTAGCGCTCACCGAGACATGAATGAGCGACGCCAGTGAGGAAGAGCAGCGTGACAGCGGCGACGAGCATGGGTGTGGCCTGAGGAGTCAGTTGACCCCAGCGGTGAGGAGTTCGGCGACCGGCGGGCGCTTGGGCCTCATCAGCCTGCGGCACTTGACCTTCTGGAAAGTGGCGAGGCGGGACCCGCATTCGCGGCACACTCGTCCCAGCCGGCGTACTTGAGTGAGCCGGACGCGCGAACCCGCACCCATTCTACTCCTCCCTGAGCGCCTGCACCGGATTGATCGACGTCGCCCGCCGCGCCGGGAGGTACGAGGCCAGCGCGGCGACGCCGAGCAGCACCATCGGCACCCCAACGAAGGTGACCGGGTCCGTGGCGGTGACGCCGACCAGGTAGCTGCTCACGATCCGGGTCAGCGCGAGCGACGCGGCCAGGCCGAGCACGATCCCGGCCCCCGCCACCACCAGCCCGTGGCCCAGGATCAGCCGGCGAATGTCCCGATCGGTGGCGCCCAGGGCAACCCGCACCCCGATCTCCCGGGTCCGCTGCCGCGCCGAGTAGGACACGACGCCGTAGAGACCCAGCACCGCGAGCACCAGCGCCAGCGCGGCAAAGGTGCCGGTGAGGGCGACCAGGAACCGGGTCTGCGCCATCGCCTCCGTGACCCACGACTCCAGCGTCGCCAGGTCGGCCACCGGCACGTCCTTGTCCAGCGCGTCGACCTCGGCCCGGATTTGCGGCATGAGGCTGGCGGGCTCGGCGGTGGTGCGCACCACGAAGGTGACCGGCAGGAACGACTGGAACACGTACGGGAAGTAGATCGTCTCCCGGCTCTCGGCGGCCAGGGAGGTGGACCGCACGTTCGCCACCACCCCCACGATGGTCAGGGGCAGCCGCTCCAGCGTGAAGGTCTGCTCGTTGAAGTGGTCCACCAGGACCTGCGCCCCCACCGGATTCTCCCGGCCGAACACCCGGGTCGCGAACTTCTGGTCCACCACCGCGACGTCCAGCGCCTGCTCCTCGTTGTCCGCGCGCAGCAGGGTGCGGCCCGACAGCAGCCCGATCTTCATCGCCTCGAAGTACCCCGGCAGCACCGCCTTGTAATCCGCCTTGTTGGCGCGGTACGCATCGTCCGATTCCCCGATCCTGCCGTACGAGCCCACGGCGTACTGCTCGCCGCCGGCCAGCGGCAGGGGAGTGACGCCGCCCACCGTCTCGACGCCCGGAATGGTGGCCAGCCGGTCTCCCAATTGGTTGACGAACGTGGCCCGCGACTGCGTCGTGATGTACTTGATGAACGGAAGCGGCGAAGTGAACGTCACCGCGTTCTTCGGGTCGAAGCCGGGGTCCACCCGCTGCACCGCGGCGAAGCTCCGGAGCATCAGCCCGGCGCCGATCAAGAGCACCAGCGACAGCGTCACCTCGCTCACCACCAGCACCGTGCGGAGCTTGTTCCCCCGGGCGCCGCCGGTGTCGGTGCCCCGGTCCCGGAGCCCGTCCGCCAGGTTGCCCCGCACCGCGCGGAGCGCCGGCGCCAGCCCGAACAGGAGCGCCGCCACCACCGTCACCAGCGCCGCAAAGGCGAAGGTGCCCGCGTCGAGCGATACCCGGTCCATCCGCGGCAGGTTGGCCGGGCTGAGCACCTTGATCACCCGGATCCCCTGCCAGGCGAGCAACAGGCCGAACGCCGTGCCGACGGCAGCGAGGGCCAGGCTCTCGGTGAGCATCTGGGCCACGATGCGGCCCCGTCCGCTCCCGATCGCCGCCCGCACCGCGATCTCCCGGCTCCGCTCCGACGCCCGCACCAGCAGCAGGTTGGCGATGTTGGCGCAGGCGATCAGCAGCACGAAGCCGACCGCGCCCAGCAGGGCCAGCAGCGCCGGCCGAGCCTGTTCCACCACGTCCCGGTGCATCCCGGCCACATTGATCTGCAGCTTCTGGGTGGCGTGGAACTGGTGGGTGGCCCGGAGGTGGGTCGCCAGCCGGTCCATGTCGGCCTGCGCCTGCTCGATCGTCACGCCGTCCTTGAGCCGGGTCACCACCGTGAGCCACGCCGCCTCCCGCTCGAAGTCGCCGATGTTGCTGGGCAGCACCCCCCAGGCATCGATGTTGGTGGGCATGGCGGCGTCCGCCGGCAAATAGATGCGGAAGTCCGGTGGCAGCACCCCGACCACCTGCGAGCCCCAGCCATCCAGCTGAATGGTGCGGCCGAGGACCGAGCTGTCGCCGCCGAAGCGCCGCTGCCACAGCCCGTAGCTCAGCACCACCTTGCCGGGCGGAAGATCGGGATTGGGACTGCCGAACTGCTTGGGATCAATCGGAAAGGCGTCCTCGGCCACATGCATGCGGCCCAGCGCCGGCTGCACCCCGAGGAGGCTCAGCAGGTTCCAGGTGACGTAGGCGTTGGTGACCCGTTCGGGCGGCCCGTCGCCGGTGAGCGTGCCCGCGAGCGCCACCGCCCCCGCGAACTCCTCGAACTGGGTGGTCTGGCTCTGGTAGTCCTTGAAGTCCGGTCCCGACACCAGCGAGCGCGCCACGTTGGTCTCGGGCAGCCGGGTCCACACGAAGGCGAGCTCCTCGGGGTCCTTGAAGGGCAGGTCCCGGAACAGCACCCCGTTGGCCACGCTGAAGATCGCGACCGTGCTGCCGATGCCCAGCGCCAGGGTGAGCAGGATCACGGCCGTGAAGAGCGGCCGTCGGGCAAAGGAGCGGATCGCGTACTTGAGGTCCCGCAGGACATCCTGGATCATGGCCACGGTGCTGGTCCTCTCGCGCTCCCGGAGCGCGGTGAATGGATGATGCGACTGCGGTCGGCCTCGCTCCCCTGACACACCGCAGCTTGAAAGTATCCACGAGGCGCGGGCTTGCCAGCCCGGGCCTCAGCGCCACCCGAGGCTATCCGGGCACCGGCCGCGACACCCCCGGCGAGGAACGCTTCCAAGATAACAATACTTAGGTATTTACAAAAGTATACCGGAGTGGTAGAATCTCCCGGTCAGGTCGGTCAACCCGCGCATATGGATGGGGTCGGAAATGGCTCACTCCGCAGCTGCTGACGCAGTCTTTCACGCCCTGTCCAACCCGACTCGGCGGAAAGTCCTGGAGCGACTATCAGTCGGACCAGCCACCGTCAGCGAGCTGGCGGCACCGTTCAAGATGCAACTCCCGTCGTTCGTGCAGCATCTGTCGGTGCTCGAACAGAGCCGGCTGGTGAGGTCCGAGAAGCGCGGGCGAGTGCGGACCTACGAGATCGCACCGGAACGGTTCCAGGTCGTTGATGACTGGCTGGCCGAGCGCCGGCAGCTGTGGGAGGCTCGACTGGACCGCTTCGACCAGTACGTCAAACACCTCAAGGAGAAGGAATCCGGCTCATGAGCAAGCACTTCGCCTTCAACCCACGACTCGATTTCGCCATCGAGCGGATCATCGACGCCCCCCCACCGCTCGTCTGGGAAGCGCTGACAAGGCCGGAGCACCTCAAGGAGTGGTACATGCCCCGGGCCTGGGGGCGGGTGTCGCGCGCCGAGATGGACGTCCGCCCGGGCGGGATCTTCAGCATCGACATCGCCACGGACGGCGGTCAGGACTCTCCCAACCTCGGCTGTTTCCTGGACGTGGTGCCGATGCAGCGGCTGGTCTGGACCTCCATGTTGTTCCCCGGCTATCGTCCGGCCGTCTTTGACGACATTCCGATCACCGCCATCGTTACCATGGAATCCGTGGGAACCGGCACCCGCTATGTCTTCACGGCGCTGCACCGGAATGAGGCGGACCTCGAGACGAACAAGGCTTCGGGCTTCTACCAGGGCACCGAGATCGCCGTCAATCAGTTTGTGGAGCACGTGATCGGGATGAAGTAGT
>CAYUYF010000070.1:0-11619 GCA_964449145.1 uncultured Gemmatimonadaceae bacterium | reverse complement strand
CGGGCGCCGCTGCTGGACCACCGGGTATACGAGCTGGCGTGGCGGATGCCGCCCGTGCTCCGCTCGATGGTCGGGGGCGGGAAGCCGGCGCTCAAGCGGCTGCTGGGCCGCCATGTCCCGCCCGCCATCACCGACCGGCCGAAGATGGGATTCGGGGTGCCGATCCAGAGCTGGCTCCGTGGACCGCTCCGTGCCTGGGGGGAGGAGCTGCTCGATGCTCGTCGCCTCCAGGGCGATGGAATCTTCGCGCCGGCCGCGATCCGGAAGAAGTGGGATGAGCATCAAGCTGGGCGCGGCGAGTGGCACTACCTGCTCTGGGACGTGCTGATGTTCCAGGCGTGGCACGCGGGTGCCCGGTCATGACGGGGCCCCGGTAGGAGCGATGTCAGCCAACGCGCCGGAACCGGGGGAGGGGGGCGAGGACATCCTCCTCTCGTTCGTGAGCCTCCTCCTGCGCGCACGTCGCCTGATAGCGATCTGCCTGGTGGGCGGAGCGTTGCTCGGTCTGGCAGCGACGCTCGCTCGCAGCCGGCAGTACGAATCGAGGGCGATGTTCAAGCCGCAGTCCATCGCCCAGAATTTTTCTGCGATGGCGGAGGTCGCCAGCGGGCTCGGATTCAGAGTTCCTCCCGGGTTCGGTGGAGGGTGGACCCCGGCACTCTATGCTGACCTGCTCAGGTCGCGCGGCGTACTCGAGCCGATCGCGCGGGACACGTTTGAGGTTCTGGAAGAGGGCGGGAGACGGGAAACGCTCCTGGGCCTGCTTGCGATCCACGAGGACGATGACGGTGAGCGAGCGGAACGGGGTGTCCGGAGGCTCCGGCGGATCGCCCGGGTGCGCGAGGTACGTTCCCTGGGTGCCGTGGAAGTGCTGGTGCAGACAAGGTGGCCCAGCGTCTCCCGCGCGATCGCGGGACGCCTGGTTACCACTGTGCACGACTTCAACCGGGCCACGAGTCGTCTCCAGGCCAGCAAGGAGCGGGAATTCGTGGAAGCGAGGGTCGCCGAGGCTGGGGTGGACGTCCGCCGCGCCGAGGACTCGCTGCAGGCCTTCCTCCAGCGCAATCGGTCCACGGCGAGTTCCCCCGAACTGACCTTCCAGCGGGAGCGGCTGGAACGGGAAGCGCAGCATCGCCGGACTCTTCTGGTCCGGCTTACCGAAGCGATGGAAGAAGCCCGGATCGGGGAGATTCGTGATACGCCGGTGATCACCGTGCTGGAGGACCCCACCCTGCCGGCGGCCCCGACCCCTAGGAGGGTCGGGCTCGGGGTCTCGCTCGGGATGCTCGGGGGCGGACTCTTCGGGATTGTGGGGGCGATCGCGGGGCATGTGGCCCGCCATCGCCGGAGCCGCTCCCGGTAATGCCCCTGAAGGCGCATCGTGCCATCCTACGTGGGGTAGTGCTGGTCGGGCTGTTCGCGGTGGTGGGAAAGGTCGCCGGCGCCGCGAAGGAGATGGCGGTCGCCTGGCGATTTGGCGTGGGCAGCGAGGTGGATGCCTACGTGCTGGTACTCAGCCTGGCCAACTGGCCGGTGGTCATCTGGGCCAGCATGCTGGGCGTGATCCTGCTGCCGATGGCCGCACGGCTGCGCCGCGAATCGCCAGAGCGGCTCCGGGAATTCCGGGCCGAGCTGCTCGGCGCTACCCTCGTGGCCGGGGCCATCCTCGCGCTGGTGCTCCTGGTGGCCCTGCCACCGCTCCTCTCCAGCCGCTGGCTCGGGCTCCCCGCCAGCTCCGCAGCCCTCGCGGCGCGCTACACCCCCGTACTGGGCTGGCTGGTCCTGCCGGGGATGCTCGCCGGCCTGGCCGCGGCATGGGTGATGACGTCGGGCCGGCACCTCAACACCCTGCTCGAGGGTATTCCCGCCCTGGGCATTCTCATCGGCGTCCTGCTGTGGCCGGGGATCATGCCGCTCGTGTGGGCGACGCTGCTGGCCACGGTCGTGCACGTGGCGGTGCTGGCGGCCACCCAGCGGGCGGAGGTGGGATGGGAGCTTCCGCGCTTTACCCGTATGTCCCCTTACTGGGGGGAGTTCGGCCGGGCGCTGGGGGTGGTGGTGGTGGGGCAGGTGATCATGGGGTTCAACCCGCTGGTGGATCAGTTCTTCGCGGCGGGGCTGGGGGAAGGCGCGATCAGCTCGCTCGGGTTTGCCAACCGACTCCTCTCGCTGGCGCTGGGGCTGGTGGCCACGGCGCTCACCCGCGCGACCCTGCCGGTCTTTGCGGAAGCCGAAGCCGCGGGGAAGCAGGGTGCACGCCGGATGGCGCTCCGTTGGTCCGGCATCATGGCGCTGGTGGGGGCCGCCGTGGCCCTGGTCGCCTGGTGGCTCGCGCCGTGGGGGGTGGCCATCGTCTTTGAGCGCGGCACCTTCACGGCGGCCGACACCGAAGTGGTGACGCGGCTGCTCCGCTTCGGGGTGTGGCAGCTCCCCTTCTATTTTGCCTCGCTGGTGCTGGTCAGCCTGCATTCCAGCCGCGGGCGCTACCATCTGCTCATGGTGAGCGGGGCCGTCGGGCTCTCGGCGAAGGCAATCGCGAGCTATCTTCTGATCCCACATTTCGGAGTCGGTGCGCTCATGCTCTCGCAGGCCCTGGTCTACGCGTCTACCACGGTGCTGCTGCTCCGGGCGGACAGCCGGTGAATTCGATTCGGCTCACCGATGGGGGGTACTGGGACGCGGGGTACGACGGAGGCCACACGGCACCGCTCGCCCCGGCAGACTTCCGTCACCTGAACGCTCGCCGGCTGATCGAACAGCTGGAGGCGCTCTCGCTCGAGGGGAAGCACATCCTCGAGATCGGCGCAGGGAACTCCGCGATCCTCACCCACTTGGCGCGGCGCTACGCCGGGCAGGCCCGGTTCACCGGTCTCGACTACTCCCCGCAGGGGTGCCGGATGCTGGCCCGCCGGGCCGAGCGGGAAGGCGCGGAGGTGCAGGTTGTGCAGCAGGATCTCTTCCAGCCGGTGCCGGAGTTGCTGGGCCGGTTCGACGTGGTCTTCAGCCTCGGGGTGGTGGAGCACTTCACCGACCTTCCGGAGGTGCTGCGGGCCAAGGCTCGGTTCCTGGTCCCGACCGGCACCATGTTCACGCTCATCCCGAACATGGCAGGGGTGCTCGGGACACTCACCCGGCGCTACAATCAGCGGGTCTTCGCCCTGCACGTGCCCCACGACATGGAGGCACTGGCTGCGGGGCACCGGGCGGCGGGGCTCGAGGTCCTGCGATCCGGGTACCTCTGCTCCACCAACTTCGGCGTGCTGTCCTCGTGCTTCAGCAGTTCGGCGGACACAGGGTACCGGATGTACCGCGCGCTCTCGAGGGTATCCAAGGTGCTCTGGTGGTTCGAATCGCGGCTCGGCGACCTGCCCCATACCCGGGTGCTCTCGCCGTACATCTTCGCCGTGAGCCGCCCGGCGGCATGAGGCTCGCCTTCTTCCTGCACAGCCTGAGCGCCGGGGGAGCTGAGCGGGTGACGGTGACGCTGGCCAATCACTGGGCCGCCAGGGGATGGTCGGTGCGGATCATCACGGTCGCGCCGGTGGAGCTGGATCAGTACCCGCTGCACGCCGGGGTCGGGCGGACCGCGCTCGGGCTGGCGACAGAACGCGGCGGTCCGCTGCGGGGGATCATCGGGAATGCGAGGCGGATCTTGTCGCTCCGCCGCGAGCTGCGGCGATTCCGGCCCGACGCCGCGGTGGCCATGATGTGCAGGGCGAACGTGGTGCTGGCGGTCGCTGCCTTGGGGCTTGGCTCGATGGTCCGCCTTGGCTCCGAGCGGGTGTACCCGCCACGCCTCCCGCTGGGGTGGACCTGGGAGTGGCTGCGAGGGGTTGCCTATCGCTGGCTGGACGGCGTGGTGGCGCAGACGGAGGCGAGCCGCCGGTGGATCGCCGAGCACACGTCGGCCCGTGCGACGTTGATTATTCCGAATCCGCTCGCCTGGCCGCTCCCGAGGCAGGAACCGGTACGGGCCCCGGCGGCGCCGCAGGGCGGGCGCCGGCGCCTGCTGGCGGTCGGGCGGCTCGATCGGCAGAAGGGTTTCGACCTCCTGCTCGAGGCCTTCGATCAGGCCCGACACCGTGCGGCCGACTGGGAGCTCGTGATCCTGGGTGAGGGGCCGGAGCGGGGCGCGCTGGAGGCCCAGGTCCGTGCCGCGGGCCTTTCGGAGCGGGTGAGCCTGCCGGGCCTGGTGGGAAACGTTGGGGAGTGGTACGCCGCCGCCGATGCCTTCGTGCTCTCCTCCCGGTTCGAGGGATTCCCGAATGCGCTGCTGGAGGCGATGGCCGCCGGACTGCCTGCAATCAGCACGGACTGCGAGACGGGGCCAGGGGAGATCATTGAGGATGGAGTCAACGCGATCCTGGTACCCCCGGGCCGCGCGGACCTTCTTGGTGATGCCCTCGCACGCCTCATGACGGATCCGGCGCTGCGTGGGCGGCTATCGCAACGCGCTGTCGAGGTGCGGCAGCGGTACTCAGTTGATCGTATCGCACAGGCATGGGAGGCCCTGATGGTCGCTGGCGTGGCGGCTCCGGCAACGGTGACCCCCTTGCATGGCGGCTGAACTAATGACCACCGGGCGTTCCAGCCTGGGGCGCGCATACCGCGCGACCTACGACTGGCTGTGCGGCCGGCATCCGCGGGTCCGGCCCTGGCACTTCCAGTGGGTCGACGGCGTCTACCTCTATCGCTCGCTCCGCCGCGAGCTGCCTCGGCTCGGCGGACGGGTGCTGGACGCCGGCTGCGGGGACACCCCATACCGGGAGTGGTTCGGCCCGGTCACGGAGTACGTCGGCCTGGACCTCCAGCCTGGTCCCCGGGTGGACGTCGTGGTGAAGCCTGGGGAACCCTGGTCGCTGCCCAGTGGGCACTTTGACGTCCTGCTCTGCAGCCAGGTGCTGGAGCATGTTGAGGGGCTGCCGCTGGTCCTTGCCGAGATGGACCGGGTGCTGCGCCCGGGCGGTACACTGGTGCTCTCCTTTCCCTTCCTCTATAACGAGCATGGGGTGCCGTTCGACTTCCAGCGCTTCACCGCGCACCGGGCCCCCCTGCTGTTTCCCTCGTACGAGGTGGTGACGCTGGAGCGCCAGGGGGGCATCGGGAGCACCATCGGCCTGCTGCTGCTTAACTGGGTGGACCAGTCGCTGAACGCCAACCTCGCCACCCGACTCCTGAAGGGGATGCTCCTGCCCGTATGGGTGCCCGGGTGCCTGATAGTTAACCTGCTCGGCCTGGCGCTCGACTGGTGCGACCGCACCGGGGCGTTCTACAGCAATGTGCTCGTGGTGTTGCGCAAGCGCCTGTCGTCCTCGACCGGCAGCCGGGCATGAGGCGGCCTGAAGCGGAGGGCGGGTTCCGCAGAGGCTCCGCGGGATTTCCCTCTCCAGCAAGGGGGGGTCGGTGACCCCGTGGTACCTGCCCCTCGCCGGAGCATACATCGCGCTCACGGTGGTGCTCTGGTGGTTTGAGCACCGCCGGTCACGCGAGAATGGCGTGGATCCGATTACCGTTTTCATGGTGGTGGCGGGCCTCCAGACCTGCCTGGCCGGTGCTGGTATTTTCGCCATCCTGCCGTTCGTGGGCAGTGATGCAACCGGGACGGAGGCGTTTGACCGCATCTACTTTCTCGCGGATCCGGAGACCGGGTGGCTGGTCTTCTGCCTCACCGCCTGGTTCTTTGTCTGGTTCTATGTCGGTTGCGTGCTGGGACGTGCCGTCCCCGACTCTCTTCTGGGCGAGCCGGATCGCACGCCCGAACTCGCCCTAGGGGTCCATTCGTCACGATTGATTGCCGCCGTAATGCTGGGAGCCGGGAGTTCCCTGGGCCTGTTCCTCCTCCTCGGCGATACAATGGTGGACCGCTACGCGAACATGATCCTTCTGCGCAGCCAGGCCGGAGGGGTTGCTCGAACAGCGTTCAGCTCCAACGCGTTCGTCCTCACGCAAACCTGGTCCTGGCTCTCCGTCGTCCTGGTGCTAGCGGTGCGTGAGGTTCGGGGTCGTGGACTCGTGTGGGGTCTCTGCATTGGCACCGCAGTGTTCCTTGCGATCCTTGGCGTATCGCGCCGCGCTTTGTTCCTCCCGTTGCTGCTGGCCTACCTGACGATGGTGATGTGGGACGGCCGCTGGCGCGCCCGATGGATCGTGGCCGGCGTTCTGCCTCTAGGCGTGCTGCTCGCATATGGCAAGAGCGTCTTCGCCGCCATCGCCTTCAATGCGACGCTCCAGGACGTGGCGGGTACCCACGAATCCTGGGCCAATGCCATGCTTAGGGCGTCTTCCGACCTCGGAATCACCATCGCCGAGTCAATCGGCTCGATCGCCATGCTGGATCTGGGGCCGCGGCTTGGCGTCGACCACCTTCTCTCCATCGGCCGTCGCTTCCCTGACGGGATGCTGGGCATCGCGATCGACTTCCCGGAGCGGATGGTCCGGGTCAGTACCGCGGCGTTTGCGGGAAACAACGCGCTCGACATCCCGCCTGGACTGATGGGGCAGATGTGGCTTGATGCGGGGCCGTTCGGCCCGGTGTTCTGGGGGCTGTTCCTGGGATTACAGGTCGGGGTGCTGCAAGGATGCTTCCGTCGTACTAGGCGGACCCTTCAGGCTTGTTCGGTGTTCGCGCTGCTCGTGTTCGTCGTGGCCCTGCCGGTAAACACTGGGTCCCTCGACTTCACTTTCAGTGTAGACATTGCCGTGTTGTGCCTGGTCATCTGGGCCTGCACCTCATACCGGCGGGTCCGGAGCGCCGGGGACTCGCGCGGCGCCTCCGTGTACCGACCGTGATGGCGACGCTACGCGCCACCCCGCAGCTGCAGCCAAGCATCCTCCCCGATGACCGGAGTCAGCCGGCCGTGCTCTTGATCATCCGCACCCTCCAATTCGGCGGGGCCGAGCGCCAGTTGGCGATGCTCGCGCGCGGGCTCCACGGCCGCGGGCACCGGGTGGCGGTCATGGTGTTGTACGCCGGCGGGCCGCTGACGCGCGAATTGGAGCGGGCCGGGGTTCCGATCCTCACCCTGGACAAGCGGGGGCGATGGGACCTGATCCGGCCGCTCTGGCGGGCGGTCCGTGAAGCGCGGCGGTTCCGGGCCACCATTCTCCATGGCTACCTCACCAGCGGAAATATCACCGCTCTGCTGCTTCGGTGGTTCCTGCCCAAGGCGCGGGTGGTTTGGGCGATCCGCTCGACCATGCTCGAGTTCTCCAGATACAACCGTTTCATCGGCGCCACCTACCGGCTGGCGAATCGGCTGTCGCGACGGGTCGACCTTGTCATCTCGAACTCGTACGCCGGGCTCGCGGACCACGTGGCCGCCGGGTATCCGGCGGATCGCGCCGTGGTGATCCCGAACGGCATTGACCTCGACCGCTTCACGCCCGATCCAGCCCGCCGGGCCAGGACCAGGGAGTCGTGGGGGATCTCCGCTGACGCCATCGTGGTCGGAATGGTGTGCCGGGTGGATCCGATGAAGGACCATCCCACTTTCCTTCGCGCTATGGCGCTCCTCATGGCGGAGGATCTGGGGCTGCGGTGCGTTTGCATCGGGAATGGGACCGCCGGCTACAGGGCCGAACTCGAGGTGCTCGCCCGCACCCTTGGGATCGGGGACCGGGTACGCTGGTTGCCGGCGGTAGTGGACGTGGCCGGTGTGTATCCTGCGCTCGACGTGCTCTGCTCCGCCTCCGCTTTCGGGGAAGGGTTCTCCAACGTGCTCGGGGAGGCGCTCGCCTGCGGCGTGCCCTGCGTGGCGACCGACGTCGGTGATGCCGCGGAGGTGCTGGGCGATGTCGGCCGGATCGTCCCGCCGCGGAATCCGGAAGCGCTCGCGCAGGCGCTCCGGGACACTATCGCGGCGCGATCCCACGCCCTCAGCGCGCGCTGCCGGGCGCGGGTGTCCGATTGCTTCGGGACGGAGCGGCTGCTCGATGCCACCGAGCGCGTTTTGGGACTGAAGAATGCCTAGAGTCCTCCACCTCATCTCCGGCCTGGCGATGGGGGGCGCCGAGAATGCACTGCTGAAATTGCTGGGAGGCGCCGAGGAGATGAGGCAGGGCGCAGGGGTCGTGTCCCTGCGGGACCGGGGCGCGCTTGGGTCGCTGATCGAGGGCTTGGGCGTGCCGGTTCAAGCAGCGGGAATCATGGCCAGTGTGCCCACGCCGGCTGCCGCCTTGCGGGTCCGGCGCATGGTAAGCGAATTCGAACCGGAGCTGATCCATGGCTGGATGTACCATGCGAACCTGGCCGCGGTGTTCGCCGCATCTCCGCTCCGTCCCCGGCCTCCGGTACTCTGGAATGTTCAACACTCGGTCTATTCTCTCAGGAATGAGAAGCTCTTCACCGCCGCGGTGATCGCGCTGTGTGCGCGGGTATCGCGGCGCGCGGCGGGGATCATCTACAACTCACGCACCGCCGCGGCGCAGCACGAGCGGCTCGGGTACGCGGTCGACCGCACGATTGTCATCCCCAACGGATTTGATACCGAGCGCTTCCGGCCCTCGGCGGCGGTCGGCGCAGAAGTGCGCGCCGAGCTGGGAATCGGCATGGGAATGCCGGTGGTCGGAATGATCGGACGATTCCATCCCATGAAGGACCACGCCAACTTCCTCCGGGCCGGTGCCCTTCTGCAGGCGATGGTACCTGGGGTGCATCTAGTGCTGGCGGGCCCCGGGGTGACGCGGGAGAACCAGGAGCTCACTGCGCTGATGCAGCGACTGCAACTCGGGGCAGGGATGTCGTTGCTGGGGGAGCGCCGGGATCCCGAGCGGTTGCTCCCCGCCTTCGACGTGCTCTGCCTGCCATCCTCGAGCGAGGGATCGCCCAATGTGGTTGGGGAGGCGATGGCGGCTGGGGTTCCCTGTGTCGTGACCGACGTCGGAGACTCGGCCTGGCTGGTGGGTGAGACGGGGCGGGTAGTTCCTCCCCGCGACCCTGAAGCGCTCGCTGCAGCGCTGGCGGCAGTCCTCGAGCTCCCCGCGGCAGCGCGGCGCGACATGGGTATGCGGGCCCGCGATCGGGTGGTGCAGGAGTTTTCACTGCCCACGATCGCCAAGCAGTACGCCGACCTGCAACGCGGACTGGCGAGGGTGTCATGAATCTCAGGACGCTGAAAGCCGCCGTTCCGTGGCCAGCCAAGATTGCGGCCAAGATTGTGCTCTCGCGCCTGCCGTTCGGCTATGGCCTGTGGCAGAAGCTGCAGCTCTTCCGACACGGTCAGATGACGGACCTGGGCTACGCCGAGCGGGCGTTCGCCGGGCACGCGGGCCTGGTCCCGGCCACCGACGGACGATCTCCGGTGCTGCTCGAACTCGGACCGGGAGACTCGTTGCTGTCCGTCCTGCTGGGGTGCCGCTTGGGCGCAGTGCACACCTGGCTGGTGGATGCCGGCAAGTACGCCGTGGACGACGCCGCCTTCTACAGCGAGGCCGCCGCCGCCCTCGGGGTACCGGGAGGACCCTGGGCTACCGTGGGCGAGATGCTCAGCGCCTGCCGGGGGACCTACCTCACTAGTGGAATGGATTCCCTGCGGAGCGTGCCGACTGCGAGCGTGGACTTCATCTGGTCTCAGGCGGTGCTGGAGCATGTGCGCCGGGCAGAGGTCGGAGCGACGGCCGCGGAGCTGCGCCGGGTGTTGCGGCCCGGCGGCAGAATGTCGCACCAAGTGGATTTCAAGGATCACCTCGGCGGCAAGCTCAACAGCCTGCGATTCTCGCCCGAGACCTGGGAAGGGCGACTGTTCAGTGAGTCGGGCTTCTATACCAACCGCCTGCGGCTGGGCGAGGTGATCCAGGCCTTCGAGGCCGCGGGGTTCGGAGTGGAAGTCCGGGCCTGCACGCGCTGGTCCTCCCTGCCGACACCGCGATCAGCCATGGATGCGGCGTTCGCGGGGATGACCGAAGAGGACCTGCTGGTCTCCGATGCCCACCTCGTGATGCAGCCGCGCTGATCGCGGTATGCCGGAGCCTCGCCCGACCCTCCTCTTTCTGGTCACCGAAGACTGGTACTTCGTCTCCCACCGCCTGGAGCTGGCCCGGGCTGCGGTCGCGGCCGGGTACCGCGTGGTGGTCGCCTGCCGGGTCCAGGCCCACGGGGGCGAACTCCGCGCCGCCGGCTGCGAGGTGCGCCCGCTCGGCTGGCGCCGCTCAGGCAACTCGCCGCTGGATCATCTCAGGGCCTGGCGGGAGGTGGTCCGCGTGTACCGGGAGGAGCGTCCCGACCTGGTGCACCACGTGGCGCTCAAGCCGGTCGTCTTCGGCGGATTCGCCGCCAGGTGGACCCGCATCCCGCGGGTGGTGAGTGCGGTGGCCGGTCTCGGGTTCGTGTTCAGCTCTCCGTCGCTGCGGGCCCGCCTTCTCCGGCCGGCGCTCAGGCGCCTGCTCGGGATGGTGCTCCGGGGAGAGCAGCATCGAGTCATCGTCCAGAATCAGGACGACCGGGAGGCGGTGGTGGGTGACGGCCTGGCGCCGGCGGGGCAGGTGGTCCTGATCCGCGGCGCAGGGGTGCCCACAGAGCAGTTCCACCCGGGGGAGCACCCGGCCGGCCCGCCGATCGTGATGCTCGTGGCCCGGCTGCTCTGGGACAAGGGGGTCAGAGAGTTTGTGCAGGCGGCGGCGGCGGTCAAGGCGCGGGGCATCCAGGCGCGATTCCGGCTGATCGGTGCGCCCGATCCCGACAATCCGGCGGCCGTACCACAGTGGCAGCTTGAGGCGTGGCAGGCCACCGGCGTGGTGGAGTGCATGGGGCATCGGGACGACGTTCCCGAGCTGTTGCGGGAAGCTGCGGTCTTCTGCCTGCCCACGCGCTATGGAGAAGGGGTGCCGCGGAGCCTGCTCGAGGCGGCGGCCACAGGGCTGGCCCTGGTGGCAACCGACGCACCCGGCTGCCGGGAGGTGGTTCGGCACCGGGAGACCGGGCTGCTGGTCCCTCCCGGCGACCAGCGCGCGCTGGAGGCGGCGCTGATCGAGCTGGTGGAGGATGCGGGCCTGCGTGCACGCCTCGGCGGCGCAGCCCGGGCACTGGTGGAGGCGGAGTTCGCGCTGCCACGAGTCATCGCGGAGACCCTCGCGGTCTATCGGGAGCTCCGGACATGAGACTGGTGGTGACCGGGGCGAGCGGGTTCGTCGGCAGGGTGCTCTGCGCGGCGGCCGCGCGGGCGGGCCACGAGGTGGTCCGGGTCGTGCGCAGGGCGGAAACGGAGCGCGCGGGGGCTGCCTGCGTCCTGGAGATTGACGGTAACACCGACTGGGGCCCGGCGCTCCAAAGCGCGGACGCGGTGCTGCACCTCGCGGCACGGGTGCATGTGATGCGCGAGTCGGCCGCCGATCCGCTCGCCGCCTTCCGTGCCGTGAACGTGGAGGGCACCCGACGGCTGGCTCAGGCAGCCGCGGACGCTCGCGTGCCGCGGATCGTGCTGGTGAGCAGCATCAAGGCGGCGGAAGCGGACGATCCCTACGGCCAGTCAAAGCTCGAGGCCGAGCAGGCGGTACGGGAGGTCGGGGAGCGGCGAGGGGTGGAGTGGGTAGTCGTACGGCCGCCGCTGGTGCATGGCCCCGGGGTCGGTGGCAACCTGCGGCGCCTCATGGGACTCATCCGGCGGGGGGTGCCGCTTCCGTTCG
>CAYUYF010000069.1:0-11719 GCA_964449145.1 uncultured Gemmatimonadaceae bacterium | reverse complement strand
CGGACGAACTGGTCGCCGTGCTGGAGCCGCTGGCCACGCCGAGCGGCGGGATGACACCCACCCATACGCAGCCGGTCAGCGCGGTGGCGGCGGTTCGCGCTCCTGGGCCCTCGCGCAAGTACGTGTATGCTGGCGTGGCTGTGGCCGCTTTGGCCGTGGCGGGGTGGTGGCTGGCGAGTCGGCGGCCCGCCCCGGCGGTGCTGACCAGCAACACCCAGCTGACCCGCCTGGCCGGGGTGGAGGAGTTTCCCACCATCTCACCGGACGGCAAGGCGGTGGCCTATATGATCCGGGGATCCAGCGATACGGTTCGGGTCGAGTTTCGCCGGACCGATGGCGGTGACGCGGTGCGGCTCGCCGGTGCCATCCTGCCGATCGGCTGGTCCCCCAGCGGCGACCGGCTGCTGGTGTTCGGGCCGCGCGGCCTGGAGAGCATCCCCGCACTCGGCGGGCAGGGAACGGTGATTGATCCACGTGGCGTGTGGGCCTGCTGGTCGCCGGACGGAACCGAGGTGGCGTACTTCGTGGGAGACTCCCTCCTGGTTGGCGGCCCGGGGCGGGAGCAGCCACGGTTCATTGCCACCGCGCTCGACCCTCACTCCCCCGCCTGGTCGCCCGACGGGAAGTGGATCGCCTTCGTCTCGGGGAATCGCAACTACTTCACCAACTACAACATCGCCCAGAGCAGCATCTGGCTGGTCGCCGCCGAAGGCGGTACGCCGCGACCGCTGACCCCGCGCGACGGGATCAGCATGAGCCCGACCTGGGCGCCCGACAGCCGCCGGCTGCTCATGGTGTCCACCCTTGCGGGGGTGCGGGACGTGTACCAGATCGACCTCACCAGCGGTGGCCGGCCCCGGGGCCCGCCATCGCGCATCAGCACCGGACTCAACCCCTCGCTGATCTCGCTCTCCGCCGACGGCGGCCAGCTGGCGTATTCGGTGGCGACCTACCGCGCCAACATCTGGAAGATCGCGGTGCCGAAGCGCGGGTGGGTCTCGACCAGGGGGGCGGTGCCGGTGACGAGCGACCTGCAGACCATCGAAGCGCTCGATATCTCGCCGGACGGGAAGTGGCTGGTGTTCGACTCCGACCGTCAGGGGATACAGCAGCTCTTCAAGATGCCACTCGGTGGCGGCCCGGTGCAGCAGCTCACCCGGGATTCCAATCCGTCCTTCAAGCCGACGATTTCTCCTGACGGCCGGGAGGTGGTGTACCACTCGATTGTCGGGGGTCTGCGGCGGGTCTTTTCTGTCGGCATCGACGGCGGCAGGTCCACCCGGATTTCTCCGGGGGCGCTGCCGGATGAGCGCAATGCCGTCTGGTCTCCCGATGGGCGCCGGGTCGCGTGGCAGGCGGTGCAGGGTAGCGGTCCGCACCCGATCCAGGTGGCCACCCGGGATGGCCAGGGAGGGTGGAGCGCGCCGACGACCGTTCCCTTTACCGGACGGTTCCTGAGCGTGACCTGGGCCGACAACGGGACCGAACTGATCGGCATCGACTCGGCCTGGCGGTTCGTGGCCCAGCCGGTGGACGGGGGTCCGTTCCGACGGCTGCCGGCGTCCGGCATGCACGATTCGCTGGCGGCCCCGCTCTCCAACGCATCGCGCTCGAGCGATGGTCAAACGGCGTATTTCGGGATTCGGCGCCTCCTCCCCGGCGACGGCCACAACGGGGTCCTGGCCCTGCGCCTCTCGGATGGGCAGACGCGAGAGGTACTGCGCTTCGATGAACCGGCCCGGCCGCACAGCTGGGCTTCCAATGGCACGGCGGAATACGGCGGCTGGCTCTACTTCACCCTGAGCGACTTCCAGAGTGACATCTGGGTGGCCGGTGTCGCGGGGCTGGAATGATGAACGACCGCCTCGCCGCCGCCCTCGCCGACCGGTATCGTCTTGAGCGGGAGCTGGGCCAGGGTGGCATGGCCACGGTGTACCTGGCGCAGGACCTCAAGCACGCCCGCCAGGTGGCGATCAAGGTGCTCCGCCCCGAGCTCGCCGCTGTCATCGGCGCCGAGCGGTTCCTGTCGGAGATCAAGACCACCGCCAACCTGCAGCATCCGCACATTCTCCCACTCTTTGACTCGGGCGTTGCGACTTCCCCAATCGCCCAATCGCCGAATCACCCAATCGCCGAGTTCCTGTTCTACGTCATGCCCTACGTCGAGGGCGAATCGCTGCGCGACCGGCTGAACCGGGAGAAGCAGCTTCCCATCGCCGACGCGGTGCGCATCGCCAGTGAGGTGGCGGCGGCGCTCGACTACGCCCACCGGCACAACGTCATCCACCGGGACATCAAACCCGAGAACGTGATGCTGCACGACGGCTCGGCGCTGGTGGCGGACTTCGGCATCGCGCTGGCGGCGAGCAAGTCGGGCGGCACCCGGATGACCGAGACCGGCATGAGCCTGGGGACGCCGACCTACATGAGCCCCGAGCAGGCGATGGGCGAACGGGAGATCACTGCCCGCTCCGACGTCTACGCTCTCGGGGCGATGACGTACGAGATGCTGGTGGGAGACCCGCCGTTCATCGGCAGCACCGCCCAGGCCATCGTGGCCAAGGTGATGACCGAGAAGCCGGTGCCGCCGTCGCGCTACCGCGATACCGTCCCCGAAGCGGTGGATGAGGCGGTGCTCGTCGCGCTGGCGAAGCTGCCGGCCGATCGGTTTGCCACCGCGGCGGAGTTCGCGGACGCGCTGGTCGGCTCGGCGGGAGGGTCTCGCACCAGGAGCACATCCGGACCACGCACCGCCCACGGGAGGGCGGGGTGGCGTGATCGGCTGCGCGATCCGGTGGTGCTGGCGCTCGCCGCGACAGCGCTCGCCGGCCTGGGTTTCGCCGGCTGGACCCGGTGGACGGCGCCGATCCCGGCGCCGGTGGTACGGTTCACCATTCCCTCCGTCGCCAACGACCGCATCAGCTCACTGGGCTACAATCCCCTCGCGGTCTCCCCCGACGGGCAGACGCTGGTGTACGTGGGCGCGGGCCAGGGCGGGCGACTGATGCTGGTGGCGCGTCGGCTGGACGAGGTTACCCCGCGGCCGCTGCCGGGGACCGAGGACGGCACCAACCCGTTCATCTCCTCCGACGGTCGGTGGGTGGGTTTCATCCGGAGCAACCAGATCTACAAGATTGCGCTGGACGGCAGCGTCCCCCAGCTCCTCGCCTCGGCACCGGGCACCTTCAACGGTGCCAACTGGGGAGCGGACGGCCGAATCATCCTCTCCGGTAACCGCGCGCTCTACTCCATCCCGGAGAATGGCGGGGCCGCCACCCTGCTGCCGGGGCCGGAGCGGCTCCCCGAGGAGCAGTATCGCACCGCCCCGCTGCCGCTCGCGGATGGGCGCCACCTGGTGTATTCGAGCTGGAGCGCCAGCTCCACCGCCGATGTCCGGATGGCCATCATCACCCTTGCTACCGGGGCGGCGACGCGGCTCGAGCTCCGCGGCATCCACCCGATCGGGATGGTGGACGGCAGCCTGGTCTATGTCACCGCCGCCGGGCTCCTGATGGCCGCCCGGTTGGATGTCGCGGGGGGAAGGGTCCTCGGCGCCCCGGTGCAACTGGCAGACAACGTCACCACCAACAGCAGCTCCGGGCTGGCCCGGGCGGCGCTCTCGCCCACCGGCACGCTCATCTATCAGGGCGGGTCGGCGCTGTCGCGGGTGGTGATCGCGGGGCCGGAGGGCGTCCGGCGGCTGGGGCTCGAGGATAACCGGGACTACTCCTTTCCCCGGCTTTCGCCCGACGGCCGGCGGCTGGCGATCGGGATCGGGTCCGGCGGGTCGCGCGACGTGTGGGTCTACGCCATCGGGGCGGGCATCCAGACGCGGCTGACCAGCGGCACCCTCAACGAGCGCCCGGAGTGGTCCCCGGATGGGACCCGGGTGCTGTACCGCAGCGACGTGTCCGGCCGGCCGTCCATCTGGTGGCGGCCGGTGGACCTGAGCGCGGAGGCGACCCCGCTGATTGCCGACCCGCGGCTCGACGTGTTCGAGGCGATGCTCTCCCCCGATGGCCGGCAGGTGGTCTTCCAGCTCGACACCTCGGGGGCGGACATCTACTACCGGCGGTTGACCGAGGATTCCACCATGCACGCGGTGTCCGCCAACCCCACTGCCATCGAAATCATGCCGAGGATCTCACCGGACGGGCGCTGGGTGGCGTTCGTGACCAACGAATCGGGGCGGGACGAGGTGGTGGTGCAGCCCTTCCCCGGCCCGGGGGGGCGGGTGCAGGTGTCCAGCAACGGCGGTACCGAGCCGCTCTGGGCGCGGGACGGGAAGCGGCTGTTCTACCGGGAGAGCAGGAAGATCATGGCGGCGACGTTGGCGCCCGGTGCCGGGTTCACCGTGGCCTCGCGCGACAGCGTGCTCGCGGACCGGTTCCTGTATGCGGCCAACCCCCACCCCAACTGGGACGTGATGCCGGACGGAAAGCACTTCGTCTTCCTGGACCCTACCGACGCCGGTGAGATCGCGGTCACCGCCAACTGGCTCCCGATCCTCAGGGCCCGGCTCGCGGGGACGGTGTCCCGGTGAGCCCCGACCGCCTCACCATGGCGCGGGCCGACCGCTACTGCCTGGAACGTGAGCTGGGCGCCGGTGGCATGGCCACGGTGTATCCAGCCCAGGACCTCAGGCCCTAAGCGCCCCTCGTCACTCCCGCTTGGCGGTGCCGAAGAGTTCGTCGCCGTCGCCCCGCACCTCGAAGCCGGTCACCTGCCCGCCGCTCCGCGAGAACTCGAACACGAATTCGGGCATCAGGTCGGTCATCACGCCCTTTTCCATGGTGCCCACCATGGCCCAGTCATCGGTGATCTTGACCAGGACGATCGTGGCGGCCTCCGGCCATGGGGCCGGGTCCCAGTGGCCGATGAGCATTCCATTCTCGTGCACGGCGGTGATTCTGGATCCGGGCGCGCTGTCGGGCTCTCCAGTCCAGCGGAGCCGGTAGCTGCCCAGGAACGGCTCTGCCTCCGCCGCCGAGAGGGTCAGCCGGTGCTTGGGCTCCACCGTGACCGCGAAGGACAGCTCGGTGGTGCCCCAGCGGAGCAGCAACGTTGCGCCAGAGGGGCGTACCTCGGGAAAGCTGAAGGTGAGGACCTCGGTCCGGGGGCCTTCTCCGGGGTGCACCACCCAGCGGATCTGGTCGGGCGTGGAATCCGGCATCACGGTGTGGTAGAGCCGGGCGCGCGGGTCCAGCACCATGATCCACTCCTCCGGCTGCACCACCAGCCACATCGAATACTTGCCGGGCGGCACGGCGTGACCGTCGAGGAACAGCTTGCGGTTGACCTCGATGGTGGTGGCGTAGTTGGCGCCCGGGGTCCAGACCTCCTTCCAGTGCACGAAGCCGCCGAAGATCGGACTGCGGCCCCGGACCTGGGGCCGGGCATAGTCGATGGTGATCGTGGTCCCGTCGATGGTCTGGGTCACCGCGCCACGCTCGCTGGAGCGGATCTGGGCGGCGGCCATGGCCGGCAGCGCGAGCGAGAGGCCAAGGAACGCGACGAAGCCGCGCCGAACGAGGTTGGTCATGAGATCTCCAGGATGGGACAGGTAGGGTCAGCCGAAGCGGGCATCGATGCCGGCGCGGATCTCCTCGAGGGTCTTGCCGGCCGAGTGCATCCGGTAGGCGAGGCGGCCCTGGCCCTGGCAGATTTCGCAGAACCGGGCCATCGCGTCGGGTCCTTCGTAGCAGCTGAGGAGTGAATAGAAGCCGGGTGCGTCGGCGCAGCCGCAGTGGCAGCGGATGCCGTCGACGATCTCCGGAATCCGGCGGACATCATCGAACGCGGGCGCGGCGTCCACCCAGGTGCCGAGCTGTTCGGTGGTGGGCACCTTGTCCGCGGTGATGCCGGGCCGGGGCGTGGGATGCGGGCCGGGGGCTCGCCGGCGTCGCTCGCACCACATGACCCAGCGGCGTTCCGGTGGCGCCGGTGCGAGTCCCATCAGGGTCACGCCAAGGAGTGCCAGGAAGCCGCGTCGGGACGGGAGTGAGAGCGCCATGTCACAAACTAGAAGGAGAGGCGGGATGGGGCCAGACGGGCCGTAGTCCGGCCACCCCTACCGCTGTCCCACCCCGCTGTTACCATGACGGCTGGCCCCGGGGCGCCCCTGCCCCCACCCGACCTCCACCGGACCCGCGCATGCCCCGGCACACCCGGCTCTCCAAGTCCCGATTCGTCGCCGGGTGGCAGTGCCACAAGCTGCTCTGGTGGAAGGCGCACGAGCCCGACGCCGGGGAGCTCCAGCCGGACAAGGTCCTCCAGGACCTCTTCGATCAGGGTCAGGTCGTCGGCGAGCTGGCTCGGCGGGAGTATCCCGGCGGGGTGCTGATCGACCTGCCCCACACCGCGGTGGATGAACGCGTCGCCGCCACCCGGGCCGCGCTGGATGCAGGGGCGCCGGCGGTGTTCGAGGCCAGCTTCCTGGCCGGCAACGTCTACGTCGCTGTGGACGTGCTCGAACGTACCGGAGACGGATTCACCCTGATCGAGGTCAAGTCTTCCACCAAGGTCAAGGACGAGCACATCCCCGACGCGGCCATCCAGGCTTGGGTGCTGCGGGAGGCGGGCCTGACCATCCACTCGGTGCAGCTCATGCACCTCAACCCCGACTACCGGCACCCGGGGCCGGGCCCCCTGCTGCTGGCGGAGGATGTGACGACACTGGTCGAGGCCTTTCTTCCCCAGGTGCCGGGGCTGGTGCAGGAACAGCTCGAGGTCCTGGCGGGGGAACTTCCGGCTCGCAAGATCGGGCTGCACTGTTTCGAGCCGCGGGAGTGCCCGTTCCGCAACCGGTGCTGGCCGGACGACAACCAGCACATCTCCACCCTCTACAACGCCGGCCCCAAGACCACCGCCAGCTACCTGGCGAGCGGGGTCCACCGGATTCCCGACATCCCGGCCGGCAAGAAGCTGCCCGACGCGGCTCAGCGCCAGATCCGGGCGCTCAAGGAGAACCGGCTCATCGTCGAGCCCGGCCTGGCAAAGGCGCTGGAGCCGTTCGAGAGCCCGCTCGGCTTCCTCGACTTCGAGACGGTGAGCCGCGCGGTGCCGGTATGGGACGGGCTGGCGCCGTGGGGGCAGGCAGCGGCGCAGTTCAGTTATCACCAGGAGCGGCCGGACGGGAAGTACCTGCACGTCGGCTGGCTGGCGGAGGGGGCCACCGACCCGCGCCGGACCCTGGCGGAGGAGATGATCCGGGCGACCGCCGGCGCCCGGCGGATCGTGGTCTACTCATCGTTCGAGAAGACCCGGATCAAGGAGCTGCAGACGCTGGTGCCGGAGCTGGCGGAGCCGCTGGAGGAACTGCTGGGGAAGCTGACCGACCTGCTGCCGGTGATCCGCAACAACGTCTATCACCCCGATTTCCGGGGCAGCTTCAGCCTCAAGTACATCCTGACGCCGCTGGTGCCGGAGCTGACCTACAGCGACCTGGTCATCGTGGACGGGATGCTGGCGAGCGTGGAGATCGCCCGGCTGCTGTTCGTGGCCCAGAAGATCCCGGTGGCGGAGCGAGACCAGCTGCGGAAGGATCTGCTGGACTACTGCGAGCGGGACACCTGGGCGACGGTGCGGTTGATGGAGCGGTTGCGCGGGCTCGCTAGTCCCGCGGCACCCGGGTCTTCAGCTCCTCGGTGAAGTTCTCCACCACGATCAAGCCGGTCCGGTTCCCCTCTGGTGTGCTCAGCCGCCGCGCCATGATCAGGCGGCGGCCGTCGGGGTGCACGTCGTAGTCCCGGTAATAGGCGTCTCCGTCGGGCGGCGCGGGCATGAAGACGGATCGGTCCACCACGTTGAGCGCCGGCGTGGTCACCAGCCGGGCGGACATGATGCTGCCGCCCTGGGCCCGGAAGAACAGCTCCCTGCCATTGGCCGACCAGCGCGGCACCCCTCCGCCCTCGAGCGACACCTGCCACCGTCCGCCGTCCACGCCCGGGAAGGGCCGGACGTAGATCTCTCCCCGGCCCGATTCGGTGGACATGTACGCCAGCCAGCGGCCATCGGGTGAAAGGCGCGGAAAGCGCTCGACGCCCGGGCTGCCCGCCAGCAGCCGGGGGGCGGTGTCCACTCCCAGCCGCATGCCGAAGATGTCCCACGGTGTGCCACCGGCCTGGACGTCCTGCTTGGCCCACACCATCCAGCGCCCGTCGGCGGAGACGCTGGCCTCGGCGGTCCCCAGCCCGATGGTGAGAATCGAATCGGGTGTCCCGATCCCGTCCGAGCGGTGTGCCCACCAGCCCCCTCCGGCCCCATCACCAGCCCCCCGAAGGAAGCCGACCCGATCCCCTCCCGGGAGCCAGAAGGGCTGGTCGCTGGAAGCCTCACCAAACGTGACCCGGGTGAACGGACCATCGGGCAGTTGCTTGACCCAGATGTCGGTGCCGCTTCTCGAGGTTGACCGGAGCGATGGGTTGTTGATCGGCAGTGCCAGCTTGCGGCCGTCGGGGGAGAGGGCCAGGCCCCGGCTGGCCGGCAGCTCGACAGTCCACCCCGGCTGCACCTCGGTCTCCTTGCCGCCGCGCTCTACCCAGATGGGGCTCCACGAACCGAACTCCGCTCCGGCTGCACCGCCGCCATAGACCAGCGTACCGGTCGCGGAGATGGTCAGGTCCGCCGCACCGAACGCCTTGACTCCGATTCCCTCGATCAGTGGCACCGCAGGGCCGGTGAGCTTGAGGCTCGACAGATCGAATGGCGCCGCGAGCAGGTTGCCCTCGGCGGTCACGACCAGCAGGTGGCCCGAGCCGGCGTACCGGGCCACCACCCCCCGCATCAGGACCTGTCGCGTGCCCGTCTTCGGATTTCCGGCAACGATGTCATAGGATTCCGCTCCGCCACCGCCCTGCCTGGAGCGGAACAGCACGCCTTTGCCTCCGGGCAGCGCGCTGGCCCAGGCCTGGCCGGCCTCGCCGTGGGCGGTATCGATCGGGAAGACCACCTCTGCTGGCCCGCCCGCCGCCGGAACCCGGGTCAGCCCCGCCACGGCGTCGAAGTAGATGAATCCGTCGTCACTCCAGGCGATGCCCCCGGCGAGCACCTCGGAATCGGCCACGGTGACCGGCGGCCCACCGTCGAGCGAAATCACCCGGATGCGTGACCCGTCAAAGAACGCCAGCTGCTTCCCGGTGGGGGCGAAGGCCGGATTGCGGGCGTTCTCGGTGTTGGGGATCGGCGTCGCGCGCAACTGGCTGCGTTCCCGGAGCCAGATCTGTGTGCCGCCCTGCGCCGGTCCGACGTAGGCCAGTCGGCTGCCATCGGCAGAGATGGCCAGACGGATGATGTCGGACCCGGGCACGAACCGGTCGGCATCGGCGACGCCAAGCTCGTAGCGCACGACCTGGGCGGGTGCGCCGGGCCCGGGCCGGAGCCAGCCCCACGCCGCGAGCAGGGTAAGCACCCCAACGGCGCCCGCCGTCAGCAGGGTGCGGGTGCGGGCGGAGCGGGTGTCCGCGGCGCCGTGGGCCGCCGCACCGCTGCCCACTCGAGTGAACCCCTGGTTCCCCAGCGCGCTGGCGAACTCCGCCGCGCTGCCGAAGCGGTCCGCCGGCAGCTTCTCCAGCGCGGTGAGGACCGCCGCCTCGACGTGGGGCGGAATGGTCCGGCGCTGGGCGGTCATCGGCCGCGGGTTTTCCGTTACCACCCGGGCCACGATCGCCTGCGCGGTGGAGCCGGTAAAGGGCGGATCACCCGTCAGCATCTCGTACACGACGCAGCCCAGCGCGTAGATGTCCACCCGGGCGGTGATCTCCCGCTCGCCCATCGCCTGTTCCGGCGCCATGTAGTGGGGCGTGCCGAGCGACATGCCGGTCTCGGTCATCCGGGTGCCGCCGTCGGAGCGGCTCACGGCCAGGGCGATGCCGAAGTCGGCCACCTGGGCGTGCCCGCCGTGCAGCAGGATATTCTCAGGCTTGATGTCGCGGTGGATGATTCCGTGGCCGTGGGCGTAGTGCAGGGCGTCGGCCACCTCGCGGCCGATGCGGATCGCCTCCTCCACCGGCAGCTGGTGCTCCCGGGCCAGACGGTCGCGCAGCGATTCGCCCTCGACGTAGGGCATCACGTAGAACACCTGCCCGCCAGCTTCACCGGAGTCGAACAGACTCAGGATGTGCGGGTGCTGCAGGTTGGCGGTGGTCTTGATCTCAGCCAGGAACCGCTCGGCGCCGAGGATGGCGGCCAGCTCCGGGCGGAGCACCTTGAGGGCGACCTTGCGGTCGTGGCGGACGTCATGGGCGAGGTACACCGTCGCCATGCCGCCTTGGCCCAGCTCCCGCTCGATGCGGTAGCGGTCCGAGAGGGCCTGGGTGAGCTGCTGGGGAGGAGAACTCATGACATAAGGTAGTCGCTGGTGGTTCGCCGGCTAGGTTGGCGATTGGGCGTTCAGGCGATTGGGGGTGCGGGCGCGGTGCCAATGACGCCCGCCGGCGAGCGACGCTACCAGGCATGGTGGAGAAGCGCCGCCGACCCGGCCGCTGTCACGGCCAGGGAGCCTCAGGCCGTCGGCCCCCGCTGCGGCGGGCAGGCGTCGAGCCAGCGCTGCTCCTCCAAGTCGAACACCCGGGAGCGGGTGAGGAAGCGGACGCCGAGCGGGGCTTCCACCGAAAAGCCGCTGCCGCGCCCGGGGACCACGTCTATCAGGAGCTGGGTGTGGCGCCACAGCTCGTACTGGTCGGCGCCGATGTAGAAGGGCGTGCCGTCGATCTCTCCCAGCAGCACATCCCGGGAGCCGATGCGGAACTCGTTTCGGGGATAACACATGGGGGCGCTGCCGTCACAGCAGCCGCCCGACTGGTGAAACAGCAGCGGACCGTGCTGCGCCGCCAGCTGGCGCAGCACGGTCGTGGCTTCCGGCGTGATCTCCACCCGGGCTACTGCCATCGGCTAGAAGAACCCGAGCTTCTTCGGGGAGTAGCTCACCAGGAGGTTCTTGGTCTGCTGGTAGTGATCCAGCATCATCTTGTGGTTCTCCCGCCCGATGCCCGACTGCTTGAACCCGCCGAAGGCCGCGTGCGCCGGGTAGGCGTGGTAGCAGTTGGTCCACACCCGGCCGGCCTTGATGGCCCGGCCCATCCGGTAGCAGGTGTTGGCGTCGCGGCTCCACACCCCGGCGCCCAGCCCGTAGAGGGTGTCGTTGGCGATGGCGAGGGCGTCGTCCTGGGTCTTGAACTTGGTGACCGAGACCACCGGCCCGAAGATCTCCTCCTGGAAGATCCGCATCCGGTTGTGGCCCTCGAAGATGGTGGGCTGGATGTAGTAGCCGTCCTTGAGCTCACCCGGGTGCACCCGGCGCGCGCCGCCGGTGAGCACCTTTGCCCCCTCCTTCTTTCCGATGTCGATGTAGCTCAGGATCTTCTCCATCTGGTCGTTGGAGGCCTGGGCGCCGATCATGGTGTTGGGGTCGAGCGGGTTCCCCTCGACGATGGCCCTGGTGCGGGCCACCGCCCGCTCCATGAACCGGTCGTAGATGGACTCCTGCACCAGCGCCCGCGAGGGACAGGTGCAGACCTCACCCTGGTTGAGCGCGAACATGGCGAACCCTTCGAGCGCCTTGTCGAAGAAGTCGTCCTCGGCCTCCATCACGTCGGCGAAGAAGATGTTGGGCGACTTGCCGCCCAGCTCCAGCGTCACCGGGATCAGGTTCTCGGCGGCGTACTGCATGATCAGCCGGCCGGTGGTGGTCTCGCCGGTGAAGGCCACCTTGGCGATCCGC
>CAYUYF010000068.1:0-12465 GCA_964449145.1 uncultured Gemmatimonadaceae bacterium | reverse complement strand
AATCGCCTAATCGCCTAATCGCCCAACCCTACCACCCCGGCTCAAAGCTGAACAGCCACCGGAACCCCACCTTCTCCCGGGTGGCATCAGCATCCTGCGCGAACGCCGGCCGGTTCACGTACAACGGCACATCGAACCGGGTGGTGAAGCTGGTCTGACCGATACGATGGTCCGCCCGGAGTCCCACGCCGGCATCGGCGGCCAGGTCCAGGGACCGTTCTCCCAGGGCGTGCCCGGCGTCGCCGAAGACCGCCAGGCCGACCCGGTTGAACAGCTTGCCCCGGGGCCGGGCGTACAGGGTGCGTTCCAGCTCCAGGTTGAGGGCCAGCACGCCCTCCGCGGTCAGCGCCGGGGAGAATGCCCGCAGGTTGCCGCCACCGGTCATGTGGTAATTCACGTCCTGGCGGACCAGCAGGGCTCCCTCGGAGCGGAGGAACGGGTTGCCGAAGCGCTCCAGCGGATCGGCGCCGGCCAGGTAGATCTGGCGCTGCCTGACCGGCAGCTCACCGCTGGTGCTGAGTCCGCCGAAGAACCGGGCGCCGAAGCGGAGCCGGGAAGGAAGATTCCGCCGGGCCGTCGCCTCCAGCGTGCCCCGCCAGTAGAACGGATCCAGCTCCGGGCGGCCGGTGGCCGCCGCCAGCCCGCGGCGATTGTAGGCGAGGCCGCCGGCCGCGGTGACCGTGGTGCCGAGCGCCCAGCCGTTGACGTTGTCGCTGACGCCGGCGCTCAGGCCCAGCTCAACGGTCCCCGCGTCCTCCCACTGGCCGGTGCCGAGGTAGCTGAAATCGTCAGGTTGCATCCAGGTGACGGACGCCCCATAGCGATAGGTGGGCCCGAAGCTCAGATGGGACCGGCGGGTCCGCTCCAGCGCCACCCGCGCCCCGAAGCGGCCTTCCACGTTGTACGCCTCCAGGGTCTGCCGGAGTCCGGGACTCCGGAGCCAGGTGGGGTTCTGGAAGCGAACGAACTGGTCGGTATCCTTCACGTCGCGATCGCTCTCCCAGCCGGTGCCGACGCTGAACATCGAGAGGTTCTGCTCGAATCGCCCGAAGTAGTTTTCCCGGCTCCTGAGCCCCAGGGTGAACCCCGCGGCGTCGTTGTACCACACGGTGGGCAGGAACCCCTCGGCGCGGCGGTCGCGATGCACCGGCTCGCTGAACCAGGTGTCGAAGTACCGGCTCCGCTTCGGCTCGCGGGCAGGCCAGAGCCAGCCTCGCCGCCAGGTGTTGTTGAGCATGTTCCAGTCGCGGGTGCGGACGCCCGGATCGAGGGTGATCTGCTTCGGCTTCGACCGGGTCTGCACCGTCACCCACTCCCGCTCCGCCAGGCCGGCCGTCCGGACGATGGCGGTGTCGGACTCACCGAAGACCCAGACGTCCACGGGCATGCGGCCGGACTCCCGGCGGATCACCTCGACCCGCGATGCCCAGCCGCCAGCCGCTGGCGCGTCAGTCCGCCGGACCGTCACCCTGCCCAGCGCGTAATCCACCAGTTCGGTGGTGTGCAGCTTTTCCGCGAAGAAGGTCGAGAGGTCCATCCCCGACACCTCCTCCGCCACCTCCTTGAACGCCGCCTCGTTGACGTGCTTGAGCTTCCACCGGTCGTAGTAGGTGCGCATGATCTGCCGCATGGCGGCATCGCCCACCACGGAGCGGAGCTGGTGGAAGAACAGCTCCCCGCGGGAGTAGATGCTGATGTTGTAGCTGGTGAAATCGCGGTACGCCCCCGAGACCAGGCTGGCCGGCTCCGACTGCCCGTCCAGATCGAGTCCGGTGAGGAACTGCTCGAGCCCGGGGTAGCCATCGGCGCCGGGCTGCAGCGACTCCTGCCAGATCGCCCCCTGGAACTCGGAGAAGCCCTCGTCCATCCACCCCTCGCGCCACTCGTTGCTGGCCAGGATGCCCATGACGTAGTTGTGGCCCAGCTCGTGGATGATCAGCCCCTGGGAGGCGGAGCCGTTGTGCATCATCATGGGGAACTCGGTGCCGCCCCCGTCGATGCGGTGCAGGTTGGTGATCTGCGGCCAGGCGAAGGGGCCGAAGAACGAATCCAGCCAGGCCAGCGCGCGGGCGGTGCGCTGGGTGGCAATGCCGCCGCCCCAGCTCTCCTCGTCGCCCGGCCGGTAGAGCGCGTGAATCGCCACCTTGCCCCAGGCCGAGCCCTCGTAGCGATACTCGGGGTTCATCGAGAGGGCCCAGTGGTGCACGTCCTCGGCGTACCAGACAACGTTCTTGCGGGCCGCCGCGCCGGGCGCGGGCGAAGGCAGGGCGACATCCCGTGGCTCCTCGCCGCTGCGATAGCAGCGATTGCGGATCAGCGCGTAGCGCGGGGCGTGGGGATAGAAATCCCGCTGGTACTGGATCGGGCGGTCGGGCACGCGGTTGGCCTGGTCCCACCCCGGATCGCCACAGATGGGCACGCCGGTGGCGCCCAGGACCTGATCGGCGGGAACGTCGAGCTCCACCAGGTAGGTGGCAAACTCGCCATAGAACTCGCCCGCCGGCTCCAGCGGCTGCTCGTTCCACCCGGTGCGGTCGTACACCACCACCTTGGGGTAGGAGTGGGCAAAGTCATACTGCCGCCCCCGCCGCCCCTGCCGCCGGGCCACCGTCGAGGGCCGGCCCTCCCAGTCCATCTCCACCACCATCGAATCTCCAGGCGCCAGCGGATGGGGCAGCAGGAACCGGACGATGGTGCTGTCGGGCGCCAGCGGCCAGATCGCGGTCACTGGAGCCCCGTTGACCCGCACGTTCCCGATCCGGTTGTAGCCGTAGTCGGGGTCCTTGAGGTCGTTGAACCGCCGCCGCCGCTCCAGCGAATCGGCGTCGGACCAGCGCGATCCCGGCCGGAAGGCATTGAGATGGAGATGAAACGAGATCCGGTCCAGGCTGTCGGGCGAGTGGTTCCGGTACCAGAGGCGCTGGCTGCCGCCCAGGACGCCCCGTGGTTCATCCAGGGACGCCCGGATCTCGTAGCGGACTTCCTGCTGCCAGTAGGGCGCGCGAGGACCCTGGGCGGGGAGCTGGAGCGCCACCGCGAGGAGAGGGAGGATCATGTGCATTCCGAATGATAGGCTGGAGCTGGAACGACGGAAGCCGAGATGCGGAGTTTCGATTGGTCGGGCGGTGAGCGAGGGACGCTGCGGACCGAGCGAGAGCCCTTGCGGCCAAGCCTCCGATCGAGAAGCGCCCAGCGGTCGCCGCCAGATCCACCCCTTGCGTGGCCCGGCACCCGACGAGAGCCCAGCAGGCCTCGTCGCCGGGCAGGATTCCTACCGTCCCGCCAGCAGCTGCCTCCGCAGCAGCGTCATCCGGCGCTTGACCGAGCCGTCAAACACCCGGTTTCCCACCCGGACGACCATCCCGCCCATGAGCCCGGCATCTTCATGGAAGTGGGGCAGCACCTGCTTGCCCATGACCGCCGTCAGGCGCGCGGCAATGGCCTGCCGGAGCGCCTCGTCGGCGGGCCGAGCCACCGTCACCGCGGCCCGCACCCGGTTGAGCTTGTGGTCTACCAGGCCCTGCAGCTCGTTGGATATCTCCCCGAACAACCCCTGCCGGCCACGCTTCACCACCGCCTGCAGGAACAGCACGAACTCCCGCGGCGCCTCCGGCAGCGCCTTGGCCAGCAGGCCCGCCTTGGCCGCCTTGGTCACCCGGGGGGAGCTGAGCGTCGCGGTCACCCGGGGCGCGGCGGCAATCCCCGCGGCCACCGCGTCCAGGAGGTCCACATACTGGTCGGTCCGGCCGCTCTTCTCGCCCAGTTCGAACAGCGCCTCGGCGTAGTTCCGGGCGATGGTCTCGGCTCTCACTTGCCCCGCCCCAGCGTGGCCAGGTACTGCTCCACCAGCGCCCGGTCACTGGCGCCGTCGAGCTTCTGGCCAATGAGCTTGGTCGCGGCGGCGAGGGAGAGATCCACCGCCTCCCGGCGCAGCTCCGTGACGGCCTTGTCCTTCTCCGCCGAGATCTCGCGGCGGGCGCGGGCCAGCAGCTCTTCCTGCTCGTGCCGGGTCCGTTCCACCGCCGCCGAACGCTCCTTCTCGGCCGCAGACTTGGCTTCGGCGAGCATCGCCTGGGCCTGGGTCCGCGCCTCGGCGAGCAGCGTGCGGTTCTCATCCAGCAGCGACTTGGCCTCGGTGTTGGCCTTCTCGGCCTCGTCGAGCTGCCGGGCGATGGTCCGCTCGCGGTCCTCGGTTGCCTTGAGGATGGCGGGGAAGGCGAACTTCTTCAGCACGATCATCAGCGCGATGAACACCAGCCAGGTCCAGAAGATCAGGCCGAAGTTCACTTCGAAGGGCGAAGCGGGGCCGGCGTGCGCCCCTTCCTCCGCCGCGGCGACGAGCAGGTTGAGCAGCATGGTCCCCTCTTACAGGAACAGGAACAGCAGCGCGAAGACCAGGGCGATGATCGTGGCGCCTTCCAGCAGCACCGCGATCAGCAGGCCGGCGCCGCGGATGTCGCCACCCGCCTCCGGCTGGCGGGCGATGGACTCGGCCATGGCGCCGCCGATGCGGCCCAGACCCAGCCCGGCGCCGATGATGGCCAGACCGATGCCGATGCCGGCGCCAAGGCGGCCGTAGTTCGGCACCTGCGCGACGACTTCCTGCAGCAGAGCAAGCATGTTCAGCATGTGACTCCCCAGAGAATGCGTGGAAGATCGGTGGTCAGTTCGCGTCCACCGGCCGGACCGCCGAGTCTTCCGGGCTCGGCGCCGTTACCGCGGCCCACCAACGGCCCGAAGGCCAGTGAGCTTTGTCCACCATTCGGTGGAGTACTCGGTCCGGCGGCTGGACGCCGCCGCCGGACCGCCTAATGCTCGTGCTGCATCAACCCGATGAACACCGCGCTGAGCAGGGCGAAGACGTACGCCTGCAGCACCGCCACTATCAGTTCCAGCAGCATCACCCCCAGCACCACCGCGGCGCTCAGGACCCCGATGCCCCAGCTCACCGCGCCCAGCTGCCCGAAGATGAACACGATGCCGAACAGCGACAGGATCACGAAATGGCCCGCCGTCATGTTGCCGAAGAGACGGACCGCCAGGGCAAACGGCTTGACCAGCTTGGCCACCAGCTCGATCGGGGCCATGAAGACCGCCATCGCCACCGCGCCCGCGCCGTGGAGGCCGGGGAAGTGCGGGAAGATGGTCAGCATGTAGCCCTTGGGGCCGAGTTTCAGGAAGCCGCTGATCTCCACCGTCAGGAACACCAGGATCGCCAGGCCGGCGGTGATGGCCAGATTGCCGGTGGGGCTGGCGCCGTGGGGAACGAGGCCGAGCAGGTTGCAGTACAGGATGAAGAAGAACAGCGAGATGATCAGCGGGGCGAACTTGGCCCCATCGTGCCCGATGTTGGCGATGGCGATGTCGTCACGGACGAACAGCACCAGGCCTTCGACGGCATTGGCGAAGCCCTTGGGCGCCTTCTCCCCGGCCCGCTGCCGCTCCAGGGCGCGGCCGGCCAGCTTCATGGTCAGGAAGACCAGCACCGCGGCCAGCACCATGAAGACCACGTGCTTGGTGGGCGAGAGGTTGACCGTCAGCGGACCGAGATGGATATCGGCGAACCGCGGCAGGTGGTAGCCCCAGATCTCCCACGAGTCAGCCGTGTGGTGGAAGATCATCTCGCCTACATCGAGCTTCTCGCCTTGGAGCAGCATCATCGGACCAATCGTACCTCGAGAAAGAGCAACGGGATCAGCACCCCGACGAATCCGATAGCGGTCGGCAGCGGGGGAAAGAGCGTGCGGTCCCACAGCACCAGCGCCACGAAGACGACCACGCCGGCAACCCTCAACATCAGGCCGGTCACGACAGCGCCGAAGAACTGCTCCGTGCCTCGGCTCGCGAGCCCCCGCCTCATGGCGCGGAGGGCAGCCAGTTCGATCAGCGTCGCCACGGCGCCCATGACCAGGCCGGGCAGCAGCGCGGCACGCCCGATCAGCCCGAACAGCAGCGCCGTCACCACCACGGTGAGCCCCGCGCCAGCCAGGACGACCCTCACTCGGGATCCTGTTTGGGTGGTCGAATCCCCGAATCGCCCGATCGCCCAATCGCCTTCTGGTGTTCCGCCTCGTAGCGGCTCTCATCCAGCTTGAGCTTCTGGAAGACCCAGATGAAGCTCAGCACCGAGCCGCCCAGGGCCCCGGCGATCAGGAACAGGGGCAGAGTGCCCAGCCAGCGGTCCAGCAGCCAGCCTAGCCCCATGAACATCACGATGCCGCCAGCGAAAGTCATCCCGATCGAGACGTACTTGTAGCCCGCCCCGAGGGCCCTTCCAGCCGGCTCTTCTGGGTCCATAAGCCGGGTAAAAGTACCGGCTTGTGAAATATTTCGCAAACTCCGGGGTTGGGTTCCCAGGGGCCGATGGGTGGAATCCCGCGGTCTCAGAATCCAGCCCCTGGAGGGGGCAGGCTTGGGCTCCCCCGCCGCCACCCGGACTTAGGGTGCCCGGGACGGGGGGCCTCCCCGACGAGGCGCCGAGCCGACCCGATCGCCCAATCGCCGAACAATTCCCGTTTGCCGTCCCCTCCGAAACCCGCTAACCTCCCTGCCGTACCGAGCGGGCATGCCCGCTTCGCTCCCGATCTCTTCCGCGCCCCGCCCATGACTCCATCTGCAACATCCGATGTCGAAGCCTTGTCCCAGCTGTCCCGCGCCGTGGATCAGCTCCGGGCCCAGGTGGGCCGCCGGATCGTGGGGCAGCAGGAGGTCATCGACGGCATCCTCACGGCCATCCTGGGTGGCGGGCACGCGCTCCTGATCGGCGTGCCGGGGCTGGCCAAGACGCTGATGGTGTCGACAGTGGCGGAGGCGCTTCAGCTCTCGTTCAACCGGGTACAGTTCACCCCGGACCTCATGCCGAGCGACATCACCGGCACCGAGATCATCGAGGAGGACCTCACCACCGGCAAGCGGGCGTTCCGGTTTGTGCAGGGCCCGATCTTCGCCAACGTGGTGCTGGCCGACGAAATCAACCGCACCCCGCCCAAGACCCAGGCAGCGCTGCTGCAGGCGATGCAGGAGCACGAGGTCACCGCCGGCGGTCAGACCTGGCATCTCCCCGAGCCGTTCTTCGTGCTGGCCACCCAGAACCCGATCGAGCAGGAGGGGACGTACCCGCTGCCCGAGGCCCAGCTCGACCGCTTCATGCTGGAGCTCAGGGTAGGCTATCCCAGCCGGGTGGAGGAGGAGAGCATCGTGGAGCAGACCACCGGGGTCCGGCCGGAGAAGCTGGACGCGGTGCTCAACGCGGAGACGGTGCGGAGCATGCAGGAATTGGTGCGCCGAATTCCGGTGTCGAAGCAGCTGGTAAGGGCGGCGGTGGCGCTGGCCCGGACCAGCCGCCCCGGCGATCCCGATGCCCCGCCCTTCATTCGCGAATACGTGGAATGGGGCGCCGGCCCCCGGGCCTCGCAGTACCTGGTGCTGGGGGCCAAGGCCCGGGCGGCGCTGGCGGGGCGGCCCATGGCAGACCTGGAAGACGTGCGCACCGTGGCGCTGTCGGTGCTCCGGCACCGGGTGGTGACCAACTTCGCCGCGGAGGCCGCGGGCCGGACCAGCGAGGATTTGGTGCGGGAGCTGATCGCGGTGAAGGGGTGGGAGGGATAGGCGGTTGGGTGGTTGGGCGGGGAGAACACGAGGGGTCGGATTCCCAAAGGAACCCGACCCCTCGAACGTTTCCGCTAACCGCCTCTTACCGCTTCCTCAGCTGTTGTTATCGAACGCCGAGATGGTCTCCACCTGGCCGCAGCCGGGGTAGTCGATGGTGAAGCCCACGCTGGTACGCCCCACGATGGCGCCTTGGATGGTGCCCGAAGAGAACGGGGGTTCGAGCGAGCAGCTGCCGTCGTAGGCCAGGGGGCTGGTGGTGTTCAGGGTGAAGGCCCAGTCGCCGCTGTCCTGCCCCGCCTCGCCCTGGAAGACGAAATCGCCGCTGATGGTAAAGTCGCCGGGCGGCATGTCCTCCGCCGCGAAATCGATGGTGCTGCTGGGCGTGAAGTTGACGGCCCAGTCCCAGGAGCTGAAGTACACCCGCCGACCGTTCAGCCTGAACACGAACGTCAGGTCCTGCGCCGCACCGGCGCCGCTGGCGATGATGTCCGCATCGTAGCTGCCGTTGATGACGACTTCGGTCACGGTGTTCCCATTCTGGCCCGGGAACGTGAAGACGAACTTGAAGCCGGTAAAGGTGATGCCGAAGCCGAAGCCGTTCGCGATATCCTGGCTGTCGTTCAGGTTGATGGCCCCGGTGACGGTGAAGCTGCTGCCGTCGTTGATGTCGGTGTAGGAGCAGTTGAAGGTGTAGGTCGCGTCATTGGGGACGCCATCGGAGTCGCTGTCGGTCTCGTCGTCCACGGCTGGGGTGCAGTTGGGGTCCATGCGGACCCGGGCGAAGGCCTGCCGGGTGGAGATCGAGGGCACGCCTTGCATGACCCGGTCGATGATCTTGCCGCTGGCGCTTGCCGGGGCGAAGAACCCGCCGCCGAGGGAGCCGGTGCTGGAGCTGAAGTTGACCAGGCCGGAGGTCATGGCGCTGATCTGGCTGGCGGCGGCGCCACCCACCACCGCGGCCTCATTCGCATCAATCGAGGTTGAAGCACCGCCGCCGCCACTGCCGCCGCCGCAGGCGCCGAGCGCCAGCATTCCAGCGAGACCCATGGCAAAACGCCTGAGATTCCTGAGTGTCATCTGATCACCTCCGTAGACTGGGGATTGCAAAGAGGCGCGGGCAGAAGCCGTTGCCAATCTGTAGCTTGGCAAAATCGGGCGGGCGGCGCCGTGAGATCTGACCCGCGGATGAGGGACGGCGTCCCGCAGGATTTGTTCTCAGCCCCAATGGCGACCCGGCCAGTCGGATCGTAAGAGCATCAGGGGGCCGGTGTCCAGCTCCGGATCGGCTCGACCCCACATTGTGACCAGTTGAACTGCAGCACGCCGCTTTCCCCACTGATGGTCCCGGTGAGGGTGAGGACGCCGCCGGACAGTCGCGGAGTCGCGGTGCAGTTCGCGTTGTAGACCAGCGGAACGGGGGTGGCCACGGTGAGCGACCAGTCCTCCGTACTCCGCCGCCAGCCGGCGGTCCCGGTGATGGTCAGGCTGCCGCTGGGGATTGGCTGGCCCACCAGCAGCGTCCCCGGGGTCGCCGCAGTGAAGCTGTGGGTCAGGTCGAGGGTCACCGTGGCGTTGGCGCGGTTGGGCCGCTGCCGGACGATGGTCACGGCCGTCGTGAGGGTGGCGGCGTCGCTCGATCCCAGCCGGGCCCGGGTGCCGTTCCTGGTGGCGGCGTAGTCGCGGTCGCCGATGGAGTCCACGTAGGCCCAGGTCAGGTCGTCGTAGGTGAGGTTGAAGCCCTGGTTGCTGGCGAAGTTGGGGTCGAGGATCTCTACCACCCCGGTCACCTGCAGCGCACCCCGGCGGAAAGCCAGCTCGCAGGGGGGTGCAGTGAAGGTCAGGGTGGCGTCGTCGAGGATGCCGTCGCCATCGCCATCGGCGCTGCCCTGCACCGTGGGGCAGCCCGCCGGTGGGGCCCACGCCGGGGGGGTGCCGACCCGGGCCACGGTGAGGGCGGCGGTGGCGGACTCCACCTCGTCCTCGAGGGCCAGGGTGAGTTCCAGCGCCTGACTGATTGAGGGGCCGAGGCCGCCGACGCCGCCGGTGACCTCGCCGCAGGCGGCGAGGAGGGCGGTGAGGATGAGGATCCGGGAAGTCCGTGTCATGGGTGAAAAATGGCGGGCGCCGGGGGCGGGAGGCAATGCCGTGGGCTAGGAGGGCGGCGGGGCGGGCGCGGCCGAGCTGCTTCAGCCGTTTCTCCACCTGTTTCGGGCGAGTTTCGGGGGGCCCGGGCACCATTTCCGGCGCCGCTGACTGCTATCCGGCCAGATCCGGGGCAGGGTCCCCGGCCGGTCTGAGTGCTCCCCAATGACTTCCAAGAGCTGTCCCGGCACGTCCAGGTGCTGTCCCGGCTTGTCCAAGTGCTCTCCAATGACTTCCAGGTGCTATCCAGGCTGGTAGCGGTGCTCTCCAATCAAATCCAAGTGCTGTCCCGGCTCGTCCAGGTCATCTCCCGGAACGTCCAACCGCTCCCCGGGCGAGGCTCGGGCACCCCCCAGCTTGAGGTGAGCGGTTCCCGGAACCGGCGGGTGCCCTTGCGCCGGCCCCGCCGGGCGGCAGAATCCTGACATGACCTGCCGCCGCCGGGCTGGATCACCAGCTCCGGTTGGGACGATTTGACGATCGGTTGATGCCCCCGGCATAACCATTCTCCATGCCTCCACACCCATTTCTCCGCTGTCTCGGCACCCCCGAACTCCGCTCGCCGGGCGGGGAGCCGGTGCGTTTCCGGACCCGCAAGCATTTTGCCCTGCTGATCTTTCTGGCGGTCGAGCCGAGACAGCACCATCGCCGGGACCGGCTGGCGGACCTCTTGTGGCCTGACGCACCGCACGCCGAGGGCCGCCATTCCCTGGCCACCGCGCTTTCGGTGATCCGTGGCAAGCTCGGTCCTCGGAGCCTGGAGACCACCCGGGAAACGGTGCGGTTGGTGGCACCCGATCTCGAGGTTGACCTGGATCGGCTGGCCCGGGAGGACATCCTCGGCGACGACCTCACCGCGCCGCTGGAGGTCGCCGGGTTCCTCGACGAGTTCGATATCGGCCGGGCGCCGGAGTACATGTTCTGGCGTGACCTCATGCGGGCCCGGCTCTTTCCGCAGATCCGCACGGCGCTCGCCCTGCTCATGGACCGCTGCCGCCGCAGCGGCGATTTCACCCGCATCGAGGGCCACGCCGACCGGCTGCTGGCGCTGGACGAGCTGAACGAGGACGCCATTCGCGCCAAGATGGAGGCCCGGGCCTTCGCCGGCGACCGGCTCTCGGCGCTGCGGATCTACCAGGCCTGGCGCGGGCGGCTGGCGCAGGAGCTGGGCGCATCACCCTCGGCCATGGTGGACGGGATCGCCCTCCGTCTCAGGCAGCGGGGCTACGAGGCGCCCGGCACGGCCCACATCCCCACGGTGCACACCGACCAGTGGCGGAACCGGCCCTTCGTGGGCCGAGCCGCGCAGTACCGGGTGCTGTATGAGCGCTGGGAGGAAACCAACCAGGGGCGGGCCCGGCATGGGCTGGTGGTGGGAGAATCGGGAATCGGGAAGACCACGCTGGTGGAGCGCCTGGTGACGGCGGCGGGGCTGGAGGGCGCGGTGTCCAGCCGGGTCCAGTGCTACGAAGTGGAGCGTGAGTTCCCCTACGCGGCCATCGGGACCCTCATGCGGGGGCTGCTGGACCGGCCCGGCGCCGGGGCCACCCAGCCCGAGTGGCTGGCGGAGCTGGCGCGGTTCGTCCCGGGCGTCAGCGAGCGCTACCCCAACCTGCCGCCACCCAAGGAGGGCGCGGGCGAGTCGGCCCGGCTCCGGCTGGCGGAGGCGGTGCACGAGCTGGTCTCCGCGGTGGCCTACGAGCACCCGCTGATCCTGGTCGTGGACGATGTCCACCTGGCCGATGACGTGAGCGTGGCGGTGCTGCACCTGCTCATGCGCCGGGTCCAGGACCAGCGGGTGATGGTGATCCTCACGGCACGGCACTCCGAATTGTCGCAGGCGCCCCATGCGGCCCGGCTGCTGGAGCAGCAGACCGCGCTCGGGCTGGCGCTGGTGGACCTGCCGCCGCTCACCGAAGACGAGATGAACGAGATGATCACCGCCCTGGCCCAGACGGTGGACGCCACCGTGCCGCCGGCGGTGCGACGGGCGCTGCTCCGGGCCTCGACCGGGGTGCCGATGCTGGCGGAACTCCTGTTCGACGACTGGCGGATCCATGCCGACGAGTGCCTGGCACTGGCGGTGGGGGCGATGACCGTGGATGCCGCCGGGGAGGTGGGCCGGGAGGTCTACCACCGGATCTTCGAGCGCATGCTGGCCGACCTCTCGCCGCCGGCCAGGGCGGTCCTCAACCTGGCTGCCATCCTGGGGGACCGGCTCAACGATCTCTCGATGTACGAGATGGTGGACCTCACCCTGGCCCAGACGCTCACCGGCATGGCGGAACTGGCGGCGCACCGGGTCCTGCGGGACGGCGGCCGCGAAATGGAGTTCCGCAATGAGCTGCTGCGGAACTACGCCTACCTCAAGGTGCCCTCACCGCTCAGGCGGGCGCTGCACGGCCTGATCGCCGACCGGCTAGGCGCGGCGGAGGCCCGGGGCGAGCGGGTGCCGGGGCTCATGCTCGCGTGGCACTGCTTCCGGGCGGGGCGGGGCGAGCACGCGGTGCCGCACCTCCTGCGCGGAGCGCGGGAGGCGATCGAGGAGGGCGCGCCCTACGATGCGGAGTTCGCGCTTCGCACCGGCCTGCCCAACGTCGGTCCGCGGGCCCGGCCGACGGCGGTGCTGATCATGGCGGAATCGCTGCAGGAACAGGGCCGGTGGACGGACTCGCTGAAGGCGCTGGAGCGGGAGGAGATGCCGGAGGGGGC
>CAYUYF010000067.1:0-12572 GCA_964449145.1 uncultured Gemmatimonadaceae bacterium | reverse complement strand
CATCTAAGTGGGAAACTCTTCCCAAGATGAACACTCCTGGAGCTTAAGCTCCCTGAAGGGCCCTGGAAGACTACCAGGTACATAGGCGGCAGGTGTACGGGGAGTGATCCCTTTAGCCGAGCCGTACTAATCGCCCGTGAAGTTTGATCTCTCCCGGTTTTCCCAATCCCATCCAGCCTTTGGTTGCCAAATCTTCCCAGGTACGGAGCCCTGCTCCTGGCCTGGTCGGAAATGGCTGACGACTAGCGCGCGGGGGCCACACCCGGTCCCATTCCGAACCCGGAAGTTAAGTCCCGCAGCGCCGATGGTACTGCCCCTGCGAGGGGGTGGGAGAGTAGGCCGTCGCCAGCCACCCCTCTGCAAGGCCCGGACGCCACTGGTGTCCGGGTCTTGTTGTGTCCACCCCCGCCGCACCCACGGACGCAATCCACCGCCCTCCGCCGCACCGTCCGGAGGTAGATTTCCCCGCATGCCTCTGGTCGGACACGTCGCCCTGGCCGGCCTCCCCAACGCCGGCAAGTCCTCGCTGCTCAATGCCCTCGTCGGGACCCACCTCGCCATTGTGAGCCCCCGGGCACAATCCACCCGACTCCCCGTGGTCGGGCTCCTGACCGAGGGTGACACCCAGATCATCCTCCACGACCTCCCCGGTCTCCTCGACCCCAGGTACCCCCTGCAGGAGCGGATGCGCTGGCTGGCCCAGGAGGAGCTCGCCCGGGTCCGGCTCATTCTTCACCTCCACCCCGCGTCCGAAGCCCCGGCCCCCCCATTCTGGCCGCTCACCGGGCTCCCCAGCCCGCTCCCGGTACCCCTGATCGTGGTCTACACCAAGGCCGACCTCGCCGCACCGCCCCCGGGCACCCTTGGCGTCTCTGCGGTGAGCGGGGCGGGGCGGGACGACCTGCTGGCGGCGATCCGGCCTCACCTCATCGAGGCCCCCTTCGAGTTCGACCCCGAGGATGTCGGCACCCAGCCCGTCCGCTTCTTCGCCGCCGAGTACCTCCGGGAGGCCGCCTTCCAGTGCCTGGAGGAGGAGGTACCCTACGCGGTGGCGGCCCAGGTCGAGGAGTTCCGCGAGCACACAAAGCCAGTGTACATTCGTGTCTCGCTCCTCGTGGAGCGAGCTTCCCAGAAGGGCATCGTGATCGGATCCGGCGGCCGGACCCTCAAGGCCATCGGCCAGCACGCTCGTGCGCGCCTCGAGGCGCTGCTGGGCGAGCAGGTCTATCTGGATTGTTGGGTCAAGGTGGCCCCGGACTGGCGCCGGAAGGCGCATCTCCTCACTGAGCTCGGCTTTCCCGAGCCCCCAAGGGTGACGCCATGACACTGGCCCCTGAACTGCTCGAGATCCTGGTCTGCCCGCGCTGCAAGGGAGACCTGGAATACCGACCGCAACCGGAAGCGCTGGTGTGCCCCGCCTGCCGGCTGGTGTTCGCGGTGGAAGATGGCATCCCCATCATGCTGATCGACGAGGCCAAGCCGCTGTGAGCGATCTTCTCGCCGCCGCCCGCGCCGAGGCGCAACGGCTGCAGCACGATTACGTCGGCACCGAGCATCTCTTCCTGGCGCTCCTCAACGCCGGGGATCCCTCCCTGACCACGATCCTGGGCGCGTTTTCCACCACCCCGGCCGCCGTCCAGGAGCGTCTCGAGAAGCGGAGCCCACAGGGCAAGGGCGCGCCGGAGAGCCCGGACCAGCTCCAGCTTCGCTCCGGGGCCCGGCGCGCGCTGGACCAGGCCCGGAGCCTGGCCGGCGGCGAGGACGCCTCCCCCCGACACCTCCTGGCCGCGCTGCTGACGGACGGGAAGGGGGTGGTCGCCGCGAGCCTCGGAGACCTCGGGATACCCGTGGCCAAGGTGAGAGACGCCCTGGGAATCGCCAAGCCAGAGGCGGCGGAACGCGCCGAGCGGAAGCCACGGGCCGAGAAGCCCGAGCGGGGCGAGCGCCCCGACCGGCGCGAGCGGCAGGAGGCCAAGGACAAGGAACGGGAGCGGGAGAAGGCCGCCCGCGCCCCCGCGCCGCCCTCACGACCCGATCGGGGCCGGGGCGGGGCACCGGAACGCGCGGCGCCCTCCGCTCCACCGGGTCCACCCCGGATCGCCCCGGTTCACGAGCCGCTGCTCAGCTGGCGCAAGCTGCCGCTGCTCCTCATCCCGCTGAGTCTCTACTTCGCCTGGGGTGGCGACTTCCATCCGGGCCTGGTCTTCGCGACCTCCTGCCTGGCCGTGTTGCCGCTGGCCGGCTACATGGGGGAGGCCACCGAACACCTCGCCGCCCGGACGGGGCCCACCCTCGGCGGGTTCCTCAATGCCACCTTCGGGAACGCAGCCGAGCTGATCATCGCGATCGTGGCCCTGCGGGCCGGCCTGGTGGAATTGGTGAAGGCCTCGATCACCGGGAGCATTCTCGGTAACCTGCTGCTCATTCTTGGGCTGTCGCTGGTGGCCGGCGGCCTCAACAAGCCGATCGTCAAATTCAACCGTACCGCGGTGGGCATGAGTTCGGGGATGCTCGCGCTGGCGGTGACCGGCCTGCTGTTTCCAGCCCTGTTTCATGCCACCCACCGGGGCCCCAACCTGGAGCTGGCGGAGCTGTACCTGTCGGAGGCGGTCGCCGTGGTGCTGGCCCTGACCTACGGGCTCTCCCTGCTGTTCTCGCTCAAGACCCACAGCCGGCTCTTCGGCGGCGAGCCGCACCCCACGAGCGGTCATCTGTGGAGCGTGCCGTTTGCGATCGGGGTGCTGGCGCTCGCCACCGTCGGCGTGGCGGTGGAATCGGAAATCCTGGTCCATCGGGTGGAGGACCTCACCCGCGGCTCGGCGTGGATCACCGAGAGCCTGCTCGGGCTGATCATCATTCCGATCATTGGCAACGCCGCCGAGCATGCCACCGCCATCGTTGTCGCACGCAAGGGCAAGATGGACCTGGCGCTGCAGATCGCCCTCGGCTCGAGCACCCAGGTGGCGCTGCTGATCGCACCGATCCTGGTGTTCGTCGGCGCGGTGCTGGGGGCCAGCCCGACCGGGCAGTACATGAATCTGGTGTTCACCCCGCTGGAGGTGGCCGCGGTCGGGCTCTCGACCGTCCTGGCGGCGATCGTCACGCTCGACGGAGAGTCGCACTGGTTCGAGGGGGTACAGCTGCTGGCCTTGTACGCGATGGTCGCCATCGCAGTATTCTTCATTTGACAGCCGTGCCAGAAGCCCGTACCATGCATCGTTTTCGTCCTGCTCGACTCGCCCGGGAGCCCTAGGCTGCGCACACGTCCGACGGTCCTGTATCACTCGCCGGAACCCCTGGCGGTGCCCGACCTCGTCCGTCACTGGGCCGAGGCGCGGGACTTCCCCTTGCTCGGGCTGGCGGACCCAGCGGAGATTCATTCTATCATTCTCCGCGGGTACCCCTGCTTTCTGTTCGTGGAGGCTGATTCCACCCAGGCAACCGGAGTGGCTCTGGTCCGGCGGCTGAAGAGCGACGCCTTCACGGCCATCGTGCCGGTGGTGATGCTCTCCCGCCAGCACGACCCGGCCCTGGTGGAGAGCTGGTTCGCCGCCGGCACCGATGAAGTCATTACCAGCGCCTTTCTGCCCGCGGAGCAACGGGCCAGGCTGGATGCGATCCTCACCCGGACTGAGCGGGACGTCTCGGTGCACCCGAGTACCCGCCTGCCGGGCACCACCGAGATCGAACGGGAAATTCGGCGGCAGCTGGAGTCGGGGCGGGAGTTCGCGGTCTGCTACGCGGACCTGGACCACTTCAAGGAGTTCAACGACCGGTACAGCTACTATGACGGGGACCGGGTCATTTACATCCTGTCGCGGCTCCTGCATGATGTCGTCAAGGGCCTGCTGGGGACTGTGGGCTTCGTGGGCCATATCGGCGGCGACGACTTTATCTTCATCGTACCGCTGCCGGAGACCAATCCGGTCTGCAGCGAGATCATCAGCGTGTTTGACACCCTGATCCCGTTGCAGTACAACGACCAGGACCGCCGGGCCGGCTATTTCTTCGGCAAGGACCGCCGCGGCCAGTTGCACCGGGTGCCGCTGATGACGCTCTCCATCGGGATCGTGACCAACCGCAGCCGGAAGTTCACCCATCCGGCGCAGGTGAGCGAGCTGGCAACCGAGATGAAAAGCTACGCCAAGACCCTTCCCGGTTCGGTGTTCGTGGTGGATCGCCGCCAGCAACCCGAATCGGAAGAGCCCGGGGATCGCAACCCCGGCGGCGCCCGCCAGGGGGGGCCATGAACGTTACCTGTCCATCCTGCACGACCGTGTACCGGGTTGACCCCGCCAAGGTCCCCGAAGCTGGCGTGCGGGCCCGCTGCAAGGTCTGTTCGGGGATCTTTCCGGTCACCCGGCTGGGCACACCCGCGGCGGCAGTGAAGCCTCCGGAGGCCCCACGCCTGTCCCAGGCGCCACCGGCCCGGCCCATGCCGGCACCAGCACCGGCGCCGGTCACGGCGGCACCGCCGCAGCCTCCGGTGCCCGCGGAGCCGCCGGCCCCACCCGCGGCCCCACCGGTCCACCGGCCGACGGTGGCCCCACCAGCGCTGCCGGGGGGCGCGCCGAGACCCACCGCTCCGCGGCAGTTCCCGCCGGGGGGGCCGGCCGCCCCCAAGAGTCCGATGCCACCGCCTCCGGCGGTACGGCCCACCGCCCAGAGCTCGCACCCTCCGGTGGCCCCCACTCGACCGGTGCCGGCGGACCAATCCGTCATTCCGACGCCACCCCGGCCCGCGCCCGGCCTGCGGATGCCCGCGGGGATGGGCTCCTCTCCTCCCGCCGCCACGCCGGTGCGGCAGGTCCCGGTGCCAACTCCGGCGGCGCCCCGTACCCCGGCGGCTCCCGGACGGCCGGTCAACCCGTTCCTGTCCCAGGACCCGGCCCAGAAGGCCCGCCGGCTGGCCCGCGCCCTCATCTCCGACCTGGTGGTCTATTACCCGGACCGCCGCAAGGAAGGCTTGGCCAACGGGACGCTGAAGACGCTCTTTCAGGAAGAGATCCAGAAAAGCTGGGAGGAATACAACGAGCAGGTCGGGAAGGAGCTGGCGGAGTCCACCCCGTACTTCACCGAGGCCCTGAACGAGATCCTGGCCAGCGGCCAGAAGGTCTTCTAGCCCGTTTTCATCCCATACCGGACTCCACAGGGGGATCCTCGGCGGCGAGGGTCCCCCTGCTGTTTTTCTGGGCCACTCCGTACGGGTGACGGTCCGGGTGCGATGGCAGTATCTTTCCCGCAATCTCTGACCAATGAACGACTTATATGCGTGATGTCATCGAACAACTGAATGCTCTCGGCGATCGGGTGTCCCAAATCCGGGGTTTTCTTTGACCTGGCCGCAAAGGAGAAGCGGCTGAGCGAGCTGGAGGCCCGCCAGGGCGACCCGAACTTCTGGTCCCGGGCCGACGAGGCCCGGCAGGTCGTGCAGGAGATCCGGACGATCAAGAACTGGCTCAACCCTGAGGCGGATCTCCAGCGCCGCCTGGGTGATGCCCGGACCATGATCGAGTTGCTGGAGGGCGAGCCCGATGCCGAGCTGCAGGCGGAGCTGGCCGAAGAGGCTGTGGCGCTGGCCAAGGCCGTCGAGTCCTTCGAGCTGCAAGCCATGCTGCAGGGGCCTGACGACGCCGGCGATGCCATCGTGACCATTCACCCCGGCGCCGGCGGCACCGAATCCCAGGACTGGGCGGAGATGTTGCTCCGGATGTACGTGCGCTGGGCAGAACGGCACGACTTCGAAGTGAGCATCCTCGACCGGCTGGATGGGGAGGAAGCCGGCATCAAGTCCGCCTCGATCGAAATCAAGGGGCGCTACGCCTACGGCTTTCTCAAGGCGGAGAAGGGCGTGCACCGCCTGGTGCGCATCTCTCCGTTCGATTCCCAGGCCCGGCGGCACACCTCGTTCGCCTCGGTCTTCGTGTATCCGGATATCGATGACACCATCGAGGTGGACCTCCGGGACGAGGACATCAAGATGGACGTGTACCGGGCCTCCGGTGCCGGCGGCCAGCACGTCAACAAGACCTCGTCGGCGGTGCGGCTCACCCATATCCCCACGGGGCTGGTGGTCGCCTGCCAGCAGGAACGGAGCCAGGGCAAGAACAAGGCGACGGCCATGAAGATGCTCCGCGCCGCCATCTACCAGAAGAAGCTGGAGGAGCAGGAAGTGGAGCGGGCCAAGCTGGAGGCCACCAAGACGGACAACTCGTGGGGCAACCAGATCCGCTCCTACGTCTTCCAGCCCTACACCATGGTCAACGACCACCGCACCGAACTCAAGGTCGGGGACGTCCAGCGGGTCATGGACGGAGACCTGGACGACTTCATCGAGGCATTCCTCAAGCGGTTCGGGGGGAAGGCGGCGTGAGCGAGGAGCGATCGTTTGTAGAAGAGGCGCGGCGCGCCAAGCTGCCCGAACTGGCCCGGCTCGGGGTGCGGCCGTTCGCCTACCGCTTCGACCGGACCCACACCGCCGCTGCCGCCCTCGCGGCCTATCGGGACGAGCATGGGGACCACGGACCGGAGGTCCGCATCGCGGGCCGGATCGAGTCCTGGCGCCCCAAAGGGAAGGTGATCTTCGGCCACCTGGAGGACGAGTCGGGCCGGATTCAGGTGTACCTCCGCAGCGACGAGCTCGGACCGGCGTGGGCCGTGGCGCAGCTGCTGGACCTGGACGATCACGTCGGGGTGCGGGGCACGCTCATGCGCACCCGCGCCGGTGAAGTCACCGTACGGGCCGCCGAGGTGACCCTGCTCTCCAAGTCGCTCCGCCCGCTGCCCCGGGGCAAGCGCGAGGCCCTGCCCGAGGGCGGGACCCGGGAGCATGGCGGGCTGGCGGACCCGGAGCTCCGCTTCCGGCAGCGCTACGCCGACCTGGCGGTGCATCCGGAGATCCGGGAGCTGTTCCGGCTGCGCTCCCGCATCACCACCAGGATCCGCGCCTTTCTGGACGCACGCGGGTTTCTGGAGGTGGAGACACCGGTGCTGCAGCCGCTGTACGGCGGTGCCACCGCCCGGCCGTTCGTGACCCACCACAACGCGCTGGACATGCCGCTGTACCTGCGCATCGCCGACGAGCTCTACCTCAAGCGGCTGGTGGTGGGCGGGCTCGAGCGGGTCTACGAGATCGGGCACGACTTCCGCAACGAGGGCATGGACCGGTCTCACAATCCCGAGTTCACCATGCTGGAGCTGTACCAGGCCTACGCCGATTACCACGACATGATGGAGCTGGCGGAGAGCCTGCTGGCGGACCTGGTTGGGGTGGTCACGGGCGGGGCGGGGGTCCTGGAGCACGGCGGTGTGCGCCTGGACTTTTCCCGGCCGTTCGCGCGGGTGGGCTTCGTCCCGGGCATCCTGGCCCACAGCGGACTGGATGTGCTGGTGGCCAGTGAGGCAGAGATGCGCGCCCGGCTCATCAAGAACGGGGTCTCAGCCGAGGATGCCGCCGGGCTGACCGGCGGCAAGCTGCTGGACGAGATGTTCGGGGCGTTCCTCGAGCCGCACCTGGAGCAGCCCACATTCGTCATCGATTACCCCAAGGCGATCTCTCCGCTCGCCAAGGAACACCGGGACGACCCGCGCCTGACCGAGCGGTTCGAGCTGTTCGTCTGCTCCCGGGAGCTGGCGAACGCCTTCAGCGAGCTCAATGACCCCGATGATCAGCGGTCCCGCTTTGCAGACCAGATCCGCCAGCGCGCGGCCGGCAACGATGAGGCCCAGCCCTTTGATGCCGACTACATCCGTGCCCTGGAGTACGGCATGCCGCCCACCGGCGGGATGGGGATCGGCGTGGACCGGTTGATCATGCTGCTGACGGGCCAGGCCTCCATCCGTGAAGTCATCCTGTTTCCGGCGATGCGGCCGGAGGAACATCCGGGGCCGGGCGAATGACCTCTGCACCCCCTCCGGACCCGGGCGGCGCCCGCGGCCGGACCCGCAGCGCGGGAGCCACGCTCCGGCAGCTGCTCCAGTGGCCCTCGCGCCTGGAACGAGAGATCGCCTTCCGGTACTTGCGGAGCCGGCGAGCCTCCGGCCGGGTGTCGCTGATCACCGCCATCGCCTCCGGGGGGGTGGCGGTGGGGGTGGCGGCCCTGATCGTGGTCCTGGGCGTGATGAACGGGCTCCGCAACGACCTCCGGGAGCGCATCCTGGTGGCCAATCCCCACCTCCGGGTGCTCACCTACGGCAGCGGGCTGCGGCTGGACGACTGGCGCACGGTCATGGCCGAGGTTGCCAAGGAGCCCGGCGTCATCGCGGTGGCGCCCGAGGTCCTGAGCCAGTCGGTGATCTCCGCTGGCTCGGACTATGCTGAAGGGGTCAATGTCCTGGGGTTCGATTCCGATACTGGAACTCGGGCGGTGACCACCCTCCCCCGATCGGTGGTGAAGGGGGACCTCACCTTCCGCACCACCCGGCCCGAGGTGGATGGCGGCATCGTGCTCGGCCAGCGGCTCGCCGAGCGCCTCACCGTCTATCCCGGCGATGTGGTGACCCTGGTCCCGGCCAAGCCGCCGGAAGTGAATCGCGCCCTGGGAGTGGGTGTTCCCCGGTACTGGCGCTTCGAGGTCACGGGCATCTTCAATACGGGGATGTTCCTGTACGACAACCAGTTCGTGGTGATCTCCCGAGAGACCGCCCAGCGGTTCACCGGCCTGGGGGAGGCGGTGTCCGGCATTCAGGCCAGGCTGGCCGACCCGTGGCAAGCGCCGGAGATCGGCCGGCGGCTGGAGGAGCGGTTGGGGTACCCCTACCGGGCACTGGACTGGCAGCAGCAGAATGCGACGCTGTTCAGCGCGCTGGAACTGGAAAAGGTCGCGATGGGGCTGATCATTTTCTTCATCATGATCGTGGCGGCGTTCAACATCGTCGGCACCCTGACCATGGTGGTAGCGGAGAAGACCCGGGAGATCGGCATCCTGCAGGCGATGGGGCTTGGTGGCGGCGCGATCGCGCGGATCTTCCTGGTGCAGGGGGCGGTGGTGGGCCTGACCGGCGTGAGTGTCGGCCTCGTCGCGGGCCTGGGGATCAGCTATGCGGTGGACCAGGGACGCTGGATCCGGATCAACCCGAGCGTCTACTTCATTGACCACCTGCCGATCCACGTGGAGCCGACGGACGTAGCCATCGTGGTGGTGGCCAGCCTGCTGCTGGCGATCGTGGCGACGATTCACCCCTCCCGCGCGGCCAGCCGGCTTACCCCGGTGGACGCGATCCGGCACGAATGAGTGTCGTGCTCGAGGCGCGGGGGGTGCGCAAGGTCTATCAGGACGGCGACGGGCGGCCGTTGGAGATCCTCTCCGGGGTGGACCTCGCGGTGAGCCCGGGCGAGTTCGTGGCGATCGTCGGGGCCAGCGGCTCCGGCAAGAGCACGCTACTCCACCTCCTGGGAGCACTGGATCAGGCCACCGAGGGTGTGATCAGCCTCGAAGGGGCGGAATACGGGCGCTGCAGTCCGGCAGAGTTGGAGCGGATCCGGAACCTGCGGCTGGGATTCGTGTTTCAGTTTCACCACCTGCTGCGGGACTTCTCCGCGCTGGAGAACGTCATGTTGCCCCAGCGGATCGGGGGCCGGCCGGCGCCGGCGGCGCGGGAGCGGGCCGCCGCCCTGCTCGGCCAGCTCGGCCTGAGCCAGCGGCTGTCGCACCGGCCGGCCCAGCTGTCCGGGGGCGAGCAGCAGCGGGTGGCAGTGGCGCGGGCGCTGGCGAACAATCCCCGGGTGATCCTCGCCGACGAGCCCTCGGGAAACCTCGACGCCACCCAGGCCGAGCGCCTGCACGACCTGCTCGGTACCCTGGCGCGCGAATTCGAGACCGCGCTGGTGGTGGTCACCCACAACCGCCTGCTGGCGGCGCGGGCCGACCGGATCCTGGCGGTGGAGGGTGGACGACTGTTGCCGGTGGACCGAGTGGAGGTAGAGAGCTGATGCGCTGCGACCAGTGCCACGAACGTGAGGCCGTTGTCCACCTGACCCAGATCGCGGAGGAACAGGTGGTCACCGTGCACCTGTGCGAACGGTGTGCCGCCGAGAAGGGCGTCGAGAGCAGCGCCAGCCTCGGCAAGACCCCGGTCGGGACCTTCCTCGCGTCGATGGGCAAGGGGATGGATCTGGCCAGCGCCATGCCGGGGCTGACCCCCTCCGGCGCCTGCCCGGTGTGCCATGCGACCCTGAGCGACTTCCGGGAATCCGGGCGACTGGGTTGCGCAGAGTGCTACCGGACGTTCGAGGGATCGTTGCGGGACCTGCTGCGCCGACTCCACGGTTCCAGCCGCCACATCGGCAAGCGCTACGCCCCGCCGGGCGAGACCCTGCTCGCCTCCCTGCCATCCACCGATCAGCTGCGCGAGCAGCTCCGGCTGGCGGTGGAGGCGGAAAACTTCGAGCTGGCGGCGGAGCTGCGCGACCGGCTGCGGGTGGTGGAGGGGGCGGTGTGATCGACCTCAGCCTCCTGCCCGACGGCGGCATGGCCTGGCTGGACGCCAGCGGGCCGCAGAGCCACCTGGTGCTGTCCACCCGGATCCGCCTGGCGCGCAATATCCAGTCGCGGCCCTTTGCGCCGAGAGCCACCCTGACGGACCGGGAGGCCATCCTGGCGGACGTGCAGGGGGCAGCCCGGGAAACAGTCTCCCTGCAGAAGGCGGTCACGCTCCGGCTGGACCGGTTGGATCGGGAGGACCGGCTGCTGCTCCACGAGCGCCATCTGGTCAGCCGGGAGCTGGCCGGCCTGGGCGAGCCGCCGACGGTCCGGCCAGGGTCGGCGCTGCTGCTGGGGCCCCGGGTGGGGGTCATGCTCAACGAGGAGGACCACCTGCGGCTGCAGGGCCTCCGTTCGGGCTTCGATCTGGAGGCGCTCTACGACCAGGTCGAGGCGGTGGACAGCGAACTGGGACAACGACTTCCCTTCGCATTTCACCATGAGTTTGGTTACCTTACCTCGTGTCCGACCAACGTCGGGACAGGGCTGCGCGCGTCGGTGCTGATCCACCTGCCGGCGCTCGTTTTGACCAAGGAAATCTCCAAGGTCCTGCAGGGACTGGCCCAGGTCGGGCTCACGTTTCGGGGGCTGTACGGGGAAGGCAGCGAAGTCGTCGGCAACTTCTTCCAGCTCTCGAACCAGACCACGCTGGGAAAGTCCGAACGGGAGCTGCTGGACCACCTCGGGAAGATGGTGCGGCAGGTGGTGGAGTACGAGGAGCAGGCGCGCCAGGTGCTGCTGCGGGATGTGCCGAACATCATCGAGGACAAGGTCTGGCGGGCGTACGGCTTGCTGCGCCATGCCCGGACGCTCTCCTTCGACGAGACGATGAACCTGCTGTCGGGGGTACGGCTGGGCGTTGGATTGGGCCTGATCGACCGGGTCGGGCTGTACGGGCTCAACAAGCTGCTGGTCCACACCCAGCCCGCCCATCTGGCCGCGGTCGCCGGGGTTGCAACGGAAGATCCGGAACTGAGTGTTCGCCGCGCGCGGTTCGTCCGCACGCTGCTGGAAGACGAAGCAGGACGCCGAGGGTCGCTGCCATGAACGGGTACAACTTCACCGACCGTGTGCGGAAGGTCTTGCAGATGGCTCGCGAAGAGGCGGCCCGGCTGCACCACGAGTACGTCGGTACCGAGCACATCCTGCTGGGGTTGATCCGCGAGGGGGAGGGCGTCGCTGCGGCGGTGCTCCAGAACCTGAACGTGGATCTCGAGGAAATCCAGCAGAAGATCGAGGAGACCGTCAAGAAGGGGAAGGCGGCTGCGGCCACTGGCCCCGACCTGCCGTACACCTCCCGCGCCAAGAAGGTGCTGGAGCTCGCCATGACCGAGGCGCGCGAGCTCAATCACAGCTACGTGGGCACCGAGCACCTGCTGCTGGGACTGCTGCGGGAGGAGAAGGGCATCGCAGCCCAGGTGCTTACCGACGCGGGCGTCAACCTCGAGCAGAGCCGGGCGGAGACCCTCCGCCTGCTCGGCAGCGACATGCCCCAGACCCCGTCGCCCACCGGGGGCTCGCCGGCGCCCGCCGCCGCGCCCAAGTCGGAGAAGAAATCCAAGACCCCCGCGCTGGACCATTTCTGCCGCGACCTCACCCAGCTGGCTGCCGAGGGCCAGCTGGACCCGACCATCGGCCGGGCCAAGGAGATCGAGCGGGTCATGGAGATCCTGGCCCGGCGGAAGAAGAACAACCCGGTGCTCATCGGGGAGCCCGGGGTGGGCAAGACGGCGATCGTGGAGGGCCTGGCCCTGATGATCGCCAACGGGCTCTGCCCCGACGTGCTCAAGGATCACCGGGTGCTGTCGCTGGACATGGCCGCGGTGATCGCCGGCACCAAGTACCGGGGCCAGTTCGAGGAACGCCTCAAGGCGGTCATGAACGAGATCGCCCAGAACAAGCAGATCATCCTCTTCATTGACGAGCTGCACACCCTGGTGGGCGCGGGCGCGGCCGAGGGGGCCATCGACGCCTCCAACATGCTCAAGCCCGCCCTGGCGCGGGGCGAGCTCCAGTGTGTCGGTGCCTCCACGCTGAACGAATACCGCAAGTACATCGAGAAGGACGGGGCGCTGGAGCGCCGCTTCCAGA
>CAYUYF010000066.1:0-12718 GCA_964449145.1 uncultured Gemmatimonadaceae bacterium | reverse complement strand
GTGCCGTGAGCGCCCCGGGGCTCTCCTGGTGGGGCGTGGCCCGGATCGGCCTGGTCCAGGCCGCGATCGGCGCCGTCGTGGTGCTCATGACCTCGACCCTCAACCGGGTGATGGTCGTGGAGCTCGCCCTGCCGGCCGCGATACCCGGCCTCCTGGTCTCGCTGCACTTCGCGGTGCAGTTCCTCTCCCGGCCGTGGATGGGCCATCGCTCCGACCGCGCCGGTCGTCGGAGCCTGACGATCCTGGCGGGGATGATCGTGCTGGCCACGGGCGGATGCGGCGCCGCGCTCGCGGTTCGGCTCATGGCGGAGGCGCGCCAGGCCGGCCTGTTCGCGGCGCTGGGCGCCTTCCTGCTGATCGGCCTCGGGGTGAGCGCCGCGGGCACGCCGCTCCTTGCCCTGCTGGCCGACCGGGTGGCGCCGGAGCGCCGGGGGCGCGCCGCGGCGGTTGTGTGGCTCATGATGATTGCGGGATTCGTGGTGACGACGATCGCGGTGGGGCAGTTGCTGGAGCCGTTCAGCTACACCCGCCTGGTGGAGGTGGCGCTCGGGGTCGGGCTGGTGGCCTGCGCGGTGTCGGCCCTGGCGCTGTTCCGGCTCGAGGGCACGACCGTTCCCGCCCGTCAGGCCGAGGGGCGGGTGGCGTTTGCCGCGGCGTGGCGGCTGGCGTGGGCCGATGCGGCGGTGCGGCGCTTCGCCTGGTTCGTGTTCGTGGCCATGCTCGGCTACAGCGCGCAGGACCTGATCCTCGAACCCTTCGCCGGGCTGGTCTTCGGGCTCACGCCGGCGGAATCCACCCGCATCAGCGGGGTCCACCAGGGTGGGATGTTTCTCGGCATGGTGGCCGCGGGCGCCTTCGCCGTCCGGCACGGCGGGCTCTCACGGTGGGCCAGCTGGGGCTGCGTGGCCTCCGCGGCGGCCTTCGTGCTGCTCGCGGTGACGCCCCGGATCGGCAGTCTCGCGGTGCTGAACGGCAGCCTGCTGATCCTCGGGATCGCCAACGGCGCGTTCGCCATCGGCGCGATCGGGAGCATGATGGTCCGGGCGCGGGGGCCGCATGCCGGGCTGCTGATGGGTGTCTTCGGCGCGGCACAGGCCCTGGCCTATGCGATCGGCGGTCTGTTCGGCGCCCTCGGGAGCGACCTGCTCCGGAGCGCGCTGGGGTACGGCGGCGTGTTCCTGGCGGAGGCGGGGATGTTCCTGGTGGCGGCGCTCCTGGTGCGGCCGCCCCGCACGGCCGCGGCGGACCGCGCGATCCTGACCCGTCCGGAGGAGGGCGAGCAGTTCCTCGCCGCGCTCTCGTGACGACACTCGCTCCCGCGCGCGCCCTGCCCATCCTGATGCCGTCCCTGCAGCAGGCGGCGCCGTTCCGCGACCTGTGCACCGACTGCGGCGTCTCCCGCACCAGCGCCCCGGAGCGGTGCGGCCAGGCCTGCCAGTTCATCACGCCGCGGCATGCGGAACTGGAGGCACGGGTGCATGGCCGCAGCCGGGATCCCGCCCAGCCGGACGAGGTCCTGTTCGGGCCCTTTCTCGAGATGGCGCGCGCGCGGCTCGCGCCGCCCCTGCCCGGGGCCCAGTGGACCGGCATTACCACCCGCCTCGGGGAGCGGCTGCTGGAAGCGGGGCTGGTGGACGGCGTGATTGCCACGGCGTCCGACCCGTCGGACCGCTGGCGGCCCCGCCCGGTGCTGGTGCGGGACGCCGCCGGGATGCAGGCCTGCCGCGGGATGAAGATGGGCTACTCCCCGGTCCTCGCGCTGCTGGACGAAGCGGCGACACTCGGGCTCCGGCGGCTGGCCGTGATCGGGGTCGCCTGCCAGGTGCATGCGCTTCGCGCCCTGGAAGAATCGCTCGGCCTGGAGCGGCTCTACGTGATCGGCACGCCGTGCAGCGACAACACCACCACCGAGCGGTTCCACGAGTTCCTGGCCCGCCTGACGGAGACGCCGGAGCGGGTGACCTACTGCGAATTCCAGCCGGACCTGCACCTGGAGCTCCGGTTCGACGACCGGCCCACGCAGCGGATCCCATTCATCAATCTCCCGATCTCCGACCTGCCGGCCGATTTCTTCCCGCTTACCTGCCGCGCCTGCTTCGACTACAGCAATGCACTGTCGGACCTCACCGTCGGCTACATGGCGGGTGAGGGCGACCAGTGGCTGGTCATCCGGAACGCGCGGGGCCGGGAGCTGGTGGCGCTGCTGGCCGGCGAGCTCGAGACGGCGCCGCTCGGCAGCGCCGGCCGGCGCGGCGCGGGGGTGCGGGGCTTCCTGGCGAACCTCTCCCTGGCGGCGAATGGACTGGCGGTGCGACGGGCGCCGAGGTGGTTGCGGCCGCTGCTGGCGTGGGCGATGCCGCGCTTCGGTCCCCGCGGGCTGGAGTTCGCCCGGGCCCGGGTGGAAATGAAGTTCCTCGAAGGGATCGTCACCCTGCGCCGGCATCGCCCGCGGCGCGTCGCGCGGCTGGTGCCGCCCTTTGCCTGGCAGGTGGCCCGGCGCTACGGCCTGGTTCCGGAGGCGGGTGAATGACCGACACTTTCGATGCCGTGGTGGTCGGCGGCGGCCCGGCGGGCGCTACCGTGGCCTGGGACCTCGCGCGGCTTGGCCGGAGCGTGCTCCTGCTCGACCGGCAGGGACGGGTGAAGCCGTGCGGCGGGGCGGTGCCGCCCCAGTTGCTCGACGAGTTCGAAGTACCGGACACACTGCTGGTCAACTCGGTGGACGCGGCCCGGATGGTCTCGCCGCGAGGCCGGGCGGTGGACATCCCGATCGAGAACGGGTACGTCGGCCTGGTGGACCGCGAGGTGTTCGACGAGTGGTTGCGGCTGCGGGCCCAGGCCGCTGGGGCCGAGCGCCGGGTGGGCACCTTCACCCGGCTGGGCCGGGACCGGGATGGCGCCGCACTGGTGCATTACACCGAGGGTTCGTCCCGCGGGGGACGCCCCGCCGCGGTACGCGCCCGCCAGGTGGTGGGGGCCGATGGCGCCCTCTCCGCGGTGGCGCGGCAGACGATCCCCGCGTCGCACGCGGCGCGGCACGTGTTTGCGTATCACGAGATCGTGCAATCACCGGTGGGGGTGGAGGAGCGCTTCCACCCCAGCCGGTGCGACGTGTACTACGACGGCGGCCTCTCCCCCGACTTCTACGCCTGGGTCTTTCCCCACGGCCCCACCACCAGCATCGGCACCGGCTCCATGATCAAGGGGTTCGACCTGCGGGGCGCGGTGGCGGCGCTGCGGACCCGGACCGGCCTCGACCGGGTGGGCACCATCCGGCAGGAGGGGGCACCGATTCCGCTGGAGCCGCTGGCGCGCTGGGACAACGGCCGCGATGTCGTGGTCGCGGGAGACGCCGCCGGGGTGGTGGCCCCGGCGTCGGGAGAGGGGATCTACTACGCGATGGCCAGCGGGCGCTTCGTGGCCGACGCGGTGGAAGCCACCTTGGAGAGCGGGGATCCGCGGCACCTGGCGCAGGCGCGGCGCCGCTTCATGCGCGCCCACGGCCAGGTCTTCCGGGTGCTCAGTGTCATGCAGCGGTTCTGGTACCGGACCGATGGACGACGGGAGCGCTTCGTGGCCATCTGCCGCGACCGTGACGTGCAGCGGCTGACGTTCGAGGGCTACATGCACAAGCGACTGGTACGGGCCGAGCCGCTCGCCCACCTGAAGATCTTCTTCAAGAACATCGGTCATCTGAGCGGGCTGGTGCCGGTCACATGACGGCGACCCTTCCCTCCGAGGCGGTGCGGGACGTCGCCGCCGGCCCGGCGCTGGCCGCCTTCGCGGCCGAGCGGCTGCCGGCGGTCGAGGCGGGGCTGGCCCAGGCGGTGGCCGGCATGACGCCCCCCGCGCCGGCCTATGCCACCGCCCTTCGCGACGCCGTGGATGTGGGTGGGGGCCAGGCCCACCGGTGGCGGCCGCTGGTGATCCTGGCGGCGGCCGATGCCTGCGGCGCCGACCCCGGCGCGGCGCTGGAGATCGCCGTGGCGGTGGAGCTCACCCACACCGCGTCGCTGGTGCTGGACGACCTCCCCTGCATGGACGACGCGCCACTGCGGCGCGGACGTCTTTCCACCCACCGGCAGGTGGGCGAGGCCGGCGCGATCCTGCTCGCGGTCGGCCTGCTGGGCCGGGCGGTGGAGTGGCTCGGGCGCGCGCCGGCGGGGAATGCGGCCCTGGCGCAGGCCTGGGGCGAGGCGGTCGGCCTGCCGGGGATGGCGGGCGGCCAGGCGATGGACCTGGAACATCGGGCCGGCCGCTCGCTCGCGGGCGCGCCGCGGCGGCTCTACCGCCGGAAGACCACGGCGCTCGCCGCCTTTTCGGCGCTGTCGGGGGGCATCGTGGCGGAGGCGCCACCGGCGCAGCTGGCGGCGCTGGCGCGGTACGGCGACAACCTCGGCTGGGCCTACCAGCTCCGGGATGACGCGGCGGACCTGGCGGAAGACGGCGCGGCGGCAGATGGCGTGGAGCTGGCGGGCCGGAAGCGGGCCCGGATGGCGCGGCGGGCGACCCGCGCCCTGTCCCGCGTGGCGTGGCGGCGGCCGGCGAGCGCGGGGCTCCTGGCGGCGGCGGCGTGGCGCATCGCGGGCGTGCCCGACGAGCTCCGCGGTGACCCGGATGGACCCTGGGAGACGTCCCGATGCTGATCTCCGTGGCGCTCGACTTCCGGCATGCCGCGGTGAAGACCCGGGAACGGTTTCACCTGTCCGAGGGGCGGGTGGCGGGTCTCTTCGCCGGCTCGCGCACCGACGCGGTGCAGGAGCTGGCGCTGGTCGCCACCTGCAACCGGCTGGAGCTCTACGCCTGGTCGGCGGCGCGCGAAGGCGCGGCGGTCACCGCCGGCTGCGACGAGCTGGTGCGCCGCTGGGTCGGGGAGGACACGGCGCACCGGGCGGAGCTGGAGGCGCTGGTGCTGCGCCGCTCCGGCGAGGCGGCGGCGGGTCATCTCATGCGGGTGGCCGCGGGCCTCGAGTCGCAGATCCTGGGCGACGTCCAGATCCTGGGCCAGGTGCGACGGGCATATCGCCAGGCGGTTGAGGCGGGGGCGATCGGCGCCGGGCTGCACCGCGCGTTCGGCGCGGCGCTGCACGCGGCCAAGCGGGTGCAGCGCGAGACCGGCCTGATCGGCGGCCGGCACTCGGTGGGCGCGGAGGCGGCGGCCCTGGCGGCGCGGCGGAGCGGCCCGCTGGTCAAGCGGCGCTGCGTGGTGATCGGCTGCGGCAAGACGGGGGAGCGCACGGCGCGGCAGCTGGTGAAGCTGGGGGCGACGGACCTGGTCCTGATCAACCGCTCGCCGGAGCGGGCCGAGGCGCTGGCGCGCGACCTGTGGGGCAAGGCGGCGCCGTGGGACCGGCTGCACCGCGAGGTTGCCCGGGCGGACATCGTGATCGTCGCGACCAGTGCGGAGCGTCCGCCGGTGCTGGCTTCGTCGCTCCGCTTCTGCCGGGAGAGCGCGGGGACCCAGACCCGCCCCCTGCTGCTGATCGACCTGTCCATGCCGCGAAACGTCGAGCCGGAGGTGGCGGGGCTGACCGGCGCCACGCTGCTCGACCTCGATGCCCTGCACCCGCCGCTGGCGCAGGCCGAGGCGCTGCGGCAGGCGGCGGTGCCGCGGGCGGAGGAGATCGTGGCGGAGGAGCTCGAGAGCTTCATGACGTGGGTGCGGGCCGAGGCGGCGCGCGAGGCGCTCCGGCCGTTGCGGGAGGCGCTCAACGAGGTGTGCCGCCGGGAGCTGGCGTATGCCGGCGCCGAGGCGGGGGCGGACCTGGACCGGGCGGCAGAGCGGATCGTGGCCAAGCTCATGGCGCGGCCGATGACGGTGCTCAAGACCGCGACGCTGCGGGGTGAATCGGTGGACGAGGTGGGCAGCACGCTGCAGGCGCTCTTTACCGCCGCGCCCGTCACCCTGGAGGCCAAGTGACATCCGGCGCGCGCGTGTTCCGGGTCGGGACCCGTGGCAGCCCGCTGGCGCGGTGGCAGACGGAGCGGGTGTGCCGCCGCCTCGCGGAGGCCGGGCACCAGACGGATATCGTGGAGATCCGCACCACCGGGGATCTCTCGCCGGACACCCCGATCAGCCGGCTGGCGGACCCGGCGCTGTTCACCCGCCAGCTCGACGAGGCCATGCTGGCGGACCGGATCGACCTGGCGGTGCACTCGCTCAAGGACCTGCCGACGGACCTGCCCGTCGGCATCATGCTGGCCGCGGTGAGCGAACGGGAGGACCCGCGGGACGCACTGATTTCCCGGGACGGGCGCGGACTGCTCCAGCTGCCGCAGGGCGCGCGGATCGCGACCAGCAGCCAGCGCCGGCGGGCGCAGCTGCTCATGGCGCGGCCGGACCTCGAGATCGTCGAGACCCGGGGGAACGTGGATACCCGGCTGGCCAAGCTGGAGCGGGATCCCGGCCTGGCGGCGACGATGCTCGCGGTGGCGGGCCTGACCCGGCTGGGGCTGGCGCACAAGATCAGCGAGCGGCTGCCGTTGCCGGTCATGCTGCCGGCGCCGGGCCAGGCGGCGATGGCGGTGACGGCACGACACGATGATTCGGTCGCCGCCCAGGCGGTCCGGAAGGCGATCCATCACTCGACCGTGGCGATGGCGGTGGGCGCCGAGCGGGCTTTGCTCAACGCGCTGGACGGAGGCTGCGAGGTGCCGGTGGGGGCCTACGGCGATCTGGTGGATCCGGGCTCGCTCGCAGGACACGGTGGCGCGACGGTGCTCCGGCTCCGGGCGCGGGTGGTCTCGCTGGATGGGCAGCGGGTGGTGGAGGGCCAGCTGGTGCAGGCGGTGAGCAACGAGGCCGGCGCCGTGGCGGTGGGCGTGGCGCTGGCCGGGCGGCTGCGCGCCGAGGGGGCCGCGAAGATCCTGGACGAGCTCAAGACCGGAGCGGCGGGGGGGCCGGCATGCTGAGCGGAGCGCCGCGCGTGGTGCTGACCGGCGGCGCCGAAAGCCTGCCGGGACTTAGCGGCGCGCTGCGGGCGGAGGGGCTGCGGGTAGAGGAGCGACCGCTGCTCAGCTTCGGCCCGCCTGAGAGCTGGGCGCCGCTCGACGCCGCGCTCCGGGCGCGAGCGCGCTACCAGGCCATTGCGGTGACCTCCCCCCGGGCGGCGCAGGCGCTGGCGGCCAGGGTGGCGGCATTGGGGCTGGGCCGCGAGCGGCTGCCGCCGGTCTGGACCGGGCCGGCGGGACGGGAGCGGCTGCTGCCCTGGTTCGGCGTCGTCCGCGTGCCCGAGGTGTCGGCGGCGGCCCCGGGGAGCCTCGGCGTGCAGCTGGCGGGTGCCATCCTCGAGGCGGGAGGGGCCGGGCCGGTGCTCTTCCCCTGCGGCGATCACCACCGCGACGAACTGCCCGCGCTGCTGGCTGGGCGGGGCGTACGGGTCGAGCCGGTGCCGGCCTACCGCACGGTGCTCGCCCCGACGGCGGACGCCGTGGCGGCGATCGCCGCGGCGGACATCCTCGTGGTCACCAGTCCGCGGGCGGCGGCGTTGGTGGTGTCGGCGGCGCCAGGCGGGAACCGGCCGGCCCTGGTCGCCATCGGGCCGACCACGGCGCGGGCCGCCGCGCGCGCGGGATGGCCGCCGGACGCCACCGCCGCACTACCAACGGCCGCGCTGGTCGCGCGCGCCCTGCTCTCGCTGCTCTCGGGGGTTCGATGAACACGGCCTGTGATACCGCGCTCTTCCTTCGCGCCTGCGCCGGAGAGGCGACGGAGCGTCCCCCGGTATGGATGATGCGCCAGGCGGGGCGCTATCTCCCAAGTTACCGGGCGGTGCGGGCCCGGTCCGACTTCCTCACGATGGTGCGGACCCCGGAACTGGCCGTTGAGGTGACGCTGCAGCCCGTGGAAGAGATGGGGGTGGATGCGGCGATCATCTTCAGCGATATCCTGGTGATTCCCGAGGCGATGGGGCTCCCCCTGACCGTGGACGAAGGGGTGGGCCCGCGATTCGGCTCCACGGTGCGCAGCGACGCCGACCTGGCGCGCCTGACCGACCCGCTGGCGGAGGGTCGCCTCGAGTACGTGCTCGATGGGCTGCGACTGGCCCGGCGGGAACTGGATGGCCGGGTGCCGCTGATCGGGTTTGCCGGGGCCCCGTGGACGCTTGCCGCCTACATGATCGAAGGGCAGGGGACCAAGAGCTTCAGCGTGGCCAAGCGTTTGCTGGCTGCGGAGCCGGCCCGGGCGCACCGGTTGCTGGGCCTCCTGGCCGACGCGGTGGGCCGTTTCCTGGTGGCTCAGGTGCAGGCCGGCGCACAGGCGGTACAGCTCTTCGATTCGTGGGCCGGTGCGCTCGCCCCCGAGGACTACCGCACCTTCGCGCTCCCCTATCTGGCCCAGGCCGCGCGCCTGGCCGGCTCCGCGGGGGCGCCGGTGATCGTGTTCTCTCCGGGCGCCGGCTGGGCGCTGGAGGAGATGCGGGAGGCCACGCAGGCTGACGTGATCGGAGTCGACTGGCATACCCGCGCCACGGACGCCCGCCAGCGCCTGGGCGCGGAGCAGGCGCTGCAGGGGAACTTCGATCCCTGCTGGCTCTACGCGGAGCCGGCGGAGATTCGCCGCCGGACGGAGCGGATGCTGCGGGGGATGGGGGGCGGTCCCCACATCGCCAACCTGGGACACGGCATCCTGCCGGACACGCCGGTCGCGCACGCCCGCGCCTTCATTGACACGGTCCGGGAGTTCCGGGCGTGATCGGCGTCGCCGAGTCGTTCGCCCCCGCGGCCACGGGGCTCATGGCCGGGGTCCACGACGCCATCACCGCGTTCTTCACGGCGATGGACCGGGGCGGCGGCTTCACCGAGGACCGGTGGGAACGGCCGGGCGGCGGCGGCGGCGTCTCGCGGGTGCTGGTGGACGGGGCCACGTTCGAGCAGGTGGGGGTCAACCGCTCCGCCGTGTCGGGAACGCTGGAGCCGGGGATGGCGAGCCGGTTGGCGCTCGCCGCGCCGCCGCCGGAAGGGGCCCGCTTCTTTGCCACCGGCGTGAGCGTCGTGGGGCATCCGCGGAGCCCCCTGGTCCCGACGGTCCACCTCAACATCCGCTACTTCGAGCTGACCGGCCCCGAGGGTGATCCGTTCGATGCCTGGTTCGGCGGGGGCACCGATCTCACCCCGACCTGGCCCCTAGTCGAGGACGCGATGCACTGGCACCGGACGCTGGCCGCGCTGTGCGCGGAGTCCGGCCCGGACCTCTATCCGCGATTCAAGACGTGGTGCGACGAATACTTCCGGAATCACCACCGGGGCGGGGAGGCCAGGGGGATCGGCGGGGTGTTCTTTGACCACCTCCGTCCCGGGCGGGACGGGCTGCCGGAGCGGTCGCGGCTCGCCGCCTTCGTGGAGGGGATCGGCCGGGTGCTCCCCGCCGCGTACGGCCCCATCGTGGAACGGCGGCGCGGCTCCCCCTGGGGCGAGCGGGAACGGCGGCTGCAGCTGCTGCGCCGGGGCCGCTACGTGGAGTTCAACCTGCTCCACGACCGGGGCACCCATTTCGGGCTGCAAAGCAGCGCGCGGGTGGAAAGCGTGCTCATGAGCCTGCCCCCCCTGGCCCGGTGGGACTACGACGCCGCCACCGCGGCAGGCTCGCCGGAGGCCGAACTCCAGGCGATGCTCCGCCCACGGGACTGGCTCGCCGTCCAGGACTGAAGAGGCCGCCGCCCGCCTTGACATAGCTGTCCCGCGCGTCCAAATCTGTCGTACCGAAATGGACGTCAAGCCGCTGCACCCGCCCTTCGGCGCCGCCGATCTCACCAATTGCGACCGGGAGCTGATCCAGCTCCCAGGCTCCGTGCAACCGCACGGGGTCCTGCTCGTGCTGCACCCCCAGAAGCTCCACGTGCTGCAGGCAACCTTGAACGCCGAGGCGGTCCTCGGGCCCTGGGGGGCCTCGCCCCTGGGCAAGTCCATCGACAGCCTGGACCCTGAACTGGGCCAGCTGATCCGCCAGCTGCGCGACAGCGACGAGATGCGCACCCCGGTGCCCGCCGCGGCCAGTACCGAGTTGCCGGAGGGCGGGGTCCGCCACTTCGAGGCCACCTGTCACCGGCTCCGGACGGAGGGGATCGCGGTAGAGCTGGAGCAGGTGGTGCCGGACCCGCAATGCCGCCTTGGGGAGGATACAGGGGATCGGGTCTCCCGGGTGCTGACCGAGGGCCTGGCGGCGCTCAACGCCGCGCCGACGCTGCAGGGGCTGTACGACGAAACGGTGCGGGTCATGCGGGAGCTGGCGGGCTACGATCGGGTGATGGTGTACAAGTTCGACCCCGACGGCCACGGGGAGATCGTGGCCGAGTCGCGGCGGGATGACCTGGAGTCGTTCCTGGGGCTGCACTACCCCTCCTCCGACATCCCGGCACAGGCCCGCCAGCTCTACCTGCAGAACCGGGTGCGGATCCTGGCGGACGTGGCCTATGAGCCGGCCCCGCTCTTTCCGCGGCTGTCGCCGATTACCGGCGGGGACGTGGACATGTCGGGCTGCACCCTGCGGAGCATGTCGCCGCTGCACCTGCAGTACCTGACCAACATGGGGGTGCGGGCGACGCTGGTGACCAGCCTGACCCAGGAGGAGCGGCTGTGGGGGCTGATCGCCTGCCACCACTACTCCCCCCGCCGCCTGCCGTACGAGGTGCGTGCAGCCTGCGGCATCCTGTCGGAGATGGTATCGACCCGGCTCTCGGCGCTGGAGGGGATGGCGCTGGCCCAGGCGGCGCTGACGGTGCGGCGGCTGGAGCAGCAGATCGTCGAGTCGCTCGCCTCCACCGGCGACTGGCGGACCAGCCTGTTCATGTCTCCGCGGCTGCTGCTGCAGGCGGTGGACGCCTCCGGCGCGGCGCTGATCTACGAGAACGACCTGCTCACCGCGGGCAACGTGCCCAGCTCGGACGACATCCGGGCCATCGTGAAGTGGCTGGAGGGGTACGCGCCGTCGGAGCCGGTGCTGGTGACCAACGCGCTGGCGCGGATGGCGCCGCAGTTTGCCCACCTGAGCGGTGCGGCGGCCGGGGTGCTGGCGGTGGCCCTCTCGGGGCGCAGCCAGGAGTTCCTGCTCTGGTTCCGTCCCGAGCAGGTCCAGACGGTGCGCTGGGGCGGGGACCCGCGGAAGCCGGTGGATCCGGAGGATCCGAACCGGCTCTCCCCGCGCCGCTCATTCGCCGTGTGGACCGAGATCACCCGGGGGACGGCGCGGCCGTGGGTGGAGCAGGAACTCGCCACGGCGCACTCCATCCGCACCTCGCTGGTGGACATGGTACAGCAGGTGCAGTCGGTGCGGGTGCTGATCGCGCAGGACCAGCTGCACCAGGTGCTGCACGCGGTGCAGACCGCGCCGGAGCCCACGATCATCCTGGCGCCGCAGGGGCAGATCCTGGTGGTGAACCGGGCCTTCCGCGCGCTGATCGGCCACACCGGGCTGGAACTCGGCTCAGCCGAGGACCTGATGCGGCTCTTCACCAACGAGGCGGAGGCGGAGGCCATGCTCACCGCCCTGCGCGCGGAGCGGCGGCTCTGGTCCGCGGAAATGGCCCTGCGGAGCGAATCGGGCCAGCCGATTCCGGTGGCGGTGCGCGCCGAGCCGGTGCCGGGCGAGAGCGGCCGGGACCTGGGGTACATCATCTTCGCCACCGACGTCCGGGCCCGGCGGGACGTGGAAGCCGCGCGCCGCCGGGTGCAGGACGTGCTGCGCGACGCCCGGAGCCGGTCCTTGTCGGAGACGGGGGACGCCGAGGCGGCCCGGAACTTCGGCGAGATGATCGAGGCGATCCTCAACTCCGCCCGCCGGGCGCTCACCGAGATGACCGGCGACACCCGGCTGGCGGCGCCGGGCGCCATGGCCAGCATCGAGGCGCTGACCCGGCGCGCCGCCGCGCTGGCCCTGCAACTTGAGGGCTACGCCGCCTCGCGGCGCCGGCGCTAGTCCAGCGCGGCGAACAGCGCGCTGTTGAGCTCGAACGCCCGCACCGCCTCGGCCACGACCCGGTCCGCGAGCGGCGGGTCCAGGGGCAGGGCATCGAGGTGCTCGCGGAACCGCTGCTTGTAGTCGTCGGGATTCGCGATGGCCGGGAACTCGTAGAACTTGACCGCCGCCGCCCCCGACCCACCCCACAGCTCCATCACCTTCCGCTTGAGCAGCTGGCCCCCCGAGAGATCCCCGAGGTAGCGGGTGTAGGCATGGGCCACCAGCAGTGCCGGCGCCTCTGCCGCAGCCGCATGGATCCGTGCGGCGTAGGCCTCGGCGGCGGGGAGCGCGGGAAAGGTGGCGCCCGGGCCGGCCAGCATCCGCAGGTCCGCCTCCAGCGCCGCGAGGCGGTGCAGGGCGGGATCGTGGAGCGACGCCAGGTGCGGATGGCCGGCGTGCGCGTCCAGCTCCTCCTCGAGGGCGCGATAGACCGGGTGGAGTCCGGCGAGCAGCGCGACGTATCGTTCGCGTGCCAGGGTCCCGGTGAGCAGCTGGTGCATGATGCCGCTGCGTTCGGCCCGGGTGTGGGCGGCCTTGGTGTCCTGGCGCAGTCGGGTCGAGAGCGGGAGCATGCGTGGTCCGTAGTTGTGAGTCGGGGTGCAATCTGCCTGCGCCCGGCCGCCGGTGGCAGGGGGACGGCGCGGCGGCCCGTGGGGCCGGTTACCTTCCACCATCGTTCGCGCGCAGTGCCTCCTGCCCCTTCCCGTCATGACCCAGGCCCGTTCACCGCTCGACTACCTGCACGACCCGCGCCTCAACAAG
>CAYUYF010000065.1:0-13437 GCA_964449145.1 uncultured Gemmatimonadaceae bacterium | reverse complement strand
GCTCGAGGGCAACCTCGCCTTCTGGTGGGTGTGGGGCTTCGACCGCTCGGTGCTGGTCGGCGCCGGTGCGTTTGTGACGCTGGCGGTGACGGTACTGGGCGTGATCGCCAGCCGGCGGGCGGTGAACACCGAGATCACCGCGGTACTCAAGGAGGGCACGGCGGGCGCCGGCTCGGCGCAGGGGCGGATCGCGCGGGCGCTTGTCATCGTGCAGGTGGCCACGGTCTCGGTGCTGCTGTTCTTCGGCACCATGTCCGCCATCGTGGCGTGGCGGGTGGTGCACGTGGACCTGGGGTACGACACCCGGAACCTGCTCAGCACCGGCGTGGATCCCTCATCGGAGCGGTTCCCCGACGCCGACACGCGGGGCCGCTTCTACCAGGCGCTCTATGACGGGCTCGCTGCCCGGCCCGAGCTGGACGGGGTGGTGTTCCGCCGCCGGGTCGGCGATCTCAACGACGAGAGCGGCGCCTTCGAGCTGCCGGGCGGGGAGCCCGATCCATCACGGCGGGTGCATGTGCAGGCATTCCTGGGACCGATGACGCCGCTGGGCGTCGGGCTGGTGGAGGGCCGGTTCTTCGACTCCCGTGATGGTCCGGGCGGCGAGCCGGTGGCGCTGGTGAGCCGGGCGATGGCGGCGAAGTACTGGGCGGGGCGTTCGCCCATCGGCGCCCAGATCCGGCTCTCCGGCCTGGGCCAGGAGGAGCCGCTCCGGACCGTGGTCGGGGTGGTGGGCGATGTGCTCATGGGCAACCCGCTGGGCAGCGACCGGAGCCCGCTCGCCGCCTACCTCCCGCTCCGGCAGACGGACGTGACCAGCGCGGCGGTGGCGTTCCGGCACCGGGGCAGCGAGCCGGCGGCCCGCTCGGCGTATCACGAAGCGCTGGCGCTGATAGACCCCCGGCTCCCGCCCGAGAACATCCAGGCCTTCGAGGAGATGCTGGCCAAGATGACCGAGGTCGCCCGGCTGGTGACCCGGCTCTTCGGCGGAGCGTTCGCCTTTGCGCTGCTGCTGGCGGTGAGCGGAACCTATGGGCTCATGGCCTGGTCGATAGGGCGGCGCACCCGGGAGATCGGTGTGCGGCGGGCGCTGGGCGCCACCGACAGAAACATCCTCCGGCTGCTGCTGGGCCACGGGGCCCGTCAGCTCGGCGTCGGGGCGGTGGTGGCGCTGCCGCTCACCCTGCTGATGGCGGTGGGCTTCTCGCACTATTTCCCCATCTCGCCGGGCCTGTCGGCGCTGGTGGCGGTGCTGGTCTCGGCCACGGTCGTCGGGGTGGTCCTGCTGGCCACCTGGGTGCCCACACGCCGGGCGGTGCGGATGGAGGTGCGCGACGCACTGTGGCGGGAGTAGGCGATTGGGCCACTGGGGCGGGGCTTCCGCACGGCCCCGGGAGGCGTAGGGTCGCTACCGGGTCAGACGGGCCACGCACGCGCTGGAAGGGGGGTGACCGGCAAGCTGGGAGCCGAGGCGGGTGCGGCAGCCCCGGTCGGCTGAGCGGGGGATTCGAACGGCATTTTGGCAGGAAAGGGCCCCAGGCGGACGTGATGTATGCCAATACAGGTCAATGGGTTGCGCATTGTCGCCCGGCTGGTGATACTGATCGGGTAGCCGGGATTCGGCGCCAGTCGCTGATCCCTCTCCGCAGCTCCACGCTCACGCTGGAGTACCGTCTATCTGACGCTTCACCCCCACCGAAGGGATCCCCCATGGGCATGTTTGCATCCATCCTGACGAAACTCGGAATCAGTCGCCCGGCAGCGCCTGCACCGGCCCCCGCCGTCGCAGCGGCAGCGCCTGCGACCGCCACCATGACCGCTCCGCCGCGGCCGGTTGCCATTCCGGTTGTTGATGTGGTCACCAAGCTCGAGGGCCTCGCAGCCGCCAACGCGCAGAAGCTCAACTGGAAGACGTCCATCGTGGACCTGCTCAAGCTGCTCGGACTCGACAGCAGCCTGACGGCGCGCAAGGAGCTGGCGACGGAACTCGATTGTCCGGCGGAGGCGATGGCCGATTCGGCCAGGATGAACATGTGGCTGCACAAGGCGGTCATGCAGAAGCTGGCCAGCAACGGCGGCAACATCCCGAAGGAACTGCTCGACTAAGGGAACTGCGCGACGACCTGTTCTTCCGCGGGCGGGCCGTGGTCCTGACGACCACGGCCCGTTCCGCAGCTCAGGGGAGGCGGCCGCCTGGCTGCCAGCCCTGCTCCTCCAGTGACTTGAACAGCGCCAGCACCCGGGTCCGCTCGCTGTGGACCGGCAGGAGCAGCAGGTCTCCCGGCCGGGCCCAGTCCAGCGCTTCGGTGACGGCCGCGTACTCCGAGTCGGCGGTTGTGATGATCTCCGGCCGCGCGCCGGCCCGCAGCAACTCCTCCCGCATGATACCAGTGATCTCCCCCGGCGCCCGGCCGCGCCGGTAGTCTGCCATCTCCTTGAGCACGATCCGATCGGGCCGGAAGGCCCAGGCGCTGCGGGCCAGGTCGCGGAGGGCCTGGTCGTCGCGGTCGCCCGCCTGTCCAAGGATGACCAGCCGGCGGGTGGCCGGCAGGGTGACCGCCGTGTCCACCAGCGCAGCCATGCCATGGGGATTGTGGGCAAAGTCGGCGACCGCGGTGACGCCCCCCAGGGAGAAGAGATTGAACCGGCCCGGGTTCTCGCCCGGCCCGCCACCGAAGCCGCGCAGTCCCACCGCAATCTGCACCGGCGATACGCCGAGGTGACTGGCGAGGGCCGCGGCGCCCAGGGCATTGGCGATGTTGTGCCGGGCCGCGCCGCCCAGGGTAATCGGCACCTCCTCCACCCGTGCCAGCGCGATGCGGCGGGCGCCCCGCGCCAGCACCAGCTGGTCGCCGTCCAGCAGCGCCGCCTCGCCGCCGGCCTCGAGATGGGCCCGGACCATCGCGGTGGGCGGCCGCAGCGTGAACCAGATGATCGGGACCTCGCCCCGGGGCGCGAGCTCCACCAGGATCGGGTCATCGGCGTTGAGCACCAGCGGTCGGCCCCGGCCGAGCGCCCGGCAGACCACGAACTTCGACCGGGCCAGCGAGCGGAGGTCATAGACGCCGAACTCGCCGAGGTGATCCTCGGCGATGTTGGTGATGATCGCGGCATCGGCGCGGGAGATGGCCAGGCCGCGGCGGAGAATGCCGCCGCGCGCCGCCTCCAGCACGGCGGCTTGCACCCGCCGGTCGCGGAGCAACAGGCGGGCACCGCCGGGCCCGGACCAGTCGCCCCGCTCCAGCGCATCCTCCCCCACCATGACCCCGTCGCTGCAGCAGAAGCCTGGCACCCGGCCAGTGGCCTCGATCAGGGCGGCCACCAGTCGCACCGTGGTGGTCTTGCCGTTGGCGCCGGTGACCAGGGCCACGGGGACATCGTGAATGCGGTTCCACTCCACGCTCTCGGGGGCCGGTGCCCCGGCCAGGGGCCAGCTCTCGGAGCCGGTGCCGGTGCCCACCGTCACCAGCTCCTCATCCACCAGGAAGGTCACCCGCCGCTGCCCCGCCGCCTGACTGAGCGCCAGCACCTGCGGCCGCTGCTCGGCCGCGATCAGCAGGCGGAGGCGGGCGATCGCGCTCGCGGGGTCGGACGGGGGCCGGCCCGCGAGGGCGGCGTTGGCCGCCGCCAGGGCGCACTCGTTGACCTCGGTGGCGGCGTGAAGCGTGTCGATCGGGGCGCTAATGGCGAGGCTGGCGCCGCCGGGGAAGCGGCGGGCGTACGGCTCTTCCCGGTGCCAGCCGACGGCATCGAGCAGCTGCCGGGCCGCCGCCTGCCAGGCGGCGACGGCGGGGTCGGCGTCCTCATCGGGGACCAGCACGTCGAGGACCGCGCCGGGCCGCTCGGAGAGCAGGTTCGGTCCGGTCAGGCGGCGGGAGTCGGACTGGATCAGGTGCATTGCCACTGCCCGGCCGGGTTCAGTCGTCGACCTCCGGCTCGCGGGCGATGCGGACGCCGCGCTCATCCCGCACCAGGGACTCGTAGTCCGGCGGCGACGGTTCGACCGGCGGCGGCGACTCGACGGCGGCTGGGCGGGGTGCCCGCGCGACGGGGGCGGCGGACTCGGGGTGGAAGTTCACCACCTGTTTCCAGGTGCGGCTCACCTGGTCGGCAAAGATGAGCAGCAGGTCCCCGGGACTGGCCAGCTTGAGCGCCCGGTCCACCGCCTCCAGCTCCTCGGGGATGACCTCGATCTGCCCGGCCGGAACGCCGCCGGCCAGCAGGGTCTCCGCCAGCATCCGGGCGACTTCGTCCTCGCCCCGGCCGCGCAGGCGGTCGTCGCGGCGGCAGATGTAATGGTCGAAGTGTCCGGCGCAGGCGCGGGCGATGTCCCGGATGTCCTCGTCGCGACGGTCCCCCGGGGCGGCCAGCACCACCAGCCGCCGGCCGGTGGGTTCCAGCCGTTCCACGACCTGGCACATGACCTGGGCCGCCGCCGCGTTGTGGCCGTAGTCCACGATCACCTTGAAGGGGTGCTCGTCGTAGACGTTCATCCGCCCCGGCGCCTGGAAGAAGGTCGTGTCGAAGGTCCGCAGCCCGTGCCGGATGTCCTCCAGCTTGACGCCCATGCTGAAGGCGAGGGCGGCCGCGAACATCGCGTTCTGGACGTTGTGCAGCGCGCGACCCTCGAGGGTGGCGGGGATCAGGTGGGTCCACAGGAGCGGGATGTGCGCGCCCCGGTCGAAGATCGTCATCATCTGCCCGTTGACGCCCGCCTCCAGCACCACCGCGCGGCCTCCGGCCCGGATGTGTTCGCGTACCAGCGCATGACTGTTATTGAGGGTCACGTAGCAGAGGAACTTCGCCTCGCTGTAGCCCGCCATCTTGAGGCAGAGGGGGTCGTCGGCGTTGAGGACGGCGGTGTCCCTGGCCACCTCGATGGGAATGCGCTTCACCTGGGCCAGCTGCTCCAGCGTGTCCACCCCGCGGAGGCCGAGGTGATCGGCCTGCACGTTGAGCACGGCGGCCACGTCAATGAACCGGGTGCCCAGGCCGGCGCGGAGCAGCCCGCCGCGGGCCACCTCCAGCACCGCGACCTCCACCTGCGGGTCCATCAGCACCATGCGGGTGGCGACCGGCCCGGTCATATCTCCCTTCACGGTGCACTGCCCGTCGATGTAGACCCCGTCGGTGGTGGTGAGCCCCACGTAGCGTCCGGCCAGCTTGTGAATGTGCGCCAGCATGCGGGCCGTCGTGGTCTTGCCGTTGGTGCCGGTGATGGCCGCAATGGGGATGCGAAAGGGCGCGCCCGGCGGGAACAGCATGTCGATGACCGGCCCCGCCACGTCCCGCGGGCGGCCCTCGCTGGGGGCGGTGTGCATCCGGAATCCGGGCGCGGCGTTGACCTCGCAGATGGCGCCGCCGTTTTCCTTGTAGGACACGGCGATGTCCGGCGTCAGGAAGTCCACGCCGCCCACGTCGAGTCCCAGCGCCCGCACGGTCCGAACGGCCATCTCCACGTTGTCGGGGTGCACGATGTCGGTGACGTCGATCGCGGTGCCGCCGGTGCTCAGGTTGCCGGTGGACCGCAGGAAGACCACCTCCCCCTGCGGCGGGACGGTCTGGCCGGTGTAGCCGCGGTCGGCGAGCAGGCGGTTGGCCTGGGCGTCGAACTCCAGCCGGGTGAGCACCTTCTCGTGGCCCACCCCGCGGCGGGGATCGCTGTTGACGATCGCCACCAGCTCCTCGACGGTGTGCCGCCCATCTCCCACGATGTGCCCGGGGACCCGCCGCGACACCGCCACCAGCTGCCCGTTGACCACCAGCATCCGGTGATCGTCGCCGGTGATGAAGCTCTCGATGAGGACGCTGCGGCTGTGCTGCTGGGCCAGCGGAAAGGCGAGCCGTACTTGCGCCTCGTCGGTGAGGTGGATGGCCACGCCGCGGCCGTGATTGGCGTTGTACGGCTTGACCACGACCGGATAGCCGATGCTGCTGGCCGCCTGCACGGCGTCCTCCTCGCGCGCCACCAGCCGCTGCTTCGGCACCGGCAGCCCGAGGCGGCTGAGGATCTTGTTCGTCTCTTCCTTGTCCGAAGCCAGCTCCACCGCGATGTGCGGGGTGCGGCTGGTGATGGTCGCCTGGATCCGCTGCTGATGGCGGCCATGGCCGAACTGCACCAGGCTGTGCTGGTTGAGCCGGATCCAGGGGATGCCGCGCGCCTCCGCAGTGCGCACCAGCGACGCGGTCGAGGGGCCGAGGTCCCGCCGCTGGGCGTACTTGATGAAGCTCTCCAGCGTGGCCTGGGTGTCGAAGTCCGGCGGGACCATGCCGGGCCCGCGAAGCTCCGGCGGGAGCAGCGACCCGATCAGGGCCAGCCCCAGGGTCCCCGCCTCGAGGCCGACGTCGGCGTGGCCGTACTGATAGACCACCGTATAACATCCCGGTGCGCCGCTGGATCGGGTCTTGCCAAAGGTTACGGTCTCGCCGGCGGCCTGCTGCAGTTCGATCGCCAGATGCTCCAGCACATGACCGAGCCAGGTGCCGCCGTCCTCGCGGCAGCGGCGCAGGAAGCCCCCGGGCACGCCATGGGAACAGCCGTGTTCCGCGATTCCCGGCAGCACAGTCAGAAGCCCCTGGGTGAACCCTTCGCCCAGGCGCCCGGTGGGCCATTCCTCGAGCACTCCAAGATCTACATCCAGGCGAATGACAGGGAATTGGGCGTACAGGCTGGGGCCGACGTACACTGATCGGTCGAGGATCTTCATGCCGGACTCGTGCGCTGGAGCGGGGTTCCCGGGGAGCGGCGCTGACGGAGATACGTTACAGGCCGCCGCGGGATCTGGATAGAGGGACCAGCAGCAGCCCCGGGTGTGCCGGGACGGGTGCCCTAGCCCTTGCCGGTGGCGACCTGACCAGCACTGGCCTCTCTGGTGTGCAGGTTGAAGGTGGCGCCCTGGATGAGAATGTGCAGCTTCACGCCCAGCATGCACACCGGGTCGTTGCGCTCCGCCAGGTCCATGGAGCTGAACTCGATCCCCGACGGGTCAATCACGGTGATGGCCCCGGTGCCGACCACTTCGAGCAGGTTGTCCGGCCCGATAAAGGCGGCGGTATCCTCGTCCAGGCCGAGGCCCACCGCGAAGGGGTTGTAGGCCAGCGCGGTGAGGAGCCGGCCCAGCCGGTCCCGCTGCCGGAAGTGCTGGTCGATGACGACCCGGTTGGTGAGGCCGAGTCCGGGCGAAACGGTCACGCTGCCGGCGCGGGGGGATGCGCCCTCGTCGCCGTGCGCGATCATGTGCTCGGACAGAAAGGCGGCGCCGGCGGAGGTGCCCGCCACCGGCTTGCCGGCCGCGCTCATCAGCCGGATCATCTTGGCCGCCGAGGTGCCGCCGAGGTGGGTGGCCAGGCGGAGCTGGTTGCCGCCGGTCAGGAACACGCCGGTGCAGCGCTCCAGCCGCTCCAGCAGATCGGGCTGCTCGCAGTCCGCCCGCTCCTCGAACGGGAACGACTCGGCGCGTTCCGCACCGAGCTCACGGAAGATGCCCTCGTAGCGGTGGCCGGTATCCTCCGCCAGGGAGGCGGTCGGGATGATGCCGATGCGGGCCCGGCGCCCGCCGGCAATCTTCACGAACCGGCGGAGGATCGCCGGATCGTGCAGCTTGGCCTCGGCGCCGCCAACCGGAATGATGAACCCGCGTTGTTCTCCATCCACCACCTTGGCCGGACTCATTGCGCTCCCGATTCGAAGGTTCCGTGGAGGACGGCGGCGCCGTCCCGGACGTGCCAGCGTCCGCTGGCCATGACATCGCTGACCCCGCCGGCGCTGTCGAGCACGACCAGGTCGGCATCGGCGCCCACCCGGATCGTCCCCTTGGCGGACAGCTGCAGGAGCCGGGCCACGTTGCTTGTGAACGGGGGCAGGGCCTCGGCCAGCGGGCGCCCCCGCCCCAGCACGGCGCGGAGCGTGCCGGCGAGCGCCCCCGGGTCTCCAACATCCATGGCCGCGACCCGCCCGTCGCTGTCAAAGGACGGCAGGCAGCCTCCACCGTCGGAACTCACCGTGATCCGATCGGCGGGGAGCCCCGCCTCCCAGTAGCGGAAGAGGGCGTCCTCCGCGGTCCAGGCGTCCTCTCCCTCGGCCACTGGAAAGGCGGTGACGTCCACCGTGGCGCCGGTCGTCACCAGCTGCATCGCTTCCTCGAACAGCCGCCGCCGGCGGTTGACGTGGGTGGGGTTGAACACGCGGGCGGGAATCTCGCTCCCGGCGATGGCTTGGCGCACCAGTTCCAGACCGCGCGGCCCGTCCCCCATGTGGAGGTGCACGATGCCGGCCTTGCCGCTCATCAACCCGCCCACGTGCGCCTCTCCGGCCACCCGGAGCAAGTCGTCGAGGGTGGGCTGACTGGAGCGGTGGTCGCTCAGGGCCAGCTCGCCCACGCCGATAACCGGATCGAGGTGGACGATGTCGCCGCGGACGCTGCCGGTGAGGGTGACCGGGGGGAAGTGATAGCCGCCGGTCAGGCAGTAGGCCGTCAGTCCCTGGTCCCGCAGGCCGCGGGTGGTGGCGAGCAGCTCGGCGGGGAAGCGGGTGAGGTCGTCGGTGCCGAGGACGCCCACGACGGTGGTAATGCCGCCCCGGGTGAAGCGGCTGAGCGGTACTGGGGGGACGCGGGTGCCGTAGCCGGACTCGCCGCCGCCGCCGGTCAGATGGACGTGGGCGTCAATCAGGCCGGGGATGAGGCGACGGCCACGGAGGTCGCGCCTGACCACGCCGAGGCTTGGGTCGAGAGTGGGCAGATCGGGCCCGATCCACGCGATCCGCCCGCCTGCCACCAGGACGTGCCCATGGCCGAGGGGCTCCGGTGCATAGAGATCTGCGTCGGTCAGCAGTTCGAGAGCGGGGGGGGCGGTGACGGCCATGGTGGCGCCAAAGTTACCGCCGGTCGGAGGGTATGGGAATCAGTCCACAGGATTCCGGCCTCCGACGTATACTTATGCTACCCCCTGTACACAATGTTGAACGAGACCCGATAACGTCAGGCTGCCACCGGTCCGACCGGTGCGGCGGGACGGGGGGTTGTCCTGGAGGTCAGCGATGCCGGGCAAGTGCAGGGCGCGAACCGCCGGTGACCGGCCCGCTGTCTTCCTGATGCGGGATGGCGCATGACGGATGCGCTTGTCAGCAGGATCCTCGATCCAGAGCGACTCGCCGCGTTAGAGCGAGCCGCGATCCTGGATACCGCCTCGGAGGAAGGCTTCGACGAGCTCACCCGGCTGGCCTGCGCCGTGTGCCGGGCACCGGTGGCGCTGGTGAGCCTGGTGGACAAGGACCGCCAGTTCTTCAAGAGCTGCATCGGGCTGCCCGAACCCTACTCCTCCACCCGCGAAACTCCGCTTACCTACTCCTTCTGCAAGCACGCGGTGATGTCGGGGAAGGCCCTTATCATCGAGGACGCCAGCGCGCATCCCCTGGTCCGGGACAATCCGGCGATCGCCCACCTCGGAATCATGGCCTATGCTGGCATCCCGTTGCGCACCCGCGAGGGCCACGTCCTCGGGACCCTGTGCGTCATTGACCGGGTGCCCCGGACGTGGAGCGCGGAGAGTATCGAGCTGCTGGAGCACCTGGCTGGTTGTGTGGTCACCCGGATCGAGCTGGGAGCGACCCTGGCCGCTGTGGCGCGGGATGCCGCCATGTACCGCTCCTCGGAGGCCCGATTCAGCGCGATCCTCGATTCCACCCTCGATGCGGTCGTGACCATTGACGCCGACGGCGTGGTCCGCACCTGGAACACGCAGGCGGTGACCACCTTCGGCTGGCCGGCCGAAGAGGCGATCGGCCGCCCCCTCGCGGCGCTGATTGTGCCGCCGCAGTACCGCGAAGCGCACCGGGCTGGCATCGCGCGCTTCCTGGCCACCGGAGAGGGCCCGATCCTGCGGACCCGCATCGAGATCGCCGCGATTCACCGTGACGGTCACGAGTTCCCGGTGGAGCTGACGGTGACCCCGTTCCAGCTCGAGGGCACGTGGCACTTCAGCGCATTCATCCGTGATATCACCGAGCGGCGCCAGGTGGAGGGTGCGCTGCGGCTGGCCACCGAGCGTTTCCACCTCGTGGCCCGCGCCACCAATGACGCGGTGTGGGACTGGGATGTCGGGACCGACAGCTACTGGGTGAACGAGGGGTTCGAGGTCCTCTTCGGCTACCGGCGCACCCCGGCCGGCATGGTCGATGCGCCCTGGCACACCAGGCTGCATCCGGCGGACCGGCGGCGGGTGGAAGCTGAGCTGCAGGAGGTGCTCGACGACGGTGGCACCTTCTGGGTGGATGAGTACCGCTTCCGCCGGGCGAACGGCACCTACGCGGATGTCTACGACCGTGGCTACGTCATCCGCGATGAGGCCGGAACGGCCATCCGGATGGTCGGGGCGATGTCGGATGTCAGCGCGCTCCGCCGGGCGGAGCGGCTGCAGCGGGCCCTGTACGCCATTGCCCAGGCCACGACCACCGGGGCTGGCCTTCCGGAAGTCCTGCACGCCGTGCACCGCACGGTGAGTGAGCTCCTTCCTGCGGACAACTTCTACATCGCCCTGTACAGCCCCGAGACCAACCTCATCTCCTTCCCCTATTTCGTGGACGAGCGGGAGTCGGCGCCGGCCCCCCGGCCGCCGCAGCGAGGCCTGACGGAGCGAGTGCTGGCCACGGGGGAGTCGCTGCTGGTGACGCCCGAGGAATCCGAGCGACTGGCAGCCGGAGGGGTGGCGGAGGTGGTCGGTGCGGATTCGGTGGACTGGCTGGGCGTGCCGCTGAAGACCCGGGACCGGACCATCGGCGTCCTGGCGGTGCAGAGCTATGCCGAAGGCATCCGCTACACCAGCCGGGAGCAGGAGATCCTGGAGTTCGTCTCCACCCAGGTGGCGCAGACCATCGAGCGCAAGGAAGTGGAGCGGGCGCTGCAGGAGAGCGAGACCCGCTACCGGCTCCTGTTCGAGGCCAACCCCGAGGCGATGTTCGTCTACGACAGCGAGACCCTGCGCTTCCTGGCCGTCAACCAGGCGGCCGTCCGGCGCTATGGCTACCGCGCCGAGGAGTTCCTGGGCATGACCATCAAGGACATCCGGACGGCGTCCGAGCACGAGCGGCTGGAAGCCGTCCTCAGTCTCCCGCGGGACCAGGCGCATTTCGTGGAGAACGCCCGGCACCTCAGAAAGAACGGCGAGATCGTTGATGTCGAGGTCCTTTCCGACGGCCTGCTCTTCGGGGGACGGGCGGCCCGGCTGGTGCTGGCCCGGGACGTCAGCGAGCGCAACCGCCTTGAAAGCCAGTTGCGCCAGTCCCAGAAGATGGAGGCGGTGGGCCGGCTGGCCGGCGGCATCGCTCACGACTTCAACAACCTGCTCACGGCGATCACCGGTTACAGCGACCTCCTGCTGCACGATCTCACCCCGGGGGATCCCCGGCGGCAGGATGTGGAGGAGATCGGCAAGGCCACCGCCCGCGCAGCGGCGCTGACCCAGCAGCTGCTGGCCTTCAGCCGGAAGCAGGTACTGCAGCCCCGGGTCATCGACCTGAACGTGGTGGTGAGCAACGCCCGCAAGCTGCTCAACCGCCTCATCGGGGAGAACATCACCCTGAGCACTTCCTGCGCGCCGGACCTGTGGGCGGTCCGGGCCGACCTGGCGCAGTTCGAGCAGGTCATCGTCAACCTGGCGGTGAACGCGCGTGACGCGATGCCCCACGGCGGCAAGCTGCTCATCGAGACCCGGAATGTGCCCCTGGAGGAGGCCCACCTGACTGAGGACAGCGTCATCAGTCCGGGCGGATACGTGCTGCTGGCCGTCACTGACAACGGGGTCGGGATGGACGACGTCACCAAGGCCCGGCTGTTCGAGCCGTTTTACACCACCAAGGGCCTTGGCAAGGGAACCGGGCTGGGTCTGTCCACCGTGTACGGGATCATCAAGCAGAGCGGCGGGACCATCTGGGTCTATAGTGAGCAGGGGACCGGGACCACCTTCAAGGTCTTCCTCCCCAGGGTGGACGCCACCGCCGAGGTGCTGAACAGCCCCAAGGAGGGATCCCTGGTACCGCGCGGCACAGAGACCATCCTGTTCGTGGAGGATGAGCCGGCGCTCCGGTCGGTGGCGCGGCGGTCCCTGGAGCAGCAGGGGTACAAGGTACTGGACGCGGCCGACGCGGAGGCCGCGCTCACCCTGGGCACCGGCTACGGGGAGACCATCCACCTCCTCGTCACCGACGTGATCATGCCGGGCTTGAGCGGGCATCAACTGGCGATGCGCCTGACGGCGGCCCGCCCGGACCTCCGGGTCCTGTACATCTCCGGCTACACCGACGAGGCGATCGTGAGCCACGGCGTGCTGGCCCCGGGAATCTCCTACCTGCAGAAGCCCTTCAGTCCGGATACCCTGTCCCGCCGGGTGCGCGAGGTGCTCGACGCACTGCGCCCCGCTCCCCACGCCAGATCCTGACGCGAAGAGCGGGGCACGGATGCCCCGTACGCCTGCCGCCGCTCGGCGTCAGACCGCTTCGGGCACCGCGGCGGTGGGGGCCAGCACTTCGGGGCGGGGCGCCACGATGCTCGGGCTGGCCACTTCCCGGGCGATGGTCTCCCGGATCTGGCCGGCGACGTACTTCGCGAACGGCCCGAAATGCACGTACAGCCCTACCATGGCGCCGGTGTAGCGGATGGACCGGGGGTTGTGCAGCAGGGTGTCGAGGAAGGTGCGCCAGAATTCCCACCGGGCGTCGCCCCGAACCCCGAGACGGTACGCCAGCCGGGTGAACCCGCGCAGCTCCTTGTACCAGCGCGCGAAGCTCGGCTTGTAGTGCCGGTGGCTGGAGTCCAGCTGCCGGCCCACCTTCCGCACCCGGGCGAAGTAGCTCTGGGGTGCGTAGACCGACTCGATCACCTCGAGATAATCCCGCAGGATGTCCGCGCGGGAGCGGTACGGGGTGAAGTTGATCCCCGCGGTGCACTGGTCGCCCACGCCCGCCGGCTGCACCTCGGAATCCTTGTGCAGGCGCCCCTCGGTGGCCAGCCGCCGGGTGAGCTGGGTGTTGGGCAGGGCGTAGAGCAGGCCGACCATGGCGGCCGGGATGGACGTGTCGTTGATGCAGCTGATGATCCCGCGGGCGACGTTGCTCCGCTCGGTATCGAATCCGATGATGAACCCGGCGTTCACGAAGAACCCGTGGGCGTAGAGCTTCTCGATGCTCTCCGCGATGACCCGGCGGGTGTTCTGCTTCTTCTGCATGGCCTTCAGGGTGTCCTCGTCCGGGCTTTCGATGCCGACGAAGACCGCGAAGAACCCCACGTCCCGCATCAGCCGCATCAGGTCGGCGTCGTCCGCCAGGTTGATGGAGGCCTCGGTGGTGAACTCGAACGGCCAGCGCCGCTCCACCAGCCAGTCCTTGAGCACCGGCAGGAACTGCTTGGCCAGCTTCTTGTTGCCGATGAAGTTGTCGTCCACCAG
>CAYUYF010000064.1:0-13482 GCA_964449145.1 uncultured Gemmatimonadaceae bacterium | reverse complement strand
CGCGTGGAAGAGTGCGCGGAACATCGCGTGGCCGGTGGTGAAGCCGGAGGCGCCGGCTGGGGGTGGTGGGAAGGCGGCGTGAGGGTGGTTGTTTGGGTTGGGGGTGGTAGGGCAGGACCAGGCGGCAGCCCACCCGGGAGGGGGGCTGCCGTTTGGGTTTTCTGGTACCACGGGGCGGTGGAGGTGTCCCCTGTGAGTCATCTGCTGGCGCCATGATCTACCCCGTACTGAGCTCTCGCCGAGCACACTCCCGTGGCGGCAGACCGATTCGACCGGATTGCAGATCAGACTGGTACCAGGTACCATACCATGTACGGCCAGCTGCACTTTGTCTCCCTGCCGACTTTCGAGGCCGCGGCGCTGGGCCTGCTGGATGAGGCGGCGCGGCATCACATGGAGGTGCGCCTGATGCACGATCCACAGGCGGGTGCAGTGATCGCCGGCACGGGCGGGGTCCGGAAGCTGCGAGTGGCGCTCCCCGGACGGGGGCGGAGCGGCGGGGCACGGGTGATCTACTATTACCGCAGCAGCGCTGCGCGCATCTATCTGCTGTACATGTATTCCAAGAACGAGGCGGCCGGCCTGTCTGCGCACGGCAAGGCGACGATGCGGCGACTGGTGCGGCAGCTGGAGGAGGAGCCATGAGCCGGGTCGAGAAGGGGATTCTCAAGGGGCTGGGGGAGGCGGTGGCGTTCGAACGGGGACGGGGGCGCGCCACCGTGCGGACCCACCTGCATCTGGAGAGCGGCACGGTCGTGATCGCTGCCCGGGGCTACAAGGCCGAGCAGATCCGGCGCATCCGGAGCCACCTCAAGGTGTCCCAGCCGGTCTTTGCCAGGCTCCTCAACGTGAGCCCCGAAACCATCAAGGCCTGGGAGCAGGGCAAGCGGGTGCCGGATGGTGCCGCGGTCCGGCTGCTGGAGGTGGCCGAGGATCACCCGGAGGTGCTGCTGCCGAAGCTGCGGGTGGGGAGGACGGGGTAGGCTGGCCGGCGGGGCCGGGGATCGGCGCCGGCGAGCAGCTTGCCGGCACGCCAGCCCCGCCGTACGTTCACAGTGCAGTCCGTGAAGCACAGCTCGACCGACGGTGCCCGAGGGTTGTCGTTCGCATCAGGATGCTGAACGACACTACGACCCAGGAGTCAGGGCACCGTCAGATGGCAGGTCCGACCCCACCGCCGCACTCAACCAGGGCTCCGCTGACGCTCATCACGCTCGGCGGGGCTGCGTTGCGTTCCGACCCCATCGAGGAGTCGGAGCGCGTCGGAGCCGCATTCCTCTCCCCCGGCAAGCCTCTCGCCCTCATCACCTACCTGGCGCTGGCGCCGCGCCGAACGGCCCAGCGCGAACACCTCCTGGACCTCCTCTGGGCCGATCTCTCGCCCGACAAGGCCCGGCACGCCCTCCGTCAGACCGTCTGGTACCTGCGTCAGCTGCTGGGCGGGGAGTGCCTGGTCACGGGGCGGACCGGTGAGATCACGCTCGCCCAGCCGCTGACCTGCGATCGCGATCAGTTCCTGGCCGCCCTGGAGGCGGGCGAGCTCGAATCCGCGGTCACCTTCTTCCAGGGAGAATTCCTGGCCGGGTTCGCCGCACCGGGCGGGGTGGAGTTCGAGCACTGGGCCGACGTCGAACGGCAGCGGCTCCGCTCCGCATTCCTGCGGGCCGCCGAGACGCTCACCCGCCGGTACCTTGACCGGGGGCAGTTCCGCGAAGCTCAGCGGCTCGCCGCACGGGCCCGTGATGCGGCCAGGACCAGTGAGGCGGCCTGGCGCCTCTTGCTGACGACCCATACCGCCGCGGGCGACCAGTTCGGGTTCGCCATGGAAGCGTCCGCGCTGGCGCAGATGCTGGCCACCGACCAGCGGGAGCCGGAGCCCGCCACCCGCGCCCTGCTCTCCCGCGGGCAGGATGAGAGGGCCGACGCGCCCGGAGTCGCCGCGCTCAACCCCGCCCTCGTGGGACGCGAACGGGAGTTCGCTGCGATCATCGCGGCCTGGGAGGGCCTGCCGCGCCAGGGCGGCCGCCATCTTCACCTGTCCGCCCCGGCCGGGCTCGGCAAGAGCCGGCTGCTCGCGGATATCCACCGCCGACTCCGCGGTCTCGGCGCCACCGTGCTGGCCGTGCGCGCCAATCCGGGAGACCGTACCATCCCCTACAGCTATCTCGGCGAGGTGGCGCAGGCGCTGGCCGACCTTCCGGGAGCGGTGGGAATCTCCCCCGCCTCCGCCAGCAGCCTGGTGGCGCTCAACCCTACCCTCTCGGCCCGCTTCTCCGCTCCGGCCGACGCCGCCACGGGAGGGGAGGCGTTGCGCCGTCGAGCGTCCGCATTGAGCGAACTCCTCGGGACCATCTCCGAGGAAAAGGCCTGTGCCCTGCTGCTGGATGACATGCACTGGGCTGACTCCGCCTCCCGACAGGCGCTGCGTCCGCTGCTTGAGCGGGTGACTGGCCTTCGTGCACTGATCGTCACGGCGGCCAGGCCCATTGGCGGGCTGGGCCTCACCGACGAGGCGCAAGCCACAACCCTGGCCCCGCTCACCGCTGCTCAGACCGGCGAACTGCTCGCCAGCCTGGGCCAGCTCCCCAGCGCGGAATGGAGTGCCCAGCTGCCCTGGGACCTCGCTGGTGCCACGGACGGATCGCCCCTCCTGATGCTGGAGACGCTGCAGCTCGCGGTGGACAGCGGCTGGATGAGCCTCCGGGAAGGTGCCTGGAGCTGTCAGGACCCTGCGGCGCTCAGGCGTGCGCTGCGCGAGGGCAGCGCGCTCAAGCACCGGGTGGGCGGGCTCGACGAGCTCAACCGGCGGCTGTTGCTCATCCTGGCCATCGCCGGCACCCCGCTGACGCAGGGCCAGCTCTCCTCTGCCACCAGCCTGCCGGAGCGCCTGCTTGACGACGCGCTGGCGGAACTGGAGCAGCGCGGGCTGATCCACCGAAGTGGAGACTGGGCGCTCCCCGCCCACGACGAGATCGCTCAGGCAGCGCTGGAAATCGCGACGTCCGAGTCCATCGCGGCAGGACATGCCGGCGTGGCCATGGCGCTGCTGGAGGGAGTCACCATCACGCCAGCTGACCTTGTCCGCGCCGGGCGCCATTTCGGTATGGCCGGGCGGAAGCCTGAATTGCTCGGCGTGTTCGCGCGATATCTCGCGGCGGTGCGGCGACACGGAGATGGCCGCCGGATCGGCGAGGTGGCCTACGAGTTTCTGGGCGAGGGGGCGCCACTCCCGGAGGTCGTGCAGCTGGTTCGCGGACTCCCGGCCTGGACCCGTCTCCGCCTGAGCAGCGGCCGGGCGGCCATCGTCGCCGGCGCACTCGTGCTGCTCGCCATGACGGCATTGCTGGCCGCGCGCGCCCTTGTGCCGGTCCCTCTCGGTCTCATCGTGATCGAAACAGACTCGACTGGAAGTCTTTTCGCCCGCGAGGTCACGGTTGACCCAGAGGACTGGCCGCTTGACCAGCCGCTCCGGGTACGGGATGGGCACCGGGCGCATGTGCCGTCCGCATTGCTCCAGCACCGTGTCACCGGCATCGGTGAGCCCATCAGCAGCCCCGACCGAAGGACATGGGCTTATGGTGTCCACATGCCGGCGGAGGATCCGGGGACTATCGATGTCTTCCTGGCCAATGCCAGCGGCGAGCGACGCCTTTCGTACACACCCCGCGATGACAACCCGCAGACCTGGTCGCCTGATGGCAGGTACTTGTTGATCACTACGGCGAGGTGGAGTCCAGTTGGGGCGGACGACTATGACCTGGCAGTGATCGACACCGCTACCGGCGCCGTCCAGCGCCTTACCGATACGCGGGATGCCGACTTTGGCCCTGTGTGGTCCCCAGATGGACAGCGGATCGCGTTTATCAGGGTTTGGAAGGACCGAGAAGAGCTTCCATCCATGTGCTGGATCACTCCCGGCTCCGGTGCGTTCCCGGCCTGCCTCTCCCCCGATGACCTTGCGATAACCGGAACGCCCCTTGTATGGCTGGACGCCGAGCGCCTCGTGACCCAGGCGGATTCGATGGGCGAGGTCATTCCGATCGAGCTCTCCCTGCAGGACGGGCGCTGGCGCCGGATGCCGTTCGCCAGAGTCTATCGGATGGCCTCGACGTCGGACGGTCGCTGGCAGGCGATCCAGGGAACGACCGCGGTCGGCCGCAGCCTTGAGTGGGTGGTTGGTCCTGCGGGGCGAACCGATGCGATGCGCCGGCTGGAGCCGTCCGCGTCAGGGATGAGCATTCGATTCGCCCATTGGCGAGAGTCCCGCCCGGCCGGCAGATACCTGGATTCGCTCCTGATCGTCAATCCGCTGGATTCTCTGACCCTGGGGATCACCGCGCGACTGAGCGTCGCCGGCCAGGACCAGTTTGGTCAGCAGATGACCCTTCGTGTGCCACTCCACTGGTCCACGACCGACAGCTCGGTTCTCACGGTGAGTCCGGCGGGCCTGGTGCATCCGGTCCGCGCCGGGCGGGCGACCGTGCGCGCCGTTCTGCCCGGGTGGAGAGCCACGTCGCTGACACTGCAGGTGACAGGGAGTCCGTCGCGGGCAGTCATGCAGGAGACGTGGGACGATCATTGGGAGGAACGCTGGATCCCGAGCGGAACTCCCCGACCCCGAGTCGTCATCGGGCCCGGCGGCAAGCGGGCGTTTCTCAACAATGGCGACGGGTCTTATGGCAGCGGAGCAGTCACCCGTCAGGCATGGCCGGCACGGCAAGGGCTGGGCCTGGAGATTCAGCTGGCAACTCCGGTCGAGAACAACCAGTTCGAGCGACTCAGCGTGACACTCCTCCACGGAGGTAGCGCGGGCCGCCCGCTTGAGTGGGACACCAGCCGGACTCTCCCCAGCGCCGACCCCACCATCGGGAGCCGGGGATTCTGTAACGTGGACTACCCCTCTGTGGAGGGATCCCTGGGCTTGAAGCGGCTGCGTTTCTCTGCCGGTGAGGCCTCTGCTACTCCGGTAGTTGGTCCATGGATCAGGGAGCGGCGGTGGTGGACGCTCCGCATGCAGCTCATGCCGGACGGTCGCTGTGGTGTAGCTGTCAACGGCCATCCGGTGTGGATGTCGGCGAGTACAATTGAGGTCAACGCGGCCTATCGGGTCCTGCTATCCTATGCCGCAGTACGCCCCACCATCTTCCACGGCCCGCTGGAGATCTGGGAAGGGGTGCGGCAGGACATCGACTGGAGCGTGCTGGACAGTCTTAATGGAAGGGCGATGCCGTTGGGGGAGCGGCCGGGGGGGAGGTAGGAGGCGGCGGTACTCGATGAAGCGCGCAGTAGGAGGCTGGGCTCCTCCTCAACAAGACGTCGCGCGGGGGTTCACCAGGTCGAGCTGATACGCACCCAAGTCGGTCCGGTGAGCGTACCCTCCGGACTGGCCCGCCGCCGCCTGGAGGAGGTCGGACTTGAGTTGGTAGCCGGCGACGATCAGCGCCGAGACATCCGGGACGCATATGCTGAGCACCGTAACGGTGCCCTGGAAGGTTCCCCTGATGATCACTGGAACTGAGGCGGAGCCGATTCCCGTCGCACGGACTTCCACCCCTGTGCCGGCACTGACCGAGCTGATGGTTCCTCCCGCGAGTCGGAGCAGGACTATCGCGTCAGTCCGGCCGGGCGGCAGAGTCAGCCGGACATCGACCAGGCCCTTGCCCCCAAGTGAGGGATCCGTGCCCCCGCCGCATGAAACCAGCGAAAGGATGGCCATCCAGTGTACGGCGCGAGAGCGCATCTGTCTTGAGAGGCCCACGGCTAGTCCCTCCTCGATTGATCGGGATTGGGCACCCGTGCCGGGCGTCGTCGCGCGGCGGCCGTCGCGGGCGGCGCAAGACTCACCGTCGGGTTGGCGTCCAGATAGCAGAGCAAGTCGCCCACATCCAGCGCTCCGCTGCCATTACAGTCGAACTGGGCTACCTGGCCAGCCGAGAAGGCGCCGGCTCCGGTTAGCGCGGTGACCATGCTGTCGACCGCGACCGCGGGCGCGGTGCTGATGGTCAGGGACTGGGATGTCGCCTTGGTCAGCCCGGGGGAAAGAAACTCCAGCGTGTACACGCCGGATCCCGTCACGATCAAGCTCATGAACGTCGAGCGGCCCTGCGCATTAGTCGTCACCGCCAGCGCCCCGGTAACGGTACCCGGGCCAGAGGCCTTCGCGGCGCTGATGACCACGCCCGCGAGTGATACGGGTTGATCCTGAGCGTCACGGAGTTCCACCACCGGGTTGGCGGTGACCGGCAATCCCGCCACCGTGCCGCCGGGCTGAGTCAGAATCGCGAGGCCCACGGGTGCTGACGGCGTGATCGACAAGGCGCTGGAGGTGTCTGGAGCAAAGCCGGGAGCGGTGAACCCAAGCGTGTAGCTCCCGGAGCCGACCAGCGCGAGGCTGGTGAAGGCCGCCTGACCTTGAGCATTCGTGGTTGACGTTGTGGTCCCTGCGAGAGACCCGGGCCCGGTGATCCTGGCGGCCGTCACGACGACCCCACTCTGCAACACTGGCTGATCCTGCGCATCGCGCAGCTCGATGACGGGCTGCGGATTCAGGGGCTGCCCAGACTGGGCGCCGCCCGGCTGGATCGTCAGGGCCAGCCGAGAGACGGGTGGCGCCGTAATGGTGATCGACCCCGAGGTAATCGAGAGGGACTGTGCCGTGAACCCAAGGATATAGGTACCCGGCCCCGTCAGCGCGAGGTTGACGAAGGTGGCTCGGCCCAGAGAGTCGGTTGTCACGCTGGTCGTCCCGCCAAGGACTCCAGGTCCCGAAACCACCCCCGCCGTCACCACTACGCCGGCCTGCGCCAGAGGAAGATTCTGGGCGTCTCTCAACTCCACGACCGGTTGGGGATCGAGCGGCGCGCCCGATCCTGCTCCGCCGGGCGCGGCGACCAGGGCCAGGCCCGATGGCACACCAACGACCGTAATCGTGAGAGTAGCAACAGCGGCTCCCTGCTGGTCGGCTGGGCCCGAGGTGGGAGCACGGGAGTAGGTTGCCGCATTCACCTGAAGCGCAACCTTCCCCTCCACCGTGAAAGTTCCACTCCGGGTCGGCGTCCAGCGCACCTGGAGCGTACTGGTCAGGCCGCCCGGCCAGAGATTCCGGTCATACTCGGTGAGCAGGTACTGCGCCGGAATCTGCACCCCAGCCACATCATAGATCAGCTGCCCTTGAGGATACTCGGAGTAGGCGCCGCCGGATGCGGTCAGGAGGGTGACCTCCCCGGCATCGGCTGGCGATATCAGCGAGGGAAATCCGAGGCTGATGAAGCCGGCGGGATTGGTGGGTCCACCGTTGTTCCTCCCCGCCAACAGCAGGTCCACCGATTGTCCCAGAGTGATCGTGGTAGCGCCCGCCTGGAACGCCAGCAGCTGGGCAGATGGCGGAGTGACGGTGTGGGTGGCCGTCAGGGTCAGTCCGCTGTAGGTGGAAAACCCGAACAGCATGATGTAATAGGTGCCGGCCTGAGTGAGCGAGACGGTGCAGGATTCGGAGTTAGTCCCACCGTTGGATACACAGTCATAGGTGCCGGTCCCGGTGCCCGGGAGCTGCGAGAAGCGGAGGTAGAGATCGGCGTCACCGCTGCCACCCGAGCTGGTGACCACGAGGTTCCCTCCGGCGGGTACGGCAATCTGATAGAAAGTGCTGGCGCTTTGGGCTCCTGCCTGACCTCCAAGCGGCACACCGCTCTGCAGGACCGTTTGCGCACCGAGGGGTGTCACGACGAGCAGCGTGGGCACCAGCCCAACCAGGGTCCTGACGAGCATGCCCAGACGGATCATCGGAATTCCGTTCATGACGCCGGCGTCCGGAGGACCGTTAACGAAGACGAAGGCAGTTGCCCATACGGCGCCGCGTTGGCCACCACCTGATCCACCGTGATGGAGTAGGATGAGATCTGGTTGGCAGACTGAATCTTCACCTTCGCCACGTCACCGATGACGCCGTCACCCCGCACGATGACTTTGATCGTTCCGCTGGTCCCGGTGGCCCAAGCGACCTCATACCCGCCCAAGACTTCGATCTGGCTCGGTGCGCTTGGCCCGGTGATAGTGAGTAATACGAGCCCGGCGTCCACACTTCCCTGAAGCGAGACGATGAACTCGGCGGGTGGTGGTGGTGGGTCGTCGCCTCCGCAAGCCAATCCCGCCACAAGGAATAGGGCCGCGTGCCAGCGCTTCGGGATCATTGGACCTCCTTGGGCTTCTGAACCGGACCAGGGGATGTGTGCGGGGTTCGTCCGGCGGCTCGGCTGGCGGCCGGGGCACTACGCTCGGCGAGAGGCGGCAGGGCCATCCCACACCGCTCAAGCAATCCGAGCAGGTCACCGCCGTTGGAACTGCCGTCGGTGTTGCCGAAGTGATCGAGGTGGGCCCGTTCGGCCGCCGTGAGGGCAGGTCGCCCCAGAAGCTCGCGAGTGGCGCGGGTTGTCACGTCCTGACAGTTGAGCGCCTGGAAGCTCACCGCCAGCGTAACCGGCTGGACCGGTGCGACCGTGCAGTCCTCATACCCCGTGCAGGGCGACGGCCAGCCGAGAAAGACCACGTCCGCGGTACGCGTGGTGGAAAGAGTTAATGGGCCAAGCCCACGCGCATCGACCTGACACTGGCCTGAGGAGCCCGCACCGCTCCACACGCAGTCGATGCCCGCCGGCAGCGAAGTGATTCGCCCTGCTACGGGGCCGCTGGGCAGGATAGTGAGATAGAGTGGGACATACACAAAGAGCGTATCCGCTACCACGAAGGGCGTGTTTGAAGCGCCTGCAGCCGTCACGGTAAAGGTCGTCACGTGATTCCCGCCAGCGAGTCCTTGGGGGTTCCTGCGGAACAGCAGCCAGCCACCGGTGATTCCGCTCGTCGTCAGCAGGCTGGCGTAGCTCCCCGGAGGAACCGAGGCCTGCCAAGTACTGCCGCTGGCCTGGAAGCCGGTGAGGTGAACCTGCATGGAATCGGCCTTGGCCGGGTCTCCGCTGTTGAGCGAATCACGCGTCAGATGCGAGCTCACCGAAATGCTCAACTGCGCCACGATCTCGAGGCTATCGGTGAGCGAGGACGTTACCCCTCCGACTTCCACCACGGCTGCGGTGAGGACCGTACTGTATCGCCCGACGGAGAGGCCGGCGGGATCCCTCCGCCACCGCAGCCAGTCGCCGGAATCGCCGGTGGAATCCGTGAGCGTGAGATAGCCGGGACCCACTGCCGTGGCCGCCCAAGTCACGCGGGAGGCTCCGCTGCCACCGAGAGTTACCTGGACCGAATCGAGCACCGGCTGCGCGCCTACGGGGAGGGTGTCGACCCGAAGTGCAGATCCGAGCGCGATTGATGGCGTCGGGAGAATCACGAAGGTGTCGCTGACCATGAGGGACGCGGCGGTCTGCCCGCTCACATCAACCGTGGCGGCCCCGGCGTAGGTACCCGGACCAAGGCCGATGGTGTCGCGAGCAAACAGGAGGGTAAAGTCCCCAACTCCTGTTGCCGGGGAGAGGAGGCGCAGGTAGCCATCGCCAGACAGCTGGACTGACCAGCCCGCAGTAGCCGATCCACTGCCTTGGAAACTCACTGAGGCGGAGTCATCAGCACCTGCCTGCCCAACAATGATCGTGTCGCGGGTCGTGCTGGGAGCAATTGTGCTCGTAAGCGGCGGCAGGATCAGAAGCGAGTCCACGTAGAGCGATGTGTCTGCGTTGAGCGGGCCTTCGACAACGACCACAATCGAGTCTACATGCCAGCCTTGTGACAGCGAGCCCGCCGACCGGGACCAGGTGATCGTAGTCCCCAGTGCAGACAGCGAGCCGACAAACTCCGCCCCTGTCACGGAGGGTGTGACGAGTGGCGCCGAGCCGCTGTGGCCCTGAAGCTGGATGCTCGCCGCGCCCGGATGAGGAATCGGGTCACCGGCGACGATCGAGTCTGCGCCGCCAGCGGGAAGGAGGCTCACCGACAGCGGCGAGACGATCACCAGAGTGTCGTGGACTATCGCGGGGCTCCCCTGGGCGCCCACTACGGTCACGGTGATGTCTGCCGTGTAGCTGCCCGGCGTGAGCCCTGCGGTCTGACGAGTCCACCGCAGCATACCGGAGCCGGTTCCGGTGTTCGGAACAATGCTCAGGTATCCCGAGGCTGTCGCGGTCCAGTCGGCCGGGGCGGCGGCGGTAATGGTGATCGCCGCCGAGTCGGCGGAGATGTTGCCGGCGAGGGTGGTATCGCGGTGATCCACGGGCGTCACGGAAAGGACGACCGGCGGAGTGCTGGAGAATGTGACTGTGACCGTGCGGGTCCGGTCCATGGCAACCACGCACTGGGAGCCTGCTGTGCAGTCAAACCCCGGATCGGGACTGGTCCAGGTCACGAAGGCCCCTGCGGCGGCACTCGCGGTGAGGGTAACCCCGGCGTTGGCGAGGTAGGAGTCGAGGCAGGTGCCGGTGGCGACACCAGCTTGCCATTGGCAGTCGATCAGGTCGCCATAGAACCCCTGGTCGGCGGTGCTTACGGCGCCGTCGAGATCGCCGCCGACATCGAGCGTAAGGGATGCCAATACGGTGACGGCACCACTTGATGTCACGTTGTCCGACTCGTTCAGCTCCGGTACCGTGTTGTTCGGGTCAAGCTCAGCCAGCACATAGCGGATTCCAGGGAGTACACCTGGCGGGGGCATGAGCGGCAATGTGACGTCGTATCCGGGCGAGTAGGGGTCGACCGACTCGAGCGCCTGTCCAGTACCGATCAGACGATCAGATGCATCCAGCTGGCCGTCGTCGGACAGGTAGAGATTCACTTCGACGCCCGCGGGTGCCGGCACCAGCCCCGTGTTGTATACCGTGACGGAGGCATACTCCGTATGGATCGCGTCCACGATGGGGGCGGTCAACATCATAAAGGGGGTCACGTTGCTGAGCGCCGGGAGCACCGGGAAGGAGTCGGTTACCGCTGCCGAGAGGCCTGGGGTTGTGAAGCGAAGGCGATGATAGCCGGTTCCGCTGATGGCGAGGTCCTGGAAGTAGACCATGCCGCTCTGATCGCTGGTGCCGGTCAGCCCGAAGCCCCCTGGGCTCGAGAGTGTCCCGGGGCCGGATTCGATTTCGGCGAGGACTGCCACTCCCGGCGTTGCCACGATCTGCCCAGCAGCATCCCGGAGGGAAAGGACGGTTTGGACCAGAAACGGCTGTCCATCCGGAGCCTGGGCAGGCTGCTGGTCAATGGCGAGGATAGAGATGGCGGCGGCGTCGAAGGTGGCGGTAACCTGGTAGGGCCGGTCGATGAACAGGACGCAGGTGGTATCACCTTGGCAATCGCCTCCCCAACCCTTGAATTCTGACCCTGACAGGGGAGTGGCCGTGAGAATTGCCGTGGTGTGGGGAAGAAAGGCCGAGCTGCAGGGTCCGCCGGGACCTGCCGGATCAAGGGTACAGTCGAGCGGCGGGAGTCCTCCCTGACTCTGGACCGTGCCACTTCCCGTTCCGTTGCCAGTCACCGAGATATTTTGAGGACCGAGTACGTCGACGCCGGCCGTGCGATCACGGTCCATCAGGAGCACGCAGTCTGATGTCACGGGGGTCCCGGCGCAGTCCCCGGTCCAGCTCCGGAGTGCGGCAGCAGATCCGCTCACGTTCAACGTGACCACATTCCCGTGCACAAACCGGCGAGTGCAGATACCCGCGGTCACCGCGCCGCCGATGATCACGCAGTCGATGCCAGCCGGGCTACTGACGACCCCAACGTCGCCGTCGCCCTGGCCGGTAATGGTGAGTCGACGGCCAAGGCCCACATCGAACGGCTGACTCGGCGCGCTGGACGTCCGCCGGAACCCCGACGCGATGAGGCGATAGCCGACGCCCACCTGCCCGATCGATAGATCGGTGAAGAGCGCCCGGCCCGCGAAGCTGGTCACTGTCACGGCGCCCCCCAGCTGAGCGCCCGGCGATTGCGGGTCGAGCGTGAGAGTGATCGGCGTCGGTGGGCTGGACGGATCGAAGTTCCCATTCGCATCCACCGTGATCACCTCGACGGGAATGGAATCGCCGTCCAGTACCGAGACCGGTTCCAAGCTGAAGGCGAGTCCACCCGTCGGCACTACGAAGGTAGGGGTGACCGACGCGTCCGCATCGAGTTGGATCGAGCAGCGCAGATATGGACCGCAGTAGTTAGCGGAACCACCCCACAGGTCAAAGCTCCACCCGGCGCCGGCGGACGCCTGCACCTCCACGTTCGTACCGGCCGGGAAAGGCGCGGCACAGGCTGGCCCGGTCGCCGCGCCGTCGAGGATCTGGCAATCCAGGCCTGCAGGCACGGACACCACGCGGCCGTCGCCTCCGCCCGGCCCGGGACCGGCCACCGTGAGTACCGGATCCGCGAGAAGGGTGAGCGCGTCGGTCAGGCTGGCAGGTCCCAGGGTCGAGGAAACCGCTGTCACTGTCTGGGGCCCGACGGACATCCCCATTCCGGACTGCAGGGAGACAACCAGGGAGGTAGTGCTATACGGCACCTGCAGCGTGCTGAAGACGCTCACCCCGCCGATCCTGACGTCAGTGAGGTCAATGAACCCGCTGCCATTGATCGACACCAGTTGCGCTGACGGGCCAAGGCGGATCGAGGACGGCGTCACATCGGAGATGACCATGCCGGGCGGTGGCGTCGGATCGTAACCCGCGAGGACATCGAGCACCCCGCTCCCTGCGGACAGTTGGCAATCCTGGAACGGCGAGGTTCCTGCGCAGGCCCCACCCCAGCCGGTGAACGCTGAGCCGCCGGCAGCCGACTGCATGAGTGTGACGGGCATGCCGGCCGGATAGACCCCGGAACAGGCTGGCCCGGTGAGCAGCCCGTTCATGATGTTGCATTGGATCGCGGGTGTGATCCCGGCCGGAGTGAAGACGACCCCGGTACCGGTCCCGGTCGTGTGAATCACGACCTGCCCCGTCGCCGGTGGCAGCTGCACGGTGAGCAGGCCAGGACTAACAACGGACGGCAGGCTGCTCGAGCGTATCTCCACGTCCAGCGGACCCGATGGCAGGTTGAAGACATCGGAAAGACCAAGGACCAGGTCCGTGGTGGTCGAAACGGACGGGTCGAAGGCCGAGGTGACGTCCACCCCCCCGATGAGAATGGTGGTAACTCCCGTGAAGCTGGTACCGGATAGGGTCACGGTAACCGGGGTCGGTCCCAGGATGACGGGATTCGGTGCCGCACTCGTGAGCGTCATCTGCGACGTGGCGAAGGCCGCGGTGACCGAGCGGCCACGAGTCATCACCACGTTGCAGCTCATACCGGCACAATCCCCACCAAAGGACATTAAGGAGCCCGCGGTCGCCTGGAGGTTCACCGACTGGCCGGTGAGATAGTCGTAGGCGCAGCCGGTGGTCGCGGCCGTCCCGCTCGTAATGAAGCAGTCGATGCCACCGACGTTCGTGCTCTGAATGCGGCCGGTGCCGGTCCCGGCCCCTCCGACGATGAGCTGGTAGGAGCCCGGGCGAACCTGGAACAGGT
>CAYUYF010000063.1:11577-13645 GCA_964449145.1 uncultured Gemmatimonadaceae bacterium | reverse complement strand
TGTTCACCTCAGGACAAAATCAGTCCTGCTCGGCACGTCGGAGTTGCACGCTAACTTGTAATTAGCCAGCGCCCCCCCCACATCGATATAAGAGGTACGCCAGCCTCCACCCAAGATCCGCCTAACCATCAGCGCGTCAAGAGGCTACACGCCTCAGCCAGGCTCTCGCCCACGCGCCTTGGACTGCATCTCCTGCAAGGATATCCTCTCCAGGCCTGGTTTAGCCTGCGAGCCGGCAGCGGTTCCGGTTTAGCCCTCACCCCACCCCCCGCTCCCTCCGCACCCACCGCTCCACCACCTTCCGCGCCAGCGCCCCGCACCCCGAACTCCCCACCCAGTACCAGGCCCCCGAGGCCCGGGCCCGCGCCACCAGCCGGTCGCTGCTGCTGTGACAGAGATGGCTGGTCTCGATGACCACCAGCGCGTCCGCCGGGAACCGCTCCGGCCCGAGCAGCGTCGCCCGGTTGCCGTCGAACAGCTCCACCCGCGCCCCATAATGCTCCAGCGCCCCCGCCAGCGCCTCCCGCGCCGCCGCCCGCTCGACCCCGGTATACAGGTACACCTTTCGGCCCGACAGGACGTCCTCCGGCCGGGGAAGCGGCGCCGGACGCGCCTCCGGAAAGGACATCACCCGCGGCGGGGCCGGCTCCGCCTGACTCGGCGCCGGCATGGGAGTCGCCGCCGCCAGCGCCTTCCTCAGCTCCACATTCTCCCCCTCCACCTTCCGGAGCCGCTCCGCCGCCCGGTCGCGCCCCCGGCGCGCCTCCGCCAGGTCCTGCTTGAGCGCCGAGAGCTGCACCCGCATCGCATCCGCCTCCGCGCCGGCCGCCGCCGCCGCCCGCTCGGCACGACCCATCCGGCTCGCCAGCTTCCGGAGCAGGGTCCGGTCCGGCGCCGACATCGCCCGCCCGCTACCCGTCGCCCGGTGCCGCTCCCCGTGGGCCGCCGCCCCCGCAGCGGGCGCAGCAGCCACCGACTGCGCCGCGGCCGCGGCCGCCGCCGCCGGCGGATGGGCCAGCGACTCCAGCCAGGCGCTCCCCCGCGGGTCCCGCCAGTAGGCCAGGGCCGCAAGAATGGCGTCCTCCCAGCGCTTCACCCCCTGCCGCTCCGCCAGCGCCCCGAACTGCTGACCCAGCTCCCGGTACGGGCCGCTCGCCTGCAGCAGCCGCTCCGCCGGCCCGCTCAACAACAGCGCCGCCGGCAGCTGCACCGCCACCCACGCCGCCGGCCGCTCCGTCACCGCCAGCCATCCCCTGAGCGCCTCCACCCGCGCCGCCAGCGACATCGCCGGCTTGAGCCCCAGCTCGGCCACCGCCCGCTCCTCCCGGCAGCGGGTCCGGAAGATCGGCGTGACCGCCACCGCCATCTGCGCCACCATCAGCCGCCCCACGTCGTCCAGCGGCTCTTCCTCCAGGGTGGCCAGCGCCAGCCATTCGGCCGACTCGGCCAGCTCGGCGCGGAACAGCCCCGGCGCCAGCTCCCAGAGCCGAGCCCCGGCGGCCGCGAGCATGGGGGTCCAGGACATCCGCCGCGGATCGGCCCAGTAGGGGCCGAACAGCGCCGCCGCCGCCGCGTTCACATCCCGCTCTTCAGCACCGTTGTGAAGGAGATTGTGCTCCGCCGCCGGATCGGCCGGCTCCGGGGGGAGCGTGCCGCCAAAGGCGCGGAGCAGCCGGCCCATCACCCGGTGCGCCTCCGCAGGTGTCCGGGCCAGCCCGGGGAAGCGCGCCTCGAGCTCCCCCGCCGCCCAACGATCAATCCGGTTGCTCATGACGTCCCTCACGCGTGCAGAAGAAGTGCGTGGACTACTGGGTTGGAGGCCGGTATTGCATAACAGGGGCCAGAAGCCAAGTCGTTGAGAATCGCGCAGTTGGCAAAAAGCCCACGGGGAAATCGTCCCGGATCGGATAACGCCGCGTCCTCGAATCGGGACGATCCGGAGCCAGGCATAGGGGTCGGGGAGGGGGAGAGGAGAGGTAGAACAGACCGCCGGATCCCGCCTTTGCCGCGCTCCGCCCCGGCGGCCATCACCATGCCGGGTTCGGTCGCCGCTCCTCCCCGCCACTTC
>CAYUYF010000063.1:0-11477 GCA_964449145.1 uncultured Gemmatimonadaceae bacterium | reverse complement strand
CGCCCCGGCGGCCATCACCATGCCGGGTTCGGTCGCCGCTCCTCCCCGCCACTTCCTGTGAGTTGTCTCAGTTTGAGAATCGCCCCTCGCCGGTCACCGCCCGCGCCGGGCACATCTATATGGAAACGCCCGCCGCCGCGATCGGCGCCGCTCACATCGCCTCACAACTCACCGCAACGCATTGCCGCACACCGGCTTGGCGGGGCGGCCCCGGGAAAAGTGTCTCAAATCGTGGACGCGGTCGCTCCGATCTGAGACAGTGTCCTCGCCTGGCACACCCCCTCAACGACTGCGACTCGACTGTTCCACCGCTCGGCGGAGGTGTGCACGAGGTTGGCCGGACTGTGCCGCCACTCGGGGAGAGTGTGCCACCACTCCGGGTGCACTGTGCCGGCACTCGGGCGGAGTGTGCCGCCACTTGGGCGGAGTGTGCCGGCACTCGGTCTCGTCTCCTCCCCACTCGGGGTCCGAAGTGCAACTGGTACAAGGAGATTGTGCCGGCACTCGGGGAGACTGTGCATCCACTCGGGGAGACTGTGCAGCTGCTTGGGGAGACTGTGTCACCGGTCGGGGTCGAGTGTGCACGCACTCGGGGTGCTCTGTGCCGGCAGTTGGGGAGACTGTGCATCCACTCGGGATGCTCTGTGCAACTGGTGGGAGTCGTTCCCCCCGCGGCCGTGGCATGCCCCCTGCGAGAGGGAGGTCCGGGCCGCATGCCGAAGCGCAGGCAGGCGGACCTGCCTCATAAAGTGGCGGCGCCGCCGCCGTGCATGGGCCATGCGCCCGGAAAGGAGTAGGACGATGGATGCGCTGATCATGAGCAAGCTGCAGGTGGGAGACCGCGTGGTGGGGTTCTGTCGTGCCAACCCTTCCGATAACGAGGGTCTCAACACCGCGGTCGCCAGGCTGGAGGAACGCCTGGCGCGGGCCCAGACGCTGGACGAGCAGTTCAAGAACGGCGAGATCACCGTCCACGCCTCGGTGCTCAACAAGGAAGGCCTGCGGATCACCATTCGCGACGGCCTGGTGCTGGTCTCCGGCCTGGCGGAGGCGGCCACGGAGGAACAGCCCGACCTCGCGGTCCGCATCAGGGTGCCCCGGCTTCGGGCCCCGCAGCCGAACTTCGTGACCGCGACCCGGGTGGCGGTGACCCAGGCGCGAGAGGTGGAGCCGATTCTCAAGGGCTACGGCCTGCCGGACACGCTGCTCACCGAAATCTCGGCGGCGGCGGACCGGCTGGAGTCCACCGAGGCGGTGAAGGAGGCGGGTCGGAACGCGCACGTGGGCGCCACCGCCGATCTCGACAAGATCTCGGGCGACGTGATGCGGCTCATGCGGCAGCTGGACAAGCTGCAGCGCCACCGGTTCCGTGGCGACGCGGAACGGCTGGCGGCCTGGAAGCGGGCCCGGAACCTGCCGAATCCCCGCCGGGAGAAGGCGGTGGAGGAGCCGCCCAAGGCAGCGTGAGGGGAGGCGAGGCGTCTCAGGGTCGGGCCGGGAGCACCCGGTCCGGTCCCTGGGCCGTCGCCCGCAACGATTCCCAGGGGCCCCGGATCGCCAGGATCACCCCCGGCTTGAAGATGTTGGCGAACAGGACATTGCCATCAGGAGAAAAGCACGCGCCGCACCACTCCGAAGTCGTGTTGCCGGCGATGTAGTACACCCGGCCTTCCGGCGTCAGTCCCAGCATGCACTGGGTAGCGAGCTTGTTGTCCTCGCAGACGATCAGGTCTCCCCAGCGATTGACGGCGATATTGTCCGGCCGTTCGATGAGTCCCGCGGTGACGGCCTCGTATACCAGCTCGATGGTCCCGGTGTGGTGGTCCGGATCCGGGACATACCGGAAGAACTGCCCCAGGCCCTGGGCGCCGCCCGAGGTGGTGACGAAGTAGATGCCGTCGGCACAGGCTGAGCAGCGTGCTCCCGAGGGTGAGCGCCGCCCCGGTCTCGATGGTCTGGCTGAGGAATCGTCTGCGGTTGAGCGAGCTGGGCATTGTGGTTCTTTTCGATGCAGGTAAAGAGTGTGTGGGTACGGGCATCCCGCTCCCTCCTCCGCCGAAGATGGCCAGCAGTGCGCTGACGTGGGCCCTGCACCGCGATGGCCTGGAACGGCTCAGCCGGGCCGCCTCACCTGGACCTCCGGGGAGGAGCAACTCCGGGGGCACGCGAGCCGCCCGGCCTACGGGGCCGGCGGCGGGAAGTTCCATGGCGGGCGTGTCACACAGGTTAATCTGCGGTTCACACCGCCTTCATGCCGGCGGTGCAGCGTTGCGGCCGAACCCCGACAGACGAGGACCGTCCATGGGTAACCCGGGCATCACGATCTTCCTGCTGTTCTTCGGTGTGAGTCTGCTGGATGCGTTCGCAAGCGGCAACTGGCTCCGGGCCGGATTCTGGGTGGTGATGGGGGCGGCGTTCTGGGCGCTGGACCGGATGCGGCGGGAGCGGCGGCGGTAGGGCTTTGCAACCGACGGTCGTCTGTCCGTCTGTCCGTCTGACCGTCGGTCGTCGGCCGTCTGTGGGTCTGACCGTCTGACCGTCCGACTGTCTGTCCGTCGGACCGTCGGACCGTCGGTCGTCGGTCCGCCGGCACCCTAGCCGTCCCCCCGTGCGCCCCACATATTGGCGCCCGTCAGCGATCCCCCCCCGAAACAATCGGAGCGCGCTGTGACCGCCTCATCGGGACCCGTGGCCCGTTCGCGCCTGCCGCGGGTCGGCGAGACGCGCCCGCCCCACGTCGCAACACCTCCCGGACATCTGACCCGGTGGCGCATCTGTCTCGCGCTGTCCCTCATGCTTGGCACCGGGCTCCCGGCGGTGGCGGTGGGCCAGGATGAGACCCTGGCCCGGGCGCTGGAGGCCTCGGCGGTCGCCGACAGCGCGCGGCAGCGGAACGACCTCCCGGCGGCGCGACTCTGGTATGCCATAGCCGCGGCGCTCTATGGTGAGGCAGGCCAGCCGGTGGCGGCGGCGGCGACGACGATCACCCTTGCGGGCACGTTCACACGCCCCGCCATGGGGGATTCGGGGTTCGTGTCGCTCCGGGCAGGACTCGCGCAAGCGCGAGGCGCGGCCAGCCCCGACGCGGAGGCGGTCCTCATCCTCGCCGTGGGGCTGCGGTATGAGCGGGCCGGAGGTCCCGACTCGGCGCTGGGGTACTTCCGTCAGGCATCGCAAGTCGCTGAGCCGGTGATGGGGGTGGACATCGCGCTGCGGGCCGGGCTGGGGATGGCCAGGGCGTTCCTCAATCTGGGCCTGCCGGACTCGGCTCGTGCCATCCTGGCGCCGTTGCAGGGGCGCGCCCGGGACCAGCCCGATCATCGTGAGGTCGGCCGGATCCTGGTCCGCCTCGCCCGAAGCTACTCCCCCGCCCAGCCGGAGTCGGTGCTGGCGGTGACCGCCCAGGCGCTCGCGGCCTTCGGCAGGGCCGGCGGTGACCCGCTCGGGGAGGGTCAGGCGCTGCTGTGGCGCGGCATGTCCCTCAAGAGCCTCGGTCGGCCCGACTCGGCCCTGGCCAGCCTGCATCGCGCCCAGGAGCTCTTCCGGGGCGCCGGCGCCGTCGGGGACGAGATCGCCGCCTGGACCGCCATCGCCGATCAGTACCTGCGCCTCGGCCGGCGGCAGCTGGTGCTGCAGTATGCCCGCGAGGCGCTCCGCCTGACACAATCCCGGCCGCAGTACGCCGCCCAGGAGGCGGGTGTGGCGCTGCTGGTCGCGCGGGTCCACGAGGATGACCCCGGCAGGGCCGACTCGGTCGTGGCGCTGCTTCACCACGCTCTCACGATCTACCGTCGGCTGGGGGGCCGTGATTCCCAGCCCGCCCTCCGGACCCTCGAAGCGGGCGTCCTGATTCTCCTCAGCAATCACTTCCGCGAGCATCGCCAGCCCGACTCCGCCCTCGGCTACGGACGGGCAGCGCTGTCGCGGACCGGCGCCATTCCGGACCGCCGCCAGGAGTTCAACGCCCGGGACGCGGTGGCCCTGGCCTTCGAGCGGCAGGGCAGGTACGACTCCGCCCTTGTCTATCACCGTGCCAATCGGGCACTGGCACCTGCCGGGGAGCAATCGCAGATCCCGGAGGCGCTGGGCGGCATCGGCCGGGCGCTGCTCGGCCGTTCCTACGCGACCGGCTCGCGGCCCCTCGCCGACACCGCGGCCAGCTATTTCGACTCCGCCACCACCATGCTGGCGGAGGCCCGTCGCGCGGTCGGCGACGACCAGGACCGCCTGGGGTTCATCGAGCAGACCAACGGCCTGCACTTCAACTGGGCCATTGCCATCCTGCAGGGCACCGGGCCCGATGCCGCCCTGCGATCTCTCGCCGCCGTCGAGCGCGGCCGGGCGCAAGCGCTGCTGCAGCTCATGGAAGGTGCCCCCGAGGCCCTGCGTCCCGGCGCGGATCTCGCCGCCCTGGGCACCCGCCTCACCACTGACGCCTCGGCGCCGGACGCGGTGCTCCTGAGCTACGCGTCGCGTTGGGATCGGCTCATCGTCTGGGTCTCCGCCGGGCCGACGGGCGGAGCGTGGACGGCGGTGTCGCTGCAGCTGTCAGAGGATTCGCTCGGAGCCCTGGTCCGCGGCTTTCGTCAGGCGCTTGGGGTCGGGGCCGGCCCGGAGCGTGGCGCGGGCGGCCGGAGCCTGGCGGCGCTGGTGGACCCGGTCCGCGCCGGTGCCGCGGGCGCGACGGGCGCGACGGGCGCGGGATCACCCGCCGCCCTCCAGGCGCTCGCGTCGATGCTCAGTGCTGCGGTCTTTCCCGACATCGTTCGCCAACGGCTCGGGCCCGGAATCCGGGAGGTGGTGATCGTCCCGCATGGGGCGCTGGCCGAGCTGCCCTTCGCCGCGCTCACCCTGCCCGCCGACACCGTCCCATTCGGTGTGCGTATCGCGGTGCGCTACTCACCCTCGCTCGCCACGCTGGGCGTCCTGGCGGAGCGGCCCGGGCTGCCGCGGGGCGCGCTCCGCGCCGGGGCGCTGGGGCAGGCGCTGGTGGTCGGCAATCCGGTCATGCCGGAGCTCATGCTGGCCGACGGCACCAGCGGAACCCTGACGCCGCTGCCGGGCGCGGAGGCCGAGGGGCGGGCGGTGGCGGCGGTGCTTGGGGCGAACCCGCTGACTGGAGCGGCCGCGGCGGAGGGCGTGGTGCGGCGTCGGATGGCAGCCGCGCCGGTGATCCACCTGGCCACCCACGGCATGGCGTATAGCGGTGAGGCCCAGGCCCGCCAGTCGTTCGTCGCGCTCGCGCCTGACAGAAGCCACGACGGCCTGCTCTCGGTGGGCGAGATCCTGGACGACCCGGATCTCCGGCTGAACGCCGAGCTGGTGGTCCTGAGCGCCTGCCAGACCGGCCTCGGGGAGTTGCGGCAGGCGGAGGGCTCCCTCGGGCTGCAACGGGCCTTCCTGGCCCGCGGCGCCCGGAGCATGCTGGTCAGTCTGTGGAATGTGTCCGATGCGGCTACCGAACTGCTGATGCGGCGGTTCTACGCTCACTGGCTCGAAGACCGGGACCGGCCAGGCAAGAGCGAGTCGCTCCGCCGCGCCCAGGGGGACCTGCGGGCCCAGCCGGCCTTCAGGGAGCCGAAGTTCTGGGCGGCCTTCCAGCTGGTGGGGGCGCCTTGACCGAGGTGGGGCGACCCGCCGCTACTCCGCCCGGAGCGCCACCATCGGATCCACCCGCGCCGCCCGTCGGGCGGGGAGATAGCTCGCCACCAGCGCCACCACGCCGAAGAGCAGCACCGCCGCCGTGACCGCCACCGGATCGACCGGCGACACGCCGTAGAGGAAGCTCCGCGCCAGGTAGGCGAGCGGCAGCGCGATCCCGACGCCGACCACCGCGCCCATGCCCACCAGCCGGAGCGCGTCGGCCACGATCAGCCAGATCACCTGTCCCTGTTCGGCGCCGAGCGCGATCCGGATGCCGATCTCCCGCACCCGCTGGCTCACCCCGAACGCCACCACCCCCGCGATCCCCAGCCCGGCGAGCACCAGGCCGAGCATCCCGAGCGTGCCGAGGATGGCGACCGCCACCCGGGCGGGGAGGAGGGCGAGACCGACGTGGTCGTCGTAGGTCCCCAGCCGGTCGAGCGGCAGCCCGGCATCGAGCCCGTGGATCGCGGCGCGGAGACTGGGCACCAGCGCATCGGGATCCAGCGCGGTCCGGGCTACCACGGTGAACTGCTGCGCCGGCTCCTGCGCCAGCGGCAGGTAGAAGAACGGGGTGGGATCCTCTCCCAGGGAGCGGTACTTGCCATCGCCGGTCACCCCGACCACCTGCAGGAAGGGTCCTTCGGGGCCGGTCACGCTGAGCTGCTGGCCCAGCCCGCTCTGCCCGGGCCAGAAGCGGCGCACCAGCGCCTGGTTGACGATGACCACGCCGGGCGCGCCGGCCCGGTCGGCTTCGCTGAAGCTCCGTCCCTGCGGGACCGGCAGCTGCATGGTCTCGAAATAGCCGTCGCTCACGTTGGCCCAGTAGATTTCCATGTCCTCGCCGTCACCGATGCGGTACCCCTGGGGCACGATGTCCCGGCGCCCGCCGTCGAACGAGAGCGCCATCGCCGAGGTGAGCGCCACCGCCTCGACGCCGGGGATGGCCGCGACCCGCGCGCGGAGCTCGTCCTGGAACGGCTGCACCCGTTCGGGCGGGTACTGCTTGAGGCCCAGATCCATGGTCGCCAGCACCGCCTGACGAAGGCCGAACCCGGTATCGAGGGCGGTGGCCTCCCGGAGGCTCCGCAGGAACAGGCCGGCGCCGATCAGCAGCACCAGCGAGAGCCCCACCTGCAGCATCACGAACACGCTGCGGAAGCGGGAGCGGTGGCTGCCGCCGCCGGCGGCGGCGTCCTTGATGGCCTCGGAGAGCCTGAGGCGGGAGGCGTGCAGCGCCGGCGCGAGTCCCACCAGGCAGCCGGTGATGAGCGCCAGCAGCGCCACCGCCACGAACACCCGCCCGTCGGGGCGCACGTCCAGCGCAAAGGGAATCGCATCGGAGAAGCGGAACCGGGAGATGAGCAGGGTGAGCCACATCGCCAGCCCCATCCCGGCGATGCCGCCGAGGCTGGCGAGCACGATGTTCTCCACCAGCAGCTGCCGCACCAGGCGGGCCCGGCCCGCGCCCAGCGCCAGCCGCACCGCGAACTCCCGCCGCCGGGCGCTGCTCCGCGCGAGCACCAGGTTGGCGAGGTTGGCGCAGGCGATCAGCAGCACCATCCCCACCACCACCACCAGCAGCGCGCCGGCGCCGAGCACCGCGCCCCGGACCATCGGCAGCACCCGCACCTCCGATTCGGGGAGCACGCTGATCTCCCGGCCGTTGCCCTGGGCGGTGCGCCACTGATCGGGATACGACCCGAACAGCCGGCTGGCGAGCACGGTGGCCTCGGCCCGCACCCCCGCCAGCGTGGCGCCGGGGCGGAGCCGGCCGTAGAGCAGGGTGCCGCGATCGCCCCGCGAGGAGAGCGACTCACTCCCGGGGTGGAGCACCGGGGCCATCGCCTGGGAGACCCAGGCGCCTTCGGTGACGCCGCGGAAGAGCCCGGTGTAGCCCGCGGCCGCAACGCCCACCACGGTGAACGGCGCCCGGCCCAGCTGCACCGTGCGGCCCAGGATGCCGGGATCGGCGCCGAAGATGTTGACCCAGGTGGTGTGGCTGAGCACCACCGTGGGGCTGCCGCCGGGGAGGATCTCGTCGGCGGAGAGCCCGCGCCCTAGCGCCAGCGGCACCTTGAGCAGGCCGAAGTAGTCGCCCGCCACCTCGCTCAGCAGGATGCGCCGGCTCTCCACGCCCTCCGCGCTCAGCGCACTGGGCCGCAGCGCCATCCCGGTGAGTCCCTCCAGGCTCTGCAGCCCCGCCGCCATGTCCACGTAGTCGGGATAGGAGGAAGCGCCGTAGCGGCCATGGCTGTAGTCGGCGGTGTAGACCGCCACCAGCCGCCCGGGGTCCGGCACCGGCAGCGGCTGGAAAAAGACCGTGTTGAGGAGCGTCGCGATGGTGGCGTTGCCGGCGATGCCCAGGCCCAGGGTGACCACGGCGAGGAGCGAGAAGCCGGGGCTTCGGGCCAGCTGGCGGAAGGCGTAGCGGAGGTCTTGAAGCACAGTTTGTTCTCCCCGTGAGGTGCGAACTCCATCATCACCAACTACTCAACCACCCTCCCGCTTGCCGCCCGGCCCGTGGCGCCTCTCCGCGCGCTGGCGGTTCCGCTCGGCATTCGACCGTCGCAACTAAGGTGGGGCTCACCGAGGCGCGCTCCGAGGCGGCACGAACCGGGCGGCTCGCTGGTTCACCGAGGCGGCACGAACCGGGCGGCTCGCTGGCTCCGGCAAGGAGGTCGCGCAAAGGCGCGCTCCGAGGCGGCACGAACCGGGCGGCTCGCTGGTCCACCGCGGCGCGATCCGAGGCGGCACGAACCGGGCGGCTCCGCGGCGGCACGAAGCGCTCCCGCTCTATCTCCCGATATCTCTCAGCCGCCCGCGCGCCTCGCCGTTGGTGCTGTCCCGCCGGATGGCTTCGCGATACGCCGCCTCGGCCGCCGAGGTGTCGCCCTGCATGAGCTGGATGTTGCCGCGGAAGACGTACATCCCCGAGGAGCCGGGGAAGAGCTGTTCGTTGAGCGCGAGGATCGCCAGGGCGTCGTCGAACCGCCTGGCCCGGCCCAGCCGGAAGGCGGCGATGTTGAGCGAGCTCTCGCCGAAGTCGTAGGTGTCCCGGCCGTAGTAGCGGGCGCGGAGCGTTTGGTAGGCGCGGATGGCGGAGTCGGCCCCCGCCGCCTGGGCCGCGTCCACCACGAGAGCATACAGCGGCACCGGCCGGCTGGCGCCCCGGTGGCAGGTGCGGCAGGTGACCTCCACCTCCTGCGCCGGGCGCTCGGGAATGGTGTCCAGCCGCCGGTTGATCTCCTGCACCATCCGCATCATCTGCCGGGCCACCAGCTTGGGGCGCTTCTCGTCGATGGCGAAGTCGAACGTCGCCAGCGGCTTGCCTTCTTCTCCCACATGACAGAACTGGCAGCGGACGCCGAGGTCGCCGGCAAAGTTCCGCATGGTGCCGACCACCTCGAGGACCGGCGTCTCGTGCGGGATCACCTTGGTGTTGATGAGCGAGTCGGGCGGAAACTTGCCCGCCACCTGCGCCTGCAGGGCGCCGGGGAGCAGCAGGAAGAGGAGATGCCGGGCCCTCACTTGCATCCCTTGTCCTCGGCAGGCGGGGCAGGCGGCGGGGACTGCCACAGCACGTGGGTGATCTGCCAGCGCCCGTCCTGCCGCGCCATGAGCAGATAGTCGGTGCCCCACCAGGCGGTGAGCTTGGCGCTGGCGGTCTGGTCCTGCACGTCGAAGATCTCGATCTGCTTGGGGGCGTTGGCCGGCGTGCGGTGGCGGCCCGCCTTGACCCCGTTGGCGTAGGCCATGACCTCCTGGAAGGGCATCGCCTCGCCGGCATAGGGTCCGCCGGCCTTCGCCCGCCAGTAGCCGTACTTGCTCACCGCGGGGGAGACGCTCCGCACCAGCCGGGTGGTGTCTCCCAGGTAGAAGCCTTCCACGTAGTCCAGCACCGCCGCGCGCACGCCATCGCGGTCCGGCGCCGACTGGGCGTGGAGCGCGGTGCCACCGAGGAGCAGGGCGGGGGCAAGCAGCCAGCCGTGGCGCATGGGAGAATCTCACGAATGGGGGATGGGGAGGGAACGAGGGCCGCGGCGCAGAGGTTTCAAGAACGAGCGAGAACCAAGCCCGGTTTCGGCCGCTCGGCGACCTTGCAGTCACCCTCTGGGCCGCCCCCAATCCCCCAATCCCCCAATCCCCCAATCGCCGAATCGCCTAATCGCCCAATCGCCTGATCTCCGGCACCTCCACCACCCTCACGCCCGCCGCCGGCTCCTCCACCGCGCGCACCATCGCCGTGATCATCTGCGGCAGGGTGACCAGGCCCAGCCGCCGGGCGCCCTCGCGGGTGGCGGGCAGGAGGCCAGCCACCCAGTACACCGGCAGCAGCAGATACGGCCAGTTGTGGCCCGGGCCGAGCACGTACCAGGGCCGGAGGATCGTGGCGGGGATGCCGCTGTCGGTGACCAGCGCTTCGCCTTCCTGGCGCACCGCGATGTAGGCGCGCATGACCGGCGCCGGATGGGCCACGCTGAGATAGACGAAGTGCTTCACCCCCGACGCCGTCGCCGCGGTGACCGCGGCGCGCGTGGAGGTCAGGTCCACCCGGCGGAATTCCGCCGCCTTGGCGGGGCTTGGATTCGGCGTGCCGATGAGATGGACCAGGGTGTCGGCGGGAGCCACGGCGGTGCTGAAGCTGGCGGCGTCCAGGGCGTTCGCGACCACGGGATCCACCCCGGGATGCAGCCGCCCCTCCGAGCCGCGCCGCACCAGCGCCCGCACCCGGTGCCCGCGGGCCATCAGCCGGGCCACCAGCGGCCGGCCGAGGTAGCCCGTCCCGCCGGTGACGAAGATGTGGCGGGGAGCTCCCGCCACCGCTGGAGGACTCGCCACGGGTGCCGCGCTCAGGAGCCGAGCTCCGCCCGCTGGAACAGTGGACCCGCTCCCATCCCCTCGGCCTCGGCCTTCAGGCGGAAGAGCAGCTCCCCCCACACCGTGTTGCAGGAAAGGAAGTAGTCGGTCTCCGCGTTCCAGTCGCTGTGCTCGAAGCGCAGCGTGGTGCCGGCCCCCACCGGGGAGAGCAGGAACAGGAGCTGGGTGCCGGTCCACTCCTTCCCCGTCTCGCAGGTCCAGGCGGCCTGGACCGGTGGCAGGAAGGTCTCGGCCCGGAGCCGGTAGATGGTGTTCCCGGGAAACCGCAGCTCGACGCCGGGCTGCGGGGAAATCACATCGCGCACATCGGCGCTCCACCAGTGGCTGAAGCCCTTGGCAGTGGACACCAGCGGGAAGACGGTCGCAGGCGGGGCGTTGATCTGCAGCAGGTGACGGATGTCAGGCATGAGCACCTCCGGGCGTCTGCCGCGGGAGGACCTGGCCGATGGCACTGCGGGAACGGGCGCGGGAGAAAGCTACGTGCCGGTACCGGCGGGCGGAATCCCGCCGGACCAGAGGGTTAGATCCGCTCCCACTCGGTGACGGTGCGGGCCTCCACCACGTCGCCGGTGTGGCGGATGCCCATCGGCTCCACCAGCAGGAGGTGAACCTCCTCCTCGGCCACCGGGCGGTGCTCCACCCCCTTGGGGATGACCACCATCTCCCCCGGCTCCAGGGTGAGGGTGCCGTCGCGGAGTTCCATGCGCAGGGTGCCGTGCAGGATGAGGAACAGCTCGTCCTCGTGGTCGTGCTTGTGCCAGACGAATTCACCCTGGAGCTTGGCCAGCTTGACGTGGGCGTCGTTGAGGTCGGCCACGATCTTGGGGCTCCACCGATCGCTGAACCGACCCAGCTTGTCCTTGAGATTGATCTTGGTGACCATGTGGACTCCCATCGTGGCGATTGGGCGATTGGGCGATTGGGCGATTGGGCGATTGGGCGATTGGGCGATT
>CAYUYF010000062.1:0-13655 GCA_964449145.1 uncultured Gemmatimonadaceae bacterium | reverse complement strand
GGAGCAGCCATGACGGTTCTTCCCCCCCAATTGCGCATTACTAGACGCCCACCCGTCGCGGCGCAGGGTGGCAGTCCGGCAGGCCGGGACGCCGTATGGGGTACCAGTAGAGAGGAGTCTGGCGATGCGAAACAGATCTGGGCTGTTCGGGCTGGTGGTCGCGGTGGTTCTGGGCGCCTGCGGGGGCGGCGGTGGGGGAGGCGGCCCGGTCGGCCCCGGCAGCGGGAAGGCGGCCTTCACGGCCGACATCAACGGCCAGCCCTGGGCGGCCGACACCACAGGCTTTGGCGTTACCGGCAACCCGGGCGTCCCCGGATCGCTGATCATCAGCGGGGTGGACCTGGTCTCTCCCACCAACTACAAGACCCTCTCGCTCACCGTCGCCTTCATCGGCGCCACCGGCACCTATCCCATCGGCATCAACATCGGCACCTCGGCGGGCGGCACCGGCGGGATCACCACGGTGTCGGGCGCCACGGTGAACCTCTACTCGTCCTCGCTGACCGGCGCCGCTGGGACCATGACCATCACCACCCTCACCGCCACCCGCATGGTGGGCACCTTTTCCTTCACGGCCGACCTTACGCCGGGGCCGGGAGCCTCGCTGGCGGTCACCAACGGCACCTTTGATGTCACCCTGCCATCCGGCTTCACGGCGGTGCCGCCCAACAACCACGGCAGCACCGTGAGCGGGACGCTGGGCACCACCGCCTTCAACGCCGCCACCGTCGTTGGACTGGGCGATCTGGCGGCCGGCGTCTTCGTCGTCGGCGGCACCACCGTCACCACGTCGGTCAGCATCTCCACCAGCATGCCGGTGACCGTCTCCGGGACCTATACCCTGGGCACCGAGATGAGCATCACCGTCCTCGATTTCCCGACCGGCGATTCGTGGATCACCAGCACCGGGGCGACCGGGACCGTGATCGTGACCAGTATCGGCAACGGCCGGGTGGCCGGGACGTTCGATGTGGACCTGGTGCCGCTCGGTTCGGCGGTGGGTAACCTGGCGGTGGTCGGCAGCTTCGACGTCAGGGTGGATTAGGGCGATTGAGCGCTTGGGCGATTGGGTGATAGGGCGATTGAGCGATCAGGCGGATTGGTGGAAGGTGAACAGGGGTGCAGAGCCACTGTCCGTAACGCTCCTTCGGGCCACCGCGCAGGTCGAGGCCTTTCTTCGGACGACTCGGCTTGCTCGCCCCCGCTCGCCCAGATAGTATTTGCGCAGCCAGCCACCCCGCCGAAGGCCGTCATGTCCCCGACTCGCCCCAGCCTGTTCATCGCCCTGTTCACCACTCTGCTGGCCGGCTGCCAGGCCGCGCAGGTCGAAGTCCCGCTGTACGACAACCTCGGCACGCTGCACCGGACCATCAGCACCCGGGTGCCGCCGGCGCAGCGCTACTTCGATCAGGGCCTCCGGCTGAGCTACGGCTTCAACCACGCCGAAGGGATCGCCGCCTTTCGTCAGGCGGCGGCGCTGGATACCACCTGTGCCATCTGCTGGTGGGGCGTCGCCTGGGCGCTGGGGCCCAACATTAACGCCGCCATGGACTCGACCGCTGGCGTCGCGGCCTACCAGGCGGCGCAGGCCGCCCTGGCGAGGATTGACCACGCCGATGCGAAGGAAGCCGACATGATCCGGGTCATGGCGGCGCGCTACCTGGCGGTGCCGCCTGCGGACCGGGCCGCGCTCGACAGCGCCTATCGCACCGGCATGGCCGAGCTGGCCGACCGCTACCCCGACGATCCCGACCTGCAGGTCCTCGCCGCCGACGCAGAGATGCTGCTGAGCCCGTGGAACTACTGGGCCGACGGCAAGCCTCGGCCCGGCACTGAGGGCCTGCTGGCTCGCTTGGAGCAGGTTCAGAAGATGGCCCCCGACCATCCCGGCGGCTGCCATTTCTATATCCACGCGGTCGAGGCGGCGTATCCCGAGCGCGCGGTGGCCTGTGCCGAACGCCTGGCCACCCTCATGCCGGGAGCGGGCCACCTGGTCCACATGCCGGCTCACATCTACATCCGGGTGGGCCGCTACGCCGACGCCATCCGCGCCAACGAACACGCCGTCCACGCCGACGAGGCCTACATCGCCGACCGGCATCCCGAGGGGCTGTACCCGCTGGGCTACTACCCGCACAACTATCACTTCCTCGAGTTCGCGGCCCAGATGGCGGGGCAGTCCGCCGTGGCTCGCACCAACGCCGGTCGGCTGCAGGGGCTCATGGATCCGGCGGTGATGGCCTCCCCGGGCTACGAGATGCTGCAGCATTTCTACGGGGCGCCCCTCCGGGTGGCGGTGCGGTTCGGGGACTGGGACGCCGTGCTCGCCGCTCCGGCGCCGGCCGAGGAGCTCAGCTACGCCCGCGCCACCCGGCACTGGGCCCGCGCCATGGCGTTCGCCCGCCGGGGAGACCTCGCCTATAAGGAAGAGTTGGCGGCGCTCGGCACCCTGATGGAGACGCCCGCCGTGAAGGATCTGGTCATCTGGGGGATCAACGGCGCTCGGCCGGTGCTGGAGGTGGGGATGCACATGGTGCTGGCGGCGGCGGAAGAGTCGGCCGGTCACGCGGACAGGGCAGTGAGCCACTACGAGGAGGCGGTGCGGCTGGAGGACGGTCTGTTGTACGATGAGCCGCCGACGTGGGAGCTGCCGGTCAGGCCCTATCTCGGGGCAGCGCTCCTGGCCGCGAACCGCCCGGCGGACGCCGAACGGGTCTATAAGGAGGATCTGGCCAAGTTCCGCGAGAATGGCTGGTCGCTGTTCGGGCTGGCGGCGGCGCTGGACGCCCAGGGCAAGAGCGCCGAGGCCGCGGAGGTGCGCACCCGTCTGACGGCGGCGTGGGCCGGTGCGGACGTCGCGCTGACCGCATCGCGGTTCTAGCTAGCCGCCCAGCCGCCCAGCCGCCTAACCGCCTCTCAGCGCCTCCTCCGTGGCGGCCAGACCAGCCTGCGTGGCCTCTGTGGCGGCCCGATCAACCAAACGCGGTTACTCCAGCGGAATCCGGCTCTTGTTCTCAGCCAGCCACTGCTCGAACGTCTGCAGCGCCGGGTTGAGCGCGCGGGAGAGCTCCAGGTTCCGCGCGCCGCAGTAGTCCTTCTCGAAGTCGCGCTTGAACTGGAACATGTTCCCCATGTCGTCGGCGCCGGGAAAGCCGAAGCTGCGATAGACATCGGCCGGCACGTCGTTGTAGCGCACCTCCTGCCCCAGCGCCCTGGTCAGCGCCGCCGCCATCTGTGCGCCGGTCAGGTGGTCACCCGCGACCCCCACGGTCTTGCCGATGAACTCGCTACCCCGCTTGAAGATGCCGTAGGCGCACTTGCCGATGTCCTCGGACGCGATGCCGGGGAGCTTCTTGTCTCCCATCGGGTAGGTGAGCGCCAGCGTGCCGTCGGGACCCTTGGCGGGGCCGGCGCCGAAGTTGATCATGTTTTCCCAATAGAACGACGTCAGCAGGAACGTCGTCGGCACGCCCAGCCGGGTGAATTCCGCATTCACCTCCGCCTTGCCGTCGAAGTGGGCCACCTTGTACTTCCCCTGCAGCGTGGGCATGCGATTGTCGCTCAGCGGTATCCACTTCCGGGTGTCCTCGAAGGTGGACCAGATCGCGTGCTTGAGCCCGGCGTGCTTCGCCGCCTGGGCCAGGGCCAGGCCTTCGGCGATCTCCTGCTCCGCCGAGAAATGCGCCCAGAAGAAGGTGACGCAGTAGGCGCCGTAGGCGCCCGCGAAGCCGCGTTTCAGGCTTTCGAGGTCGGTCACATCGGCCGAGACCACCTCGGCGCCCAGCGCGGCGAGGGCGCGGGCCTTGTCGGACGTCACATCGCGGGTGAGGGCGCGGGCAGTGAAGGGACCGGCCTTGTCCGCCATGATGGCGCGGACCAGGCCACCGCCCTGCGCGCCGGTGGCGCCGACTACGGCGATGATCTTCTTGTCTGCCACTGTAATCCTCCATCGGTACAAAATGGTTTGTTGCCGGCAGATGCTGCTCCCGGACTCGCGGAGAGCCCGCAACTGCCCGTGAACTCGAGACCGACCAGACACGACACCGTGGGCGACCGCTACTACCTCTTCGTCCGCCCTGCCCGCGTGACCTGCTTTTTCACCGCCGGTTTCCGGTGGGCCATCGCATAGGCGCGGAGCACGGCATTCATTCGGGTCTGGTAGCCAGGCCCCCCCTCCTTGAACCACGCCACGACTTCGGGGTCGAGCCGCAGAAAGACTCCCTTCTTGGTCAGCGGCGGCATCCAGGTCGCCTGCTGGAACCACTCCTCGGTCAGGATCGGCGCGGCGTCGGGATCCGACGCGACGGCGGCCTCGATCTCCGCGTCGGTCAGTCGACTCACCCGCTCCCAGTCAGTCTTGTCCCGGTGTTTCAGGGGGTCGTACCGCACGGTACGCTCGCGCTTCGCGGTCATTGGCCCTCCGGGCTGAGATGATGCGCAGCACCGAGCCGCGCGGAGTGTACACCAGGGCAAGGATCATTTCATCGACCAGCCCCACGACAAGGATGCGCCTCTCCCCGTAGTTCCGGCGTGTATCGGTCCGCTGGGTGACGAATCCCTCGAACATCTGCACGGCGCGGACGAAGTCGATCCCGTGCTTCCGCAGATTTGCCAGGCGCTTCGCCGGATCCCATTCGAATCCGGCAGTCATATATATACGCCATGTATATACAACCGCAAGCGTCGGGCCGACTGTGCGCGGGGCATGCCTGCAGCATGGCGCTCCAGCGGAAACCTGTGACATCAATTAACGGTGGCATGGGGCTTTCTGACTCACGCAAATGCCACGGGTGGAATGGCTCTCTGGGCGCGACAAGAGTGAGCTCCGCAAACTGGGCATCGTGATCATGCCGGGGCCTCAGCGGGTCCAGGCCGTTGGCGTCGTCGGGTGGTTGTGTCAGGCCCGGGCGGCCTGCATGTTATTGCGGCCATGCCCAGCTCCATGACTCCCCTCGCACGCCTGGTTGTCCTTGCCGCCTTCGGCCTGGGCGCCGGATGCAGCGGGGGTGACGGCGGGGCAGGCCCCTCGAACCCGAGGCCCTCGTCCCTCGCGGTGGCGGCGGGCAACAACCAGTCCGTAACGGCAGGGGCCGCGGTGACCGTGCCACCGGCGGTGCTGGTGCGCGATCAGCATGGAGACCCGCTCCCCGGGGTCTCAGTGGCGTTTGTGGCCCAGCCGGGGAACGGCAGTGTGACCGGCGGAAACGCCACCACCAACCAGAGCGGCATCGCCACCGTGGGCGGCTGGACCCTGCCGACCGCGGCGGGTGCCCACCAGCTCGTGGCGTCGGTGGGCGACCTCCCCGCCCTCATCTTCACCGCAACCGCCACCGCCGGTCCGACCGCCGCCCTCGCGTTCCTGACCCCGCCCGGCGGCACCACGTTCGCCGGGGCGGCCTTCCCCACGGCGCCGGTCCTCGAGATCCAGGATGCGTTCGGCAACCCGCGCCCCCAGGCCGGGATCCAGGTGACGGCGGCGATCGCCACGGGGGGCGGATCGCTCGTGGGAAGCGCCACGGCGCTCTCGAGCGCCAGCGGTTCGGTGACCTTCACCGGACTCGGGCTCGCCGGGACGGTCGGGATAAGGACCCTCACCTTCACGGTTGCCGGGGTGCCGGGGCTGATATCTGGGCCCATCCAGGTGAACCCGGGGAGTCCGGCCACTGTGGCGGCGGTGGGCAGCACCACCCTGGCCGGCGGTGCTGGCGGACCGGCGCAGGGGGCGGTCACGGTGCTGGTGCAGGACGGAAGCGGCAACCCGGTGCCGAACGCCGGAGTCAGCTTCGTGGTTACGGCCGGTGGCGGCGCACTCATCGGCTCCTCGCAGCAGACTGACGCGCAGGGTCAGGCGACCCTCGGCGGCTGGACGCTCGGCCCCACCGTGGGGCTGCTCAACACGCTCGAGGCGCGGGTGCCCGGGCTCGCGCCGGTGGTCTTCAGCGCCACGCCGGGGACGCCAGGGCTGGATATCCTGGTGCTCACCACGCCGCCTTCCACCACGGCCGCGAGCGGCGCCAGCCTCGCCGTGCAGCCGGTGGTGGCGATCCGGGACCAGTTGGCCAACCCGGTGCCGCTGGCCGGCGTCACCGTCACGGCGACGGTCACCAGCGGGAACGGCGTGGCGAGCGGCGGCACCAGCGCGGTGACCGATGCCAACGGAAGCGCGGCCTTCAGTGGCCTGGCGATCACCGGTCTGGTCGGTCCCTACATCCTCACCTTCAGCGCACCGGGGCTCACCGGCGTGACCACCAGTACGATCGCGCTCGGCGCGGGCGCCCCGACTGCCATGGTGGCGCTCCGGGGCGACGGCCAGACGCTGGCGGCCGGGACCGCGGTGCCGGTGCTCCCGGCGGTCGTAGTGACGGACGCCGAGGGGAACGGGGTGCCCGGTCTCGCGGTCAGCTTCCAGGTCACCGGCGGCGGCGGCGGGGTCACCGGCTCGGCAGCCACCACCAACGCAAGCGGTGAGGCGGCGGTCTCCAGCTGGACGCTGGGCCAGGTCGTCGGGACCAACACCCTCCAGGCCACGGCCGCGGGGCTCGCCGGGCTACCCATCACCTTCACAGCGACAGGGCAACCGGGACCGGTGGCGGGGCTCAGCATCCTGACCCAGCCGAGCGCGGTGGCGGTGAACGGCGTACCGCTGGCCCAGCAGCCGGTGCTGCAGGTGGTGGATCGGTTCAGGAACGCGGTACCGGCACCGTTCTTCAGTGTTACTGTGTCCTGGAGCACGGGATCGGTCACTGTCGGCTCGGCTGGGGTAGACACCGATGCCCAGGGAGTCGCCACGTTCCTCGCGCTCACAATTGTCGGCCAGGTCGGCGTCTATGACATGTTGTATAGCGTGAATACGCCGGGGTTGCCGGCCCTGGGGGGCCAACGCGTCACCCTTGTTGCCGGGGCGGCCAGTGGTATTACCGCCGTCGCTGGGGACGGGCAGGTGGGGACCGCGGGCGCCGCGGTCGGCGTGCCGCCGGCGGTGAGCGTCTTCGACGTGAGCGGAAACCCGGTGAGCGGGGCGACGGTGGCGTTTGCGGTGGCCTCGGGAGGCGGCAGCATCACCGGGGGCACCGCGCAGACCGACGCGAACGGCCACGCGAAGGTGGGGTCGTGGACGCTGGGCGAGGTGCCGGGGCTCAACACCCTGACGGCGACGGTGGCCGGACTCCAGGGGCCACCGGTGACCTTCACCGCCACCGGGACGCCCCTGACCGAGTTCACGATCGACCTCGTCTTCCTGTCCAGCGCCACGCCCGCGCAGCAGGCGGCGTTCGCCGCCGCCAAGGTGCGGTGGGAGGCCGTGATCACCGCGGACCTGGCCGACTTCACCATCCCGCAGGCGTTCAACACGACCGACTGCGGCGCCACCACCCCGCAGACGATCGCCGGCACGGTCGACGACCTCCGGATCTACGCGGAGATCGTTGTCATTGACGGGCCCGGCGGGATCCTGGGCGCGGCGGGCCCCTGCGACCTGCGGAACACCGGCACCCTGCTGCCCTACGTCGGCATTATGCAGTTCGACGTCGCGGACCTGGCGGGGCTCGAGGCGGATGGGTCCCTCGCCGATGTGGTGCTGCACGAGATGGGGCACGTGCTGGGGTACGGCGTCCTGTGGGAGCCGATCCCGGGCTTCTGGAACCTGAGCCTCCTCACCGGCGGATGCCCGTCGAACACGCCCCAGTTCACCGGCGCGGGGGCAGTCGCGGCCTACAGAACCCTCAACGGCGGCGGGACGGCGACCACGGTGCCGGTGGAGGATAGCGGCACCTGCAGCGGCTCCAACGGTGACGGGACCCGGGACTCGCACTGGGAGGAGACGATCTTCCAGAGCGAGGTGATGACCGGCTTCATCAGCGGTACGCTCCGGCCGCTCAGCGCGACCTCCATCCGGTCAATCGAGGATCTGGGATACCAGGTGGACGTGACCCAGGCGGACCCCTTCAACATCGGCACGCAGCCGACCCTGGTGTTGCCAGGAGGCGTGCCGAGACGGCTGGTAGGGGATGCCAGGGCGTTGCCGCGCTGGTCGGTGGATACGACGGGACGGCGGAAGACCCAGTATACGCGGCCGTAGGGTGGGTTGGGGGGGTGGGGACGGGAAGTATCCCCCGCCCCTCGCCCCCGTGAGCTCCGTGTGCGAGTGGACCAGTGGCGCACCATCCCGGATGCCAACACCTGGGGTGTGACCCCGGAAACCGCCCGCCTATCCGGCGAGGTAGACCGTGGCCATGCCGCTCTGGGGCCCCTAACGCTGTCGACCATGGCCTGTACATTGTGGGCGCTCAGCCCTTATGGTCGACCGCCAAGCCAACAGCGGGTAGCTGACATCGTGACTCTTCGGGCTCCAAGGTGAGAGTAGGGGTAGCTCCCATCAGATGGCGGAAGAGATGGCGGTGGTATTTGGGCTAATATCGCCGAACCCAACCTGTAGCGGACTCTACACTCTAGAGGGATCGATACCGGATGACTAACGAAGAGCGAACCGCACTGCGGGATCTCCACAAAGCAATACGTGAAATGGGAAAGGCAGAATTCGTGGGTACGCCGGACCTTGTTTTTACATACTGGTATCTTCGCTCGTCGTTCACCGGGCTCGACCTTGCTGATGTGGCACGCGAGGGGGTGCACGGAGGAAAAAATGACAAAAACGTCGACGGTGCCTATATCGATGAACAGGCTCGTCGGATATACCTTCTGCAGGCCAAGTATAGGCGCGCGGCCGCGGGTCGGCGTGAAGGCGCGGGGGAGTTGCATAAGTTCGCAACTTTGGGCGACGCGGTGCTACGGTACGAAGACAACGAGTTTCACGAGTTCGTGAATGACGCGAAGCCGGATGTGGCTGACCGGCTTCGACAAGCCCGCAAGCTCGCGGGCAATGACTACGAGCTCGAACTGCACTATGTAACGCTCGGCACTCTACCGGCGAAGGATGTCAGCTCGGCGAAGCGTACCGCGAAGGCCGCTGGCGCTAGGTTGACTGTCGTGGAATGTGCCGACGTCCTGAGGACTTGGCTGCACTTTCGCGAAACCCTACAAGCGCCACCCCCGCCGTTCTCTCTTGAGCCTGGTGAGGGTGACGAGAGCATCACCCGCAGCATTTTGGAGCGAGCCGACAACCGTGCTCGGCTGAACTGTTGGGTGTTTCCCATGCGAGGCGATCTTCTTGGTAAGCTGTTTCGGGATATCGGACCTCGATTGTTCGCTCGCAACATCCGAGGGTACCTAGGTGGGGCAAACACAACGAACGCGGCGATGAAGGCCACCATCCGCAAGGAGCCAGACAACTTCTTCTACTACAACAACGGCATCACGATAATCGCTGACGAGGTGACTTGGACCAAGGACGAAACCGGCAAGGAGGAATTCATCGTTGAGCTGGGCCAGATCATCAACGGGCAGCAGACCGTGCGTACTTTGGCTGACTCCTCCGGGGCCGAGAAATGCTCGGTTATGGTGAAGCTAATAGCTCTGAAGGGTTGGGAAAGCACGCAGGGGGCGGAATACCGGCATCTAGTTTCCAGTATCGTGGAGGCAACCAATAAGCAGTCCGCGATCCGCAGCGCGGACCTGATGGCCAATAGTAGGGTACAGGTAGTCCTTGAAATGGCACTCCGCCGTTTGGGGTACTCATATGTGCGGAAACGTCAGGTCACGGCGATGGTAAGGGGAAAGGGTCAGATACGAATCACCAAGGAAGAGATGGCTCAGGCCGTTGCCGGCTGTAACCTAGACCCAGTAGATATCCGCTCAGGAAAGGACAAGCTTTTTGAGACTGCCCTGCTGTATGACAAGGTGTTCAACTCGGAGAACCCCTACTATTACTTGGCGCGCTGGTGGTTGTTTCGACACGCCACTGTCCGATCAAAGCGGGAGGAGCGACGCGGATATGCCAAGTGGATGGCTCTTCGATATGGGTGGGACGTGTTGGCCCCCAGCCTTCGTACCGAGAGAGCGAAAGAAGCTTTCGTTTCTCTCTGCCGGTCAAAGAACCGCGCTCTTGAACGAGCGCTTGGCGTATTTTTCGATAGGATCTTCGTGGCGGCTCACAAGTACTATCTGGATCGCCGCAACAAGGAGTTGCGGGAGCGTCAACAGGACTATGACCGTCGGGCACTCAAGGGTAGAAGATTCGGTTCGCGCCCGACCACTCCGGCAGAGCTCTCAGGTTTCTATCGTGCCAAACGAGGCCGTCATGACGACTTCAGGGATAGCTGGGCCCGTCGTGCGCTCACTGGGGGAGATCAAAAATACCGCCAAGCGTTGAAGCGAATCGTTACATCGATAGACCAGGTAAGCACTTGAGTATATCTGTTTCTGGTAAGTCGAGCTTAACCCCAAGCTCAGTTATGCGTAATGAAGTGGTCGGGGCGTGGGTCCTTGCTGGAGGGCTTTTGGCGAGTGCGGTCTGCTGCGCAGTCGATGCCATCGATCTCCGCCCGACCCAGGTAGCGTTTTCGATCCTGCACAACTCCTTCGAGGTGCCGTAGGAATGCTCGTAGACCAACTGCGCGAAAAGGTGATAGCCGATCTGAAGGACCTAAGGACGGTGCAGTCATGCTGGGCGATCTGGCGATCCGTGATGATGGAGGCGATCTCAGACTTGGAGGATCCCGACCAAATTCTCGGGATCGGAAACAGGCTGTCGAGTATCTTTAGGGAGACTAGGACCGACGCCCCGCTGGATCCGGCAGAACAGCAGGGTGCGCTATCTGGGGGAGGGGCCGCATGGGAAGCGCTTGTGTGTTGGTACTTGAATCTGTGTCTGGTCGGTTCTACCGCGGTTGTTGTTAAGAGGCGGAGCCTGTTGGAAGGTCCGATCACCAATGCCATCGCCGTGAAGTACGGAACTGTGGCTGTGAACTCGGAGTCAGATTTGATCGCAGTTAGTTTCCCAAATGAAGCGCCGTTCTCAGGTCCAAGGGCTGAAACGCTTGGTCATGTGGTCCGACTTGTAGACCAAGCTCTCCGCAGCGGTGCCCTTAGCAGGACAAGCGCCACCATCATCCAGTGTAAGACCAACTGGAATGACAACGCACAGATGCCCATGTTGTGGGATCTGGTGTACCGAGCCACCAGCTTCGATCGTTCTCAGATCACAGTTGGCGTGGAGGGGTTTTCGCCACGGAGTCTCAAATCATTGAAGTACGCTTTCGTCACGGTGCCAACTACGGACCCCGATCGACTGAGGAGCACAAGCACTGCGGTCGTAAGACTTAGGGATCTATCGGGAAAGAACTATTGGGGAATGGACACGAAGAATGGCGTCGCGCTTGGCCTCAGGGAAATCTTCGGCAGCGCCACTATTGGGCCTGATGGCGGTGGTGGGGTCCGGGATTCACTAAGGAGCGGACTCAGGCGATTGCGTCAAGACTATGCTTACTTCGAGCTGTGATGGTCAGTACAAGGGCACGGGTACAGCGCTAATAGGCGTGGGCCTGAATGGGCTTGAATTACGGTGTGAGGATGGCCGCCAGGTGGCCTCCGACGGCCCTGGCAAGCCTAACCGGCACTGCATTCCCAATCTGCGTGTACTTCGGCACCTCCCTATCCCAGTTTCCTTCACTGGGATTACCTGCCCTGCGCTGGCCGCCGGTGGTCCTCGGTCCCTCAAGCTTGTACCAATCTGGGAAAGTCTGCAGTCGTGCCCATTCCCTAACAGTGAGGCTTCTGGGTTGGGCGAAGTGAACGTAGTCGTCCGGCAGGGAGGTTGCCGTAATCGTGGGGCCGTTTCCCTCCCAGGTCCGGGGAAGCACTCTCTGGGCGAATTTCTTGGTTTGAAGGTGCTTGGGTATCTCCCCGCCATTGGCGATCATGTATTCGAACTTCTCTCGGATCCGCGCTGAGTGCTCGCTGTAGTCCTGCTCGGTGAGCGGGGCACCCTTACCGAGTGCCCCTCCCCCAGGCGCGCCACGCATCTCGCACTGGAATGGGGTAGTAGCTGCCCTTGGGTACATCCGGGTTGCACCCCCTACGGCAAAGGCCGGATCGATGAGGTCTCCGAATACGTCGCAGAGATCCGGCGGAGGCGTACCAATCGGTTCCGGCAAGAACCCAGCACTGACCGCGCTGGGCTCTAAATCCGCGGGGGTCTCGTTTGGGAGCCCGGCCCTCTCGGCTGTCTCTCTTAGGATGCCGACCATCAGGACCCTTGGCCTATTCTGCGGTACGCCATAGTCTTTGGCGTGGACCAGCTCCCACCGGACAGCATAGTCGCTCAGCGCGCGGAAGGTCTTCAAGACGTCTTGCCAGATCTCCCCCTTGATTCCCTCCGGGGTCCAGCGTCCAGACAGCAAACCACGGACGTTCTCAAAGAGAAACGCTCGTGGCTTGACGACCTTGATGACCCGGACCATTTCCTTATAGAGATAGTTTGAGGGGATTTCCTCCCGCGTCACCTTGAATGTCCGGCGATGCCCGATTCCCGAATACCCCTGGCAGGGTGGTCCTCCGCAAACCAGATCCACCTGACTGGTGCCAGCGGTCGCCCATCGAGCAAGTAGCTCGCGAAGCTTGGGATTGGTCAGTTTGTGGATGTCCTTGAAGGCCTCAAGCTGCAGGTGCTCCCGGTTTGCCAAATAGGTCGCCAGCGCGGACTTGTTGATCTCCGAGACTAGGAGAGGCCGGAAGCCAGCCTGCTCAAGACCGAGTGAAAGGCCACCGCAGCCGGCAAAAAGGTCGATTGCGGTCAATTGGTGATGGGTTTTGCGAGTCATCTTGGACCGGGGGTTGATTCGAGGACCTGCGGCTTCCCACAAAGTAATGAGGGATTCACTGGCAACATAGCCAAGAAAACGCGGGCCGGGACGGGGCCTACGGGGAGGCATGGGATGCCGGGTCGCACGACTTCCTGCACCGGAAAAGGCAAAGGTCGGATGGTAGTCAGCTCGGCACGGATCGCCCGATTCCGGCGACACCTGCTCGCGTGGTATGCCGCGAACGGTAGAGAGCTATCTTGGCGGCGCCCGGGTGCCTCGACCTACTACCGGATCATAGCGGAGGTCTTTCTCCAACGGACGACCGTCGCGGCGGTGGAAGGCTTTCTGCCCAGATTTGTAGGGCGTTATTCAAGCTGGAGGCGGATCGCCGCTGAGCGGCGGCAACGGCTAGAGGAGGTGCTCCAGCCACTTGGTCTACAACGGCGTCGAGCTGCGTCCCTACTCCAATTGTCAGAGGCTATGTCGGCCCGGGGTGGACGATTCCCCTCAACCCGAGGCGGTATCGAGGCACTCCCAGGGGTCGGACAGTACATCGCAAACTCGATCGAGTTGTTCGCCCATGCGCGGAGCCGGCCACTGCTGGATGTCAATATGGCCCGGGTTCTGGAACGGTACTTCGGTCCTAGGCGCCTCGCGGACATTCGGTATGATCCGTACCTGCAGACACTGGCAGCAAGGGTTGTACAGGGGAGAGGAGCGCAGCAAGCGAACTGGGCCCTGCTGGATTTTGCCGCGCTCGTATGCCGCCGGGGGGTACCTCCGTGCGGTTCATGCCCGCTGCGGTCGGGGTGTCGAACGGGTCGATCAATAGCTCCCACGGCCCATTCGCCGTAGTGCGAGCGGCGGCGGACCTGTGGGCCGACGCCCCCCCCCCCCCCCCCCCCCCCCCCCCCCCCCCCCGGAACCCCCCCCCCCCCCCCCCCCCCCCCCCCCCCC
>CAYUYF010000061.1:12776-13992 GCA_964449145.1 uncultured Gemmatimonadaceae bacterium | reverse complement strand
CCGGGGCGGGGCAGGAGGGGCCCTGGGCCTGCCTGACGGTGAGCGATTCCGGCACCGGCATGTCCGCGGAGGTGATGGCCCGGGCGTTCGAGCCGTTCTTCAGCACCAAGGAGCCGTCCCGCGGCACGGGGCTGGGCCTCGCCTCGGTGCGGGAGATCGTGGTCGGCGCCGGCGGACGGGTGGCGATGGACTCGCGGCTCAACGCCGGCACCACGGTGACCATCCTGCTGCCGGTCGTGGGGTCTCCAGCCCGGGTGAGCCGCGACCGGCGGGTCGCCCCCGTGCCGGACGGGCGGGGACAGGTGCTGGTCGTGGACGACGACCCCGCGGTGCGCCAGATCGTGACTCGCTACCTCTCGCGGGCCGGGTACCGGATCGAGGAACGGGAAGACGGGCTGGCCGCGTTCGAGTACCTGAATGAGCATGCGGGAGAGGTGCAACTGGTGCTCACCGACCTGGTCATGCCACGGATGTCAGGCATGGAGCTGGCCGCCCGGGTGGCGGAACGGTGGCCCCACCTCCGGGTACTGCTGATGTCGGGAACACCCGGCGTGATGGAGGGCCGAACCGAGCCCTGGGCCGCCGCGGCGGTCATCCCCAAGCCGGTGGTCCTGGCCGAGGTTGCGCAGCGCATCGCCGAGGTCCTGCGGGCCGAGCCGGTGTGAGCCGGCTGAGCGCGAGGCGCCTGTTCCAGGCGTGGTCGCGGTCCCCTTGACTGACCGCACGCGCGGTGGAACCTTGGCCTGACCACCGCTTACCCCCGGAGCCTCGATGGCCGCCGATCCAGCCTTCGCCCCAGCCCTCCCGACCCCCTACTACGCCGTGATCTTCGCCTCCCGCCGCACCCCCGGCGACGCCGAAGGCTACGCCGCGATGGCGGAGCGGATGGCAACGCTCGCCGCGAAACAGCCCGGCTACCTCGGCATCGAGAGCACCCGGGGCGGCGATGGGTTCGGGATCACGGTGTCGTACTGGGAAAGCCCGGAGGCGATCCGGGCGTGGAAGGATCACGCCGACCACCTCATCGCCCAGGAGACCGGGGTGAAGCAGTGGTATGAGCACTACGAACTGAGAATCGCCCGGGTGGAGCGCGCCTACTCGGGGCCGATCGGGCGGCTGCATCCCACCGCGTGGGGCGCCAGCGGCTGAGGCGGGTAGATGCTCGGGTAGCCACCAACCCTTCAGGCGTCCACCCACCACAAACCCTGCCAACTGC
>CAYUYF010000061.1:0-12676 GCA_964449145.1 uncultured Gemmatimonadaceae bacterium | reverse complement strand
AGGTACGCACGGCGGGTCCCCGGTCAGGGAGCCCCGCGCGTCTTCGCGTCGCCGCACTCGCCGGTGCATGGGCGCTGCCCTTTGCGCCTTCGCGGTTGGAACGCACAACTCAGGGGACAGGGCGGACACAGCGGACGACCGAGAACCGCGGGTGAACGTCGGGTCTGCCACCAACCCTCCAGACGTCCACCCACCACAAACCCTGCCAACTGCAGGTACGCACGGCGGGTCCCCGGTCAGGGAGCCCCGCGCGTCTTCGCGTCGCCGCCCTCGCCGGTGCATGGGCGCTGTCCTTCGCGCCTTCGCGGTTGGGAGTCCCCTTGACGGACCCCGGGCCGGGCAGGACCTTGCCGCCATGTCGCCACCCGATCCCACCGACCTCGCGCAGCTGGCTCACCTCGTCGGCAACGACGACGACGAGATCTCCCACGCCGCCGAGGCGGCGATTGACGCGGTGGTGGGGGTGCGGATGGTGGATGAACCGGAGTTCGTGCCCAACGGGATTCTCAGTCCCGACCAGGTCCCGGTCGGCACTCGCGACCAGCATGCCGTCGCCCGGCTGGCCTACACCTTCAACGCCTACTCGGCGTTCGGCAACAACGGCGTGGTGCTGACGTTCGGCAACGCGGCGCGGGGCCGCTTCCGGCGCACCGGCAAGGCGCCCGTCACGGTGACCGGCACCCGCACCGCGCTGTTCATCGAGTGCCGGCGCCGGGTGCACCAGGCGGTGGACATCATGGGGACGGAGTGGCTCTACACCGACGCGGTGCTGCTGTCGCTCCGCGATGCGCTGATCCGCGCCGCCCAGGGCTGAGCGGCGCGCAGCGGCTACGGCTCCGGTACGAAGAGCACCCGCTGCCGCAGTGCCGCGACCCCCTCGAACCACTCCGGTGCCAGGTCGGGCCGGAACTCCTCCCACCACTCCTTGAGCGCCGACCGGCTGGTGATCTGGTCCATGACCCTGAGCGTCAGGTCCACCACCGCCTGGTCCGCCACCATCGGCGTTCCCTTCACCCAGGCCCTTGCGTCGTCATGCAGGTCGGCGGGGGCGCCCCGGATCCAGCCGACGCACTCCGCCGCCAGCAGCGCCGCCTGGCACGCCCCGACCGACCCGTCAGTGAGGGCGCCGTTGAGCGCCTCGGTGATGTGCCCGATGTCCTTGCCGTAGCGCAGGTCGAACAGCCAGTCGAGCGGCTTGTCGTCGTGGGCGCTGCCGGTGGCCCAGGTGCGGATCATACGCTGCCTCCAGTCCGAGGGGCGCGTCGCTGCAGGGGCGAAGGTCCCGCCGGGTTACATCTGCTCGTACCGGATCACGTAGAACATCACCCCCTGCGGCGAGGTGATGCCGGCGATCCGTCCCACCGTAGGAATGTCATGCGGCTCGAGGTGAACCTTCCCGCCCGATGACTTGCAGGTCGCGGCGGCGGCGTCCACGTCCGTCACGGTGACGTAGGTGCCCCAGTGCGGCGGGAAGCTCCCCATCTCCTTGGTGATCGCCATCATCCCCGCCACCGGGGCGCCGCCGTTGGAGAAGACGGTGTAGTCCATCCCCGGCATGGGCATCGTCTGGCTGGTCCAGCCGAACAGCCCGGAATAGAACGGCGCGGCCCGCTCCACATCGCTGGTGAGCGCCTCGATCCAGCTGGGCACACCGTGGTGGGTCGGATCGGCGGTGGAGCCGGGGGAGCTGCCGGCCTGCCAGACGTCGATGTTGGCGCCGACCGGATCGTAGATCTCCGCCATCGTGCCGGTCGGGCCGATCTCGCGCGGCGGCTCACCCCGTCCGCCGAGCTTCTTCGCCAGGGCGGAGGTGGCGGCGGCGCTCTCCACCCGCACCATCACCCCGATCCCGGGCGGGAGCCCGGGCGGGGTGTTCGCATGATTGAGGTCCCAGAATCCTCCGACGTCGTGTCCCTCCACCGTGATGATGTGCCCCATGCCCGGCAGCTCCTTGAACTCCCAGCCGAGCAGCGTGGAGAAGAAGGTGCGTGCCGCGGCGGTCTCGGCGGTGAGCAGGTTGATCCAGCAGAAGGCGCCGATGGGGCGCGGTCCGGTAGCCATGGTGCCTCACAAGAGTAAATGCGTTGCGGTCTAATCTCGCTTCAGCAGGATCGCCCCGCCGCCGATCCCGCCCACCACGATCTCCGGCACGCCGTCGCCGTCGAGATCGCCCACGGCGGGGGCGCTGATCGGGGGGACGTCGGGGCGGAAGCCGCTGTCCTGCACGAACCGGAACGTGGCGCGGCTGCCCTCGTTCCGGAAGAGCACCAGTCCGGCCTCGTCGGAGCCGATGAGCAGGTCGAGGTCGCCGTCACCATCGAGGTCGGTGAGGGTGGGGGCGCTCCGCCGGCCGACATCGATGCCCTCGAACTGCTCGCTCACCAGCACCCACTGCGGTGCGGTGCGGGTCCCGTCGTTGCGGTAGTAGTTGAGCGAGCCCGAGGCCTCTCCCACCAGCAGGTCAAGGTCGCCGTCGCCATCGAGATCCCCCAGCGCGGGGGTGGTGTTGCTGCCGCGGGGGATGGTGACCATCGCGCTGTCCACCAGGGTCTCCCCGTGATACCACGCCACCCGGGCGCTGAACCCGCCGAGCAGCAGGTCGGGGCGGCCATCGCCATCGAGGTCGCCGGTGCTGGGCGCGAGGTGGTAGCCAGCCGAGATCGCGAGCGGCGCCCGCTGCCGGAACGCCGGGCGCGTGGCGCTCCCTACGTTCTCCACGAAGTGGACCAGCCCGCTGCCCCGTCGCTCGGGGTCGATCTTGCTGCCGAGCAGCAGGTCGAGGTCGCCGTCGCCATCGAAATCCACCAGCGCCGGGACGGCCTCGCTGCCCACGTCGAGCACCGGCAGCAGCCGGTCGCTGCGGCGGAGAAAGCGGCCATCGGCCGCCCGGGAGTAGTAGTGCAGGTTGGCGATCGAGGTGCGGTTGGGATCGTAGGCGCCCCCCAGCACGCCCACCAGGAGGTCCATGCGTCCGTCGCCGTCGAGGTCGCCGAAGGCGGGGGCGTTGTAGCCGCTGGTGATGACGGGGTCGCCGGGGGGAAAGCGGGTCGGCTCATGGCTCAGCACCGGGGTGGTGCAGCTGCCGAGGTTGCGGAACCACAGCAGGCCGGCCTCGAAGAAATCGCCCCAGATGAGGTCGAGGTCGCCGTCGCCGTCGGGATCGGCCAGCGCCATGGTGTTGGCGCCGTGCATGCTTCCCTGCCCGGTGACGATCGTGAGGCCCTGCCACTGCTCATCCATCAGCCGGAACACCGGCGTGCCGGTGCGCCCCACCAGTTCGTAGCGGAGGATGACCCCGCTCACCCGCCCGATGAGCAGGTCGGGGCGGCCGTTGCAGTCGACGTCACCCACCTGGGGGATGTTCTGCCGGTCGGCGAAGATCGCCACGCCGTCGGCGTCCCGCAGCGTGTCCGGCAGCACCACGTAGTGGGGCGCCGCCTTTGTGCCATCGTTCCGGAAGTAGCGCAGGTAGCTGAAGGGCCACTCGGCGAGGAGGTCGAGGTCGCCGTCGCCGTCGAGGTCGGTGAAGCGGGACCACTCGCCCACCTCCAGGCCGGCCCAGTGCCAGCTCAAGAGCGAGAAGGCCGGCAGCCCGTCGGCGGCGGTGCCGTCGCGGCGGAGCGCCAGCATCTGGCCGCCCCACTCCTGGATGGTGAGGTCGAGGTCGCCATCGCCGTCGAGATCGGCCAGCTGCGGCCGGGGCACGTTGAAGCCGCCGAGAAAGGCGAGGGTGAGGTCCCGGCCGGCGGCATCGGCGACGGGAAAGGGGCGGACCACCGGGCGCCAGGCGGCCGCGGCGGGAGAGGGAGCTGCGGCCCGGGGCGCCGGCGTGACGGGAGCCCCGGCGCAGGCCGCCAGCCCGGCCAGGAGCACCGGGACACCCGTCAGCTTCACGAGCAGGGGCGGGGTGGAGCCGGAGTGCCCTGCGGGGCCGGGGCGCCGATCCCTGCCGCATAGTTGCCCACGGGGAGCTCGGCCAGCACCCGGCCGTCGGCGGCGCAGAGCGCCACGGCGGTGCCGCTGCCGGTGGCCTGCATCCCCTCGTGCTGGTGCGCCCCGCCGGACTGATGGCGGTTGCTGACCCAGACCGTCTGGTCATCGGGCGACAGCGCCAGGCCGTGCGGCTGCTGGAAGGGACCGCTGATCACCTGCCGCACCGTCCAGGTGGCGGGGTCCACCACGCTTACCACGTTGGCGTCGAGGTTGGTGACGTACAGCCGGCTGCCGTCGAGGGTGAAGATGCTCTCGAACGGCCCCTTTTCCATCGGCACGGTGCGGGCCAGCGCCGGCTTGCCCTCGGTGGAGATATCGAACACCAGCAGCTGGTTGCTGGTGGAGCCGGTGGCCACCAGCCAGTGGCCGTCGGGAGAGACGGAAAACTGGGTGAGGGTGTGATACGGCCCCGGCACATCCTGCACCGTGGTCTCCCCGTCGCTCAGCCGGACGCTGGCGAGCTGATTGACCCCCAGGCTGGCCACGTAGGCGTAGCGGCCCCGCGGATCCAGCGCGATGGCGTGGGGCCGGGGGAAGACCACCTCTACCTCATCCAGCAGCGTCATGTCGGACCGGCGGATCACCGCCATGCGCGACGGCGGATTCACCGCGCTCATGGAGCGGGCCACGATGAGGAGGTCGTTGCCGGGGCTCAGCGCCATCAGCCCCGGCACCTGCAGCGCGACCGAGCCGACCACCCGGTTGTCGCGGTCCAGCTTGAGCACCCGGCCCGCGCCGATGAGGGTCACGTACCAGTAGGAGCCGTCCGGCTCCACCTGCGCATGGTGGGGCTTGGCGGACGGGGAAAAGCCGAGCGTCTGCAGGTCGAAGGTCTGCAGCAGGGAACGGGTCACCGGATCGAGGATCGAGACGGTCGCGTCGTCCTGGTTGGTCAGGTACAGCCGGGGCGCCTGGGCCCTGAGCACGGCACTGCTCCCCGCCGCCAGCAGCGCGGCGAGGAGCAGGGAGCGGGAGCATCCCGCCGGGCGGGCGCTCACCTCAGGGCACCATCGCCTGCGGCGGATGGTACCGGACGGCGAAGAGCCCCTCCGATACGCTGGTCACCATCACGGTGCCGCTCTTGAAGTAGGGATAGTTGCTCCACGAGCCGGCGAAGCCGGGCACGTTCTCTCCCACCGGCACCGTGTCGAAGTAGCCCACTTCCTTCGGTTCGGACGGGTTGGAGATGTCCAGCACCCGGAGCCCGGCGACGTAGTCGGACTGGTACATCAGGTTGCCGCGGATGTAGAGGTTGTGGTCGGAGGCGGAGGTCTCGCCCAGGAACTCCTTGACCAGCACCGGCTCCTCGAGGTCGCGGACGTCCCAGATCAGGGTGCGGGTCTTGGGGACCGAGCCCTGGATCTCGTCGCCCTCGTCATCGAGGTAGAAGTGGGTCTGCTCCTCGTTGAGCCAGCCCTGGTGCGCGTAGGCGGTGTTGGGGTAGCTGGCCACCGCGATCTTCTTCGGGTTGGTCTTGTCGGTCACATCGGCGATGCCGACGCCGGTCTCGGAGGAGTTGAAGCAGATCTCCCGGCCGGAGTAGCGGGTGTCGGGGCCGGTGTACACCACGCACTGTGCGTCGTGGGTGTAGCCGGTGCGCTTGATGCCGGTGGCGGGATCGGCGTGGCAGCCGGCAAAGACCGGGTGCAGCGGGTCGTGGATGTTCACCATGTGCAGCGCGCCGCCGCAGGTCTCCCCGCCGCCGTTGCTGCCCACGATGTAGGCAAAGCCGGTGCCTTCGTTGATCACGATGTTGTGGGCGCTGGCCACGTTGTCGTAGTGGGCGTCCTCGGTGAAGGTCACCGGGGCTCCCGAGGTGCCGCGCAGCCGGGCCAGGTTGAACACCTGCATGCCGTGGGGGCCGGAGCCGTCCGCCACGATGAACGCGTGGTCCTTGTAGACCTTGATGTCGCGCCAGACGTTGGCATTGGCGCCCTGGTGCATGGGCAGGTCGCCGATGAAGCGCGGATTGCTGGGATCGGTCACGTCCACGAAGCTGGTGCCGTCCATCCGGCCCACCAGCGCGTACTCGCGGTTGCTCTCCGGGTCGGTCCACCCCCAGAGGTCGTTGACCCCGACGCCGCGCGGGGCGCCCAGCGCCGACTTGGGCATGAAGGAGAGCAGGCTCACGTTGCCGCAGTCGAAGGCGCTGGCCTTGCCGGCGGCGCAATCCACTTCCTTGCCGCTCACCTGGGCCAGCAGCTTCTCGGCGTCCTTGAGCGCGCCTTCCGGGCGCCACAGTCCGTCGGCGTCGCGGCGGAAGAGGTAGGCCAGGCCCTGCTGGAAGTCCGCGCCCGGGCCCGCGACGATCAGCTGGTCTCCCGCAACCACCATCCGGGCCCCGAACAGCATGAAGCTGCTGGTGCTGCTCCCGCCCCGGAGCGCCTGGATGGGGAACCAGCCGTCGGCCTCCCGGGTGAAGACGTGGGTGACGCCGCCGGCCTGGTTGGAATTAGGCGCGCCAATGAACAGCGTCTTGCCCATGCGTCCGATGCCGGTGCCGAAGCCCTGGTTGGGCCGGGCCTCCGGCGCCTCGAGCCGCTGCTCCAGGGTCCAGCCGGACGACGTGGCGGTGTAGACGAACGCCGCGCCCTGGTTGGCGCTGGTGACCGACGCGCCCACCACGATGCCGTCGGCATCCATGTAGACCGTTGCGCCGAAGGCGAGGACCGAGTCGGGGCCGGCGTCGAGCCGGGCGGTTTCCCGCCACGCCCCGGCGGCATTGGCCTCATGCACCGTGGTCAGGCCGTGGCGCCGGGGCACCGGGGCGTTGCCGCCCGGGCCCGGCGCGCCGACGACCGCGCGGCCACGGTCCAGCGCCACCGCGAAGCCCAGCCGGTCGAACGCCTCGCCGCCCTTCGCGACCATGACCGGGCCGCTCATGCGGCCCCGGGCGTCGCGGCGGAAGGCGTACACCGCGCCCCGGAGCGAGTCCTGAGCGGGGGCGCTCACGATCAGCAGCCCGTTCTGGTAGGCCAGCGCGCTGCCGAAGCCAACCGCCGCCGTATCGGGAGAGGCGAGGGTGCCCACGCTATTCCACGCTCTACCCACGCGCTGGAAGAGGTGGACCCGCCCGCCCCCCTTGGCGTTGGGAGCGCCGACGGCGAGCCAGAGCCCGTCCGCCGCGAGCACCGACGCGAAGCCGTCTCCGACCTCCAGGCCAGTGCCGGCGAAGGTGCCGCTCTCCTTCCACTGGCGGTCGGTGCCGCGGCGGTAGACCACCACATCTCCGGTGCCGACCGCGAAACCGTTGGTGCGGCCGACCAGCAGGTCCTCACCGGCCACCACGAGGGCGCTGGCGAAACCCGCTGCGGGCATGGCGGGGGTGCTGTTGCTCCAGGTCTGGGCGGCAAGTGGGAGGGCGGCCAGGACAGTCAGGGCCCCGGCAAGGGAGAGGCGACGAGCGATCATGATGGACTCGGGTTGAGGGGACCGGGCACTGACGCAGCAGGACCCGGGCGGGTTTCGTGCTGGAAGGTGTGGCCTCCGGCGCCGTCGCGCTACCGGCCCCCGAATCATGGACTCCGAAGCCCTCGGCCGGGTTGGCGGCGCGACCGAGGCCCTCGAGGTGGTCAAAATGGAACGGTCGGTCGTTGCGAGGCGGGAACCGGCGGCGGGAGCGTCCGGTGGCAACGTTTCAGGCTGGCCCGGTGGCCCAGCCCGGACTCATCGCTTCTCCATTGCGTGTGTTCGGACCAGCACCGAGATTGCGCGTTAGCCACGCCTGATTTCCTGCCAGCTTCGGTCGCGCCGCCGGGGCTCCCACCCAGAGACAGGTCTCCATGACGCTTCTGCTACCGAAGTTCTCTCGGGCGCTCCCGCTGCTGCTGGCTCTCGCCGTCCGACCCGGTTCCCTTGCCGCGCAGAGCGACGACGGACCGCCGGCGTGGATGAAGGAGCACATGGCCGCGATGGTCACCGGGGACTCGCTCCGCTGGCTGACCGACAACCGCCAATGGCAGAACAGCGATGAGCCGTTCAGCGACTACGGGACCCGGTTCTACTGGGGACCGAATCGCCTCAGTATCCGCGGGGTGCTGTTCGGCATCCATGAAGGCCGCGAGACCGGGGCGATGTGGAACTACACGCTGTGGTGGCACCCGGGGGAGCGGAAGGTGCTGCTGAGCCAGGTCGGTGCCGGCGGGGCGTATGGGGTGGGGGAGATGCGGCTCCGCCCCGACGGGGTCTACGAGACGGTGCAGGCGTTCTGGGGCCCGGACGGCACTCGCACCGAGACTCAGCACGAAGAGCGTCACCCGGATGCAACCACCCAGGTCGGGCTCTCCTCCAGCATGGTGGACGGCGAGTGGAAGCCGGGGCGGACTTACACCTGGCACAAGGTGCCGAGCCCGCCCGCCAGACGGTAGCCGGCGCGGGGCCGGCGGCGGCTACTGGAATTCCAGGTTTCTGGCGAAGTCCGCCGGGCTGGTGGCTGCGGACTTGGCGACCTCGGTGGTGATCAGGCCGGCCCGGTACAGCTCGGTGAGGTGCTGGTCGAAGGTCTGCATGCCGTACTGCTCCCGACCCTCGATGATGAGGTCCTTGATCTCGATGGACCGGCCCGGGTCGGCGATGCACTCGCCGATGGCGGCGGTGTTGCGCATGACCTCCACCGCCACCACCCGCCCCTTGCCATCCTTGCTGGGCAGCAGCCGCTGGGAGATCACACCCCGCAGCGTCTCCGCCAGCCTGAGGCGGGCCGCCGGCTGCTCGCTGGGCTCGAACACGCTCACCAGCCGGGAGATGGTCTTGATCGCATCGGTGGTGTGCACGGTGCTGAAGACCAGGTGGCCCGTCTCGGCGGCCTTGAGCGCAATATCCACGGTTTCCATGTCCCGCATCTCGCCGACCATGATGACGTCGGGATCCTGGCGCAACGCCGCCCGGAGCGCCCTGGCAAAGCCGTCGGTGTCACCGCCGAGCTCCCGCTGGATCATGACCGAGCGATCGTCCTGGTGCAGGAACTCGATCGGGTCCTCGATGGTCACCACCTTGGCGGGCCGGGTCTGGTTGATGTGAGACAGCATCGCGGCCAGCGTGGACGACTTGCCGCTCCCGGTGACGCCGGTGACCAGGATCAGGCCCCGGTCCTCGCCGGCCAGGTCCCGCACCACCGCCGGCAGCCCCAGCCCTTCAATGCTCGGCGGGGTCACGGGGATGTTCCGGAGCGTGGCGGCGATCGAGCCCCGCTGGCTGCACAGGTTCACCCGGAAGCGCCCCGATCCGGTGAGCGAGTAGGAGCAGTCCAGGTCGGTCAGGTCGTGGAGCATGGCCGCCACGGTCTCGGTGGTGGCCTTCTTGGCTTCTATCAGGATGGCCGCGGCGATGGCGGCGGTGTCGGCAGGCTCGAGGTTGGGTGTGCCCTTTATGGCAACGACCTGTCCCCGGAGCCGAATCCTGAACGGGCCGCCGGCGCTGATGTGGACGTCCGAGGCACCGGTCTCGATGGCCTTTCGGAGTACGGCCCTGAACATTTCCACGATATTGCGGGGTGTGGCTGGACTGGCGGGTGTCTGGGTGGCGGGAGCAGTCAAGTTGAACCGTTCTGAAGTTGTCGGAAGAGGACTCAGTCGTAGTATCGCCTCATCGGGCTGAAACCTGAAGTGCGCTGCACCGTCTTGACGGCCAGTCCCCGACACTCCAAACTGACCATCTGTCCCGCTTGACCTGTTCCCAAACCAACTGAGCCCAGTCCGCGCCGCGGACCGCCCGGTTTTCCCTCCCGGAGCTGTGACATGGCTACCCGTACGCTGCTGGCCGGCGCCGCCCTGACCGTTCTCGCCGCCTGCATCCAGGTCTATCCGCCGACGACCCAGCCCGCTCCCGCCGGGGCAGCCGCCGCGGCCGCGGCCGCGAAACCGACGCCCAAGGACCCCTTCAAGCCGTGGGACTCGGTGCTCAAGGACACCCGGCCCATCGAGGGGATGATCCGCACCCACCTGGGCCGGGACCTGTCGCTGTACTTCGAGCTCAAGCCCGACCAGCTGGACAAGGACCTCGGCCTGGTGCTGCATATCAGCCGGGGCGTCGGTGACTTCGAGCTGCACCAGGGGCTGCCGCTCTCCGATGGGCAGGTGATCCGCTTCCACCGGGTGGGAGACCAGATCCAAGTCCTGCGCTTCACCGCCCGCTTCACCGCCGATTCCGGCAGCCCCATGCGGGCCTCGGTCGAGGGCAACCAGGCCCCGTCGGTGGTGACCGCGTTCAAGATCGAGAGCGAGCACAAGGAGACCAAGGCGCTGCTGGTCAACGCCACGCCGTTCCTGCTGTCCGACTATCCCGACCTGGGCGAGTACCTGAAGTTCTATTTCGGCAACAAGACGCCCGCCTTCAGCAAGGACAAGAGCGTGGTGGGCCGGGTGCAGGGCTTCCCCCGCAACGTCGAGATCGACGCCGACCTGAGCTACACCGCCCCCGGCGCCCCCGCCTTCAGCAGCACCGCGGTCCTGGGCGACTATCGCTCCATCCCGGTGTCGGTGCGCTATTCGCTGTACGCCCTGCCGGACCAGCCGATGCGGCCGCGCTACGGCGACGACCGGGTGGGCTACTTCCTCGACGCGGTGTACGACTTCTCCCGCGACCGCCGCGAGGTGCCGTTCCGCACCATGGTGAACCGCTGGCGGCTGGAGAAGAAGGACCCGGCCGCGGCGGTCTCCGAGCCGGTGCAGCCGATCGTCTATTACATCGACCGCACCGTGCCGGTGGAATACCGCCGCTATGTAAAGGAAGGGATCGAGGCCTGGAACAAGGGCTTCGAGGCGGCCGGGTTCAAGAACGCCATCGTCGCGAAGGACGCCCCCGCCGACAGCTCCTGGAGCGCCGAGGACGTGCGCTACTCCACCGTGCGCTGGAGCGCCGCCTACCGGATGGGGTACGCCATCGGCCCCTCACAGACCGATCCGCGCACCGGCGAGATCCTCAACGCCGACATCCTGATCTCCGCCATCTTCCCCCGCGGCTGGCTGTTCGACTGGCAGGAGATCGCCTCGCCGGACGCGATGCGCGCCCGGGCCCTGAGGCTCAGCCGTCCGGAGTTCCCCAGCCGTCCCGGGCTGGCCGGCCGCGCCTGCCTCCAGGCCGAGGGGCTGGCGCACCAGCTCGGCGTGCAGCACGCGCTGCTGGCGGGGCTGGGCATGCTGGCGGAGGGAGACACGGTGCCGATGCGGTACGTGGGCGAGGCGATGCGGGAGCTGATCATGCATGAGGTCGGCCACACGCTGGGCCTGCGCCACAACTTCAAGAGCTCCTCCGGGGTGCCGAACGCGCGGCTGACCGACACCACCTTCACCCGCAAGAACGGGGTGACGGTGTCGGTGATGGACTACGCCCCCGCCAACATCTCCGGCGACCGGGCGCGGCAGGGCCACTTCTACAACAACGAAGTCGGCTCCTACGACACCTGGGCCATCAGCTACGGCTATACCCCGTTCCCCGGCGCGGCCACCTCGGAGGCGGAGCTGCCGGAGCTGGAGCGCATCGCCAGCCAGAGCGCCGACCCGCTGCACACCTATGGCACCGATGAGGACAACTGGCTGGGCCCGTTCGCGGTGGATCCGCAGACCAGCGCCTGGGAGCTGGGCGAGGACCCGGTGAAGTGGGCGGCGGACCGGGTGGCGCTGGTCCGGCAGGCGGAGCCCAGGCTGGAGCGGCGGCTGATCCAGCCGGGGGAGGGCTACCAGCGGCTCCGCGGCGCGATCAACAGCCTGCTGTTCGAGCGCTTCTCCGCGCTCTATCCGGTGACCAAGTACGTCGGGGCGCTGTCGTTCACCCGGGATCACAAGGGCGATCCCAACGCGCGGCTTCCGTTCACGCCGGTTCCGGCGGAGCGGCAGCGCGCGGCGGTGGCGCTGATCACCGACGCCATGTTCGGCGAGCAGTCCATCCGCTACGATCCCGACCTGCTCAACCGGCTGGCGCCCAACCGGCTCTCGCACTGGGGCACCGGCTACGGCGCGACCCCGGTGGAGTATCCGGCCAACGAGATGGTGGGGAGCCTGCAGGAGGTGCTGCTGCTGGAGCTGCTGGATCCGATCCGCATCGCGCGCATGGTGAACAACGAGTCGCGGGTGGCGGCGGGGCAGGGGTACCAGGCGGCGGAGCTGTTCCGCACCCTGAGCGATGCGATCTGGGGTGAACTCGACACTCCGGGGCGGCCGCGGGCGGTGAACGCACTGCGGCGGAACCTGCAACGGACTCATCTCAACCAACTCGGTACCCTCCTGCTACCGCCCGGCCCCGGGCCCACGCTCAGCGAGGACGCACGTTCGCTGGCGCGGCTGGAACTGGAGCAGATCGGCGCCAAGGTGCGCCAGGCGGAGGCGGGCACGGCGCCGGATGCGATGACCCGCGCCCACCTGGCCGAGAGCCGGGCCCGGATCCAGCGGATGCTGGAGGCCTCGGTGGCGCTGCCGGCGCGGTTCTAGAGACTTACCGCAGAGGCGCAGGGGCGCGGAGGGCCGCAGAGGAGTTGGTGAAGTGATTGAACACAGAGACACAGAAGGCACAGAGGACACAGAGAACTGCTGTTGAGGTGGGCGTGGGTCCGGGTACCGAGCCGTGGCCCGACGGGTCCGTCCACCATCAAACCTCTTGGCCCGGGGCACTGGAGGCGACAGAACATCGAGCCCTCTGTGCCCTTTGTGTCTCCGTGCCTCTGTGTTTCCCTCCGCGGCCCTCCGCGCCT